>CAYUBQ010000042.1:0-34866 GCA_964443135.1 uncultured Desulfobacterales bacterium | reverse complement strand
CCGAGATGGAGATCCAGGATCATGACCATGATGCTCTCGTGCTGAAGGATCCCCAGGGCCTCCCCGGCCGAGGCCGCGCTCCGAACGTCGTAACCCGCCCGGACCAGGGTCTTTTCGAGGACGTCTCGAATGGAAGCCTCGTCGTCCACCACCAGGATGCTTCGCTTCATCGCCGAACCCGCCGTTCACCGCCTCGCGCCGGGACCCCGGAGGCGTTCTAAAACGTGGTGTCGCCCCCGTCCACCCGGGCGGACGAGTCGATGTCCAGGATCTTCCCGCTCAGGTACTCCTTCGTCCGATAGTTCGTGATCCGCGTGAGCTTGCGTGTGATCTCCGTCATTCGCCCGACCTGCTCCAGGACCTTCTCGATCCCGGGGCGGACGGGGTGCCCCGCGTCGAGCTCCATGAGCGCCAGCTCGCCGTACCCGGAGATCCCCATCAGAGGTTGGTTCATCTCGTGGCAGACCGCACCCGCCGTCTCCACGAGCGCCTGGAGCTTCTCTTTCTCCAACCGCTCCAGCTCCGCCCGCTTGAGCTCGGTGATGTCGGAGATGCTCTCGATGAGCCACTCCTCGCCGTCCACGTCGATGGCCAGGACCGTCTTCAGGACGGGGATCTCCTCCCCTTCGGCGGTGACGAGAACGCTCTCGGACCGGTCCAGATGCTTCCCCGCATTCGTGATCGGACAGTCGCCTTCCCGGGACCGGCAGACGAAGGAGTGGCAGCGCCTTCCCACGATCCGGTCCGGGGGCAACCCGATGAGAAGGCAGGCCTGGGGGTTGGCGTCCACGATCCGGTGGGTCTTCGCCTCGATCACCAGGATGGCCTGGGGCATGGCGTGGAGGAGGAGCTCCAGCCGCTCGTGGCCCTTTCTCAACGCCCGCTCGGCCTGCTTGGCCTCCGTCACGTCCCGCAGGACCAGGAGCCCCCCGACGGAGGCCTCCCCACCCTCGATCAGCGGGGAGTAGCGGGCCTCGAGCACCCGGGCGGGATCGCGAAGCTCCACCTCCCGCTCGGCCTCCGAGCCGCTGCAGACCAGATCCACCAGCGCGGGATGATCGGCAAAGACCCGGCTCGCGTGCAGCCCGAGGAACGGCCGCCCGTCCCTGCCGACCATCCGCCGGGCGGCCGGGTTCATCTCCACCATCCTCTGCTCTCCATCCAGCACGACGATCCCTTCCCTCAGGTTCTCCAGGAGCACGCCGTGGGCGAGCGGCGTGAGATCGAAGAGGCGGTAACGGAACAGGCCGAACGCCACGACCAGGCCGGTCACGGTGAAGGCGAAAGGCGTCAGGTCCAGGTGGCCGAAGGGCCGGATCCCGGACATGTACAACACGTTGCTCGCAAAGGGGACCGACGCCCCCAGCAGCATGATTCCGGCCTGGCGCCGGTAGAGACGGGACGAGCGAACCCAGACGGAGAAGAGGAGCATGGTGCCGGCCAGCAGGCAGACATACGAGTAGACCACATGGAGCCAGTAGCCGGGTCCGGGCCTCAGCGCCAGCAGGGGAAAGGCGCCGCTCGAGTCCAGGGCGGTGCTGCGGTAGTAGAGATGGTGCCATGGGTTGGTCGTCACCAGGATCACGGTGATCAGGGGCAAGAGGAACAGGCCGCCCAGCAGAGGGCGGGAAAGCCGATTTGACTTCCCGGCGTACCCGAGGGTGAAGATCAACCAGAGCACGGGGGACGAGGCGATTGCCGGGTACTCGACGATCCCCCAGAACGCCGTGACCCCCGGGGCCGTGCTCGCCACCTCCATGCCGTAGGCAAAGGACCACCAGGCCAGGGAGAACATGAGGAGGGGAAAGGCGCGCGCCCCGGTGGAGGCCCGGTGTCGCCACACGTATCCCCCCAGGGCCGCCGAGACCAGGGCCGCCGCCACGAGAGACCACGCATAGGGATTCATGTTCATTCGGATCTTCCCTGTCGAAACCGCATTCAGCCACCCGCACTCCCCGGAGCCGGCTCGTCCTCCACAGTCGTATCGTGATGAAAGACAGAAAGGTCAACAGCTTGGAGGGCCGCTCCGGTCGAACAACGAGATGTCTCCGGGACAAAGCGTTTCGAGATTCACCCTCTCGTTATCGGCCCGAAGGCCGCAGAACATGAATGAGAAAAGCCGGTTTTGGGCGGGCTGAGGTGGCGGGTGCCCGGCTCCTCAGGGGGTCGTTCGGGGCTCCTCGGGGATGCGGTAGCGCCTTCCGCGCACCCGCACGAACGCGTTCTCCTCCCCGTCGAACTCCAGGAGGTCGGCCATCCGCACCAGGGCGTGCTCCGTGAACCGCACGCGGTGCTCGCCCACCCGCGTGTAGAGGACGTCGTCCCGGATGAACAGCTTGCGCGGCGCGAGCCGCACGCGGCGGCCCGTGTTCAGGACCAGGATCACATCGTCGCCCTTGAGCACGTCGAACACGAACAGGGCCGTGTCCTCGAAGGGGAAGTAGACCTTTTCGCGGACGCCGTCATGGTCCTGGACCAAGTGGTACCCCAGATCGTCCTTCCGGATGCAGGAGTGGAAGTAAGCGATGATCCGCGGGTTCTCGAAACGGCCCTGCTCCGCGTGCTGCCAGTGGCCGTGGGCGTCCAGACCGAACACGGCCTGATCTCTGGGGATGATCCGCACGGTTCGCTTTTTGGTCAACGCATCCTCTCCGGGCCTTTTGCCGTGAAAACACCCCTCGACGGGCCGGGCGCAGGGCGGCATTTCACATGCCGCCGCAAGGCTTGCGACAAGCACGGCGGGGTGTAAAACCCCGCCCTACGAAAACCCCCGTTTTCATCAGCGGGGGTGACCGGAAACCGGACGCCGGTCATGGACGTTTGAGCCAACCCCGGTCAGGCCGTACCGGGCGCGCGGACGCCGGCCGGCCGGGCCGGGGTCCGGAACAGGGTCTTCGCCAGCCTCACGAGCCCCCAGAGCACGAGCAGCGGCAGAACGATCGTCTGGAGCAGGAACACGATCATCAGGCTCGTGATGTGATCGATCCCCTCCTCCACCGTGTCCCGGAGCGCATCCAGCCTGGCCTGGACGTTCAGGGTCTCGCGGGTGCCTTCGTACTTCCGCTTCAGCTGATCCAGCAGGCCGCCGTCCTGACCCTCCTCCTCGCCGGGCCGGAGGATCGGCATGCGGACCTTGCCCCGGATCACCTCCAGGCTCTCGGTGGACCGCGTGTACCTCTCGGCCAGGAAGGCGTCGTAGACCGCCCGGCCCGTCACGCCGACGACGGGAATGCAGAACCGCACCACCACGGCCACGACGAGAAGCCGAACGGCCAGGGAGCCCAACCTCGCCCCGCCGGCCCGCGGGACCCACAGCCCCAGGATGAGCAGGACCATGGCGGCGGAGACCAGCAGCCGGAAACCGACCCAGGCCCCGATCTCCATGAGGACGCTCTGGATGCCCAGGGACACCGTGCTGAGCAGCATGACCCACGAAAACCGCTCGATCAGGTCGTTGATGGGATCGAGCACCTCCCCCACGGAGAGGCGCAGCCCCATGCCGGCCGGGGACACGGCGAGCTCGGTGCCCTGGACGGCCGAGATGGCCCCATTGAGCATGCGGGCGATCGCGTAGGTGGCCAGGGCCCTTTTCACCGCCCCGTCGTAGTAATCCGACGCGTCCGTGTCCAGGCGGGAGAGGGGCGTTCGCTCGGCGAGTCCGTCCAGAGCGGCCGTGGCGGAAAGCACGGCCACGACGACGGCGAGGCCGCTCAGCAGCAGCTTCTTTTTCAGGGGCGACAGTGTCGGGAGATTCATGATCGGTCTCCCTCGAAGGATGGGGTTCTCTCGCTCATCATGGCGGTTCCGGGTCATCGCGGCAAGGGATTTTCAGCTCCCGGCATGGGTGCGGCCTTTTCATGACGGCCCGTTTCGTTTATGCTTCAGACACGCCCCACCAGGCATCGCCCGCCGGCCTCGGGCCGGCCCCACGCGAGGATGCATGGACCGGAACCGTCCGCCTTTCTGGAAGACCAAGCCCCTGGGGGAGATGTCCCGGGAGGAGTGGGAGTCCGTCTGCGACCGGTGCGGGAACTGCTGCCTGGAGAAGTTCGAGGACAAGGAGAGCGGGAAGGTACGGGTGATCCCGGTGGCCT
The DNA here is from genome assembly GCA_964443135.1 of uncultured Desulfobacterales bacterium. Classification (GTDB taxonomy): domain Bacteria; phylum Desulfobacterota; class DSM-4660; order Desulfatiglandales; family HGW-15; genus JAIPEI01. The sequence continues at coordinate 30,772 of CAYUBQ010000042.1, read as the reverse complement.
GCGAGTACCTTGACACCGCCACGGCCCGCTGCCTGGTCTACCCCGACCGGACCCTGGTCAGCAGCGACTGCATCGACCTCACGCCCGAGACCCTTCGGGAGATCGACTGGCTCCCCGAGACCTGCGCCTACCGGCTCCTGTTCGAGGGCCGCGACCTTCCCTGGTGGCACCCGCTGGTCTCCGGGAACCCGAGGACGGTGCACGAGGCCGGCATCTCCGTCCGGGACCGCGTCCTGCCGGGGCGGCAGGTCCACCCCGACGACCTCCGTCGAAAGGGCCGGCGAGTCCGGAGAAAGAAGAAGTGACGCCCCTTCCCTCACTCCCCCGGCGCCGACAGCGACACGTCGTCCACCCAGATCGTCCCTTCCCCTTCCTCGAAGGCCAGGGCCACGCCCATGGCCTTCGACGGATCGAACCGGGCGTCCTGGTCCCCCTCCCAGGCGGGCTTCTCGAACCGGCCCCAGGGGATGTCCACCCGTTTCCAGCCGGCCCCCTCCGACACCAGCCGGTGCTCGAAGTGGCCCAGGGCGTCGGGAGACGTCCCCTGATAGGCCACCACGACCACGGGGCTCCCCGCTCTTCGGGTGCGGACGTACAGGCGGAGGCCGGCGGCTGAGGACCAGTCCCGCGGGCCGTCGTGGACCAGGCTGCAGGTGGCCCAGCTCTCGGGTGCCACGCGGTAGTCGATTCTCAGGGAGGCCTTTCCGCTGAATGCCACCCCCGCGTCCGGCGCGAACTCCAGGCTCGTCGGCTTCTCATGGTCCACAAAGGCCGACCAGGCCGATGCGTCCTCCTCGAAGCCGTCAATCAGTCCCGGTCCCGCCGGTCCGGCGACCACGGGAGGTGCGGTTGCTTCGTCCCCGCCCGTCTCCTCGACGGTCCCGGACTGCTCCGGGGCCCCGGCCCCTTCGCCCTCCACGGCGGGCGGGGGCTCGGGCGGCTCGGAGGCCAGCCACCGGTTCGCGTACGCGTTGAGCAGAGGCACGAAATCCCGGGTGGCCTTCCGGTTTCCCGCGGGCGAGGGATGGTCGTCCCCGTTGGTGGGGTAGTACAACGTGTTCCGCCTGTCGCGGATCTCGTGCTCGATCCCCCCGGCACCCGCCCGGTGGTGGTTGTCCGGGCCGGTGAGCACGTTGTAGAAATCAAAGACCGCCACGTTGCTCCCCGGGTAGTCCGCGAGCCACTCCTTCACGAGCCAGGTGTTGAAGCCCCGGGCGTTGGCGGCGTTCGAGGGATCCCTGAGCGGCGGCGCCGTGACCGCGACGAACAGCTTGTCCGGCCGCGAGGCGAAGAACCGGAGCAGCTCGCCGTAGATGGCCTTGGCGTTTCCCACGGTGAGGCCGTTGCCCCGCCGGGGCGGGTCCTGGGGCCGTCCGGCGAGATCGGAGTTCGGGAAGCAGGACTTGAACAGGACCACCCGATTTTCCCCGCCGGGATCGGACCCGCGCCGGCTGTAGGGAGCGTGCCGTCCGGACTCCCGGAAGAGCGCCTTCAGGTAGCGGGGGCTCTGCGGTCCCGTGAACCACTCCGGCCAGTCCGTGATGTCCGTCCGGTCCCCGATGCCGTCCGGTCCCCACCCGTAGTTGGTGTCGCTCACGAAGTAGCCGGCGGCCGCGAGGGCCTTGCCCAGGCCTCCGTGGTCGTCCGCCAGCCAGTTTTCCCCGCAGGAGTGGTGGACGAAGACGAGCTTCAGGGTGCGAGACGGAGGCCCGGTGTCCAGGGCCCGCGCCTGCCCGGCCTGGACCCACAGCACCGCAGCACACAGAAGCAGCAAGCCTGTTCGCGCAAGACTCCTCCAGGGCCGGTCATCCGATGCCTGCTGCATGGTTCGCTCCTCCGTGTTTGGCGTGCGCGGATGTACATCCCGAGGTGCGGAATGAATCTTATCAGAAACCGCCCGGGAAATCAAAATGCCGCCGGATCGATGGCACTCGAGGGACCACGAGTGCACAAATGCATACCCCGCTCTACACAAAAGCATACAAACCGGCCATCCGTCCGTCCGGAGGCTGCGCTTGATCCCTCCTGATATCCTACTGAATATCCAGCCGTTACCGGTTATTTTCTCGGATCGGGACCGAAATGGCACATCCATTGCTCTATCAGGAAAGCGCATCGCAACCCGGAACGAAGCCATGGAACGAAAAACCGCGTTGCCTGCTCGACGACACAACCGCATTCAGACGGGAGCATGGACGGGCCACATGAAGGGATTCCTGAAACGACAGAAGAAGCGCATCCGGTCCCTCTTCGAGGACCAGTCGGGTCACGCGCTGTACGACAACCGAGGCTACATTCGACCGTAAGCGGCTTCGGGGGTGCTTGCGGTCGCAGGACGGAAGGCCTTGACCTCGAACGGCCTTCTCCCATCCCCCCAAATCGGCGGAAAACTCCGGCCTCGGGCGCAGCGCCGGTGAGCCGCCGAGCTTCCAGACCCATTCCCTGATGCCGGGGCGGGGCCGTCGAACCTGCCTCCACTGGCGGCCCGCCCCGGTCCCTCCTTTGAAGCTCCGCATTCGAAGCCGAGCCGGTTCCCGGGGACCGGGAAGCAGAGGTGGATTTTTCAGTGAGTACCGGTCTCCGGGGCGGGAGCCGGGCCGCTGCCGGAACGCGGGGAAACAGCTCAAGAGGCAGCGCCGGCGATCCTCCGGAGGAAGCTCCGGGCGAACCTGCGCGCGATGAGGGGGGCGTTCCCGCCCGCCCGGTTGTTCACCACCATGTTGACGCGCACGTCCTCCCGGAGGGCGTCGCCGGCGATCCCCACCGCGTCCTCGATCATGTCCGGGTTCAGCATGCCCTCCACCAGGCGGTCGAAGGGGAAGGCCCGCCGGTAGGCCTCCTCGTAGCGGACGTCCCGCGGCGTCATCAGTCGGACCACGCACTGGTTCCCCCGGTTGAAGAACCGGCCGCCCGCCTTCAGGAGCTGGGCCCTCAGCGCCGGCAGCCACGTCCAGTGGCTGAGCACCTGTCCGACGCCGCGCCGCTCGAGCATTTCGAAGAGGGGCGGGGTCAGGTAGGCGTCCGTCCGGACCTCCACGTGGTAGTCGGGATCCTCGGGGCAGGCACCGAAAAACCGGTCCAGCCCCGCGGCGAACGCCTCCGGCGCCCCCCGCTCCTGCTTGCGCTGATACTCCTGCTCGAACAGGATCCCCCCCAGATGCTCCCCCAACAGGCTCCTGGCCGGCTCGTAGAAGCGCCGGACGAACAGCTCCGCGTTCAGGTAGTCCGGGTTTTCCACGAAGCCCTTGCCCCTGCGGAGCTTGCGTGCGAACACGGCCTGGGGGGCCTTGAGGATCAGCCGGGCGTCCGGCTCGAAATGCTCCCGGTAGGACCGGAGCAGGTGAAAGGTCCGGGACGGGTTGAGCTTCTCATCCAGGAGCGGCGCGTAGAAGGTGAAGTCCACCTCCAGGATCTCGAAGTGCCGGAAGTACTCCTCCACGCTCTCCACGGGCAGGACCCGTTCCTGGAAAGAGCGCCCTCCCACGCGCTTGGTCCGCGAGGTGGGGGACCAGCGACCCTCGGTGTAGACCTGGCCGATCCACCCCGCATACCGGTCGCTGGCCGTGCCCAGGCGGAGGCCCGGGTGCAGGTCGCGAAAGAAGAACCGGTCCACGCCGGACGGGATGCCCATGTTTTTCCCCTTTCAAACGCCCGTTTCATAACATAGACTGGTCCCAGGATGCAAAAGGGGGCCCTCACGGCCGTTGCGGGAAGGTCCCCGCGTCGCGTTTCACCTTTCACCAAGGAGGTGGGTATGAACGTCGTGGCTTTTTGTGGAAGCGCCCGCAGAAACGGAAACACCGCGATGCTCGCGAGGACCGTGCTCGCGGAGCTGGAGCCGGCCGGCATCGAGACCGAGCTCGTTCAACTCGCGGGAAAAGAGATCCGCGGCTGCCTGGCCTGCCGCAAATGCTTCGAGAAGAAGGACCGCCGGTGCTCGGGCCGGGACGACGACGTGAACGGGCTCATCGAGAAGATGATCGCGGCCGACGGGATCCTTCTCGCTTCCCCCACCTACTTCGCGGACCTCTCCTCCGAGATGAAGGCCCTGATCGACCGGTCCGGGTACGTGGCCAAAGCCAACGAGGATCTGTTCAAGCACAAGGTGGGCGCGGCCGTCGTGGCCGCCCGGCGGGCCGGCGCCATCCACGCCTTCGACTCCATGAACCACTTCTTCTTCATCAGCCAGATGATCGTGCCGGGGTCCAGCTACTGGAACCTGGGGTTCGGGCTGGACAAGGGCGACGTGGAGAAGGACGAGGAAGGTCTCCGGACCATGAAGCAGCTGGGCAAGAACATGGCCTGGCTCCTGGAGAAGATCAACCGCTAGCCCGACGGGCGTCGCCCCCCCTGTGGGGGCTCCAACCCTTGCAGGCACTTCCCGTAAAGAGGCAGGAAACCCATGCTCGCAGCACGCCTGAACAAGCTCACGCCCTACGTACCCGGTGAGCAGCCCAAGGACCGTCGCTACCTCAAGCTCAACACGAACGAGAACCCCTACCCGCCCTCTCCCAGGATCAAGGCGTTCCTGGAGGGGTTCGATGCGGCCAACCTCCGTCTCTACTCCGATCCGCTCGCCGGGGACCTTCGGAAACGCATCGCAGAGCGCTACCAGGTGTCCGAGGACCGGGTCTTCGTGAGCAACGGCTCCGACGAGGCCCTTTCCTTCTGCTTCTACGCCTTTTTCGACTCCGGGCGGGGACCCCTCCTCTTTCCCGAGCTCACCTACAGCTTCTACCCGGTCTACTGCGACTTCTACCAGATCGATTACGAGCGGGTCCCCCTGGACGAATCCTTCGGGGTCGACCTGGAGGCCTTCCTGGAGAGGCCCTCATGCGGCCTGATCTTCGCCAACCCCAACGCGCCCACGGGCCACAGCCTCCCCCTGGACCGCATCCAAAACCTCCTCGAGCGGTACCCGGAGGACCGCGTCGTGATCCTCGACGAGGCCTACGTGGACTTCGGGGGCGAGAGCGCACTGGGGCTGGTCCGGGACTTCCCGAACCTGGTCGTCGTCCGGACCTTCTCCAAGAGCATGTCCCTGGCAGGACTCCGGCTCGGCTTCGTCATCGCGCAGGAACCCCTGACCAAGGCCCTCTTCACGGTCAAGGACTCGTTCAACTCCTACCCCACCGACATGCTGAGCCAGAAGATCGGCGAGATCGCCGTCGCGGACACCTCCTATTACAAACGGATCACCCGGAAGATCGTGGAGACGAGGGACCGCTTCTCCTCCGGGGCCGAGGCGCTGGGCTGGCGGGTCCTGCCGTCCAGGGCGAACTTCGTCTTCGCCTCCCTCCCCGGCACCCCGGGGGAGGCCGTCTACCGCCGGCTCAAGGAGCGGGGCATCCTGGTCCGGTACTTCGACACGGAGGGCATTCGCGGGTTCGTGCGCATCACCATCGGCCGGCCCGAGGAGATGGACCGCCTGCTGAAGGAGATGAAGGCGGCCTTCTGAGTCCGGAGCGCCAGGGGCTCTCCCGGGTCGCCTGCGCTTCCTCCTCTTTCAGCCGCTAGCGCACCAGCACCAGGAACGCCTCGGGCGAGCCCCGGTCCTCGCGGAACCGTTCGGCGTCGAAGAGGAGACGCCTCCCGGCCCGCACGACGTGGGTGCTGCAGAGCCGCCCGTTCAGATAGTCCATGCGGAGCCCGTCCCCGGTGATCTGGGAGCGGAAATCCACCCCCGTCCTCCCCACCCCGGAGATCCTCCACCTCACGGCCGGAGCACGGCCCTCCCGGCTAGGCCTCCAGGAGCCACCGCTCGATCCGCTTCCGCGTGGGAACGCGGCCCGTGCACTTGACCTCGCCGTTCACCAGAAGGGCCGGCGTGGCCAGGAGCCCGTAGCGGGCGATCTCTCGAACGTCGGTCACGTGCTCCACGTCCGCCTGGATCTCCAGGGATGCCATGGCCTCGATGATCTCCTGGTAGAGCCGCGTGCACTGGGAGCACCCCGCCCCCAGCACCCGGATCCGGACGGCCGGGCCGGCCGGCTCCTCCTCGACGGGTTCTCCCAGCCGCCTGCGGAACGCCCGAAAGAAGGCCTCCCCGTAGTCGGCCCGCGCCGCTGGAGGGATGTAGTTCCAGGCCGAAAGCCGATGAAGGAGCCGGTCCGTCACTTGCTCTTCGGACGCTCCCGGCAGCTCCTCCACCGCCTGATCCAGGGCGGTCTCCAGCCCGACGACGCCCACGTCTCGACCGCCGACGCGGATCCTGGTGATCTCCTCGCGCGTCATCTCGCTCCTCCCCGGCCCGGATCCGGCGGGAACCGGCCCCCGATCGAGAGAGCCCCGCCGGAACGCGGACACGCCTCCACGGGCGACCGTGGTGTCGATGAATGGGAACACAGGAACGGGCGGGCGGAAAGCCAACGCGAAACCCGCTCGTGCGGATCCCGGTCGAGCGGACCGGAAGGCGAACAGCCCGGGGCGGGTCACTCGAGCAGGTCGATCACCGTCCCCAGCATCTCGTCCCGGGTCCGGACGACCTCGATGTTGGCCTCGTATCCCCGGCTCGTCGGGATGGTCCGGGGCAGCTCCTCGGCCAGATCCACGTTGGAGAGCTCGCGCTCGACGAGCTCGGTGTCCCGGGTGTCCCGAACGACCGGGCCGGGGGTGTCGATCTTCTGAATGTCGACCGTGACCGCGTCGCCCCGACCCTCCTCCAGCACGGCCCTCGACTTCTTGAAGCCGTCCGAGCTCACGTTGGCGACGTTGTCGGCCGTCACCGACAGCTTCGTGCCGAAGGCCCGAAGGGCGGAGAGGCTGCTTCCGACGGAAAACGACATGGGTTCCTCCTCCCGGGGGACGTCCTCCTGTTGAACATCCGGGATGTCCCTCTCGCATCATACATCGGCCGCGTGGAGTCGGACCTTGAGAAAAAAAGAAGGCCTGCCTCCTGCGGCCGCGCCGCGGCCAACGGAGTCGCAGGCCCCCATGCTTCGACATGATCGATGGGGATCACCCCAGGACCTTCATGCGCAGGGTGCCCACCCCCTTTTCCACCAGCGAGAGCTTCCGCGCCAGCCCGTAGGAGAGATCCACGTCCCGGCCCTCCACGAACGGGCCCCGGTCCTTGACCACGGCCCGGACCCGTTCGCCGGTCTCGAGATTCTCGAGCTCCACCCGGGTGCCGAAGGGCAGGTCCCGGTGGGCGATGGTGTCCCCGTACATGTTGTAGAACTCCCCGTTGGCCATGGGCCGGCCGTGGTAGCTTCGGCCGTACCAGCTCGCCACCACGTCCATCTCGTCGGGCAGCTCCCGGGCCGGCGGGATGCGGATCACCTGCCCGGGCTGGATCAGGCCCGGATCGCGAATCCCGTTCGCCTCGACGAGCGTGTCCAGGTCGACCCGGAACCGCTTCACGGCAAGCCCCCAGAGCGTGTCCCCGGGCTGGATCGTGTAGGTGGCCCAGCGGGAAACGGGGTCGGCAGCCTTTTCGGCGGCTCCGGGGGAAGGCTCACGGCTTCCGGAGGGGGCAGGGAGCCGCGCTTCGCCCTCGGCCGCCTCCAGGCTCTTCTTCAGCGAGGCCTCGAAAGACGGGGAGCCTTCCAGCACGGCCCCCTCCCGGAGAAACCAGTTTCCGTTTCTGGTGGAACGCCCCACCGCGTCCGGGTTCAACCGCTTCAGGGTCCGCCAGTCCGTCCGCATGAGCGACGTCACCCTGGCGATGGTGTCTCCTTGTTGAACCTCGTATGGCATGGATATCCTTTCCGGTCCCTGGGCCGGCGAACGGCTCCGCATGAACCGTTCGGGATCCCGGGCCCCGGCCTGATTGGTGGAGGCCGGTGAGCCGGTTATAGAGCAATTCTCGTGCCAAAGGAAGGGCGGCGTGATGCCGGTCCAGGCACGGAGGGGGGGTATCGCTAGAACCCGCAGTTCAGCTTCCCCGAGAACTTTTGGGTCCGCTCCCAGACGGAGGCCTCGCAGATCTCGTGCCCCGAGACCTCGTTCAGCCCCTTTTCGAGCCTCATGGTCTTGTTGATCCGGTGGATCTCGCGGCCCTGAAGGTCGCGAAAGGAGACCACCAGCTCGCACCCGTCCCAGTCCCGGTCGGACTGGATCCTGGCCTCCCAGGTGAGGGTGACGAGCACGGAGTGCTCCGACACCTTTCGGACCTCGAGCTCGACCTCGAGCTTGGCCGGGGTCGCGGGGGCCAGGACCAGCGTCAGAACGAGGACCGCCGTCAAGATCCCGAGCAGGGCACGGAGCCGCATGGCTAGCGCGCCCCGGAGGTGGGAAAGGCGCCGTCCACCTCGTTCAGGAGCTCGAAGGTCGCGTCGATGAAGCTCTCCAGACTGTCCCGGCGGTGCGGGTCCGTCTCCTTGCTCGCCACACCGACCAGGCGCCCGCAGGCAGGGCACCGGAGCGAGGACCCGTCCGAAGCGTCCACCGTGCAAGACCGCCCGCAGGAGCAGCGGATCTGGATGTCGGTCATGGAAACCTCCTGGCTTGGTATCGTCTACGATATCGCAGGGACCCGACCCCGTCAAGGCCGGTCCCGGCTCGGACCGGCCCCTACTTCCCGATCTTCTCGAGCTCGTCGCAGTGCAGGGTGTGTCCGTCGTCGCACCCTTTCCTCAGGAGCTCCTTGGCCCTGGCAAGGTCCCTGGGCACGCCCTCTCCGCGGAGAACCTTCATCCCCAGGTTCCCGCAATGGATCATTTCTCCCGCTGTGCATGCCTGCTCGTACAGCTCGACGGCCCGGCCGTGGTCGATCTTCACCCCCCACCCCTTGCCGTACATGACGCCGAGGTTGCCGCAGCCCATGGCATACCCCGCTTCACAGGCCTTCTCGAACAGGTTGACGGCCCGCTCGTGGTCTCTCTTCATCCCCCTTCCCTGGGCACACATCACCCCCAGGTTCAGGCAGCTGTCCCAGTTCTCCTGGCGGCAGCCCTTCTCGTAGAAATAGACCGCCCTCCGCTGGTCCTTGGTCACGCCGTTTCCGCGCTCGTACAACCGGCCCGCCTGGTTGCACGATGGTCCGTTGCCGGCCAGGCAGGCCTTTTCGAACAGGTTCGCTGCCTGCTTCATGTCCTTTTTCAGGCCGTTCCCGTTCTTGTACTTGAAAGCCAGGTTGTTGCACCCCCAGGCATCTCCGGCGTCGCAGGCCTTGCGGTAGAGCTCGATCGCCCGCTGGATGTCCTTGGCAACGCCGTCCCCCTTGGCGTACAGGATCCCGAGCATGGTGCACGCATCGGCATCCCCCTGGTTGCACTCCTTCTCGTACAGGGCCTTGCGGTCCTTCGCAACCAACACCACCGGGACCTCCCGGATCTCCCCCGCTCGCCAGTAAGAGAGGTCGATGCGGTCCCCGGGCGCCCGCGGTTTCAGGAGCTTCGACAACCTTTGCGTTCTGGTCACGGGTTGACGGTCGATTCTCAGGACGACGTCGCCCTTTTCGAGGCCGGCCCTCTCCGCCGGACTGTCCTCGTGGACCTTGACCACCAGCTCCCCCCCGGCCAGGTCGAGCCCCGGCGCGTCGCTCTCGTTCGCACGCCTCGTCCTTACCCCAATCCAGGCCTTGGCATCCTTGCCCGGAGCCTCAACCTTCTGTTCCCCGCCGCCTTGGGCGGCGGTCCTTCCCTCGTGCTCCAGGAGGACTCTGGCGTCCATGCCCAGGCTCGGCTCGCCCAGGGCGTCGATCGGCTCGGCTTCCACGGTGCCGTCCTCCTCCACCCGGCTGACCCGCCAGGCGCCCACCGGAACGGCCTCCCCCCCTGCGGAAAAGCTCAGCTCCACCGTGTCACCTCGAGCCGGCTGCCTCCGGGGATCCTCCAGCTCGATGACGACCGTCTTTCCCCGGGTCATGATGACCTTCCCGTTGACCGCCTGCACCTCAGCACCGGTATCACCGGCAAAAACCCCTGCTGCGGCCAGGCATCCGATCACCAGGGCGGACCGGATCGCCGCCCGGCGGGCCTTCTTCGAACCCATGGACATCCTCCTCGATCCGACCCGGCTTCGCCGAGCCAAGCGCCTGCTCCTTTTCACATGCCCGCTGCCTCAGCGGACACGGTACCATTTGTGGGTGCCGTACACCCCCTCGATGGAGAACTCGACTGCGGAGGTGTAGGTGCCGTGGAAGGCAACGGAAAGGCCGGTCCACCGGGTCGATCCGTTCTTGTAGTGGTTCTGGTACCGGCCCTTGTATCGCCTCTCGGAGACCCGTTTGACCTCGCAGAGCAGGGACCCCCGGCGGATCCCGTAGCTTTGCCAGTCGCTGCTGACGCGGACCATGCTGCCGACGTAGTTCACCCCGTCGCGGGAAGCAAACGCCACCACGTTTCCTCCCTGCTCCCAGCGTCCTGTCAGGTCGTAGCGGTCCCTTTCCTTCTTCTTCTGGGTCCGGCCGGTCGAGCCCGTGCCGCCCTGCGCCGTCCCCCCGGCCCCGCCGCTCCCGCTGCAGTCGTAGTCCCGAGGGGCGTACGCCGCTCCGCACGGAGCGCCGAACATCGTTCTGTAGGGCCGTCCCTGGTCGTCCACGCAGGGGCAGTCGTCTTCGGCACCACCGCCCGTCCGGCCGCCGCCGCCCAACGCCTGACGGATCCCGTCCGGGTCGCAGCCCATGCCCCTGGCCCGGCGGGCCTCGGACTCGGCGATCTGCTTGATGTGAGCGTTCTGCTCAGGGTTCAGTCTGTACAGGTACATGAGATTTTGGACCTTGGAGATCAGCTCTTGGCACGCCGAGCCCCCGGCGGCATGGTCCTGCCCGCTGCCGCCGCCCGAAGCCCGTTTGACGCACTTCTTCGAGGCCTTCTGGTAGACGTGGCCCGCCGGGCACTTGCACCGATAGGTGCCGTCGGCCTGCCGGACCGGGCTGCTGCCGGTCGCCAGCCTGGCGCAGCGTTCCCGCTGGAACTCCGGTTCCGTGACACAGGCCCGGTTGTCGAGGTCCCAGCGCAACCCCTCGGGGCAGCGGCACTTGACCTCCCCGGCCTCGCTGTCCCAGTAGGGCTCGCTGCGGGCGTGGTCGGAGCAGTCCGCCGCAGCCACCTGCTCCTGGGGGGTGGGGACATACCTGTCGTACACCGTGAGCCGCACCCGGGTGTCCCGCATCACGCGGGTGCCGGCCCCGGGCTGCTGGCGGCTGACCGTCCCCGCCTGGCTCCGGAAGCGGGCAACGGCGGTCTTCTCCCGGACCGCCTTCAGCCCTGCGGAGCCGAGACGCAGCTCGGCCTTCTCCAGGGGCAGGCCGGTCACGTCCGGGACGCTGACCGCGTTGCTGTACGGCCCGTGGACGGTGAGCGTCACCTCCGTTCCGGCGTTGACCACGGTCCCGGCCGGCGGCTCCTGCGCCTCCACCGTGCCGGCCAGCCCTTCTGCGGGGGCCGGGCTCCCGGGACGGACACGCGGTTCGAGCCCCGAGTCGTCGAGCAGGCTTTTGGCGACGGACAGCCGTTTTCCGTGGAGGTCCGGCACCCGGCTGCTGCTCGTGTAGGGCCCGTGCACCGTCAGGGCCACGGTTCCTCCGACGTCGACCTCGGCCCCGGCAGCCGGATCCTGCGCCTCCACCGCACCTTCGAGCGCCTTGGAAGGCGCGGGGCTGCCCGGCTGCAGCCTGGCGGTGAGCTCGTGCTCGGCGAGCCAGTCCTTGGCCACGCGCAGCGGCCTTCCGGAAAAGTCGGGCAGGGCCAGGGCCCGGGGTACCTCTCCCACGAACGGCGGCGTGTCGAAATCGCTGGGATGCCGATAGGCGGGGACCGAGGAGATGTAGGGTTCCCCGACCCGCACCTGGCGATAGTGCAGGACCACCGGGCGATAGCCACCGATCTCGAAGAACAGCTCCGCGCAGTCCTCGTCCCCGGGTCTGCAGAACCCGTCCGCATCCGCAGAGACGGCTTTGAACAGCGGCTCGCCGCCCTCGAAGCCCAAGGACGTCTTTCGGCCGCTGGCCGCCGCGTTTGCTTTGAACGTGTAGAACCCTTCAGACGGGACCTTGCTCGGCCTCAGGTTCACGGTCATCCGCAGGCGGTCTTCGAGCTCGAAGGGCACCTGCTTTTTGTACCCGGCCTCCTCGTCCCAGAAGGTGGGGGCGTAATCGCAGAACCGCACAAACTCCTTGCCACCCCAGCCCAGGGCGTGCGGGGGCGAGGCCAGGTCTGACGTGCCTGCATACCAATCCGCCCAGCTCCGGCGAACCTTGAAGACACAGGTGAGCCGCGACCGGGTGTTGTCGGGGTGAGACCTGTATCCGGGATCGGTGCACTGGGCCGCCGAGTCCCACCGGTGGCGCTTGACGGCATCCATGACGAAACGAACGGGGACCCCCGGCGTGATGGTCAATGGAAGCTCGGAAACCCTCACGCTGTAAAGGGAGTCGTCGTTTCCCCGCGCGAAAACACCCGCCGCGCCGGACGGCTTGATCTCCACCAGCCGCAGAACCGGGGGCCCCTCCTCCTCGCCGGACTCTCCGGGTTCCTCGGGTTCCGCCGTCTCCTCCGGTTGCTCGATCCGGACCACAATGGAGGGGTTCGGTTGGTCGAGCAGCACGCCCCGGGCGGTGCACTCGAGAACGACCCTGTCCAGTGCCCCGTGCTCCGCTTCCGGCAGGATGTCGAACAGCACGGTGAAGCGTTTCGAGCCCCGGGGAGGGATGGGACCTCCGGGTGTCTCGATGCGGATGTTGGTGATCCATGTTCCGGTCTCCCCGATCCTGAGCCCGGCCCCTTCAATGGGCTGCTCCGGGGAGGGGTTGGCGATCGAGATCACGATGCGGTTGTCCGTGGACCCCGCAACCACCGTCCCGTCGACGTCGGCCGCGAAAGCGGCCGCCTGCGAGAGCGCAGCGGTCCCGAGAAGCAGCACGAGCCCCACCAACCCGAGACGGATACGGGGGGCAGAGGGAAGAAGCGCCTCATGTCTGCTCGCGCCGAAAAACGGGGTTCTGATCACTCGGGGCACGGCTGACCTCCCATGCTATTCGTCGCCGGCGGATCGGGGCGGGTTCCCGCCTTGGAGCGATCCTTTTTCCACCCGGCCGAGGGGAATCCGGATCACGCGGTCGTAATGGAGCTCCTGATAGCGGGGGCCCAGGGAGGAGACGGAAAGGGTCCCGGTGACCGGCCGCTTCTCCCTGCCCGCACCCCTGGGGCCTGCGTAGAGGTTGACCGGGTACGTCTCCACGCGGCCGTTCACCTTCATCCGCAGTTCGTACTGCGTCCTCAGTCGAACCAACGCGGTGTAGTGCTCGCCCGGCTTCGGGCGCACGTGCCGGTTGAAACCCACCCCTCCGAAGTGCCGGGCCATGGCCTGCTCGTAACTGACTTTCGCTGCAGGCTGCTCCGCGTTGTAGAGGTCGATGGTGAACCGGTCTTCCCCCTTCCGAATGGCGGCCGTGGCCACCTTGTACTCGTCCTCGAGGGTGACCACCCAGAGCTCCGCTTTCACGGAGTCGTCCCCGGAGATCAGCCCGGTCGTTTCCGGGTCCAGCCGGAAGGTGAGGATCTGACCGCTCGGTGCGAAGCTGGTGACCATGGTCACCGACGGCATGGGGGCCCCGCCGGCAGACCACCCGATGCAGAAGTCGTCTCTCTTCATGCCGAGAAGCGGGCTCTCAGCCAGATCGTAACCGGCGGTTCCGCCTTGCAGGTTCGGGTCCATGACGAAAAACCGGGTCACGTTGACCTGGTTGGGATACTCGCCGTCCGGAACGTCCTGCACGCCCACCACATTGCCGACCAGCAGCACGGGAGGGATGGGGGACCCGTCATAGGTCCTCCCCATGTCGATCTCCCCCGGATCGATGCCCCCGAACAGGGTTTCCCGATTCGCGGACTCCATGGCCCCGAAGACCGTGTTGGTGACGTCCATGAGCAGGTCCCTGCCGTCCACCCACTCACCGGCTTTGAGCGTCCCGTAGACGGGAACCCGCTCGCCTTTCACCCAGGTGCTGTACTGATCGACGGCGACCTCCGTCAACACGTTGGAGAAGAGGGGAACGGGTACGGGGGAGGTCTTGAAAAACTGGAAGAGCCCGTCCAGGGCCTTGGCGCCCGCAGCGTCCATCCCCACGGAGACGGCGCCCCAGACGGGCCCGCCGCTCGCCCACTTGTACAGGTTGAAGACCAGGTTGACGTAGTCGCTGGCTCTCCAGTTGTAGAGAACGGGCGAGACCACCCACAGGTTGTAGGTGGGTTCGCCCACCCACAACCACCGGATCTGCCTGTCTCCGAGGTCCCCGACGACATCCGAACGAAAGGAGTCCTTCCCCGGTCCGGTGCCGGCCGCACCCCCTCCGGTCACGGCATCCCCTCCGGTCACGGCATCCCGGACGTCCCGGCAGAACGCGACCTCCCTGTCCGCCGCCGCGCGCTTCTCTTCGTGGGTCCGCAGGCACCCCGCCTCGTTCACCACGCAGTCCATGCGGGCCCTGATCATGGGAGAAACCCTCTGGACCGGGATGCTGAGATCGCTGACCAGCGGGGGCCACTCGGAAACATCGACGTAATGGAACCTGCTCGAGAAAAGCCCCTGCATGTTGTTCATCAGCTTTTCGTGGAGGTTCTTGTCCAGCCCCCGCGCGTAGGGTCGAAGGATGCGAAAGTCGAGCCGCTCCGTCATGCCGGCCCCTTTGAGCCAGAAGTAGACGCCCACGCCCCAGGGGCAGAAGCTCGACAGCAGGTCACGCGCGGTCCTCGTGGTGGGAATCTGGGTGCCCGGGGTGTTCATGGCATCCAGGACCTCCCGGTACTTCTCCAGGGTGTCGTATCGCTCGAGGGGATCGTGGCTCACGTTGCGGCGGATCACGCCCAGGGGGCCTACGAACCCGGTCCCGATGGTCTCGAAACCGGCATGGGGGAGATACTCCGTGCGCCCGCCCAGGGGACCCGATCCGGTGCCCTTGCTGTAGGCGGGCAGGAGGACGGCCTCGGTCCGCCGGGAGGACGACGATCCGGTCCAGCTCTCGACAAACCCGAGGATCTCCTGGAGGACGGTGATTCCCCGTTCATAACAGGGAAGAAATCTCGGATCGTGTCGGTCGAAGTAGCCCTGACTCGCAAACAGGTAACTCTCCCCCAGCATCAGGAGGGCGCGCAGGTAAAAGCTCAGCTCGACATCATGGGTTTCCGAGTAGCGGAGATACGCATTGTAGAGGTTTTCGCCCCATGCCTCTCCGGATCGACTGGGAAGGTCCCCCGCGATGCCCAGCTCGGCGGAGAGCTTCTCCCCCATTCTCGCCCACTCTTCCGGCAGAGAGGCGCGCATCAGATATCGGTGCCGACACAGCCGGTCGAACGAAAAAAAGAGATCCAGAAAGCGCTCTTCCCCGGCATCGGGCGGGTAGTGGATCTTGACGGGCCGCATCTCCGGGGGTGCTTGCGTGTCGGCCCGGGCAGGGGAAAGGGGAAAAACGGCCAGACTCACCATCAAGAGCGCCAGAGAGAGGCTGAGGGCTTTCTTCACGTCTCGTACACTCTCCTTTCAAACGACCATGCGACCGCACAAGGGCGCCTGACCGACTGCCGGGCCCGCCGCGCGGAGCCGCGGGGTCCATTCGACCCTTCCTCACACCCGTGCCACGGACCCTTCCCGGCGTTCCCGAGCGGATCGTCGGAACCCTCCAGGCACCGGCGTTCTTCTCTGAAATCGCCGAGAAGGCTGCAGCGCCCGGAACGGTTCCTCGAAATGGCAGGTCTTTCAGGATACGGAAATGCGATGGGATGTCAAAGAAAAGCGACCGAAGCTCATATCCTCTTCACCCGAGCTGCCAAGGCCCGGGCCGCCAGGACCCCGCTGGCCGACGCCTGGATCAGGCTCCGGGTGATGCCCGCCCCGTCGCCCACGGCGAACAGGTTCTCCACCCCGGTCTCCATCTCCGGGGAGACCTGGATCCGGTTCGAGTAGAACTTGACCTCGACCCCGTAGAGGAGGGTGTGGCGCGAGTAGACGCCGGGGGCCACCTTCTCGAGGGCCTGGAGCATCTCGATGATCCCTTGGAGGTGCCGATAGGGAAAGACGAAGCTGAGGTCCCCCGGGGTGGCCTCCGAAAGGCTGGGGCGCGTGAGGCACCGCGCGATCCTCTCCGGGGTGCTGCGCCGGCCGGCCAGCAGGTCGCCCAGCCGCTGGACCATGGCGCCGCCGCCGAGGAAGTTGGCCAGACGGGCGATGTAGCGGCCGTATCCGATGGGGTCGTCGAACGGCTCGGTGAAGGCGCTGCTCACCAGGATGGCGAAGTTGGTGTTCTCCCGGCGGCGCTCCGCGTAGCTGTGGCCGTTGATGGTGGTGATCCCTCCGTGCCACTCGGTCACCACCTCGCCGTAGGGGTTCATGCAGAACGTCCGGATTTTGTCGTCAAAGGTCCGGCAGTAGTAGATGAACTTCGACTCGTAGGTGAGGTCCGTGATCCTCTTGAACACGGCCCCGGGGAGCTCCACGCGGACGCCGATGTCCACCGGGCTGGCCTGGGTCCGAAGCCCGAGGGACTCGGCCTGGTCCTTCATCCACCCGGCCCCGGAGCGTCCGGGAGCGGCCACCACGAAGCGGCAGGGGAGGGTCTCGCCGCTCTCCAGCGCCACCCCGGAGACCCTCCCGGCTTCGACGAGGATCTCGGCCACCCGGCAGCCCGTTCTGATCTCCACCTTCTCCGCCACGGAGCTCCGGAACCGCTCCAGGACCCGAGGGCAGTGGTCCGTGCCGATGTGCCGGATCCGCGAGGGAATCAGCTTCAGGTCGGCCAGCCGGGCCTGGTCCGCGAGCTCCTCCAGCCCCGGCGAACGCTCCCCGAACACCTCGGTCGGAGCCCCATGGGCCACGTACTGTGCATCCGTGGCGGCGAGCAGTCCGTCGAGGGCGTCGGGTGTCAGGAACTCGCCCAGGAATCCTCCGACCTCCGGAGACAGTGTCAGCTTGCCGTCGCTGAACGCCCCGGCACCGCCCCAGCCGCTGAGGACGTCCTCCCGCCTGCCCCGCTCGCGGCCGGCCAGGTCCTTTCCCTGCTCCAGGAGCAGGACCCCCTCCACACCCGCCTCGGCCAGGGTGTGCGCGGTGAATATGCCCGCCGGGCCCGCCCCGACGATGATCGCCTCGTAAGACATGGTTCTTCCCCTGGTTGACATGGGTTTGGGCCGCGGGAAGCCGCGGCCGCTCAACGCCCCCCGGCGGCGGCCTCCGAAATCTTCGCCCGCCTCGGCCTCCCCAGGGCGTTCGCCATCCAGACCCCCAGGAGGACCATGGCCCCGCCCCACGCCTGGAGCACGGTCAGCCGCTCCCCCAGGACGACCCAGGCCGCCACCGCCGTGACCACGGGGATCCCGTTGATGAAAACCGACGCCCTGGAGGCCTGGATCCGGGTGAGGCCGAAGTTGTAGCAGAGAAACGCGACCACCGTGGCGAACAGGGTCAGGTAGACCGCCGCCAGGAGCGAGGAGCCGCTCACGGCTCCCCAGTCCATGGAGGACGTTTCCATCAGGAACATGGGCGCGTAGAACAGGGCGCCGTACAGGATCTGGAAGCAGGTGATGTCCCAGGCCGAGTAGTCCCGTCCCAGGTCGCGGGCCCCCACCATGTAGAGGGCCGCCGTGACCACCGCACCGATGATGAGCAGGTCCCCGGTCAAATGATCTCCCAGGGCCCAGCGAAACCCGGGGTCCCCCGTGATGAGCACGCCGATGCCCGCGAGGCTGACCAGGATGCCGATCAGAGAGAACAGCCGGATCCGCTCCCCGATCAGGACCCTCGCAAAGACCAGGACCGCCACGGGAACCGTGGCGATGATCAGGGCGGCCTTGGGCGCCGTGGTGTGCTGAAGCCCCACGGTCTCGAAGTAGAAGTAGAGGCCCGGCTCGAAAACGGCCATCAGGAACAGCTTGAGGTGGGCGCGGCGGGTCAGCCTCGGAAGCCCTCCGCGCACCGCACTCACGACCATGAACAGCAGCCCGGCCAGCCCGAACCGAAAAAAGATCAGGGTGAAGGTGGGGATGGTCTCCAGGGCCACCTTGGTGGCCACAAAGGAGAGACCCCAGAAAACGACCGCCGCGGACAGTGAAGCATAAGCGGCGATGTTGGTCCGTTCGTCCAAACCCTGCTCCCTGATCCCCACCCCTCGCACGGGATACGGCGCCCACGTTGACAGGGCGGCGGCTCGAACCTATACTGCCTTTCCGTTGCCCGACGACCCGTCCGCCTCCGCCGAACCGCGGCGGGGGTGTTTCGATCCTCTAAAGACGCGCTGAGACGGCGCCGAACCCGGAGTCCCCATGACGCGAGCCCCGATACCCGATTATCACCTTCACACGCCCCTGTGCAAGCATGCCGAAGGCACGGTCCGGGAGTACCGTTCCACCGCCCTCGACCTGGGAATCCCCGAGATCTGCTTCACGGACCACTGCCCGGCCCCGAACGGGTACGACCCCGCCCACCGCATGGCCTTGGACGACTTCTCCGATTACCGCGCGATGATCCTCGACCTGCAGGACGGAAACGCCCCGGAGGTCCTCTTCGGTATCGAGGCGGACTACTACGACGGGTGCGAGGCGTTCCTGGGGGACTGGCTGCCCGCCCAGGGGTTCGATTTCGTCCTGGGCTCGGTACACTTCATCGAAGCCTGGGGGTTCGACAACCCCGAGGACCGGCACATCTGGGACGCCGTCGACGTCCGGGCCACCTGGCGCAGCTACTTCGGGCTGATCGAACGGCTGGCCGACTCCGGGTTGTACGATGCGGTGGGACATCTGGATCTACCCAAGAAGTTCGGCTACCGCCCTTCCGACCGGGACCTCGCCGAGATGGCCGCCCCGGCGCTGGATCGGATCGCCAAGGCCGGCATGGGCATCGAGGTGAACGCCGCGGGTTTGAGGAAACCCATCGGGGAGATCTACCCGTCCCTGCCGCTTCTCTCCCTGGCCCGTGAGCGTGAAATCCCGATCTGCTTCGGCTCGGATGCCCACCGCCCCGGCGAGGTGGGCGCGGGGTTGGACGCGGCGCTGGAGCTCGCCCTGCAGGCGGGATACACCCGCTTCTTCCGCATCCGCGCCGGGGAGAAGGTCCTGGTCCCGCTGCCGGGCCGTGAGGAAGAGCTCTGACCCTGTATCGAGCGGCCTCTCATTCCGTGCTCCCGGCCCTGCCGCCGGGGCCTCCGGGGTTCACCCCCGAGGAGAACGGCCTCCTCGCGCGTCATGGCGCTGTCCCCGGGTCGAGCTGCCCTTCACCTTCGACCCTCCCGGGCGGCCGGCTTCTTCGCAGGCAGGCGGGTTTCGCGGGCATCACCCTGGACCTGGCCTACCCGCTCGCGGCTCATTCGGGCCCCTCCTCCTGAAACGGAAGGGCTTCCCGAAGTGCCGTTTTTTTCCTCGATACGGGTCTTGCCTTGTTGGGAATACCGGAAGACGCTCGAGAGAAAAGATGCACGCACACCCGAGAAGCCCCGTTCCAGGAGCCGATTTGGGACGGCCACCGGAATTATAGCGAGCGCGAAACCGGGAGGCAATGGCAAAAGACCGTCCCTTTCTTCCCCGTACATCCTCGTGCCTTCCGCGGACCGGAAGGCCGTCGGAGCGGCCGGGAGGCCGGCCTGCTTACCGACCGCGGCTACCGGGGCGTGAGCATCAGGACCCCGCGCCCGTTGTCGATCTCCACGTGAAATCGGCTCAGGTAGTTGAGCCCCAGGAGTCCGGTCTCGGGGTGACCGGGGATGTCCAGCACCCAAGCTCGGACGTTGTCCACCCTCCTCTTTTCGAGCTCGACGGAGGCCAGGGTCACCTCTTTGGCCAGGACCGGACCTCCCGCGGTGGAGACCCAGCGTTCGTGAGTGCTCTCGTCGACGCGCAGGCCCAGGCGCCTGGCCGTGGCGGTGGGAATCGTGACCAGGGAGGCACCGGTGTCGATCACGAACTCCTGCTCGACCGTGCGGTTCAGCGTCGCTCGGACCGGGATGCGGCGAAGCCCCGGCTGAAAGCGGATGACGATCTTCCCCTCCTCCGCCTGGAGCTGCGCGGCCCGGCCGGCCAGCCTCGCAGCCCGCTCGGCCAGCTCCCCGGGGAAACCCCTTTCGGGAAGAAGCCCCTGGGCGGCGCGCCAGTCCCCGTCCTCCAGGGCGATCTCCACGCCCAGCAGCCGAATCTCCGGATCGTCCGGAAACAGGTCCCGCACCCGCTTGTACGCCCTCCACGCGCCCAGCGTGTCGGCCCGGGCCAGGCGGTCCCCGATCCAACCCACCGAGAGCGACCTCGCCCGCTCCCGCAGGCGCATCGCGCCGGCCCCGATCCGGATGCCCGGGCTGCCGAGAAGTTCGTCCGCCAGATCGACGGCGGCCTGCGCGCCGTAGTACTCCGAGGTGGCAAGAAGGGACTGGATGGCGAGTTCCGCATCGCCCGCGGCGAGGAGCACGTCCATGTCCAGCAGGTCGGCGACCTCCCGTGCAAACCCCTTCTCCAGAAGACCCGCTGCGATCTCCCTCATCCTTTCGGCGGCCGCATCCCCTCGAAGGGCCGGCGCGGTTTGACCCGGGGCGAGCTCCGGCGGAATCCGAAAGCCCTCCGCGAAGATCTCCAGCCGCTCCAGGGGGGCATCCTCCCCCCCCACGGCCAGGGCCCTGACGAACCGCTCCTCCCGGCCGTTTGCAAAGGTGACGCTGTAGAAGTGATCGACCCGGATGTCGCTCTGGAGCTCGCTCCCCGGCGGGCCGGTCCAGAGGACCCCGGTATGGAGCCGGGATCCGAAGGTCCACCCGACCACCCGTTGCGCCTGCGTGTAGATCCCCGGCTCCTCGGGCAGCGATCCCGGCTCGATGAAGACCATTCGCTCGGAACGCTCCGCCACCTGCACCACGAGCCCTTCCCGCCGCCGGTCCGAGACCAGCGATGTCCAGGTCAGGGGTTTCTCCGGCCGCCAGGACGCCAGCTCGGGACCGGGCAGCACGGGGCCCTCCTCGAGCCGCCAGAGGGCCACGGGATCCCCGTCCCGCCACGCCCCGCTGAGGATCTCCAACGAGCGGCCTCCTCCCTCCCGGAATCGCCACCGGTCCCCGCCGTAGCAGGAGCGGACCGGGAGTGCGATCCAGCGACCCGACACCACGGCTGCCGGGATTCTCGCCAGCTCGAGTCCCAGGTGGTGAGACACCGTGACCTCACCCGCAACCAGGTCCCGAAGCCTTCGTCCGTCCACGGGGGTCTTCGGACCGGTCCTCTCCGGGGAATCCTCGCGGACGGCGGGGGGCATCCCGCTGCCTCCTCCGTCCCGGACCTCCCCCCTTCCGTCCTCGCCCACGGGAGACGGCGACAGACGCCAGACGGCCAGGAGGGCGGCCGCCACCGCGAGCAGGCCCACCAGGACCAGCCGACCCCGGCGGCCCCCTTCCGGAACGCGCCGGGCGTCGCCCCTCTGGAGAGACGCTCCGCAGTGGGAGCAGAAGTTGGCCGCTTCCCCGTTCCGGCCTCCGCAGTTTCGACAGCGCAATCGTTCCCCCCTCGATCCCATGAGTCGGCTTCCCTTCACCCTGCCTCCTTTTACCTTTCGAGCCGGAGCCGGACAACCGAAATTCATGTCTTCGGCCCCCGGGTGGACCTCCGCCGGACCCATGCCAGGAGAACCCATCCCAACCCGCACCCGGCCGCCTTACCCCCCCTCGGTCTCCACGGCCGGCGCCGTGTCCGCTCCGAAGGCCCGCTGCAGGTCATCGAGGACCATGTAGCCGCAGGGCACGAGCAGCAGGGTGATCCCGGTGGCGAAGAGCACCCCGAACCCCAGGCTGACCGCCATGGGGATCAGGAACCTGGCCTGAAGGCTCTTCTCCAGGATCATGGGCGTGAGCCCCGCGAAGGTGGTGAGAGAGGTCAGCAGGATGGCCCGGAACCGCATCCTCCCCCCGAGGATGATCGCCTCCGCGGCCCCCTTGCCGCCCTCGCGGAGCCGGTTCGTCGCGTGGATGAGCACCAGGGAGTCGTTGACCACCACGCCGGTCAGGCCCACCATGCCGAACAGGCTCAGGAGGCTCAGGTTCACGCCCATGAGCAGGTGGCCCAGCACGGCCCCCACCACGCCGAAGGGGATGGCCGCCATGACCACGAAGGGCTGGGAGAAGGACCGGAACGGGATGGCCAGGAGGGCGTAGATCCCGAAGAGGGCGATCGCCAGCCCCTGAAACACGTCGGACAGGCTCTCCTGCTGCTCTTTTCCCTCCCCCTCCATGGCGGTGCGAAGGCCGGGGTACTGGGCCTCCAGGTCGGGGATGACCCGCGCGGTCAAATCCCGGCGCACCTCGTTCGCGTTGGCCTCGGTCTCGTCCACGTCCGCCGTCACCTTGATGACCCGGCGCCTCTGCGCCCGCTCGATGGTGGAGTAGCCCTGCTCCATGCGTCGTTCGGCCACCTGCTCGAACGGCACCTCGGAGCCTTCGGGCGTCCGGATCCGCATCTCCTCCACGGTGCCCAGCGAGCGCCGCTCCTCCTCCGGGTAGCGCACCAGGACCTTGACCTCGTCCTGGTCCCGCTGGAATCGAAGCGCCTCCGCCCCGTAAAAGGCATGGCGCACCTGGCTGGCCAGATCCTCCAGGGTGAGGCCGAGGCTTCGGGCGGCCGGCTTCAGGGCCAGCTGCATCTCCATCTTTCCGGGGAGAAAGCTGTCGGCCACGTCGAACACCCCGGGGTAGCGCCTCAGCTCCTCCTTGAGCGTCTCGGCGGACTCGAGGAGCTTCTCCTGGTCGTCCATGGAGAGATGCACCTCCACCGGATTTCCCGCCCTGAAGAGCGCGCTGTCGAAGGTGACGGACTCCGCGTCCGGCACCGGACCCAGCTTTTGCCGCCACAACCGTGCCAGCTCCGAGGCCCGCATGCCGCGCTTCTCGCCGTCCAGGAGCTGCACGTACACCTGGGCCAGGTGGCCGCCCGTGTCGGCGGATCCCCCGTGGGGCCCCCCTCCGGCCAGGTGGCGCCCCACCTGGGCGGCGCTGTACTCGAAGAGGGGCGGCGCCCCCTCCGGCCTTCCCCGTTCGGCCTCGCCCAGGGCCTCCCGCGCCGAGCGCTCCATGCGGTTCACCACCTCCAGGGTGCGCTCCAGGGGGGTGCCCACCGGCATGGTCAGGGAGGCGATCAGGGTGTCGCTCTCCAGCTTGGGGAAGAAGGTGAACTTGACCCAGCCCGCCTTCCACACCCCGGCCGTGAGAAGGAGCAGGGCGATCCCCACCCCGAAGACCGCGTAGCGCCATCGCACACACAGGGTGACCAGCCGGTCGTACGGGCCGCGGATGACCCACTTGAGGGCCCTGGAGACCGCCTTTTCCTTCTTCTCCGGCCTTCCCCGAATCACGCGCCTGCGGCGGCTCCGCTCCAGGTGGGCGGGCAGGATCAGGAGCGACTCCACCAGGGATCCCATGAGCACCAGGATGATCACGACGGGGATGTTCCGCATGATCTTCCCCATCATGCCCGAGCCGAGGAGGAGGGGGAAGAAGGCCACCACGGTGGTGAGCACGGCGAAGACCACGGGCCGGCCCACCTCCACGGCGCCCTCCACGGCCGCGGGCATGGACCCATACCCCGCCTCCTGCTTGCTGAAGACGTTCTCCCCCACGATGATGGCATCGTCCACCACGATGCCCAGGACCATGATGAAAGCGAAGAGCGAGATCATGTTGATGGAGACGTCGAGATGGGGGAGCATCCAGAGGCCCGCGGCAAAGGAGATGGGGATGCCCAGGGTCACCCAGAAGGCCAGTCGCACGTCCAGGAACAGGCCCAGGAGGATGCTCACCAGGATGAGCCCCAGGGCCATGTTCTCGAGCAGGAGGTTGAGGCGGCTCCGAAGGATCTCGGAGCGGTCCTGGTACAAGCTCATGGAAACCCCGGCCGGCAGCGAGTCGCGGAACTCCTCCACGTACCGCTCGACCGTGCCCGCCACCTCGAGGGCGTTCTGGTCGGCCACCCGGTAGATCTGGACGATGGCCGCGGGCTTGCCCTGGAACCGGGCCCGGATGTCCACGTCCTCGAAACCGTCCCACAGCCGGGCGATGCCGCCCAGGGTCACCACGGTTCCGTCGGGCCGCGTGATGACCGGAACGTCCCGGTAGTCGGCGGCGTGGTAGCGCCTGCCCTTGGTGCGGATCAGGATCTCCCCGGCGTCGGTCTTGACGCTTCCGGCGGGGAGGTCCAGGCTGCCGCGCTGAACGGCCCGGGCCACCCTGCCCAGGGTCAGGCCGTACCGGCGGAGGGTCTCCTCGGAGATCTCCACGTGGATCTCCGGCTCGCGCGTGCCCGAGATCTCCGCCAGGGTGATCCCCTCCAGGTTGGTGATGTCGTCCTTGACCCGCTCGGCCAGATGCTTGAGCGCGGCCTCGCCGGCGTCGCCGTACACGGCGAGGCTGATCACCTGGGTCCTCCGGGTGACCTCCCGCACCACGGGCTGCTCGGCCTCCTCCGGCAGGGTGGTGATGCGGTCCACCTCGGCCTTGACCTCGTCCAGCAGCTGCTGGAGGTCCCAGTCCTTCATCACCTCGACGGTGACCGAACCGAACCCTTCCCGCGCCGTGGAGTCGATCCGCTTGATCCCGGCGAGGCCGGCCACCTTCTCCTCGATGAGGCGGACCACGCCCTCCTCCACCTCGGACGGTGAGGCCCCCTGGTAGAGCGTGGTGATCTGAATGCGGTCCAGCGAGGTCTCGGGGAACACCTCGATCTTCATGGTGAAGGCCGTCACCGCGCCCGCGAGCAGGAGAAACATCATGAGCAGGTTGGCCGCAACGTGGTTCTCTGCGAACCAGGCCACCATGCCCTTCATGACGTTCCCTCCCGGCGCTCCAGGACCACACGCACGGCCATGCCGTCGGTGGCTTCGTCCAGCCGGCTCACCGCCACGAGGTCCCCTTCCTCCAGCCCCGAGGTCACGAGGGCCTCGTCACCCTGGGTCCTCGCCACGGTCACGGGACGGAACCGAAGCCGTCCGTCCTCCACCACCCAGGCCACGTCCCCCTGGCGGAGGGCGGCCCTGGGGATGCGCGCGGCGCCGGCCAGCGGCTTTCCCAGGATCTCCACCCGGACGAACAGGCCGACCGCCAGGGGCGGCCTCGTGCCGTAGGGATCGTCCACACCCACCACCACGCCCAACATGCGGGTCTTCTCGTCCAGGCGTCCCTCGCTGCGCAGCACCCTCCCCCTCCAGGTGCGCTCCTCGCCGGCGATGCGGCCGCGGACCACCGCCTCGGCCCCGGGCCCCTCACCGCTGGTGAACCCGGGGATGTCGAACCAGGCCAGATCCTCGGGCTGGAGCGGCACCACCACCTCGGCGGCGTCCGTGCCGTAGAGGGCGGCCAGGCTCTGCCCGGCGGTGACCACCTGCCCCTTGTCCACGCTCTCGTTGCTCACACGGCCGTTGAAGGGCGCGTGGATCCCGGTCCGCTCCAGGCTCAGCTCGGCCCTGCGAAGCTCCGCCCTCTGCGCTGCGAGCTGGGCCTTGGCGGCCTGGAGCTGGGGTTCCTTGACCAGGAGCGGAGGAGGCTCGCCGTCCGAACCCTTGTCACGGCGGTGAAACCGCCACTCCTCGAGGGCCGCCGCCGACTCGGCCTGGAGGGTCTGCAGCTTGCTCTCCGCGTCCTCCACCTTGGCCCGGGCCAGGGTGACCGCGAGGCGGTAGTCCTCCGGGTCGATGCGCACCAGGAGCTCTCCGCTGTCGAACGCCCCCCCGTTCACCAGGGAAGGCGACACGTGGACCACCTCGCCCCCCACCTGGGGAACCAGGTTCACCTCCCGAAGGGGAGCCACGCTGCCTTCGCCCCGAATCACCACCGGTCCCGCCGCAGCCGAGGCCGGAACCACCCGGACCCCGGGAAGGACCGCCTCGGGCTTCTGTCGTTTCAGATCCTGCCGGGTCTCGCTGAGGGCCTTGAAACCGAGCACCCCGGCCGCCACCGCCATCACGGTGAGCAGGACGTGGGCCGCACGCCTTTTCGCTGAACTCATGACCTTGTCACCTCGAGCTCGTCTTCTGAGCCGCCTCCGCCGGGTTCGAAGGCCACCCCCCGCCCAGGGCCCTGTGGAGGGCCACGCGGTTCGTGGCAATGGCGAGGTCCACGAGGACCTCCTCTTCCTCGGCCTGGTACCGGGTCTGGACGGCCTCCAGGACGTTCAGGTAGTCCACCAGGCCGCGCCCGTAACGGGACTCGGCCACCTCCTGGGTGATCCGGGCCTCCTCCAGGAACTCGAGGACCCGCTCCCGTCGCTCGATCTGCTCCTCCCGGGTCAGCAGGGCGTCCTCCACCTCGGCAAAGGCCTGGAGCACGGTCCGGGCATAGGCGGCCGCTCCCCGGCGGTAGCGGGCTTCCGCCGCCCGCTGGGAGGCCTTCAGCCGGCCCGCGTCGAACAGGGGATACGCCACGCCCATGGCGATGCTCCAGAGCTCGCTCTCCGGCTCCAGCATCCGGCCCAGAGTCTCGCTGGAGTAGCCGAAGCTGCCGGTCAGGCTGATCCTGGGGAACCGGCTCGCCACGGCCTGCCCGACACGGGCGTTCAAGGCCCTCAGGGACGCCTCGGCCGCCCGGATGTCCGGCCTGCGCTCGAGGAGGTCCGAGGGGACGCCGGGGGGCACGGGCGCCATCCGCCGGAACGCGGCCACCGAGGGCGCGCCGGGGTCGCCGGCCTCGGGATAGCGCCCGGCCAGCACGGACAGGGCGTGCCGCGTCCTGCCCAGGTCCTGGCGGATCGGGGGGAGCAGGGCCTGGGCCCGGGCCAAAGCCCTGCGCGCCTGGCGCACGTCCAGGATGGAGGTGAGTCCGTGCTCGTAGCGGCGCTCCACCAGGGCGAGGCTCTGATCGTAGTTCTCGATCCTCTGCCGGGTGATGTGCAGCCTGCGGTTGAGGGCCTCCGCCTGGAGGTAGAGGCTCACGGCCTCGGCCACCACGCTCTGGACCACGGTCCGCCGGTTCTCCTCGGCCTGAAGCAGGTCCTGGCGGGCCGCCTTTTCCGCGTGTGCCAGTCGGCCCCACAGATCCAGCTCGAACGACGCCGGCAGGGACAGGTTGTGCGAATCGATGGTGGTGCGCCGCTCCTCCTGGAGCGGGCCCTGGAGGGTGGGAATCGTGGTGGTCACGGTCTGCCGCTGCCGCCGGGCCCCGGCCTCCAGGTCGATCCTCGGAAATCGATCCGCCCGGCTCGAGCTCAGTTGCGCCCGAACCTCCAGGACCCGCGCGGCCGACTCCCGAATGTCCAGGTTGCGGTCCAGGACGTCCTCCACCAGGCGGTCGAGCTCCGGCCGGCCGAAGGCCTCCCACCAGCGCTCTTCCACGTCCCGCCCGCCGGGTCCCCCCCGGTCCTGAAGCCAGGTCCGGGGGACGGCGGTCTCCAGCGCGGGCCGCTGATAGTCAGGGCCCAGGCTCGTGCAGCCGGTCGCCCCGGCGAGGCAGAGGACCAGGAACGCAAGGGATGTGCGTCCTCCCGGGATCACGTCGCCCACCTCTCACCGGCCTGCTTCTCGGCCCGCATCCCCCCCATGGCGTGCCGGGTGATGTGGCGAATCAGGCGGCTCCTGAAGGCCCGGTCGTAGGAGCGGCCCGTGATGCGGGTCACCGCGGTGCGGGCGAAGTTGAAGTAGAGCACCGAGGCCAGCAGACTCAGGATGGCCAGGAGCAGGTCCTCCTCCTCCAGCGGGCGGTCCGGATCGGCCTCCCGCAGGAGCCCTGCCACCTCGGTGATGAAAGGCGCCATCATCTCCCGGGCCAGGAGGTCGAAGGCCTCGGTGGGCTTGGCCATCTCCCGGGCCATGAGCTGGTGGTGCCGGGCCCGCTCCTCCTCCGACAGGGGGCCCTCCAGGAAGGCCCGGGCCAGCGCCTCGATGACCGACTCCGGTGTCGGGGCGTCCTGCTCGCCCAGGGCCTGGTAGAACGCCTGGTGGATCCTTCGGGCCCGCGGCACCCAGCACTCCCGGAACACCTCCAGGTAGAGGTTCTGCTTGGTGCCGAAGTGGTAGTTCACCGCGGCCAGGTTGCACTCCGCCGCCCCGGTGATCTCCCGAATGCTCACCGCCTCGTATCCCTTCTCCGCGAACAGGGTCTCGGCCTCGACCAGGATCCGCGCCCGCGTCACCACCGGTGCCTCGCTCGTTTTCATGGGGCCTCCTGATTGTTTCAAACGTTTGTATGAAACAAACGTTCGCCTGTCAACCCCCTTTTGAAAGGGCACCCGTTTCCCGGAATGCCCGATTCGATCCGGACGGCCGAGGCTGCAACGCTTTCCTCGCCCGGGGCACGGCGGCCGGAAAAAGCCTCGCGGGTGTAGTTTATAGAGTATTTTCCGGGAAAACCGTTTCCGGCCGGGTCCGATTCGGGGTTCAGCCCGACGGCAGGATCAGCCTGCCCTCCAGGCAGGTGACGGCGTGCCCGGCGATCGCCACCCGATCCCCCCGCTGCTCGCAGAACAGCTCCCCGCCCCGGCGCGACACCTGGAAGGCCCGGAGGCTCGCCTTTCCCAGCCTCTCGGCCCAGTAGGGGATCAGGGTGCAGTGGGCGGACCCGGTGACCGGGTCCTCCGGGACCCCGGCCCGGGGTGCGAAGAACCGGGACACGAAGTCCGCCTCTCTTCCCGGGGCGGTGGCGATGATGCCGAGGCTCTCCACGCGCGAGAGCGCGTCCATGACGGGATTCAGCCCGCGGACCTCCTCCTCCGTGCGAAGCACCGCCATGGTGTCTCTGGCCAGGAGCACCGCTTCGGGCTCGACCCCCAGGCCCTCGATCAGGTCCCGGGAGGCCGGCTGGGGCGTTCCTGGACGTGACGGAAAGTCCATGGCCAGACGATCATCCCGCCGCCGGACGGTCAGGGGACCGCTCCGGGTGGAGAAGACCACCTCCTCGAGGTCGGGCTCCAGGACGCCGAACAGGATGTGGGCCGACGCCAGGGTGGCATGCCCGCAGAGGTCCACCTCCAGGCCGGGCGTGAACCACCGAAGGTCGTACCGCCCCCGCTCCCCGACGAAAAAGGCGGTCTCGGACAGGTTGTTCTCGGCGGCCACCGCCTGGAGCGTCTCGTCGTCGAGCCACCGCTCGAGCGGGCAGACGGCTGCCGGGTTTCCGCGGAAGGGCTCCCGGGTGAAGGCGTCCACCTGGTAGATCGGAATTCTCATGAGTTCCTCCTTTCGCATGCTTCCCCTGACCGGGACGGGGGACCCCCCTGTTCATAACGCGTGAAACGCACCCTGGCAACAGAAGAAGGGCTTCTTGATCCGGGCCCGGGGTTCCGTCTAGAATGGGGCTCTCGTGCACCCCAGCCAGGGAGACACAAATGGACATCGTCGAAACCATCCGGGAACGTCGAAGCACGCGCGCTTTTCTGGAGAGACCCGTGGAGCGGGACAAGCTGGAGAAGCTCCTGTCGCTGGCGGCCGAGGCCCCCTCGGCCATCAACCTGCAACCCTGGGAGCTCACGGTGGTCACCGGGGAGGAGCGCAAGCGGCTCAGCCGCCTGCTCCTGAAGCGCATGCGGGAGCGCAGCATCTCCTGCGCCCCGGGCGCGAAGAGGGCCCTCCCGGAACGGTACGTGGAGCGGGAGCGGGGGTTGCTCCAATGCATATCGCCGGCCCTGCCGGGCGACGTCCCGTTCGGCGGCTTCATCAACGAGGGCTCGTGCGACTTCTACGGAGCGCCCGTCGCCGTCATTCTCTCCATCGACGACGTGTTCTCGAGCGCGCGGCTCACGGACACGGGCATCCTGGTGGGCTACCTGGTGCTCGCCGCCCACGCCCTGGGCCTGGGCACCTGCCCCATCGGCCTCATCACCGCGTTCGAGGACGAGATCCGGGAGACCCTGAACCTCCCGGACGAGAAGAACGTCGTGCTGGGCATCGCCGTCGGCTACCCCGACCCGGACGCCCCGCTGAACGGGTGCCGATCCGAGCGGGCGCCGCTGGAGGAGCTGGTGCGCTGGAGGGAGGGATGAACCCGGACCCGCCGGCCGGCGCCACGGGCGTGGTCTTTTCATCCGGCTTTTTCGGATTCTACGCCCACGCAGGCGTCCTCGCCGCCATGCGGGAGCTCGGGCTCCGGCCGGCCGGGTACGCGGGCACGAGCGCGGGGGCGATCGTGGCCGCCATGGCCGCCTGCAGCATGGCGGACGCGGAGATCCGGGACATCTTGTTCCGCTTGAAAAAGGAGGACTTCTGGGACCCGGACCCGCCGGGAGCCCTTTGGAGAACCCTCCTGAGGGGGTTTCGGGGCTACACGGGCTATCTTCGAGGACGCGGGTTCGCCGAGCTCCTCGAGAGGATCCCGGCGAGACGGATCGAGGACTGCCCGACGCCGCTGGTCATCGCCGCGACCGACCTGACCCGGCAGACCGAGGCCGTGCTCGACCGCGGCGACCTGGTCCGGGCCGTTCACGCATCGGGCGCCGTTCCCGGCCTGTTCAAGCCCGTTCGGATCCGGGACCGTTGGTGCGTGGACGGCGGCATGGTGGACAAGGCCCCGGTGCTGGCCCTGGCCGAACGCATCCGGCCGGCCCGGATCCTGGTCCACTATCTGGCCTCCGGGAACCTGTCCGAGCGGGCCGACGCATTCCTCCGGAGGCGGTTCACGCCCTGGCACATCCACGCCCTCAGCGTCAGCATCGCGCGGAACGTCGCCTATGAGCACCAGTGCGCGCTGGTGCGGGCCCGGGGGATCGAGGTGGTCGAGGTGAGAACGAACCCGCCTCCGGTGGGACCCGGGAGGCTCGCTGCCGGTCCGGCGGCGTACCGCCATGCGCGGGAGACGGCCCTGAAAGCCCTCTCCGGCCTCCGGCTCGGCTGACCGAGCCCGTTCCCTCCGTCGAGAGACACCCGCTCTGGATGGCGCGCCCGGGACGGGGCGGCGAAGAAGACGGAC
>CAYUBQ010000041.1:0-36866 GCA_964443135.1 uncultured Desulfobacterales bacterium | reverse complement strand
CATGACTCCCGGGGGTATTTGACCCATTCGCAAAACCCGCTCACGCGCCGCTGGGGACGATATCACCTGTTGAAATCCCACGGGCAGATCTCGAGGATTCGGGCTTTTTGCGACTTCATCATATTTCAGGGGAAAATGCGTGAAGAAAACCTATCCGCAATTCCTGCGCCTGTCAATCACAGATGAGGCCGGAGCGACCCGCCGGGTAATCCGGGGACACCAACCTGATTTCAGGAGATCCAAGAGCGGTGATGATCATTCAGCCGTGAAATCAGGTTGGTGTCCCCGGATTGTGGGATTACAGTGGCTCGGCGACCTCCACGGGCTCACCCGCCAGGATCGCCGCCGGGATCTCCGTGACCATGCGCTCCGCCTCATCCGGACGTCCCAGGACTCGGGCTGCGGCCTCCACGCCGCGGGACAGGGCGGGCGGCCGGTCGTGAGGGGAGTGGGCGTCGCTGGCCATCACGTGAACCAGACGCCGCTTCAGGAGGATTTCGGCCACGTCCCGCACCTCCTCCCCGAAATCGCCCGTCAGGCTCATGGCGGTCACCTGGGCCAGGGCCCCCATCTCCACCAGCTCGCGAAGGAGCTCCTTGTCCCGGGAGACGACCGGGTTCCGCTCCGGGTGGGTGATGATCGGCGTGATGCCGTGGATCCGGAGCTGGAAGATCTCCCCCTTGACGCCGGGGGGCACGCTCTGGGAGGGCAGCTCCAGGAGCAGGTACTTGCGGCCGTCGTCGATGGTGACGGCCGAGCCGTTCCGGACGGCCTCCACCATTCCAGGGACCACGTGCACGTCCCCTCCGACGTGCAGCCGAAGCGGCAGGCCCCGTTTCACCAGCTCCTTTTCGAGGGACGCCAGGCCGGAGCGGGCCCCGGCAAGATCGTTCTCGTAGAGCCCGTTGAGCATGTGGGGGGTGGCCACCAGGGTGTGGATGCCGTCCCGGAGGGCGGTCTCCGCCATGGCCAGGCTCTCCTCCACGGACTGCGGCCCGTCGTCCACGCCCGGCAGGATGTGACAGTGGAGGTCAATCATGATAGGGTCGAAAAAAGCCCTTAGCCTTGAGATCTGCCCTCAAAATATCAATAAGTTATACCGTTTCCAGCGGCGGGTGAGCGGGTTTTTGCGAATCCGTCAATCATGGCGTGGAGGCGCTGTTCCCACCCGGGGAACGGTTCGCCTGCTTGCGACGACGGGTCGTCAGTTCCTCGTAGATGGACTCCATGTGATGGATCAGCCGGGAGCTCGAGTACTGCTCTTCCGCGAAAGCACGCGCCCTTTTGACGCGTGCCTCGTTTTCGCCGTCACGGTTCTCCAACAGATGGATCAAGCCGGAGGCCAGTCCTTCGGCATCGTCGACCCGGCAGAGGATTCCCCGCCGGCAGAGGGCGAAGCCGTTCTCCGCCTTCATGCCCTCTTGCGGTCCCAGC
Source organism: uncultured Desulfobacterales bacterium (assembly GCA_964443135.1). Lineage (GTDB taxonomy): Bacteria > Desulfobacterota > DSM-4660 > Desulfatiglandales > HGW-15 > JAIPEI01. Next base: position 35,432 of record CAYUBQ010000041.1, on the reverse strand, counting down.
AGGTCCCTGACGCCGCCCGCGTCCGCGGCGACGACCGGGACGGACGAGGCCATGGCCTCGATGATCGAGACGGGGGTCCCTTCGTTCAGGGAGGTCAGCGCGAGCACGTCCAGGTCCGCAAAGGCGGTGTGGATCTCCTTGACCCATCCGCAGAAGCGGACGTGATCCGCCAGCCCCTGCCGGCGCACGTAAGCCTCGGCCCAATCCCGTAGCTCTCCGTCCCCGATGACCAGGAACTCGAGCTTTTTTTCCCATGGCCGGGCGGCAAGAATCCTGGCCGCGTCGAAGAACATCTTGTGGTTCTTGATGGGGGCCAGGCGTCCTATTACGGCGATCAGGATCGTCTCTTCATCCACGCCGATCCGGTCTCTGAACCGGCCCTCGACGGCGCGGCAGGAGAAAAAGGGGGAGAGGTCGAACCCGAGGTTGACCTGCCTGATCTTCTCCGGCGCGGCAATGCGGAAGGTGTGGGCGAGCTCCTCCCTCTGGGTCCTGCTGATGGCGATGATCGCATCCGTCCGCCCGGCAAGAGCCCGCTCGACAGCCAGGAACAGGCCTGACTTCAACCGGCCGAAATACCCATGAAAAACATGCCCGTGAAACGTGTGGACGGTCTTCACGTTCCGCCGGAAGATCCCGTTGTAGAGAAACGTCGCCAGCCGCCCGACCGTACCCGCCTTGGCCGTGTGCGTGTGCACGATGTCCGGCTTTTCCCGAACCATGATCTTCAGCAGCTTGTAGCAGGCAAGCAGGTCCTGCCTGGGATCGACCTCCCGGTGAAGCTCCGGGATGCTGCGGTGAGTGACGTTCCTCCCGTTTACCAGATAGCTCATGTCCCCTTCGTGATCCGAGATGTTTCCCGTGACCAGAAGGGAACGGAATCGATCCGGGTCCAGACCTGTCGTCAAGAGGGACACATGAATCGCAGGGCCCCCGATGTTCAACCGCGTGATGACCCTCAACACCTTGATTTTTCGTTCTTTCAATCCGAACTCAGCAGCGAGGGGTGAGCATGGCACGAGCCGCAATTCAGCACCGGCGGCCCCGCGCGGTGTCGAAGTCGTGGGGGTGGTCGTCTTCCTTGTCGTAGCGTCCTTCGTAGTACTCGATGACCCGGGCGGTCCGTTCAGCCCGGAATCGATGCGCGCAGCCCGGCTGAACCACGGCCTTCTGCCCGGCGCACAGGGTCACCTCCGCCTGCTCGCCCGTCTCCGGGTCGGCGAGCTCCAGCCGGAGGGTTCCGGAGACCACGTAGAACCGCTCGGTCTTTTTCTCGTGGAAGTGACCGCCCCGGCAGCCCTTGTCCGGGACCAGGGAGAAGTAGCCCAGGTGATGGATGGCCATGCCGTCCTCGATCAGGGCCAGCTCGCCCCGCTCCTCCACGAGGCGCTTGCACGGGAGGAACTCCCTCGTGACCGGCAAGGTCTCGATCCTCACCCTCCCTTGGAGCGGGCCGGTGTCAACGGCTTGACGGACGGCTCGCGCATCGCGATTCTGCCGGCAATCGGGTGGGGCCATGGATCCTCCTTTTCCGGCGAACCTCACCGGGCGGGCTCCGCCTCCTGGATGGCATGCATCGTGCAGAGATTCTGGCGGCGGACGCGGTTCGGGAACAGGTCGACCGCCGGCGCGTACCCGCGCCGGGCAGGAGATCTGCGTCTGTACACGCTTCCAGGGTGATCGGACACAGGTCTACATGATCATGACTCGAAAGAAAAGACCATTTATTTATGCACACCTGTCTCTTTTAACATACAGGAGGGCTCTTCGGAAGTTTTGCGGTTGCAGGTAACACAAGATATAGTGCCCCCACATATTAGTGAGCCCTATATAAGCATAAATTAAACAAATTTTTATTAAATTAACAAAAAGTGCTTGACAAACAGTACCATATATCTATGATGCTTGACCATGGGGCACGACTGAATTGTAGTACACCTGACAACCGGAGGGCAAATTGGGGCGCAACCTAGTGAAGGGGATCCGGGAAACGCTTCTCATGAGCAAGGCCGAGCTTGCCAGGAAAGCGGGCGTCTCTCCCCTCACCATAGACCGGGTCGAAAAGGGAAAGAGCTGTCGCATGGAGACCAAGCGCAAGATCATCCTCGCGCTTGGATATGATCTGGGCGAAAAGAAACAGATCTTTCCAGAGGACTAACTTCCAAGGAAGAGAGATACGATGCCCGTCGCCAAGAAAAACCAACTCGTCGGCCTGGATATCGGATCGCACTCCATCAAGCTGGTTGAGATCTCCCAATCCAAGAAAGGCATGGCCCTGCAAAGCTTCGGTGTGATCGGGCTGCCGCAAGACGCCGTTGTCGAGGGGTCCGTCAAAGAGATGGAGATCGTCTCGTCCGCGATCAAGAATCTGTACAGAAACCTCAAGATCAAGAACAAGAACATTTCTACATCCATCTCCGGTTACAGCGTCATCGTCAAGAAAATCTCCATCGACCGGCGGGAGGACGCCGAGCTCGAGTCCTCGATCCACGACGAGGCCGAGCAGTACATCCCCTTCGACATCAGCGACGTGAACCTCGACTTCGAGATCCTGGAACCCCCGGCCGAGTCGACGTCCCCGGCGGAGGGAGAGCCCGAGCCGGAGGAGAAGTCCGGCCTCATGGACGTCATGCTGGTGGCCGCCAAGAAGGACATGGTGGAGGACTATGTGAGCCTGCTTCAGCTGGCGGGCCTCAACCCCATGGTGCTCGACGTGGACGCCTTCGCCCTCCAGAACGCCTTCGAGACCAGCCTCGACGAAAAGAAAGGCTGTTACGCCTTGATCAACGTGGGAGCCGAGGAGCTGGGCATCAACGCCATCAAGGACGGGGTCTCCATCTTCACCCGGGACTCCTCCTACGGCGGCGCTCAGATCACCGAGGCCATCATGAACAAGTTCAACGTCTCCTTTGACGAGGCCGAGAAAATCAAGCTCAGCGGATCCAACACCACCGAGCGAAAGGCGGAGCTGGAGGAGATTTTTACGAACGTCATTTCCGGATGGGGTCAGGAGATCAAGCGGGCGCTCGACTTCCTGGCCTCCACCTACCCGGACGAAAACATAGAAAAGCTGTACATCAGTGGCGGTTCCAGCAGGATTCCGGGTTTCCGGCGATACCTGGAGCTGGAAACCGAGCTCTCCGTGGAGGAATTGAACCCGTTCGCCAACTTGCAGATCAACGAAAAGGTGTTCGATCCCCGATACCTCAGCTACATGGCCCCGCAGGCGGCCGTGGCCGTTGGTCTCGCTTTGAGAAGCATTGGAGACAAATGATACGCATCAATCTCCTGCCCTTCCGGGCCGCAAGGAAACGGGAAAACATCAAGAGACAGGTCACGGTGTACGTCCTCAGCGTGATCCTGCTCGTGGTGGCCATGGCCTACATGTTTCTCCAGCTCGACGGTCGGCTCTCGGATGCCAAGGCCCAGGAAACGCAGCTGAACCAGGCGCTGGCGAAGCACCGGAAGACCATTGCTCGAATCAATGACCTGAAGAAGAAGATCCAGGTGATCGAGCAGAAGCTCACTGTCATTCGAAGGCTGGAGGAAGGCAAGCAGGGGCCGGTGCGTCTCCTCGACGAGCTCGCCAGGGCGGTCCCCAGGGACAGGCTCTGGCTGTCGGCCATGGCGGAATCCGAGGGGAACCTGACCCTGACGGGATCGGCACGGGACAACGAAACCGTGGCGGAGTTCATGACGAACCTCGAAAATTCACCGATCGTGACGTCGGTGGATCTTCAGAGCAGCCAGTCCACCACGATTCAAGGGGTGAGCCTGTCCAATTTCAGCCTCAGGTGCAAGGTCGATCCCTCGGGCAACGCCAAGGAGACCAAGAAGGGCGGTTGATGGAAACCGGCGCCGGAGCAGGCCCCGCTGCCTGCGATCCCGGCGACTGACAGGACTGCACCCGCAAACGTCCCCATAGCGAAAGGAAAGCGGTCGAGCATGGAAGATCAGAAACCGTCTTTCGTCGAACGAGTCGAAAAGATCAAGATGCCCGTCCGGATCCTGATCCTGGTCGGGACCCTGCTGCTTCTCGCCGGGGCCTTCACCTGGTTCGTCTACATTCCCAAGACCGAGGCCATCGAAAAAACGGAGCAAAACGTCAAACAGCTCTCCAAGAAGCTCGCAGAGGTGGAGAAGCAGGTCAGGAACCGCGAGGAGTTCGAGAGAAAGTTCGAACAGGCGAGCGCGCAGCTCGACGAGGCCCTGAAGATCCTGCCCGACTCCAAGGAGATCCCGAGCCTTCTGACGAACATCACGAGGCTCGGCAACGAGGCCGGGCTGCGCTTTCTGCTCTTCAGCCCCCAGAATGAGCGGGGGAAGGGCTTTTACAAGGAGATCCCGGTGTCCATTCGCGTGGAGGGGACCTACCACAACGTGGCCCGGTTCTTCGACGCGGTGGGACGCATGGACCGGATCGTGAACATCCTCAACGTGTCCATGAAACCCACCCAGTCCCTCTCCACGGAGCTCGTGACCAGCTGCCAGGCGGTGACCTATCAGTTCACGGCCGAGGAACCGAAAAAGGGTGTGAAGAGAAAGAAGAGGAAGAAGTGATGCTCACGAAGAAAGCAGCCGCAAAATGGATCGCGCTCACGCTCCTTTTCTGCTGGACGGGCCTCGTGTCGGCGGCCCCTCCGCCGGCCGAAGATCAGGCGCCGCCCAGAGCGGAGCACAAGGACGAAAAAGAGGATCCGGGCGAGCAGGACACGATTATACGCCAGGACGAGGGGTACAGGTACAACCCGGAAGGAAAAACGGACCCGTTCGACCCGTTCATCGTGCAGAAGTCCCAGAACCTCAGCCAGGTCAAGGAGAGCGACGTTTCCGGCGCCGAGCTCCAGAAGATGCTCGCCATCCTCCGGGACCTCAAGCGGCCCAAGACGGAGCTCCAGACCTTCCCTCTGGCCGCCATCAAGCTGACCTCCATCATCTCCACCGGCGACCAGACCCTGGCCATGGTGAGGGGGCCGGAGGGCGGAAAGGGCTACCTGCTCGAGAAGGGAACGTACATCGGCAAGAACGGCGGGGTTGTGAAAGAGATCATCAACGAGGAAAAGATGACCGATCTCGGCAAGCAGCTCATCCGCAAGGTCGTGATCAAGGAGCCGTACCTGGATGAGAAACGGAAAATCAGCTACAGGCACGTGGAGCTGACCATGCCCGGATCGTTCGATTAGCATCGGGCTTAGCCGGACGGGAAATCATTCAACGCAAGGAGATGAGAATGACCACCAAAGGGAAAAGATGGATTCGGGGATCCCTGTTCGGGCTCCTCGCATGGGGCGTGTGGGTCCTTCCAGCCCTTTCCGCAGAGTTGACGGGCATTGCGGTGGAAAGGGTCAAGAACGACACGAACGTCATCATTCGGGGCGGGTACTCCTCCTATCGCGCGTTCACCCTCCCGAAGCCCGCAAGGCTGGTCATCGACTTCGAGGGGACCAAGCGAGGCAGCGACCTGTCCAGGCTGCACGATGTCGACGGACCGGTTCTGTCCAAGATCCGTGTCGGCGAAGGGCAGAACCGCGTGAGGATCGTGCTGGACTCCTCCCGCAAGGGCGAGCCGTTTCACTTCAACATCGGCGAGGAGGCGGGCGCGTTCCGGGTGCGGTGCTGGCGGCCCGAGCAAGCCGCGACCGCCTCGACGGAGACCGTGAGAAGCGCATCGGCCGGAAGCGGCGAGGTGGCCGACTTTCCGGAGAAGGCGTTGAGGGACGTGCTCGGACTCTCCCGCCAGGCGGCCGCCCGGGAGGGTGTGGATGAGGGTCAGAAGATCCCCAGGTATTCGGGCGAGAAAATCGATCACATCGACTTCTACCAGGAGGACCTCCACAACGTCTTCCGCCTGTTCGGGGAGATGTTCGGCAAGAACTTCATCGTGGACGACCGCGTGAAGGGAACCCTCACCCTCAGCCTGAAGGACGTGCCGTGGGACCTGGCCATGGACATCATCGCGGACATGAAGGAGCTGGAGGTGGCGGAACGAGCCGACATTCTGGTGGTCAAGCCGAGGGAGGAAAAGACGGAAGGCGAGCTCGTGGTCAAGTCCGTGTCGGACGAGGATCTCCACCCGGCCCGGATCCTCAAGAAGCAGCAGGAGGAGGAGCGCAAGGCGCGGCAGCTGATCCTCCAGGCCCACAACCTGGAGAACGAAGGCCGGTTCGAGGACGCCCTTCGCTACTACGAGAAGGCCTACGAAGCGTGGAAGGACAACATCGACCTGGTCAAGAAAACCGCTTATCTCCACTACCGGCTGGAACGCTACGCCCGCAGCTACTTCTTCGCCAAGGAAGGCCTGAAGATCAGCATGACGGATGCGGAGGCGGCCCTCTACGCAGGCCTCAGCGCAGCCCAGATGAACAAGAACGACGAGGCGGAGCTTTTCTTCGAGGCCGCCATCAACGGAGAGCCCAAGCTGCCGGAAGCCTTCTTCAACTATGGTCTTTTTCTCGAGCAGGAGGGAAAGTTCACGGACGCCCTCCACGTGTACCGGAAGCACGAGGAGACATTCGGCCCGTCCCTGGATGTGAGCCTTGCCATCGCCAAGGTGCTCGAGGCCAAGAATCGGGACTCCGAGGCGTGCAAGCGGTATCGCAACATCTCCTTCTCCGGCTTCCCCATGGACCAGGCCACGGAAAACATGATTCAGCAGAAGGTGAACTCCCTTTGCGATTAAGGAGGTCAGGGTGAAGAACGGTATCCAAATCTCAGTGTACGTGTTCGTGGTTCTCTTCCTCGCGGGATGCGCCGGAACCGACCGGAAACCGGCCCAGGAGCCGGCCGTGCCCGAACCCAAGGCCGTCCAGCTCGAGGCGCCGCCGATCCCCGAGGTCCAGCGCGAGGAGGTAGAACCGGCCTGGTCCGTGGACAGGAAGGGGTTCAGGACCAAGCCCATGGAGATGGAAGTCCGGGAAGGCCATCCCTACACGCCCGTGGGCGCTGAGATCGTGAGCAAGGGTGCCCCGGTCAAGCTCATCGACGTGATCAAGCGGATGGCCGACATCCAGGGCTTTTCGGTGAGCTGGGCCGACGACGTGGATCCGGACATCAACGTGAACGTCCACATCCGGCCCGAGGACAACTTCTGGGACGCGCTCCAGAACCTCCTCCGCCAGAGGGACTACTTCTACGAGCTGAGCGGCGAGACGATCATCATCCAGTACAAGACCACCCAGCGCTACCAGGTCGTCATGCCCACGCTCAAGGAGAACTTCCGGACCTCGGTGGGCGGAAGCCTCATCGGAGGCGGTGCGGTTGAAGGACGAATCACCGGGGAGACCGCCATCAGCGCAGACCTCCGCGAGCCTCTGGACTTCTGGGCCGGTCTGGAGGAAAACCTGGACCGCATCATCCAGAGCTCCTCTGCCAGCGATAAGGGCCACTTCATCATCGACGACCACGTAGGCGTGATCACCGTCACCGCTCCGAGAAACACCCAGGACAAGGTGCTGGCGTACCTCGACGACCTCAAGAAGCAGATCTACCGCCAGGTGGTTATCGAGGCCAAGATCATGGAGGTCCGCCTGGACGACTCCCATCAGATGGGGATCGACTGGTCCAACATCCTGACGGTCGCCAACCGGACGAACAACGAGACCTTCGGCGGGGAGGCCACCTTCGGCGAGGACTATGCGCTGGAGAGCGGAGCCATCATCGCCAACACCGTCTATCCCACCCACAAGTTCCTCAAGTACATGACCATGACCCCCCAGTCATTCAGCATCGCCATCGAGGCCCTCAAGGAGTACGGCACCACGAACGTGCTCTCCAACCCCAAGATCACCATCATGAACGGCCACGGTGCGTCCATCACCGTGGGCGAGGACATCACCTACATCGACAAGGTGACCTCCACCACGGACGAGAACGGCAACGTGACCTACACCGTGGAGACCGGCTCCGTGCTCTCCGGCCTGGGCCTGGCGGTCATGGCCAATGTCGTGGACGAGAACGAGGTGGTGCTCTACATCGTTCCGGTCACCTCGGAGCTCCAGCCGTCCCCCACCGGCGAGGACATCGAGTACCGGAGCTTCGCCGGCGCCCAGGTGGGCCTGCCCCGGGTGCGGCTCCGGGAGATGTCCACCATGGCGCGCATCAAGGACGGTGAAACCCTGGTCATCGGCGGGCACATCGACAAGAGCGAGAGCGACACCACGAACGCGGTGCCGTTCCTGGGGAACATCCCCGGCCTGGGCTGGCTCTTCAAGCATGAGAGCAAGAACGTCGCGACCCGGGAGCTGGTCATTTTCATCACCCCCAAGATCGTGGCCGCGGCCGAGTAAGCCTCATGCCCGCCAACATCCGCCCCCATAGGGCATGGAGAGGAATCGTGAGAAGACGGCTTGCCATTCTCGTCAGCCTGTTGTTCCTCACGGCGCTGGCCGCCTGCGCACAGCTCCACACCGCGGTCAAGCCCGTCCACTTCCAAACCGTGAGGCCGGCGCCATCGGGGGTGCCTGCAACCCTCTCCACGGCGGATCTCGTTCACGATATCGAGGCGGCCTCACGAAAGGCGGTGCTCCTGCCCTTTGCCGACTACTCGCCGGAGAATGCCCCCCTCACCCATACGGAATGCCACGATGTGCTTCAGGCCGAGCTCGCGAAATCCCTGCGGGCCGTGGGCATCGAACCCGTGGTGTACGGCGAGCCTGTCAACCGTCACCTTATGCAGTGCGGCGTGATCCTGGAAGCCGCACCGCTCCTCGAAAAGGCCACGCCCCGGACCTCCCTCCTGTTCTTCGAGCTCGAGGAAGGAGAGTGGAGCCCGGTCATGAACCGAAGGATCGGCACACTGGTCCACCAGAACCTGATCGCCATCCGGAATCTCAAGAGCCAGGTGCAGTGCAGCCCCCTGGACCGGCAGGCGGTCCATGACATCGGCGCCGCCTTCGGAGCCGACTACGTGATCCGGGGGCGAATGACCGTGTACCAGTCCGGCCTGAAGTGGGGCCCCTATTCCCATCCGGAGGACGTGCTGGCGTTCTACTTCCCGGATCCGGCCAAGCGGTCCCCATTCATGGGGGTGGCGAACCTCGGCGCATTCGAGTGGTTTGACGGCAGACCCGCTCCGCCGCCTCCGGCCACGATCCGCTCGGAGGACAACCTGCCCTTCCGAAAGCACGGACAGAAGGTCACCCCTGTGGTGAGGCTGGATCTCTTCATCCAGGACGTTGGTACCGGAGAGGTGGTGTACGCGCAGTCGGCCGAGACGCGGGCCCTCCAGCTGTACAGCGTCGCGCGACACGGCCGGTCCGAGCCCTACGAGCTGTTCGATCGGTCCGTGGCCAAGGCCGTGGATCGGCTGGTGGAACCGCTGCTCTAGGAGAAGGGCGCGGGAGGACGTTCAAGGAAAACGAAAAGCATGGCGGAACCGGGCCCCTCGCACAGGGCCCGGTTTTTTTGGCCGGACGGCCCGCGGGGTCCATCCGCCCTTTCCTGCGGCACTTCCCCCCCGGGCCCGGGTACGCCGGGGCACCAAGGTTCATCCCAGGGCGATCCTCATCACCTCCCACATGTCCCGGGCGTGGAGGTCGGCCTCGAGCCTCTCGTCCTTGTACGCCACGAACGGGACGCCGGCGGCGGCAGCGGTCTCTGCGTCCACCGGCGAGTCGCCCACGTAAATCGCATGTCCGCCGTCGATCTCGAAGTGGTCGAGGACCTTGATGAGGGGATCGGGGTGCGGCTTGGGACGGGCCACGTCGAGGGACGAGACCACCACGTCGAAGATCCCCGTGAGCCGGTGCCTCTCCAGGACCCAGCCGATCGTGTTGCTGCGGTTGGTGGCCACGGCCAGCCCGGTCGACATCCCCAGGCAGCCGAGGACCTCCCTGAGCCCCGGTTCCATGACCATGTCCCGGATGAAGGGGGTGTAGTCCACCTCCCACCGGTAGCTCAAGGCCTCCTCCGTGTGGGGGGTACCCCGGAAGACGTGGCGGATGGACTCGTCCGCCGTGTGCATGTGGACGTACGCCACGTCCTCCTCGGGCATGGGGGGATGGCCGAACCTCGCCAGGATGTGGTTGTAGAAGTTCCGGTTGGCCTGCCTGGAGTCGAACATGACGCCGTCGCAGTCGAAGACCACGACCATGGCTTTTTTTCTTGTCTTCATCAACACCACCGCTGTAAGTAGAGGTCACAGGGGACGTTCTTGCACAATTCGATAACTCAGCCCATGATCAGGTTGCGTTTCACCGGTATCGTATCACCACCGACGTCAGATCAGAGCCGGCAAAAGAAGTTATCGAATTGTGCAAGAACGTCCCCTATTTAAACGTTCCCGCAGCGGCTGTCAATGCGTTCCGGAGGGGTGCATGGAGATTCAGACGGACTACCTGGTGATCGGAAGCGGCATCGCCGGGCTCATCTTCGCGCTCGAGGCGGCGCGGACGGGACAGGTCACCATCGTGACCAAGAAGGAAAAGGCGGAGACCTCCACCAACTACGCCCAGGGAGGCATCGCCTCCGTCTTCGACCTGGAGGACAGCTTCGATTCCCACATCCAGGACACCCTGGAGTCGGGCGCCGGCCTCTGTCACGAGGACGTGGTGCGGATGGTGGTGGAGGAAGGGCCTTCGCGCATCCGGGAGCTGATCTCCTACGGGGTCCATTTCTCCCACCGGGAGGACGGCGACAACGGCCTGGACCTGGGCAAGGAGGGCGGCCACTCGCACCGGAGGATCGTCCACACCAAGGACCGCACGGGGCACGAGGTGGAAGGGACCCTCCTGGCCCGGATCGAGGCGAACCCGAACATCACCCTGCTCGAGGACCACATGGCCATCGACCTGCTCACCAAGACCACCCCGGTCAAGCGCGGGATCGTGGCCTCCGAGACCTCGGAGACCTGCTGGGGCGCTTACGTGCTGGACGTCCTGGAGGGCCGGGTGGTCACCTTCGTCTCGAGGGTGACGGTGCTGGCCACCGGCGGGGCGGGGAAGGTGTACCTCTACACCAGCAACCCGGACATCGCATCCGGCGACGGCGTGGCCATGGGCTTCCGGGCCGGGGGCAAGGCGGCGAACATGGAGTTCGTTCAGTTCCATCCCACCTGCCTGTTCCATCCCCAGGCCAAGAACTTCCTCATTTCGGAAGCGGTCCGCGGCGAAGGCGGCGTCCTCATGGACCGCAAGGGCCGGCGGTTCATGAAGAAGTACCATCCCCTCGAGGATTTGGCCTTCCGGGACATCGTGGCCCGCTCCATCGATCTGGAGCTGAAGAAAAGCGGCGATGAGTGCGTCTACCTGGACATCAGTCACAAGCCTTCGGATTTCATCAAGAAGCGGTTCCCGCACATCCACGCCACCTGCCTGAGCTACGGCATCGACATCACCCGGGAGCCGATCCCGGTCGTCCCGGCGGCCCACTACATGTGCGGGGGGCTTCTCACCGACAAGGACGCCATGACCGGGATCAACAACCTCTACGCCGTGGGCGAGGTGGCCTGCACGGGACTGCACGGCGCCAACCGCCTGGCCAGCAACTCCCTGCTCGAGGCCCTGGTCTTCTCCCGCCGGGCCGCCGAGCGCGCCTCCCGGGACGTGGCCGAGAACAGCAAGAACCCCCTCCCCCGCGCACCGCTCTGGGATCCGGGCACGGCCACGGACAGCGAGGAGACGGTGGTGGTCACCCAGAACTGGGACGAGATCCGGCGCTTCATGTGGAACTACGTGGGCATCGTGCGGACGAGCAAGCGGTTGGCCCGCGCACGAAACCGGGCGCTGAACATCCAGCAGGAGATCAAGGAGTACTACTGGGACTTCCTGGTCACTCAAGACCTCCTGGAGCTACGGAACCTGGCCACGATCGCGGAGCTGATCATCACCTGCGCATCCCAGCGCAAGGAGAGCCGGGGCCTTCACTACAACCTGGACTACCCGGAGCGGGACGACGACCACTGGCTGCGGGACACGGTGGTGGCGAAGTGAGAGACAACAAAGCCGGCCCCGGATCCCGGCGCGCGACAGGAGATGCCGCTCGCCGGGACCCGGCCCCGGCGGATTTCGATGGTTCCGCGGGCGGCTAGTAGGCGGCGTACTTCTTCCGGCTCTCCATCTCCGGCGGAGCCTCGGCCTCCCCGCTCTCCAGATCCATCCAGGTCTTCAGAAACGTGTAGATCAATCCGGCCCCGATGATCGCCAGGGCCACGTAGAGAAGCCCCATGAAGATCAGGTAGTCCGCATTCCAGTGCCACTCGAAGGATAACGGTGTCATGGCGTCAATCCCTTCTTCCACCCCGGATCATCCGGGGGTTTCTTTTGACTTTCCTCTTCCCTCTCATCCTTACCCCTGCATCGCCGGGTTCAGCTCCTGCTCCTTGGGAAAGACCGGCAGGTAGCGGTAGGAGACCGAGAAGAGCAGGAACCCGTACCCCACGAGGGCCATGGCGATCCCCCACTCCTGCCAGGTGGGCAGGTAGCTCCAGACCCGCTCGAAGGGGAAGACCGGGATGGCCAGGCCGCCGATGATGAAGACGAACCGGTTGAGCACGATCCCGGTGCAGTTCAGCAGGCAGGCGATGACCAGGCCCGCCGGGTTCCGGCGCACCTGGGGGATCAGGAGCAGGATGGCGGGTACGATCCCGAAGATCCCGATCTCCCAGATCAGCATCATGGCCCCGTAGGATCCTTTCCCGTAGATGTCCCCGAAGCTGAGGCCGTCTGCCGGAAGGGATGTGTTCGCCCACACCAGGGTGTCGATGATCTTGATGACGATGTAGCTCGCCAGGAGCCAGCCCGAGAGCCTCGCCAGGAACTGGATCGCATTGTCCGGCACCAGCTTCTTGCGGCTGATCGCCTCGGTCAGCTTGGTGCAGAGGATGGTGAAGCAGGGGCCCGCCGCGATGGCCGAAAGCACGAACAGGAAGAAGGTGGTGGGCCAGATGTAGAATTCCCACCGCTCGACAAAGGGCCGCGCGTACATCACACCGAACATCCCGCCCAGGGAGCCCTGGTGGAAGAAGGAGAGGAACGTTCCCGTGGCCGCGAACACCCCCATGACGTGGTGGAGGTTGTGGCCGAACAGCCTCAGGTGGGGAACCTTCTCGATCTGGCGGTTCCCCAGGATGATGGGGAGGTACTCGATGGCCAGCACGCCCAGGTAGGCCGATATACAGAAGGACACCTCGGTCAGCATGGAGTGGACGTTCGCGTGCCAGAAGATGAACCAGCCCCGGATGGGCTGCCCGATGTCGATCCCCAGCATGGCCACGGCGCCCGAGTAGCAGATGAACCCGATGATCACGGCCGCGTTGATGATCGACTTGAGCTCCTTCCGTCCGATCACGTAGGTCAGGAACCCGGTGAAGAAGGCCCCGGCCCCCAGGGCGATGACCGCGAGGTCGAAGACGATCCAGAGCGCGAAGGCGAAGATGTTGCTCATGTTCGTCTGGTTCAGGCCCTTGTACAGGCAGAGAAAGGCGGACAGGCCTCCCCAGGCCAGCAGCGCCAGCCACGGCAGGGTCCAAAGCAGGAAGACCTTGGGGGAGCAGCGCTTCACACCTTCCGGGAACAGTGCCGAATCCATTGATCATTCCTCCTGATCCAACCGCAAAACGATCTAGACAGGTTGAAACTCGTTGGGGTGGTAGTTGTCGGCCATACGACGCACCCAGTCCTTGCTCGAGATGTAGTAGACCTTGGGCTCGGTCCCGAGCCGCTCCAGCAGCCTGAAGGCTTGCGGGTGCCTGCTGAGCTCGGCCACCCTGGAGTTCGGGTCGTTCAGATCCCCGAAGACGATGGCCTCGGCCGGGCAGACCTCGGCGCAGGCGGTGTTGTACTCGCCGTCCTCGAGCTCCCGCCGGTCCTCGGCGTACGCCTGCTCCTTGGCCCGCATCAAGCGGTGGTGGCAGAAGGAGCACTTCTCGACCACGCCCCGCATGCGCACGGACACCTCGGGGGAGAGGTACCGCTCCGTGCCCTGGGGGAAGTGGCCGTCCCACCAGTTGAAGTAGCGCGCGTGATAAGGGCAGGCGGCCTGGCAGTACCGGCAGCCGATACAGCGGGTGTAAATCTGGCTCACGATGCCGTTGTTGTAGTCGATCTTGGTCGCGGTCGGGGGACAGACGGAGACGCAGGGCGTGTGGTAATGGCAGTGCATGCAGGGGCGGGGGAAGTAGCTGATCTCGGTATCCGGGAACGGCTTGCCGTTCGTCACCTTGAACAGCTCCATCCAGGAGATGGTCCGCTGCTTGTCCGTCTCGTCCTTGATCACGGACAGGTTGTTCTCCGCCGCACAACCCACCACGCAGGTTCCGCATCCGGTGCACTTGTCCAGATTGATCACCATGCCGTACTTGTGCTTGCCTTCTTTGGCCTTCATGCCTCACCCCAAGGTTTTATGGTTGCAGGGTCCAGGATTCAGGTGTTCAGGGTCCGTTCAGGGTCCTGTTTGCTTCCCGTCGTTCTCTTCTAAGCTTTGCTCACCCGGACGCGCGTGCTCCACCACACGCTCTGTCCGCTCAGGGGATCGCGGCCGGACGTCACCACGCTCATGGGGTTTACGCCCTTTCCCTTCTGATAGACCCCGTAGGCGGTGTGGCCGAAGCCCATGGGCAGGTACACGTACCCGGGCATGGCCCCCTCGAAGCGATCCACCCGGGCCTGAACCTCTCCGGCGTCCGACTGGATCCGGATCCGTTCCCCCTGGCGGAGACCGAGCCGATCGGCGGTCGCGGGGTTCATCTTCGCAAAGGAGTCATCCTTGCGCAGCTGGGTGTCGAACAGCGTCTTGGTCAGGAAGGGCGGATTGGGGAGCCGGCCCGTGGAGACGTTGATCAGCTCGTAGGGGACCAGCTGCAGCCCCTCTCCGCCGGCCTGCCCGGACAGCGCCTGCTCGTAGTGGGGCAGGGTCGCCTCGTCTCCCTCGGCCTCGACGCCCAGCTTGCTGAGGGCGGTCCCGGGGTCCCCTCCGGCCGCCGCCGTCACCGCCCGGGCCAGCCGCTCGCTGGCGAACTCGAACTTGCCGCTCGGGGTCCGGAAGCAGGTGAGCCAGGTGTAGAACGCGTGCGTGGGCTTGTACCAGAACCCGTTGGACTCCAGCTCGTCCCACAGGTCGTCGAAGGAGTCGTAGTCCGGAGAAACGCCCCGTCCCCGGGCGAAGGTCTCCCAGGCCGGCTCGGACCCGTCCCAGCTCGTGAGCCCGCGGCTCTCGGCCAGCCCTTGGAGCCGCTCCTTGAGCGCATCCTCGAAGTCCCCCCAGGGAAAGGCGGCGGCCACGGGCTCGCCGATCTTCTTGGCCAGCGCAATCACCGCGTCCCCGCTGTGGCGGGTCTTGTACAGGGGCCTGACCACCGGCTTGGAGAGCCCCAGGAAGGGGTACTGGAGACCGGTGGGCCAGACCACGTCCTCCATCTTCTCCAGGTTCGTGTGGTCCGGCAGGATCAGGTCCGCCATGGCCGCGGTCTCGTCGCGGAAGGGAGAGAAGCTGACGATGAAGGGGACCTTCTCCAGCGCCTTTCCGAAGTCGCCGCCGTCGGGCAGGGTGTAGGCGGGGTTGGCCGCGAAGACCAGGAGCGTGTCCACGGCCGGGGCCCCGTTTCCCTCCAGGACGGCCCGGGACAGGTCCCCGACCAGGGACTCGCTCAGCGGCAGCTGCGGGATCCCGGCGCCGTTCAGCCGGCCGGTCTCGAGCCCCCGCCTCGCCACGGCGTCGGGCGTCACGGCCGGCCAGGCCGCCACGGGCAGGCCCTCCTGGACGATCGCTCCCCCCGGCTTGTTGATGTTGCCCTTGAGGGCGTTCAGGCTCTGGACGGCCATGCACTCCAGAAGGCTTCCGTTGAGGTTTCCCTTGCCCTTGCCGTAGAGCGCGAGCGGGGACTTGGCCTTGCCGAACTCCCGGGCGACCGTCACGATCCGGTCTGCGCTCACCCCGGTGATCTTTTCGACCTCGGCTGGGGCGTAGGCATTCAGCACCATGGTCTTGAAGCCCTTCCGGTCCCGTCCCTCATCGTCGATCCAATCCTCGAACCCGTGGGTGTAGTTGGACAGGAAGGACGGATCGACGAGGTTTTCCCGGATCATCACGTGGGCCAGGCCGAGGGCCAGGGCCGCTTCGGTGCCCGGCCTGGGCGCCAGCCAGCCGTCCGACTTGGATGCGGTGTTGGAGGCCCGGGACTCCACCTGAACCACCTTGGGCCCCTTGCCGTCCGCGCTCTCGTGCCAGCGGCCCCAGGCGGCGAGCACGCGTCCCGGCGCGCCCCATCCCTCGATCAGGGCCGGGCCCACGCTCAGGATGTAGTCCGCGTTCTCCAGGTCGTAGGCCATGGGACCGGGGTTGCCCTGCATGAGCAGGTTGGCCGTCACGTAGGTGTCCTCGATGGTCGGCATGCGGAAGGTGTTGGGGCTTCCCACCGACTCGAGGAGGCGTTGAACCAGCTCCCCCTCGGCGCTGCCCCGCCGGTTTCCGTCCACCGCCGCCAGGGCCTCGGGCCGGCCTTCCTTGCGGAGCTTGCCGATCCGATCGGCCAGGGTGCCCAGGGCCTCGCTCCAGGAGATCTCCTGAAACTGGCCCGAGCCGCGCGGGCCCACGCGCTTCATGGGGGAGGTGAAACGGAGGGTCTCGTCGTAGAGGAGCTGAAGGCCGCCGGCGCCCAGCGGGCAGATCCCGCCGGGGTTCAGAGGATAGTCCGTGCGCCCCTCGATCTTGACGGCCCGGTCGTCCACCTTGCGCACCTCGATGCCGCACCCCCCGGGGCAGAGGGTGCAGACCGTCTTCTCGTGGTCGAAGCGCCCCTTCGCCGGCTTGGGGACCCAGGGCCAGTTGTTCTGGGTCCAGATGGCGATGTCATCCATCAGCTTCCACGGAAGCGGGGTCATGTGGATTCCGGCGGCGCCGCCGGCGAGCAACTGGATGAAATTCCTTCTGTTGATCTCCATGGCTCTCTTCCCCTTATTTGTGGCAAACGAAGCAGGCGTTGTTCTGTTCCTGGTGATGGATGGTGTGGCACTCCGCGCAGTCGTCCATCTTCATGCTGGACATCTTGATGTAGTAGCTCTCCTCGCCGTGCTCGGTCTCGACGGTCCGCAAGTACTGCTCGTCCTCCGCGGTCTCGTACATCCCGGCCTCCGCAGGCTTGATGTTCTTGGAGTAGCCGGCGATGTTCCGCCCCCAGATGTCGATGCTGTAGGCCGTGAGGCGGTTCTCCTTGTACACGGGGAGCTTCTCGGACCGCCCGTGGTCGCCGTGGCACTGCGCGCAGGTGAGGCCTCCCATCTTCACGTGGGCGATGTGGGAGAAGTAGACGCACTCGGGCTGGTCGGAGTAGACGAGCCACGGAACCTCCTTGCCCTCGGCCACGTACTGCTCCAGGAAGATCTTCTCGTCCTCGCTCTCCCCGTAGGGGAACTCCGGGTCGTCGTGGCACATGGTGCAGGTGTCCAGCTTCGGGATCCCCACGAACGTCCCGTCGTCCCGGAAGTAGTGGCAGTACATGCAGAGCTCCTGCTCGGTCTCTCCCTCGATGCCGATGTCCGGGTTGGTGTGGGTCACATGGCTGAAGTTGAACGGCTGCTCCTGGCTGGAGTAGAGGACCATGGGGAAGATCAGCCATCCCACGATGAGGGCCGGGACGAGTCCGGCGAGGACAAAGAGCCAGCCCTGCAGCGAAAACGGGGGAAGGAAGGTGGAGTTCAGCAGCTCATCCCATCTGCTCGAACCGCCCTGCGACCTCTTCTCGGAGGCATTCGATTGATTTTCCATAGAGTCAACCCTCTTCCTGGTGGATGGAACGAACGTTACCCGAAGGGCACCAACAATTGTCCTGCGTATTTACCCCTTGGGCGGGCCTTTGTCAAGGAAAAACAGGCGGGTGCATCACTGAAAAACCCGGGCAAATCAAGCTGTTTGGCAAACTCGCTGCCGGTGTGGAGGGTCGGTGCCGGGTGCCCCGGGGAAGGGGAGGCGCTAAGGAAAAGAGAGGAAAAAAGGTGAAAAGGGCGTCCGGGGGCGGCATGCCCCCGGACGCGATGCATCATCGGCGGAGCTTCAGGGAGCTGAACTTCTTCATGCGCTTCCTCCGCCGCTTGGCGGCCTTGGCCTGCTTCTTCTTCTTGGCCACGCTGGGCTTGTCGTAGAAGCGACGGTCCTTGATCTCCGAGAAGAAGCCTTCCTTGGTCAGCTTCTTTTTCAGGTCCTTGATCGCTTTTTCCATCTGGTTGTTCTGGACGACGACTTTCATATGATCATCCTCGTGTCGGGTGAAAAAAGCATCTCAGCCGATCGCCGGGATGCTTTCCTGCATACCCACCGCATGTTCAGGGGTGGCGTTCAGACCACATCAGGCTCCATGGTTCCGGGACCGCGTCGCGGCCATGGCGGCCGTTCCTCGGGTAAGGCCCCGGTGCGGCCAGGGGGGGGTCCGCCGGGGGAGCAGCCTTTCCGGACTGCCCGGCGGAAGGGTTACCCGCTGGATGGAATGCAAGAAACATCACCCCCTTTGCCTCCCCGCCCGCCCGGGCCGACGGCTCGTTCCGCCGCCGGGTCTCGTCGGATCGGGGATTCCGGCGGCTCGCAGGAGAGCGGCCGGCGCTGGATGGTTTTAGCCGGAAAAACTTATAAATTATATGAAATCCATCCTGTTTGTCAACCGGCATTTTCGAGCCCCGGGATTTGTGCCGGACGTTCTCTTCTCTTCGGTTTTCCCTTTCCTCTCACCTCTTTCCTCTGATGTCCAGCCTCGCCACCGCCTCGACGTGGTAGGTGTGCGGAAACAGGTCCACGGGCTGGATCTCCCGGACGTCGTAAACCTCCCTCATCTCGGCCAGGTCCCGGGCCAGCGTGGCCGGGTTGCAGGAGACGTAGACCACCCGGGAACACCGCCGCTCGAGGACCTCCGCCAGGACGTCCCGGTGCATCCCGGCGCGGGGCGGGTCGATCACGAGGACGTCCGCCCGAACGTCCAGGCCGGACAGGGTCTCTCGGACGTCGCCGGCCACGAACCGGCAGTTCCGGACTCCGTTCTCGGCGCAGTTCCGCTCCGCGTCCGCCACGGCGCTCTCCACCACCTCCATCCCGACGATCCGCTCCGCCCGGTCCGAGAGGAGAATGGGAATGGTGCCGGTGCCGCTGTAGAGATCCAGGACCGTCTCCGTCCCGTCGAGGGCCGCATAGTCGCCCACGACCTCGTACAGGGACTCCGCGCCCCGCGTATTGGTCTGGAAAAACGAGTTGGCCGAGATGCGGAAGCTGTAGGGCCCCAGCCGGTCCTCGAGGATCCCGTCCCCGGCCAGGACGTGCTCCCGCTCTCCCACCGCAATGGCGGCCTTGCGGGTGTTCACGTTGTGGACCACCGTCCGCACCCCGGGAAACCGCTCCCCCAGCTCCCGCGCCATCGGCCCCAGCACGTCCGGCCGGTCCTCCGCGGTCACCAGGTTGACCAGCCACTCGTCCCGGGCCACCGAGTGGCGGAGGGTGAGGAACCGCCAGAACCCCTCGTGGCTCTTGATCCCGTACACGGGAAGGCCGCTTTGCCGAACCCACTCCCGGACCGCTCCCAGCAGATCGTTTCCCAGGGGCGCCTGGAGCAGGCAGGCCTCCACGTCGATGATCTTGTTGAAGGTGCCGGGCACGTGCAGACCCAGGGCGAACCCGCGCTCCACGTCTTCCTGCCCCATCTCCTCGGGCAGGAGCCACCGCCGGTCGGAAAAGGAGAACTCCATCTTGTTGCGGTACCCGAACTCGCGACCGGACGGAACGGTCTCGTGAACGGGCACGCCCTCCAGCCCCCCGATCCGCTCCACCGCGTCCCGGACCTGGTCCCGCTTGTAGTCGAGCTGCCTGGGGTAGGCCACGTGCTGCCACTGGCACCCCCCGCAGACCCCGCTGTAGGGACAGGGCGGGTCGACCCGGTCCGGAGAGGGGCTCAGCAGCTCCACCAGCCCGGCCTCCGCATACCCCTTTTTCTTCCGGAACACCCGGGCGCGCACCCGGTCCCCCGGGGCCGCGTCCCGGACGAACACCACGAAGCCGTCCACCCGCGCCACGCCGAACCGGCCGTGCGCCATCCGCTCGACAAAGAGCTCGAGCTCCTGTCCCTTCTTCACGCTCATGGGCTCCCTTCACCGTCCGATGAGGATGAAAGCAGCATAAAGGCCCGAAACCGCCCGCGTCCAGGGAAAATCCCGCCGGGCGCCGTACCGCTGTAAGGCAACTTTACAGTTGATCGGTTTCTTTACAGGTCCGTCTCTCGATGTGCCCGCCCATTCTCCCCGATTTCAACGGGTTGTCCCAATCGGCCTGCTGGTACGAGAGTTGCAATATTTTAGGGTTGAACCCTCTCCACCCAAGCAGGAACCTAGGCCTCCCGCCCGCAAAGGGAGAGAACGCCGGGTGCAGGTGCTCCATGCCGGCATGACCGCGGAGCGGGGAGACCACACGAGGTCCCACAGCCCTTGCGCCAGCGTCTGAACCGGGAGCCTGACGGCGAGAGGAGTCGAACAACCACCTGGGCAGGGGGAGATGATGACCGTGACCGGGGAGCGCCAGGGCCATCAGAACGCCCCAAAAGCCGCGGTGTCCGACTCGGGCTTTCGGAACCTCTATGTGTGGAAGGAGGGCAAGTCCCTGGCCGTCCACGTCTTCCTCCTCACCCAGGCGGGTCTTTTCGCCGATGACCGGTCGTTCCGCGATCAGATTCGGCGCTCGGCCGTGCGCATCCCCGCCAACATCGCCGAGGGGGACGAGAAAGGCTGGCAGAGAGACACCTTGAGGAGCCTTTACGGGGCCAAGGCTGCCTTGGCCAAGCTCTGGACCCTGCTGGAGATCGCCCACGAAATCCACTACATCAGCGATGAGGAAATGGGCGAGATCTCCGATCGATGTCGAAAGCTGGGCCGCATGCTCAGCGGCCTGATCCAGTCCCGAACCCCTGTTGCATGATCACGGAGAAAGGAAAGGAGAGCAGCAGACCCGCGTGACGAGGCAGCTGCAGGGAAGACCCACTGTAAGGAGACCTTACAGTTGGCAAGTTTCATAACATGTACGGCTGAGCTGGAGATGGAGAAATCATTATTCTTATCAGTCGCTTGACTGCTTTCTCGGCTTGGTACGATTTTTGCTTGACATGAGAAATCATCCTGCGGTGTCCGCATGGGCGATCCCTCAAGGGGGGCTGCATTGAGATCGAAACCCACAGCCGGTTTTACCCTGATCGAGGCCCTGATCACCCTCGTGATCATGGCGGTCGTCACTTCAATCGCTATCCCGGCCTTCTCCGTCTGGCGGCCGAACTACCACCTGCGATCCGCCGCCAGAGATGTGTACTCCACCCTACAGGAGGCCAAACTCAGGGCCGTGCGCGCCAACGCCGGTCACCGTGTCGAGTTCCACCCTGGGACCAACCGCTACGAGCTGATCGACGAGACCGGGACCGCTGTCAAGACCATCCGCCTGGATCAGAACGGCGACGCGGGGGAGGTGACGTTCGGCTATGGCAACGCCACCATCCCCGCGGGGTCGTCCTTACCTGGGGACGGCGTGTCATTCAGCAGCCCTGTCAATGTAGCCACCTTCGATGCCAGAGGAATCGGCAACGCCGGGTATGTCTACCTGCAGAACACCAGGAACAACGCTTATGCCATCGGCAAGCAGGTCGCCGGGATGGTGAGCATGGAGAAGTGGAACGGAAGCGACTGGGAGTGAACGCCATGGGTGAGACGACACATACGGACGGCGGGCCTCTGCGAGGGAACCCTGGGTTCACGCTCCTCGAGCTGTTGACGGCCATGGTCATCGCCGGGGTCGTCATGGGCTCGGTTTACTCGGCCTACCTGTCTCAGAACAAGGCCTACCAGACCCAGGAGAACGTTGCCGCTGTGCAGCAAAACCTCCGGGCCGCCCTCTACTTCATGGAGCGGGAGATCCGGATGGCGGGGTATGACCCCCAGGAAAACACCGCCGCCGGCATCACGGGGCCCTTGAGCAACCCTCAAGACAGCATCCAGTTCACCTTCGACCGCAACAAGAACGGGGTCATTGCAGGGAACGATGAAACGGTGGAATATCAGTACGACCCGGCGGACGGCGAGATCGAACGCGTGCTCGGAGGCGGAGCCAGTGTCCAGCCCATTGCCGAGCACATCACGGGGATGGAGTTCACCTTCACCACGGCCAGCGGCGTCTCAACCACAGCGATCGATCAGGTGCGGTTCGTGAACCTGACTATCTCGGGCAGCAAGGGAAGCCATCAGCGTACGGTCAGCAGCCGGATCGCCTGCAGAAACCTGGGCCTGTGAGGTCCTCTGTGAGCGTCCAGGGAACGCGCCTGTTCGACCGGATTGAAGGAGGGGGTATGACATCCCGATCCAATCATACCGGGAACGCCAAGAGCAGGGTCTCAGGGTTCACCCTGATCGAGATCCTGATCGCTGTGGCCATTCTGGCATTCGGCATCCTGTCCGTGGCGTCCATGCAGGGAACCTCCCTGCTCAAGACCAAGCACGCCGCCAACATCACGGACGCCATGAATGAAGCCGCGAGATTGATCGAAGAGATTCAGAAGCTCGATTACGACGCCCCGGAACTCCAGGCCTCTCCCACTGATTCTCCCCGCACCGTGGGGCCCTACAACGTGGCCTGGACGGTGACCCCCAATGCAACGCCGGACGGAAGCACCCTCCAGAATGTCAAGACCGTCGAGGTGGCCGTGACGTGGACCGAGGCAGGAGGGGCCCAGAAGCAGGCACAGCTCACCTACATGGTCGTGGACATCATCTGAGCTCCGGGGACGGCTGGAACCGCCCGAACTCCCCGGCATCGAACGAATCGCCATTGCCTTGTCGTCAGGACGCAGAGGAATCGAATTATGATTCATTTCCAACGGACCACCGGAGAAGAGGGATCCGTTTTGGTCGTGGCCCTGATCATGCTGGTCTTCCTGACCCTCATTGGGATCGCGGCCTCGAGAAACACCGAGGTGGAGCTGCAGATCGCGGGCAACCAGAAGTTTCACCAGATGGCCTTCTACGCCGCGGACGCCGGGCCCCAGGCCGGGATCGAGATCCTGGAGGTCAACATCGAGGAGCGCGGGTTCAGCGGGCCATACGGAGGTGGAAGCGCTCCCCAGGGCAGCGGGACCCTGAATTTTTTCGCCAACGTGGACTCCGGCAACACCACCCCTGCCGTCAACAACTTCGACATCAACCTCAATGACGTGGGGTCGTGCGAGGTGTACATGCGCGTCTACGGAGACACGGGGCTTTCCACCGGAAGCGCCCTTCAGCTCGCCTCGGGCTACGAGGGGAAAGGCAAGGCCCTGGGGGCCGGAGGGGCGTTCATCGTGTACGACATCCGCTCCCTGGCCGAGGGGCCGGTGAACAGCGAGGCTCGGGTGTGCCTGAAATGGCGTCACATGATCTAGCCCGGACGAAACGGGAGCTCCGGTGGCCCCGAGGGGCTGTGGTTCCGGTCCTTTTCGGGCTGATCCTTCTGGCCTGGAACGCGTTCGCCGGGACAGAGCTGGACGGGCTGACGGAGAACGCGGCCTCCGAGCTGGTGGGACACATCTTTGGCGAACGGCCGGCCCGCGTGCTCCGGGTCGCACCGAGCCCGGTGAGCGGGCTTTGGGAAGTGGTGTTGGAGCTGGATCAGGGCAAGACCTCGATCCTGTACTTCGACTCGTCCAGGCGCTACTTCCTGGGCGGGCCCGTCTTCTCCCTGGACGGGCGGAACATGACCCGGGAGCGGCTCCTGGCCTTCCGGCCCGAAAGGATCGACCCGGAGGCGGTCCCGCTGGACGACGCGCTGGTGCTGGGCGACGCTCGAGCCGCCACCCGCGTGATCGCGTTCTTGAGCCCCGACTGCAGACCTTGCGGCCGGATGCTTCAGGCGATGCAGGAGGCCAGCCTGGAGCGCGAGGACCTGGCTTTCTTCCTGAAGCTGCTTCCGGCCGACCGGGAAGGAGAGGGGTATTGGAAAGCGGAGTCCATCGCAGCCGAAGGCTCGGTCGCGCTCCTGGAGCAGAGCCTGGCGGGCGGAGAGGTTCCCAAGCTCACGCGCCCAGTCCCGGCCGTCGCACGGACCATGGACCTGGCCGAGCGCTGGGGGATCGCCGCCGTTCCGGCCGTGCTTCTTCCGGACGGTACCCTGGTCGAAGGGGACCTTTCCAAGGAAACCCTGCTCCAGTGGATCGCCTCCCACGCGGAGACGCCGGGGAGCTGACGATCGCGCACAACCGCTCAGCCGGTCCGATTTCGAGTGACCGGGCAAGTGAATGTGGAGGAACCCCATGAGGTACAGATGCATCCTCGCTCGAGCCGCGGTTCTCCTCGCGGCCGCCCTGATCCTCTCCTCGGTCTCCGCGGCCCACGCCCGCATGATCTGGGTGGAGGGAACCGTCACAGCGGAGCCCCGGCAGGACCGCTACTGCCGGATCGAGGTGGACGGGAAGAGCTACACCGTGATGCCCCGGGCCCGAATATCGGTCCGCTACGAGAAGCGCCCCGGTGCCCTCGATGAGAAGGAGATCTCCTGCACCGCCATCGTGCCGGGGGAGCGCGTCATGATGCGGGTGGACGGCAACCGAATCCACCAGATCCTGATCTACGATTAGGAACGGGAGTCTTCTGTCATGTCCAGGACCTTACGTCATGTGTCAGCCTTGGTTCTCCTCGCCTTCCTAGGCGCCTCTTGGAACCCCCCGGAGGCCCGCGCCTTGAACCAGCCGGGCGATTACGAGGCGGTCCCGCCGTTTCTGACCTCCTCGGTCCCGCCGCTCGTCATGCTCGTCATGGGCCGCAACCACAAGCTCTTCTACGAGGCCTACAACGACGCCTCGGACCTGGACGAGGACGGGGACCTGGACATCCGGTACGAGCCCGGGATCGACTACTACGGCTACTTCGACCCCTACAAGTGCTACACCTACTCGACCACGAGCAACCGGTTCCAGCCCGTCCGGGTGACCCCGGACAAGACGTGCAACGACTCCGGCGGGACCCTGGACCACACCGACGGCGAGTGGAGCGGGAACTTTCTCAACTACCTCACCATGTCCCGCATGGACGCCGTGCGGAAGGTGCTCTACGGCGGGATGCGCTCCACCGACACGGCCGCCTCCGGCACGGCCAGCGTGGTGCTGGAGCGGGCCTTCATTCCCCAGGACGCCCACAGCTGGGGAAAGGAGTACGATCCCGCCGCGTCCGGGGTCTCCATCGCCGATGTGGCGCCCCTTGCCGAGCCCACGCCGGGCAAGCGCCACCTCTTCGCATGCACCACCCTGGACGCGGACGGGGACGACCAGGGCCACGACGACGACCCGCTCCTGCGGGTGGCCACCAACTCGGATCAGCGCATCTGGGAGTGGGTGTCCAAGGAGCGGCCCGTGGCGGACGACTCCGTGGTGGGCGGCACCGGCTCCGGGTCGTACAACGACCACCCGGACAACCACGCCGAGTTCGACGACCTGGTGTACGGGTACGCCTACGAGGCGAACCAGTACACCCAGAACGTGGCGAGCGGCGAGACCTACTACGCCACGAGCAACGGTACGGTGACCTGGGAGATCCACGGCCAGGGGAACCCCTGGGGCGACGACTATGTCTACTCCGGCGGGTACGACGACGGCGCCCACGACCAGCAGAACTACCTGACGATCTTCGAGGGCGCCATCCAGCCCCCCCAGAGCGGCACCTACTGGTTCGCCGCGGACGGGGACGACGCGCTGGAGCTCATCATCACCGGCGTCACCAACCTGGTGTCGGGCAACCCGATCGCCACGGGCCAGGCCGTGGTCACCGCCTGGTACGGCGGTCACGGCGCAGACTCTGGCACCACCGATCCGCCTTCGGACGCCTGCACCGAGGACCTGGACGAGTTCAGCAGCAACTCGACCCGCTTCAAGGGGGCCGTCTACCTCTCGGCCGACGCCTCCTACGACATCGAGTTCCGGCACCAGGAGAACACCGGGCAGGACAGCTACTACCTCTACTGGAAGAAGCCCGGCACCGCAACCTGGGAGGTTGTGCCGGCCGACGCCTTCAATGTCTCGGGGGTGACCGACGTCTCCGGGGTGACCCTGACCCAGAAGACCTACGACTGCGTGCAGGCCGGGAGCAGCCTGGACAACTACGTGGTGCGGACCGTGGTGTGCGATCCCGGCACCGACAGCAACGGGGAGAGCCTGCTCGAGTCCAACTGCTGGGCCTACCCCGACGGGACCTACAAGCCAACCGGGCTCCTGCACCGGTACGGGGAGACGGAGCGCATGTACTTCGGCCTCGTCACCGGGTCCTATCGGCAGAACACGGCGGGCGGCGTGCTCCGGAAGAACATGAGCAGCTTCACGGACGAGATGGACCCGGACACGGGTCAGTTCACCACCACCCGGGGGATCGTGCACACCCTGGACGAGATGCGGATCACCGGGTACGACTACGGGAGCTACAGCTACCAGAGCAACTGCGGGTGGATCGCCTCCCGGCCCATCAACGAGGGCGAGTGCCGCATGTGGGGAAACCCCCTCGCCGAGATGATGTACGAGACCCTGCGCTACTTCGCCGGCGAGGAAAGCCCGACCCCGGAGTTCGTGGACGCCATCTCGGACGGAGACGACGACGGGCTGGATCTTCCCATGGTCAGCTGGAACGACCCCTACGACTCCGCCGTGAGCGGCTACCCCTACTGCGCCCGCCCCTTCATGCTGGTGGTGAGCGACGTGTTTCCCACCTTCGACTCGGACCACCTCCCCGGGGCCTACTTCGACGGGTTCACCGGCACCCTGACCTCCCACTCGGACCCCGCCCAATCCATGGACGTCGAGGCCCTGGCCGACGCCATCGCGGTCATGGAGGGGGAGACCGGGACCACGCCCCACTTCATCGGCCAGGTGGGCGATGAGTACGACGGGTCCTGCGCCCCCAAGACCATGACCGGCTGGGGCAACGTGCGCGGGCTCTGCCCGGAGGAGCCCACCAAACGGGGAAGCTTCTACACCCCCAGCGTGGCCTACTTCGGGCGCAAGGAGGACATGAGCGGGGTGACCGACGAGCAGCACGTGTACAGCTACATGGTGGGCCTGTCCTCGCCCCTCCCCCGGATCGAGATCGACGTAGGTGGGAAGACCGTCTCCCTGGTGCCCTTTGCCAAGTCCGTGGGCGGCTACGGGATCTCCGCGGCCCAGGGCGACTTTCAGCCCACGAACTCCATCGTGGACTTCTACGTGGAGGACATCTCGGACACCTCGGGGACCTTTCGCATCAACTACGAGGACGTGTCCCAGGGGGCGGACCACGACATGGACGCCATCTGCCGGTACGAGTACACGGTGGAGACCGACCCCACCTCCGGGGTCTCCCGGGTGAAAATCGAGCTGGACTCCCAGTACGCGGCCGGGAGCATCATCCAGCACATGGGATACACCATCTCCGGGACCACCAACGACGGCACTTACCTCGAGGTCCGCGACGCAGACACCGGGGCGGGCAGCGACCCGGACTACTTCCTGGACACGCCCGGGGACTGCGACCCGCACACGGACGGGGACACCTGCTACCAGGACGGAAACGCCCTGCCCTTGACCAAGACCCGGTACTTCTGGCCCGGCGACACCACGGCGGCTACCATCCTGGAGAACCCCCTGTGGTACGGGGCCAAGTACGGTGGGTTCGAGGAGACCAGCGGCACCACCGTGACTGCGCCGACCGAGGTGTCGGAGTGGGACGAGGACGGGGACGGCACTCCGGACACCTACTTCTACGTGGTGAACCCGTTGAAGCTGGAGGAGCAGCTCAACCGCTCCTTCGCCGAGATCCTGGCCCGGGTCTCCTCGGGGACGGCGGCCTCGGTGATCTCCAACTCCCGCTCCGGCGAGGGCGCCATCTATCAGTCCATCTTCTACGCGGAGTACGAGGGCAAGGCCTCCTGGGTCGGAAAGGTGCACGCGCTCATGGTGGACGCCTACGGAAACATGCGTGTGGACACGAACCAGAACCAGCGGCTGGACCTGGCGGACGACTACATCGTTCAGTTCAACGAGAACGAGAAGATCGACCTTTACCGGGACGTGGACGGCAACGGCCGGCTGGAGCTGATCGAGGGCGACACCCTGGTGGCCAGCAACCTGACCGTGGACGACGATCAGGTGCGCTACCTGTGGGACTCCAACGACTGGCTCAACGAGCTCACGGACGCAGGCGCAGGCGTGCAGCGCAGCTACTCCACGAACCTGGATCAACGGTACATCTTCACCTTTGCAGACGCGGACGGGGACATGATCTGCGATCTGGGCGAGCAGAAGGATTTCGTGCTGACCACACCGACGACGCTCCCCACCGCGGACCAGCTGGTGGACCCCGGCACGATCTTTCCTTACCTCCAACCTTATCCCTCGTTCAACCCTCCGGACGACGTGCTGGCGTTGTCCGGCACCACGCCGGTCTTCCAAGCCTACCTGCAGCAGCAGACGGCCCGCATCGTCAACTACGTGCGGGGGATCGACCAGGCGGGGTACGAGTCGTCCGGCACCTCACCGGCCTTCACCATACCGGCGTTTCGCAACCGCCGCGTGGATTACGACGGCGACGGCACCGAGGAGATTTGGCGGCTGGGCGACGTGATCCACTCGACCCCCACCGTGGTGGGCCGACCCGCGGAGTCCTACGACCTGCTGTACCGGGACGGGTCCTACTCCGCGTTTTACAACAAGTTCAAGAACCGCCGGAGCATGGTGTACGTGGGGGCCAACGACGGCATGTTCCACGCCTTCAACGGCGGGTTCTACGACAACGGGGACAAGGCGTTCCTCACCCAGCCCCTGGACGGGAACCGCGATCCCATCACCACCTACACCGATTTTGATCTGGGGGCGGAGATATGGGCCTATGTCCCCTACAACCTCTTGCCCCACCTGCACTGGCTGACCCAGGAGCAGGGGTACGGCCACGTGTACTACTGCGACCTCAAGCCCAAGGTGTTCGACGCGAAGGTCTTTCCGGACGACACCCACTACATGGACACGGACACCGATCCCAACTGGGGCACCCTTCTCGTGGGGGGGATGCGCCTGGGCGGAGGCCGGATCCAGGCGGACATGGACAAGATGGATGGAAACAGCTTCTTCTCCGGGACCGATCGGACCATGTCCTCGGCCTACTTCATCCTGGACGTCACCGATCCGGAGTCGCCCCCCGAGGTGATCGCGGAGCTGGCCTTTCCCAAGCAAGGGTTCACCACCTGCTTTCCCGCGGTCATTGTCATGCGGAATCAGACCATCACGGGCGGGAACGTGACCTTTGACGAACCCGGGGACTGGTACCTGGTCCTGGGCTCCGGGCCTCGAACCGCGGACGGGGCCGATACCACGGCGCTCAGAAACACGGCCAGCACGGAACCGGCTGTTCTGTATCTTGTGGATCTCGTGCGCCTCGTGCGCGACGGAGAACTCTGGATGCTGGATAGCAACGGCCTGCTGCAGCAGGCGGACCCGAGCGGAACCACCCCTTACCCGGTCTATGCGGAGCTGGAAGACAATGCCTTTGTCTCCGATCCCATCACAGTGGACACGGACCTGGATTTCAATTCGGACGTGGCCTACTTCGGGACCGTGGAAGGGGCGGCGGGCACTTGGGGCGGCCGGATGCGCCGAATCGTCATGGAAAGCAACACGGACGAAACCACCTGGACCTCCGACAGCACCCTGATCGACCTCAGCTACGGCACCCTTTCGGGGTCGGTGGGCAACGGGCAGCCCGTGGTTGCGCCGGCCTCCGTCGGTCTGGACAGAGAAGAGAACCTCTGGGTCTTTTTCGGAACGGGGCGGTTCTTCAATCGCGCGGACGCCCTGAACTCTGATGCGCAGAGCTACTACGGCATCAAGGACCCGATGTGGACCTCGGTCTCCAGAAGCTTCGACCTCCTGGATGTGAGCAACGCGAAGGTGTATCAGGGCGGTCAGGTGGTTCAGGGAGTCAGCGGCGTGACCGACTACGCCGGAGTGGAGGATGCAATCGCCCTCACGCAGGGATGGTACCTGGACTTCCCCGCGAGCAAGGAGCGAAACCTGGGCCAGGCCGTGCTGTTGGGAGACATCGTCACATTCACCTCCTACATCCCGTCCCTGGATCCGTGTGAGTTCGAGGGCACCAGCAATCTGTGGGCCCTCAGCTTCAACACGGGAACGGCTTACAGTGATTCGGTGATCGGTCTGGACGCGAGCGACACCGTGACTCTGGACGGAGTCGATCATTCCCGGGTGCTGAGAAGCATCTCCCTGGGCAAGGGGTTCAGTCTGACGCCGAACGTGCATGTCGGCCGGCAAGAAGGCAGCAAGGCCTACATCCAGACCAGCACCGGAGCGATCGAGGCGATCGACCAGGCAAACCCAGGGCTGGTCAAGAGTGGAAAGCTGTCCTGGGAGGATGAGTCAGTGCTGGATTAGCGTTTCCGGTCTTTCCTCCTCCGTAAACAAAGCGCCCGTACTCAAACAGGCGGTCCCCCGGCAGTCCGGTGTGTCGGAATGCCGCGGGACCGTTGACCCCCACATGACACGAGAGGTCCCAAGGCTTGCCCCTGCCCCGACCCTTCCTCCGCATCACATTCGTTCTGTTCTTCGCTTCGGGCTTTTGCGGCCTGGTCTACGAGGTGGTTTGGCACCGCCTGATGGTGCTGGTCTTCGGAAACACGACCCTCGCCACCGCCACGATCCTCGCGGGCTTCATGGCAGGCCTCTCCGTGGGAAGCGCTTTCTGGGGGCGTGTGAGCAAGCGCCTGGAGGGGCGATTCCTGTCTGTCTTCGGGGGGTTGGAGATCGCCATCGGCGCCTTCGCGCTGGTCTTTCCGAAGCTGCTCGAATCGGCCGTGCCCTTGGAGGTCAGCCTCTCGGGGAGCCTCGGAGACGGTTATCTCGGGGTCGCTGCGGTGCGATTTCTCTTTTCTTTCGGACTCCTCCTCATCCCCACCTTTCTCATGGGCGGCGCCCTTCCCATCCTGGGGGGGTATGTGATCGGAGACCCAAGGGAGCTGGGACCCAAGACCGCCCTTCTGTACGGGCTGAACACGGCCGGGGCCGTCGTGGGGGCGGCCCTGACGGGGTTCCTTCTGCTTCGGGAGGTGGGGCTGCAGGGGTCCATCCTCGTTGCGGCTCTCCTGAACTTCGCAGTCGGAGGGGTCGCCCTCGCCGTTGACTCCCGAAGGGTGTCGTCGAGGAGGTCCGTTTCCCCACCGCCGCCTCCCCCGGCGTCGGGCCCGCCTTCCTCAGAGCGGCTTCCCCCGACCTTGACCCCGCTCCAGGCAGGCCTTCTCCTGGGCGGCGTGGGTGCCACCGGGTTCTGCGCCCTGGGCTATCAAACCCTCTGGACGCGGCTCCTTCTCTTGGTGGTCGACAACTCCGTCTACTCCTTCACGATCATTCTCGTGGCCTTTCTGCTGGGCATCGCCGGGGGAAGCCTGGTCGCGGCCCCTCTGTTGCGAAGGATCAACAGCCCGCTCAGGTCCTTCGCCCTGGTGCAGATGGCGATCGGCGTGTCCGCGTTCCTGTTCCCCTGGAGTATCCAGGTCAGCGGCATCCCCGGGGATCTGCCCTATTATCTCTTTCTCCTGCGAGACCCCATCATAGGAATGGTCATTCCATGTCTTCTCATGGGCATTTCGATGCCCATGGCGGTGACTGCCTATCGGGCCCGATCGCCGCGGGCCGGCGAGAACCTCGGGCGCCTCTTCGCAGTGAACGCCCTTGGATCCACGGCGGGTGCGTGGATCGCTGGCTTCGTGTTGATCGACCTGGCCGGCGTCTTCGGTGGTGTCTCGCTGCTTGCTTCTCTGAACTGGATCGTGGGAGGATGCCTGCTGAGCACAATGGTCGCCCGCCGCCTCAAACCGATCCTGGCCGCGGGCCTGGGCGGGGTTCTGCTGCTCGCGGGAATCCCTTCGCCGGAAGCCTTCGGGAAACGTCTGTACGGTCAGCTGGAGCCCGAGGGCCGGCTCGTTTTCTTCAAGGAGGGCACGGCAGCCACCTCGGCGCTCTTCGAACGCCCTGGAGGAGAAAAGGTCCTCTATCTCAACGGAATCCCGGAGGTGCAGACCGATCTGCAAAGCCTTCGGACGTTCAAGATGATGGGCGCCCTGCCCTGTATCCTCCACGGCGATCCCCGTCGCTCCCTGGTCATCACCTTCGGGGCGGGCATCACCGCCGGGACGGTGGCCCGATTCTCCCACCGCGTGGACTGCGTGGATCTCGTACGGGAAGTAGTAGAAATCTCCAGTTTTTTCGAAGAGGAAACTGGTCGGGTGCTCGACCGTGAAAACGTTCGGCTGGTCATCAACGACGCACGCCACCATCTCATGACCACCCGTCAGGCTTATGATGTCATCGTGGCCGACGCCACCCATCCTCGCGGGTACGACAGCTGGGTCCTGTTCACTCGGGAGTTCTACCAGACGGTTCGGAGCCGGCTCGCTCCAAACGGTGTATTCTGCCAATGGCTGCCCTTTCACGGGATGAACACGGAGCAGTACATGACCATCGTGAAAACGTTCCAGCAAGCCTTTCCACACACGTCCCTCTGGACCGTGGACGGAACCTACTCCCTGCTCGCGGGGACCGCTCGCCCCCCGGCGGTCGATGTCCCCCGGCTCGAGGCGGCCCTGCTCAGAGAGCCCGTCCGTTCGGACCTTGCTCGCGTGGGCCTGGACGATCCCTACCGGTTCCTGGCGGCCTTCTCCATGGGTCCTCAGGGTGTGGCACGGCTGACCGGCGGCGTCTCCACCGTGAACACGGACGACTCGCCCGGGAATCTCTTCTTCTCTCTCATGACCACCCCGGTGGACCAGTACCGGTTGTGGCCGCTCCGGAGCGCCCAGGCGGTGTTGCGTCACGAGGAGCCCCTTTCACCCTACGTGTCCCGCTGGGGAGACGGGCAGCGTCAGCAGCCGGGCGAGCTGAGGAAGATCACGGAGCTCCGCCGAAGAAAGTGGCTTCACGGATGGGGAGCAAGCCCAAGGCCCTGATCCCGGGCCCTCCTCCCCAGAGAGCTCGGTCTCTTTGTGCCGGGTCTCCCCCCCGGGGCGCGGAGGCGCTCATTCGCCGACTCGGCTCGGTGCCGGCCAATTCCTCCCCAAACACCCATGACCGGTGTCCGGCCACCCCCGCGGATGAAAACGGGTGCCTTTTGTGGGGCGGGGTTACCCACCCGCCGTCCATACCCTCGATAGGGTAGGAAAGCCCGGTTAACCGGGCTCTCCCCCCTCCGAACCGTACGTGCGGATCTCCCGCATACGGCTCTCCAGTCGGTGGTTCACCTCACGAGGACTGGAGATAAGATGCATGGGCTTCTGCGAGGCTGAAGAGCCCACGATCTCGAAAGTACTTGTTCGGCCAGCGCTGGTGATCGCTGCCACGGCCCTTCCCGCACATCCTGTTGCGCTTTCTCAGGATGCTGCGTAACCTCATGCGGATCCAGGCGTCAAGCCGGGGAAAGGTCCACTTGTTGCTATGCTTGAAGTAGCCGTACCATCCCCAGAGCACCTCGTTCAGGTCAAGGATGATCTGCTCCATACTCTGGCCGTTGCATCGCTTCGTCCGGCTGCGGATATTGTCCCTGAACTTCTTCAGGCTCTTTTCCGCGGCCAGCGGGTTCCACGCTCGAAGTGGTAGCCCAGAAAATCGAACCCCTCTCCTTTCACCCGAGCATCCACAATACGGGTCTTGTCCGGATGGAGCGTCAAGCCCTTGGCCTCTGCCTCGGCGCGGATCTTCTCCAGCGCCGCCTCCGCTTCTTCGCGGCTCCGGCAGAGGATCACGAAGTCGTCTGCGCAGCGGATCATCTTCATGCCTGCGGCTTCTGCAGCCACGTCCACCGAGTGAAGGTACAGGTTGGCCAGAAGCGGGCTGATCACCGCACCTTGCGGCGTGCCCGTCTCGGGCGTCCACCGGGCCATCCCGTCGAGGATGTCCTGCTTCAGGTACTGCTCGATCAGCCCCAGCACCCGCCCGTCGGCAATGTGCTTGCGCACCTCGCCGAGCAGCGGTTCGTGCGGGATGCTCTCGAAGTAGGAGCGAAGGTCTGCGTCGAGCACAAAGACATAGCCCTCGCTCAGCAGCCGCTCCACCTCTCTCAGGGCATCCTTGCAGCCCCTTCCCGGCCGGAACCCATAGTTGTTGCGGGTAAAAACCGCCTCAAAGATGGGCTCGATCACGATCCGGAGCGCCGATTGCACGACACGATCCCTGACAGCCGGTATACCCAGCGGTCGCTTCTCCGCACTTCCAGGCTTGTCAATGTACACCCGCCTGATGGGCCGGGGTCGATACGTGCCGCTTCTCAGCTCTTCTTCCAACTTGCCGAGGTTCTGCTCGAGCCTTTCCTCGAACATGGCGATGGTCTGGCCGTCCGATCCGGCCGCTCCCTGCTTCACCCTCACCTTCTCCCAGGCCGCTCTCAGCGTGCCCGGGCGGTGGACCTTGTCCACCAGGCTGAACCAAACGCCTCCTTTCACCCCTTTCTCCAGGGCCTCCAGCATGCGATCCGTCCACACCGAACGTTCCACCCAGTCCCAGTCTCGGGGCCGGGTTTCTCCCGCTTGTTTAGCCAGCTTCGGCACTGTCGCAGGTCTGTCTTCGTTCTGCGTCAACATCTCACATCCACCTTCCTGCCCCCCTTTGCTCCATCCCGTTTCCGGGACTTCTCAGCTACTATGGGGGCTCTGACTCCTGCTCGCCCGACTTCTCATCGACCTCTCGGCAAGCAGGTCTCCCTGGTCCACACGGCACCACCTTCCACGCATTCCGTCACCAACCACCCGTCGCGCCCCAGCACCGCTTCTCCGCTGCCCGACCAGCGTGCTGGGCTTCCGGGACCTCGATCTCCGCGTGGGACCGCTTACCCACTGCGGGGTCTTGGCAAACCTCTGGCAGATCTCCGGGCATCGCCCGGGCCCCGGTCTGGACTTCGCCATTCCCTAGCAGGCTCGTCGCTGCGTAAGGCCGAATCGTGTTCGTCATCCTACGGACTGCGTGTTCGCCTCGGGCTGCTTCCCACCCCACCTCGCGGTGACGCAGTTGCCTTTGGCTACCGGGAGCGAGCATCTCCCGGGACGGGACTTTCACCCGTCTGATGGCGCCTGCGGCCAGGCGCACTAGGGCGGGGCTTTACACCCCGCCGTGAGGGGACCGGCTGAGGCAACAGGCCGGTCCTGCACGGCGGCATATGAAACGCCGCCCTACGACCGTTCTACATCCGCCCCAGGCCGGGCCCAGCGAGGGGCGGTTTCACGGTAAAATAGTGAAAGGGATTGATTGTACCGGCGAAGCTGCTAACATGGCGCTTTGAAGATCACGAGCCTTCCGCCGCGCGTCGAGCAACGCGGCCCCCGGGACCCACCGGGTCGGCCTTCGCAATCCGGCCGGCCGGCGGGAGAGAGAGCGTTTGCACCATGGTCAGGGCCCCACAGTACAGCCTTTCCGACGACAGCGTCCTCGCGGTTCTCCTGCAGGAAGGCCTCATCTC
>CAYUBQ010000040.1:0-37179 GCA_964443135.1 uncultured Desulfobacterales bacterium | reverse complement strand
ATCGACGATATGACGGTCAGGGACACCTGGCGCATGTTTCACATCATGGCCGAGTTCGTGGAGGGGTTCGACATCCTTCCCGACGTCTACCCGGCCGTGAGCATCTTCGGATCGGCCCGGACCGTTCCGGACGACCCGGTCTACCGGGCCGCCGAGGAGCTGGCCCGGATGCTGGTGGAGGGCGGATTCAACGTCATCACCGGAGGAGGCCCCGGCGTCATGGAGGCGGCGAACAGGGGGGCGGCCCAGGCGGGGGGAAAGTCGGTGGGCCTGCATATCCAGCTTCCCAACGAGCAGCAGCCCAACCCGCATGCCAACGTCCGGCTCGACTACCGCTACTTCTTCATCCGAAAGGTCATGTTCGTGAAGTACGCGGTCGCTTACGTCATCATGCCCGGGGGGTTCGGTACCCTCGACGAGCTCTTCGAGTCCCTCACCCTGATTCAAACGGACCGGATCCGGTCCTTCCCCGTGGTGCTCCTGGGCTCCAAGTACTGGAAAGGCCTGGTGGGCTGGCTGAAAGGCACCCTGGTGGAGTGCGGGGCCGTTTCCCCGGAGGATCTGGACATCTTCACCGTGGTGGACGAACCCGAGGAGGCGGTCCGGATCATCCGAAAGACCGTGGTCCTGTGACGTGATGAAAAGCGAGCAGGACCTCCTCCGCCGCACGGCCGGCGATCTGGGCGTGCCGCTCACCGAACCCCAGCAGGAAAGCCTTCTGACCTATCTGGACGAGCTCTGCCTCTGGAACCGCCGGATCAATTTGACCGGCCTGCGCTCCCGGGAACGGATGGTGGTGGAGCTCCTGGCGGACGCCCTGGTTCCGGCCCCGCGCCTGCCTCCTTCCGCAACGCTTCTCGACGTGGGGAGCGGGGCGGGCCTGCCCGGCATTCCCCTCAAGATCGCGCGGCCCGACCTCTGGGTGGACCTCCTGGAGCCCTCCTCGAAGCGGTACCACTTCCTGAAGCAGGCGATCCGGATCCTGAGGATGGAGGGCATTCAGGCCCTTCGCGGGCGCGTGGAGGACAGCGCGCCCTTCGTGCGGCGGGAGTACGACGTGGTCGCGGCCAGGGCCGTTTGGGGTCTCCGGAAGATGGTGGAGAACTGCGCCCCCCGGCTGGCCGCAGGCGGCCTGCTGGTGGGGTTTGCAGGAGCCGACGCCGAGGCCGAGCTGACCGGGGCCGGCACGGCCGTTGCGGGCGCCGGGCTGCACCTCGAGGATGCCGTCGCCTACCGCCTCCCGGCCACGGGCGGGGACCGAAGGACCCTCTTCTTTCGAAAAAGCCCTATCCCCTGAGAAGACGCAGGATGTTGAAGAGCTGCAGATCGACGTACTTTTCCAGGGTGAGGCGCCTGCGGAAGTGCCAGTTCTTGAGGACCCACGTGTGGGCCATCATGAGGATGTTGTAGGCCGTCAAATCCACGTCCGCGGTTTGAAAGACCCCTTTCTCGATCCCCTCTTCGATGATCTGCGCAAAGACGCGGCTCACCTCCACCTCGAGCTGCATGACCTTCGCCTTGGAGGGTTTGTCCAGGGAACGGGACTTCTGGTAGATGAGGAGGGCCTTCTCCTTGTGCTCGTCGAGGACGCGGAAGTAGAGGATGACGGCGATCACGAGCTTCTCCTCCGGGTCGTCGATCCCCTGGATCTCGCGGGTGAGGCTCTCCCGGAAGATGTTGAGCACATCCTCCATGATCAGCCGCATGATCTCGGACTTCTTCTTCACGTAGTGGTACGTCACGGGAAGGCTCACGCCCGCTTTCTCGGAGATCTCCTCGATCGAGGTGGCGGAGAATCCCTTTTTTGCGTAGAGAACGCTCGCGGTGTCGACGATTTTCCGCCGCACCTTGTCGGCCGATGCGATTTGATCGAGGACGGTCAGCTTCCTCTTCGTGGCCTCCATCTTGCTCTCCCGGCGGTCACCGCGATTTCCGTGAGGGAGGTTTGACGCATTCGCAAAAACCCGCTCACGCGCCGCTGGGGACGATATAACCTGTTGAAATCTCCTGGGCAGATCTCGAGGATTCGGGCTTTCTGCGACTCCATCAGGTTTCGAGGCCCGGGGGTTCGCCCCGGGCCCCTTGCGGTCGCGGTGCCTACTTCTGGTACTTGAAAGAGACGTTCAACCTGGCCCTGAAATTCTTGACCTTGCCGTTTTCGATGGAAACGTCCAGCCTGGTGACCTCGGCAATCCTCAAGTCCTTGAGGCTGGAGCCGGCCGTTTCCACAGCCGTCTGCACGGCCTCCTCCCATGACGTGTCCGATGTCCCTACCAGCTCGATGATCTTGTACGTGCTTCCGGCCATATCCTTCCTCCTTTCGAAAAGCGGTGGGGTTGGGATGGGCAACCTCCCGGCTCCGAGGCCGGTCGGGAAGACGCCTGTCTACCGGATGATGACTGGAATTGTCCTTCTTTTGGCGAGGCCTGTCAAGAAGCACGAAAAAGCGAGGAGAGGCTGTTGACAGCGCCGGACCCCACGGGCTATATTCACGACCGTACAAGCGCCAAATGCGCCACGCCCGCGAGGGCGAAGCGCGTCCGGTTCCCGTCCCCGGGGGACGGGCCAAGAGGGAAGGCGGTGAGAGTCCGCCGCATGGTGGCCGTTGCTGTGATCCCGACACCGACCTTCGGTGTAGTCACCTCCGCCCGACGTCCCCGATCCCGAGCATCGGGGTGAAAAGCCACTGCTCCGCGACCAGCCGGGCGGGAAGGCGAGGGCGGAGCGGGTGAGCCAGAAGACCTGCCGGGCGCGAGAGGATGGAGTCGCCATAACCCCGTCCGGGTCCTGTATTCAGGAACCCGGTCGGGGTTGTTTTTTTCGGACACGGGACGTGCGGCACAGGAGGGACCGGCATGGCATGGAGGGACGTCGCAGACCGGATACGCCCGGTCTCCTCGGAGTGGCTCGAGACCGCGTGGCAGCGGCTGGATGATCTGACCAAACCGAGGCGAAGCCTCGGGCTCCTCGAGGAGCTCGCGGCGAGATACGCGGCCATCCGGGAGGAGGCGGTCCCCGTGATCACCGGAAAGGCCGTCTTCGTTTTCGCCGGGGACCACGGGGTGGTCGACGAGGGCGTGAGCGCCTATCCCCGGGAGGTCACCGCCCTCATGGTGAACACCTTTCTGGCCGGAGGCGCGGGCATCAATGTGCTCGCCCGGAGCGCCGGGGCCGATGTCCGCGTGGTGGACATCGGCATGGCCACGCCGCTGCCCGACGCGCCGGGCCTGATCCAGCGCTGCGTGCGGAGGGGGACGGGAAACCTCCTGCGCGAGCCGGCCATGTCCGGGGAAGAGGCGGAGCAGGGCATCGAGGTGGGCGTCGAGATGGCCCGCACGGCCCGGGAGCAGGGGGTCAGCATCGTGGCCACGGGCGACATGGGGATCGGCAACACCACCCCCTCCTCGGCCCTGTTCGCGGCCCTTCTGCCCGCCGCTCCCCGGACGGTCACCGGCCGGGGCACGGGTCTCCACGACGAGGGCCTGGAACACAAGGTGCAGGTGATCGAGCGCTCGCTGGAGCGGGCCTCCGGCGAGCTGAACGATCCGGTCTCCGCACTGGCCGCCCTGGGGGGACTGGAGATCGCCGGCATCTGCGGTCTCTGCCTCGGCGGGGCGGCCCATCGAATGGCCGTGATGGTGGACGGGTTCATCTCCAGCGCCGGGGCTCTGATCGCGATGCGCATCAACCCCGCCGTGGCCGATTACCTGGTCTTCTCCCACTGCTCCGTGGAGATAGGGCACCGCGTCTTCTTCCAACGCGAAGGACTGCGTCCCGTGCTGGACCTCGACATGCGTCTCGGCGAAGGGACGGGGGCGGCCGTGGCCATGCAGATCCTGGAGGACGGGGTCCGCATCTACAACGAGATGTCCACCTTCGCGGAGGTGGGCATCACCCCCGGCGCCTGAAAAAGCAGGGGACGTATTTGCATCATTCGATAACTACCGCATAGCCTGCGTTGACCCTTGCCCATCGAAGGCCGGTTATCGAATGATGCAAATACGTCCCCAAGGCCTACGAAAACACTGTGTATGAACACCGATGTCACCCGGCGAGTGATTGAATTTTTGGGGAACGTCCCCAGGAGGTACAGATGAAAGGGCTGGTCACGGCCTTTCGGACCCTCACCATCCTGCCCGTGCCCGGGCGCGAAGGCGAGGATCTCGCATCCGCTCTCCCGTGGTTTCCCCTGGTCGGGCTCGTCCTGGGGACCCTCCTCGCCCTGGCCGGCAGCCTCTGGATCCGCGCCGTGGAGGGGTGGAGCGGGGGCGGGGCGGTGCTCGTCCTGATCGCGTCGGTTCTCCTCACCCGGGGGCTTCACATGGACGGGCTGGCGGACTGGGCGGACGCCCTCGGGGGGCGCCCGGAGCGGGAGGCCCGTCTCGCCATCATGAAGGACCCCGGTCTGGGGGCTTTCGGGGCCGTCGCACTGGGCCTGGTTCTCGTTGCCAAGTGGGCGGCCCTCCAGCGCATCCTGGGCTTGGGCGATCCATGGATCCTGCTCCTTCCCTGGATCGTCACGAGGACCATGATGGCCGAGCTCGCCGCCACCCTCCCCTATGCCCGACCCGGCGCGGGCACGGCCGGGCCGTTCGTGAACGGCTCCTCCGGGAGAAGACGGTTCGCGGCCGTCCTCTCGGGTCTGGTGCTCTCCACGGCCTGGGGCGGGGCCGGGCTGATCTGCATCGCCGCCGCGTGGGCGCTCACCCGCCTCTTCGCGCGACAGTCGAGGAAAATGTTCGGCGGCGTCACCGGCGATCTCCTGGGCGCGCTCAACGAGATCCTGGAGACCGGGCTCCTGTTGAGCCTTGCCGCCTTGCCCGAAACGCCGCATCTCTGGTATACGGGAGCGGGATTTTTTTGAAAGGAGAATCACCCCTTTTGGATACGGAATCGAGAAACGATCTTCAGCACCATCATGGCGGCCGCCCGGAACGGGACTTCGCCCGCCTGTCCGTGGAACCGACGCCCGTGCTCGATTTCAGCGTGAACCTCAACCCCCTGGGATGCCCGGAGCTGGTTCGAGGCCGCTGGAGCGAGCTGGCCGCGGGCGTCGACCGCTACCCCAGTCTCGACGGGGACGGTATCGCCGGGTACCTCCGGAAGCGCCTGGGTGTCGGCAGAGAGAACGTCCTCGGCTCGAACGGCTCGACGGAGATGATCTATCTGGTCCCCAGGGCCCTGGGCCTGCGGAGGGTGGCCGTCGTGAGCCCCTGCTACCACGACTACTACCGGGCCTCGATCCTGGCCGGCGCCGACGTCCGGCGCATTCCCCTTTCTCCCGACGACCGGTTCCGCCCCCTCTCCCCCGAAGTGCTTTCCGCCGCCCTCGAAGATGCGGACGCCCTCTGGCTGGGAAACCCCAACAACCCCACGGGCACCTTCACTCCCCGCGAGCTCCTTGCGGATCTGGCCGAACGGTTCCCCCGGAAGCGGCTCATCGTGGACGAGGCCTTCATGCCCTTCGACGCGGCCTGGAAGGAGGAAAGCCTGGCCGTGCCGCCGCTTCTCCCGAACGTGCTCGTGATCCACTCTCTCACCAAGTTCTACGGTCTGGCGGGGCTGCGCCTCGGCGGCCTCACCGCCTCTGCGGAGATCGTCGAGCGGCTCCGGCGGTTCAAGGAGCCCTGGACCGTCAACAGCGTGTCCGAGGCCCTCGCCCCCCTTCTTCTGGAAACCGGGCGCTACGACGCCGAGACGAGACGGCTCGTCGCCGACGAAAGGTCGAGGCTCCGGGCCGCCCTCGAAGGTATCGACGGACTGACCGTGTTTCCCTCCCGCGCCAACTTCCTTCTCTGCCGATGGGACAGGGAGCCGGATCTCGATCCGCTTCTCCGCCGGCTCCTGGCCCGCGGGATCTGCGTGCGCGACTGCCGGAACTTTCCGGGGCTCGAGGCGGGGTACTTCCGCGTGGCCGTCCGAACGCCCGGGGAGAACGACCGGCTCGTGGAGGGGCTCGCATCCCGGGACTGAGGCTGTCATGTCCGAGCTCGCCCTCCTGACCCTGGCCGCTTTCGTCCTCGATCTCCTGCTCGGGGACCCCGCCTACCCTCTGCACCCCATCCGACTCACGGGCCGCTGGATCGACCTCCTCGAAATGGGGCTGAGGCGGTTCGGGCTGGACGGCATCGCAGGCGGGTGGATCCTCGCGATCACCACGGTCGGCACCCTCCTGGCGCTCTTCCTCGTCCTTTCGGCCGCCGCCGAACGGCTCCACCCATGGGCCGGCCGGGTCTTCCATCTCTACGTCCTGTACTCCTGCCTCGCACTCGAGGACCTGATTCGACACGTTCGACCGGTCGCTCACCGGCTGAAGTCGGGGGACCTGCCCGGCGCGCGCGTCGCCCTCTCCCGCGTCGTGGGCCGGGACACGGCGGTGCTCGACCGGTGGGGTGTGGGCCGCGCGGCTGTGGAGACCCTGGGCGAGAACTTCGTGGACGGCTTTCTCTCCCCCCTGTTCTGGATCCTCGCCGGCGGGGTCCTGGCGCAGCCGGTCGGCCTGCCGACCGTTCCGACAGCCGTATGCGCCTTGCTGTCGTTCAAGGCCGCTTCGACCCTGGACTCCATGGTGGGGTATCGCAACGCCCGGTACGACCGTTTCGGGCGGGCCGGGGCCCGGCTGGACGACCTCATGAACTTCCTGCCCGCCCGGCTTTCCGTTCCGGTCCTCTTTCTGGGGGCCGCACTCTCCGGTCTGCGACCCGTCGACGG
Source organism: uncultured Desulfobacterales bacterium (assembly GCA_964443135.1). Lineage (GTDB taxonomy): Bacteria > Desulfobacterota > DSM-4660 > Desulfatiglandales > HGW-15 > JAIPEI01. The sequence goes on along the minus strand of CAYUBQ010000040.1, from coordinate 30,468 downwards.
CTTCCGTGTGGCCCTGAGGGACCGCCTCGAGCACGATTCACCCAATGCGGCCCACGCCGAGAGCTTCGCCGCCGGGGCCCTCGGCGTTCGCCTCGGAGGCCCGACCCGCTACGGGGGGACCTTCAAGGACAAGGCCTGGCTGGGATCGGGAACGGCCGAGGTGAACGAACGCCATGTTCTCGAAACGGTCACCCTGATCCGTCGATCCTCCTGGGTGGTCATGCTCGCCTTCCTTTGCTTCCTGGCGTTCTGATTCGGGCTGGAGTCGCAACCGTCCCGAAGCCTCGAGACCCGCCCTCGAAACTTGATGGAGCCGTAACAAGCCTGGAACCCTGAGATCGGCCCCAGCCATTTCAATGGGTTACGGGGTATCCCGCGGCGAGTGAGCGGTTTTTGCGAATTATTCGAATTTCAACGGGTTATGGCGTTCCCTCGGGGGTGAACCGGTCTTTGCAAGCCCTTCACTCGTCACCGGGTCGTTCCCTCGGATGGTACTCGAGCCGCCGGGCGACAACGCCATGAGACATCATCGGCATTGCATCAGGCCATGTTGTTGATACATCCGCTCATCATTCCATAGTTTTTCTTGACTTTTGATCTATTCTCATGTAATTGCCTCTCTCAAGCTCATTATCACTGTCCACTCAGCATGAAAGGAGGGCGTATGGCCACCGCCAAGCAAATCCAGTTTCGGCTGAAACAGGCAAAGAAAAAACTGCAGAGGGCCACCAAGGAAGTCTCCGCAACCAAAGCCAACGTGAAAAAGCTGGAGACCCAACTGAAGAAAGCCAAGGCGGCCGAACAGGCGAAAAAGAAAGCCGCGCCCAAGAAGAAGGCCGCCCCGAAAAAGAAGGCTGCGCCCAAGAAAAAAGCCGTGAAGAAGAAGGCCGCGCCCAAGAAGAAAAAGAAGTAACCGTTCCGACCGCGCCGGCTGACATGTTCATCTGAAGGGGGCAGGGGAGACAACCATGCCGATGGTGGTGTGTTGTCTCGAAGGCCCCCTTTTTCTCGCGCCCATGCCACGGCAGACTGCGAGTCCCCCGGAGCGGCTCCGATCGGGGAACCGCCGGGCGTACCCAACCTTCCGATCCCTCAGGCGATTCGTCTCATTCGGAAAGGCGAGGCCCCGCTCCGGGGACCCCCCAGGCGTCGAGCTGCGCGCGCATTCGCTCCCGGTGGCTGCCGTGCCAGTAGTACCTGTCGCAGGCCGGGCACCGCCGGAACTCCGGGGCATGGCGATGGAAGACGTAGTCCGGGACCCGATCCCAGGCGGACGCGGGGTCGGCCTTCTCCAGGAGGCGGTTGCACACGGGACACCTCCGGAATGCGCGTTCCGGGTCCGGCCGAATCCACCCCTCCTCCGCCAGCTGGCGGAGCTGCTCACCCACGTGGTCGGAGCGGATGAACACGACGCCTGGACGGCCTTTCAGCTCCTCACGTCGCGTGAGAAGTCTCCGATCCGGCTCTGCGGCCTGAACGGGGAGCGCTTCCCCCGGGCGGGCGCGGCCGTAGTGCGCGTCATATCCGAGGATGCGGAGCCACTTGGCCAGCCTCCCCAGCATGCTGTCTGCGAAAAAGCGTTCCTCCATGACCCCACCGATCACTTGACGCTTGCACCTCGGGGCGGCTCGTCGTAAAAAGGAAACCCGGAACGGACCCGGGCCCCTGCCCCGATTCGCTCGAACGGTTCGCGGACCCACCCTGGATGGTGAGCGTCCGACTCTTCACGAACCCTTCGACTGCACAGAGCATAGCGACAAACAGCGGAAGGCACAAGGCGGACCCGGGCCGGAAGGCCGGCACCGCGGTCCCCGTGCACTTCACGACGGACGGGTCATGGACAAGATCCTGATCGAAGGTGGAGAGCCCCTCCACGGGCGCGTGCGGGTCAGCGGGGCCAAGAATGCGGCCCTGCCCGCCATTGCGGCATGCCTCCTCTGCGGCGAAAAGCACGTGCTTCGAGGTGTCCCTCGCCTCAGGGACATCCGGACGATCCAGGAGATCATGTCCGGGATGGGCGTGGAGTTCCTGTCCGAAGGCGACGGATGGGTCGTGGACACCTCCAACCTCCGGGACGGGGAGGCGCCCTACGACCTCGTGCGCACCATGCGCGCCTCCATCCTGCTCCTCGGGCCCCTGCTCGCCCGGCTGGGGCGGGCGCGGATCTCCCTTCCCGGCGGCTGTGCCATCGGCGCCCGCCCGGTGAACCTGCACCTGAAGGCCCTGGTCTCCATGGGCGCCGACCTCCACCTGGATCGCGGCTACATCCACGCGCGGGCGGATCGGCTGCAGGGCGCCCAGGTGTTCTTCGACATCCCCACGGTCACCGGCACGGAGAACATCATGATGGCCGCGGTCCTGGCCGAGGGACGCACCGTGCTCAAGAACGCCGCGCGGGAACCCGAGGTGAGCGACCTCGCCGACGTGCTCCGGGGGATGGGGGCGCAAATCGAGGGAGACGGCACCGACACCATCGTGATCGACGGCGTGCGCGACCTCCATTCCACGGCCCACACCGTCATTCCGGACCGAATCGAAGCGGGGACCTTCATGATCGCCGCCGCCATGACCGGCGGAGACGTGGTGATCGAAAGAAGCCGCCCCGAGCACCTCAGCGCGGTGACCCAGAAGCTTCAATCCGTCGGCGCGGAGCTGGCGCCGGTCGACGAAGGAACCCGCGTCCGCGGCCCGTCGGAACGCCGAAGCGTGGACATCGAGACCATGCCGTTCCCGGGCTTTCCCACCGACCTCCAGGCCCAGTTCATGGCGCTCATGTCCGTGGCCGACGGCTCCAGCATCATCAAGGAGACTGTCTTCGAGAACCGTTTCATCCACGTGAGCGAGCTCCAGCGCATGGGCGCCGAGATCGAGATCAACGGCAACCAGGCCCTGGTTCGCGGTCGTGACGGGCTGCTGCCCGCCCCGGTCATGGCCACGGACCTGCGCGCCAGCGCCTCCCTGGTCCTCGCCGGGCTGGTGGCCCGGGAGGGCGTCACCGAGGTGAGAAGAATCTACCACCTGGATCGCGGCTACGAGAACCTGGAGACGAAGTTCCAGGGGCTGGGCGCCCGCATCTGGAGAGAAAAGGCCTGAGATGACCCGCCGCCCGCTGGTCCCCCTCCTCCTGGCGTTTGCGGGGGGCCTGTGGGCGGCGGAAGCCCTGCCCCCGACCGCCGCCTCCCAGGCGGTGCTCCCGGTGCTCCTGGTCCTGCCTTCCTTCCTGGGACTGGCCCTCTTGCTCCGCTTCACCCGCCTCGGTCCGACCCTGATCCTGGGTCTCTTCCTCCTCGCGGGAGCGCTCCTCACCCTGCAGGGTCGCACCCAGGAGAGCATGCTGCATGCCGCCGCGGCGGAGCGCGCGCGGGTGACCGTCGAGGGAACGGTGATCGAACCTCCCCTGTACAAGAAACACGTCACCCGTTTTCCGGTTCGCGTGGACCGGATCTTGTCCGAGGGGTATTCCGGCGGGGCAGGGGAGAGGCTCTACGTGGCGGTGTACGGCAACGCGCCCGGGCTTCGCCCGGGACAGCGGATTCGATTTCCCGCCCGCCTGCGCCTGTTTCGTAACTTTCACAACCCGGGCTCCTACGACTACGAGACCGCCATGAGCATCCGCGGGTTTTCCTGCGCCGCGTCGGTCTCGGACGGCCGCAGGGTGGTCTGCATGGGACCCGCGGGAACGCTCGGTCGGATGGAGAGCGCCCTGGAGAAGCTGCGGGGCCCATTGAGGGACTGGTTTCGGAGGACGCTCCCGGATCCCGAGCGGAGCCTGATGCGGGCCCTCGTTCTCGGGGAGAAGCAGGGGATCGCGGCCGAGGAGCGGGAGGCCTTTCAGGCGGCGGGCCTGGCCCACGTCCTGGCCGTCTCGGGCCTCCACGTGGGCCTCGTGGCCTGGCTTGCGTTCTCTACCATCCGCTGGATCCTCTCCCGCTCCTACCGCCTCCTCCTCGCCGTGGACGTGAGAAGGGTCGCCGCCCTCGCCGCCTGCCTGCCCGTAACGGTCTACGCCCTCACGGCCGGGTTTCACGTCTCCACCCAACGGGCCCTGATCATGGTGCTCGTCTACCTGATCTCGGTGGCCGCCGGCCGGGAAAAGGACGTCTGGTCCACCCTGTGCCTGGCTGCGCTGCTCATCCTGGCGGCGACCCCCCGGGCCCTCCACACCATCTCCTTTCAGCTCTCCTTCGGTGCGGTGATCGGCATCCTGTGGCTCTCGCCGGCGATCTACAGGCGCCTGCCCAATCCCTTCGGGAAAGAGGGGCGGGTCCACGGGATGGCGGCCCGCTCTACATCCTACATGGAGGGTCTCCTGGCGGCCACCCTGGCGGCCGTCCTGTTCCTTCTCCCCCTGACGGTCTTCTACTTCCATCGCGTCTCAATGGTCTCTGTGCCGGCGAATCTCGCGGTCACACCGCTTTTGGGACTGTGGGTCCTTCCCCTCGGACTCCTGTCCGCCCTCCTCTTCCCCCTGCTTCCCCCCCTCGCCGATCTGCTTCTCGCGGGCGCGTCGCTGGGGGCCTCCGCCATGACCTCGGTAGCGCGGTTCCTGGCCGGCCTGGACGGAGCCGCCGTATGGGTCCTCACGCCCAACCGGCTCGAGCTCCTCCTCCTCTACGCCGTGCTGGTGTCCGGCGTCTTCGCCCTCCGGGGAAGGCTCCGCCCCCTGTTTCTGGCCTCCTGCCTGGTGCTGGCGGCGGATGTCGGCTACTGGGTTTACGAGACCAGCCTCCGGCGGGACCTCCGCATCACCTTCCTGGACGTGGGACAGGGAAACGCCGCCCTGGTCCAGTTCCCCCGTGGGAAGCGCATGCTCGTGGACGGAGGCGGGTTTCGAGCGGGGGACTTCGACGTGGGCCGCATGGTGGTGGCCCCCCATCTCTGGCGGCAAAAGATCGGGCGCGTCCACACCATGGTTCTCTCCCACCCCGAGGCCGATCACATGAACGGCCTGGGGTTCATTGCGGAGCATTTCTCCCCCGATGCGCTCTGGTACAACGGGGACCGGATGGACAGCGACTCGTTCCGATGGTTCATGGCCTTGGTCCGTGCCGCCCGAATCGCCGTCAAGACGCCCGGGGATCCCGGCATCCCGGACGAGATCGAAGGGGTCCGGGTGGAGATCCTGCACCCGCTCCCGGATACGATGGCGGAAGGGAGGGGGCCCCGGCTCGGCACCAACGACCGCTCCCTGGTCCTCCGGCTCTCCCACGCCGGGGCGTCGTTTCTCTTTCCAGGGGACATCGGGAGCGGGGTCGAAGCGATGCTGGTCCGGCGATTCGGCGGACGGCTCCGAAGCGACGTGCTTCTCGCGCCCCACCACGGAAGCAACACCTCCAGCTGCGCGGCGTTTCTCGAGCACGTCCGCCCGTCCTGGTGCGTGATCTCCGCCGGCTTCGGCAACCGGTTCGGTTTTCCCCACCCGGAAGTCCTGGACCGCCTGCGCAGGACGGGGGTCCTCATCGCCCGGACCGACCTTCACGGCGCGGTTCGAATGGTCGCCTCCGGTGGATCCCTGTCGGCGGAGGCAACCCTCCGGGAGACGCCCGTGGAGTGGTTGTCAATGAATTGACGTTGCAGCCCCCGGTCATAGAGACTATCTTGTGAGGTGAGAACAACACCCGTCACCCATTCGAAAGGGGATCCCCATGCGAACCTTGCTGCGCGTCCTCACGGCGGTCGTCCTGGCCCTGGTCCTCTGTGCAGCCGCCGGCTGCCTCTCCCGGTTCGGGTACGGGAGCATTCGACCGGCGCCTGAAGACAAGTCCATCCAGGACCTCGTGAGCAACTGGAAGGACTACCACGTCTCCTACTCCGGGCTCCACCCGGGCCAGCCCTCCGGGCTCATGTTCGATCCCAGGCACGACGATCGTGAGCTCAAAGGGGATCGCTGGTACCCCGTCCAGGATCGCGCAACCGTCGAGGAGATCGTCATGTGGCTCCAGAGATACGATCTCCATCCTCCCAGACTCATGCGACTCGTCGGTCCCGAGCAAATCCTTTATGGTTATGTCTATACGGGATGGACACGGGTAGTGGCCCGTGCTGTGGATAACAAAACCATGTACGTGCTGGGACTTCCTGCACCTCTGCCATCTGACCCAAGGATGAGGGACCGGTAGAGGCGTTCTGTTTTTTGGTTCTCTGACTTCAGGAGATCCCATGCCGGAGATCACGAGCGAAATCTTTCAGGTGGGTGGAGGCGGCTTCACCGCGCCCGAGGACGCCGCGGTCTACCTGATCCGCTTCGAATCGGAGGCCGCCCTGGTGGACGCAGGAACGGGCGGGGACACGGACCACCTCTTCCGGAACATCGAGTCCTGCGGGGTCTCGCCGGACGCCGTCCGCTATCTCCTGCTCACCCACTGCCATTTCGACCACACCGGGGGAGCGGCGGACGTCCGCGAGCGAACCGGCTGCCGGATCGTGGCCCACGCCCTCGAGGCCCCGTTCCTGGAGGAGGGCGACGACCGCGTCACCGCCGCCCTCTGGTACGGCACGCATCTCGCCCCCCTTCCCGTCGACGAACGGATCGAGGGCTCCCGGGGTACGATCCGGATGGGGAACCGGGAGATCCTGGCCGTCCACATCCCCGGTCACTCGCCGGGATCCCTGGCCTTCCTGCTGGACTCCGACGGACAGAGGGTCCTGTTCGGCCAGGACATCCACGGCCCCCTGGACGAGAGCCTCCTCTCCGACGAGGACGCCTACCGGCGCTCCCTGGAGCTCCTCGCCGGCCAGGACGCCGACATCCTCTGCGAAGGGCACTACGGGGTCTTCCGAGGGAAGGGGGAGGTCAGGAGCTTCATCCGGTCCTTCCTGAGAGGTTGAGGAAAGTCCCGAGAGCGGGGCGAAAGGAGAGCCATGACGGCACCCCACGAGCGACACGGCCTCATCGACCGGCAGGGGACCTGCCTGGTCCTGATCGACATCCAGGAGAAGCTCTTTCCGCTCATGCGGGAACGGGACCGGCTCCTCGAGAACACCCTGCGCCTGGCCCGGTTCGCGGAGATCGTGAAGATCCCGGTCGTGCTGACCGAGCAGGTGAAGCTCGGCGCCACCCTTTCGCAGATCCGGGAAGCCCTTCCCGGGGAGCACCCCGTCGAGAAGACCGCGTTCGACTGCTTCCGGTCTGAGGGCTTCCGGGATCGGATCGAAAGCCTGGCCCCGAGGACCGTGATCCTGGCCGGAATCGAGGCGCACATCTGCGTGGCGCAGACCGCCCTGCACGCGCTGCCCGACCTCCGGGTCCACGTCATCGCGGACGCCATCGCCGCGCGCCTTCCGGGAAACCGCCGGGTGGGCCTCGATCGCATGACCGCCGCGGGCGCGACCGTCTCCTCCACCGAGATGTTCCTCTTCGAGCTCATGGTGGAGGCCGGGACCGACACGTTCCGGAAGGTCCTTCCCCTGGTCAAGTAGCGGGAACGGCTACCGCACCTTCCACTCGGGCTTGCGTCGGTTCAGGAAGGCATCGATGCCCTCCCTGGCGTCCTCGGTCACGCAGAGGGCGGCAAAGAGCTCGTTGGTGTACGCCATCGCCTTTCCGTACTCCAGGTCCGCCATGCCGTAGTAGGCCTGCTTTCCCATCTGGACGGCCAGGGGGCTCTTGGCGGCGATCTTCTTCGCCAGGGCCATGGTCTCCTCCCGGAGCTTGCCGACGGGCGCCACCCGGTTGACGAGCCCCCAACGCTCGGCCGTCTCCGCATCGATCATGTCCCCGGTCATGAGCAGCTCCAGGCAGCGCTTTCTTCCCAGGCTCCGCGAGACCGGGACGGCCGGACCCATGCAGAAGAGGCCCACGTTGACTGCGGTGAGCCCGATCCGGGTTCCCTCCTCCACCACGGCCAGGTCGCTGGCGGCGATGATCCCCGCCCCGTTGGCCACGGCGAACCCGTGGGCGGAGGCGATCACCGGCTTCTTCAGATCGGCGAGCACGGGAACCATCTGCTCCATGACCCCGATCCACTCCCGGTACTCCTGCTGCGTCTTCCCGTGGTACTCCGAGAGCTCGATCCCGCAGCAGAAGGCCTTGCCCTCCCCCCGGATCACCACCACCCGGGTCTCCTCGCCGTTGTCGAGCTCCTCGAGCCCGGCACAGAGCTCGCGGGCCATTTGGGTGGTGAAGGTGTTCATCTGATCCGGCCGGTCGAGGACGACGGTCCCGACGTGGTCCTCCCGCTCGATCCGTATGGTCTCGTACGCCATGTCTCGTCTCCTTTCCCGCTTGGAATGTCGGGGCCGGTCGATGCGGTCCCGGGTTCACCCTGAAGTCCCCTCCCCTACAGGGGGACCGGGCAGATTCTTCGGGCGTTCAGGAAGCGCTCCTCCGGACGGGCCCGCGAGCCGCGCCGAGGCTCCAGGGGTGCGGGTACCCGGACCCGGACCTCCTCTCCCTCAACCTCCACGAGCGCCGCCATGGCCGAGAAGAACGCCCCGCCGGGCTCCGACCGAAGCTCTCCGTCCGGAAACATTTCTTTCCAGGCCTCGAGCCTTTCCGCGGTGCGGTCGAGGTCCGGGATTCCGGTCTCACCGTCCAGGACGATGCCCGTGCCCCCGCCGGCCACCAGAATCCCGTCCCGTCCGGCGACGAGCGGCCACTCCGCCGGCGGGGGGAACATCCCCCGTTCCCCCGGGGGCCGGGGCACGTAGAACCCGCGGACGCGGGCCTGCACCCGCTCCAGCGCCCGAAGCCGGTCTTTCGTCCCGGATGCCCCTCCCGGAGTCGAGAAAGCCGCGGGCACCACCAGCACCTCTCTTCCCCGCAACCGCTCCAGATCGCCAGGAAGAAATTTCCCCAGAGAAACCGCCGGCATCACCCCCCGGGGCAATCCCTTCCATCCGTCCCCCCATCCGTCCCCGTCAACGGCCTCCCGGACCAGGGCGACACACGACCTCGGGTCGACCGGGGCGTGTCGAAGAACGAGGTCGAGCTCCTCGACGGATCCGCACAGGAACCCCGCACCCAGCCGGCCCAGCGCTCGCAGAAGCCGGGGGTGGACGCTGAGCCCGGAGTCGAAGAGGACGCCGTCCACGGGGTCCAGGGAGAGCAGGTCGAACACGAGGTCGTTCAGGGTCTCCCCGTCGTACACCAGGACCGGCCCCGACCCTCCGGCCAGGCCGGCCAGCTCCGCCCTTCGCTCGTCCCGCCACATCGGCCGCACACCCCCCCCTGGCTGGAAGATTGACGCATTCGCAAAAACCCGCTCACGCGCCGCCGGGAACGATATCACCTGTTGAAATCCCAGGGGCGGATCTCGAGGATTCGGGAATTTTACGACTCCATCAAGATTCACCGCAGGAATATCACGTTTCGCGGGTCCGTCCAACCATGGAACGGGGAACGCCCCCCCGGGTTCTCCCGCCCCGGTCCGCGTCCTTGACATGCCCGCCCGAATGGGGAAATATCGGCCCATGCCGTTCGTCGCCGACCTCCACGTCCACTCCCGCTTTTCCCGGGCCACGTCCCGCTCTCTGGACGCCCCCCGGCTCGCCCTCTGGGCGGCCCGGAAGGGCGTCTCCGTGGTGGGGACGGGCGACGTCACCCACCCGGCGTGGCTGGCCGAGCTCCGGGGGGGCCTCGTGGAGGCCGAGGACGGGCTCTTCCGTCTCCGTCCCGACCTGGAACGCGCACTGCTCGAAGACCTCCCCCGGAGCTGCCGGCGCCCGACCCGGTTCATGCTCTCCGGGGAGATCAGCTGCATCTACAAGAAGGACGGTCGGACCCGCAAGCTGCACCACCTCGTGCTCCTTCCGGATTTCGAGGCGGCGGACGCCCTCCACAAGCGCCTGGACCGCATCGGGAACGTCACCTCGGACGGGCGGCCCATCCTCGGCCTGGACTCGCGGGACCTCTTGGAGATCGTGCTCGAGACGGACGACCGAGCCTTCTTCATTCCCGCCCACATCTGGACCCCCTGGTTCAGCCTGTTCGGCTCCAAGTCGGGATTCGACACGCTGGAGGAGTGCTTCGAGGACCTCTCGCCCCACATCCACGCCCTGGAGACGGGCCTCTCCTCGGACCCGCCCATGAACCGCAGGCTCTCCGCCCTCGACCCCTATGTCCTGGTCTCCAACTCCGACGCGCACTCCGCCTCCAAGCTGGGCCGGGAGGCGAACCTCTTCGACACCGAGGTCGCCTACGGACCCATGATCCGCGCCATGACCGACGGGACCGGGTTCCTGGGCACCATCGAGTTCTTCCCGGAGGAGGGCAAGTACCATTTGGACGGGCACCGGAACTGCGGGGTCCGGCTGGAACCGTGGGAGACCCGCGAGGCGGACGGCCTCTGTCCGGCGTGCGGGACCCCGGTCACCGTGGGCGTGCTCAACCGGGTGGACGAGCTCGCGGACCGGGCGGAGCCCGTCCTCCAGCGGTCCTTTCACAGCCTGATCCCGTTGACCGAGGTGCTGGGCGAGCTCCTCTCGTGCGGCCCCGCCACCAAGAAGGTGGCCGCCGCCTACGAGGGTCTCCTGGCCGACCTGGGCCCCGAGCTGGACATCCTCATGTCGATCCCCTTGGAACGCGTGGGGAGGTCGGGCGGTCCCCTGCTCGCACAGGCCGTAGGGCGGATGCGTGAAGCCCGCGTGGTCCGCAAGGGGGGGTTCGACGGGGAGTACGGTGTGATCCGCGTCTTCGAGCCCGCCGAGATGGACGTCCTGATCGGGCAGGGGATGCTGTTTTCGCCGCCCCGAAAGGAGCGGCCGCAGCGGGCGAAACGGGAGGCGGAGCGCAGCGGGTTCCGGTCCGGTGGGCGGGCGCCCGAGAAGCTGCGCGTCGAGGAGCCCGCACCGCCTGCCGATCCGATCCTGGGCCCTCTGAACACGGCCCAGCGCGAGGCGGTCCTCCACCGGGGGGCCCACCTTCTCATCACGGCGGGGCCGGGCACGGGGAAGACCCGGACCCTGACCCACCGGATCGCCCACATGATCCGGGAGGGCGAGGCAACACCCGAGCAGGTGCTCGCACTGACCTTCACGAACAAGGCCGCAGGGGAGATGCGCGATCGGGTCGCACGGCTCCTGGAGCATGGCGGACCGGGGCCTCCCGTGCGGGTCTCCACCTTCCACCGCTTCGGCCTCCAGACCCTCCGGGTGGAAGGCCCGCGGATCGGGATTCCCCGGGACTTCCGCATCTGCTCCGAGACGGACGCAGCCGAGCTGGCCCGGAGGGCCGTCGAGGAAACGGGCGCTCCGGCGAGGTCGGCCCGGCGGCTCCTCTCCCGCATGTCGCGCCTGAAGGCGGCGGAGATCCTGGGGCGCCCCCCGGCGGCCGGAGACGTGGAGCTGCACCCCGTATTCCGGGCGTACCAGCGGAGGCTGCGCAGCCTGGGGATGCTGGATCTGGACGACCTGGAGACCGAGACCCTCCGCCTGCTCCGGGACCATCCCGGGATCTGCCGGGAGGCGGGCGCCCGCTTTCCCTGGGTGTTCGTGGACGAGTACCAGGACACGAGCCCGGTGCAGGCCGCCCTCCTGGGGACCCTGGCCCGCGAGGGCGGCAGCCGGGTCACGGCCATCGGGGACCCGGACCAGGCCATCTACGGGTTCCGCGGGGCGGAGGGGGCCCGCTTTCCCGCCTTTGCCCGCGATTTTCCGGACGCTCGAGAGATCTCCCTGACCCGCAGCTACCGCGCCACGAGGACGCTGCTCCAAGGGGCGGCCGCGCTCCTCGGGAAGGCCTCCCCCCTCGAAGGAGGCACCGGCTGCGGGGGCCCCATCTGCATGAGCCCCTGCCACACGCATCGGGAGGAGGCCGAGATGGTGGTGGAGCAGATCGAAAAGCTCCTGGGCGGCACCTCCTCCTTCTCCATGGACAGCGGCCGCGTCGCGTCCCACGAGGGCTCGGACGAGCTCGGCTTCGGCGACCTGGCCGTCCTCTTCCGGCTGAACGCCCAGGCCGAGGCCTTCGAGGAGGCCTTCTCGCGGGCGGGGATCCCCTACGCCCTGTCCGGAGAAAGGCCCTTGACCGCAAGGGAGCCGGTTCATCTCCTGTGGCGCTTCCTGGCGGCCCTGAGCCACCCCGGGAATGAGTTCTTCCGCGAGGCCTATCTGAACCTTCTGGGCGGGGACGCCGAACGGGGGGAGCGCAACCTGGAGACGAGGATCACCCGATCCGGCCTCGCGGCCCTGGTGGAGAAGGCCGAGATCCTCCACGGTCTGGACGGGCGCGGCAGCGAGGCCCCCGAGCCCCTGCGCCGCCTGCGGGACCTGGCCTCGTCCTTCGAGGGGGACCTGCCCTCCTTCCTGGACGCCCTGGACCTGGAGCGGGGGATCGATCACGGCACCCTGGCGGGGGACCGCGTCGCCCTCATGTCCTTTCACGCCGCCAAGGGCCTGGAGTGGCCGGTGGTCTTCCTGACCGGGCTCGAGGACGGCATCCTGCCCCTGGAGCTGTACGGAGGGACGGACGAGGACGAGGAAAGGCGCCTCTTCTACGTGGCCCTGACCCGGGCCGGAAGCCGGGCGTACCTCTCCTGGGCCGCAAGGCGCTCCCTGGGGCCGCGCACCCTGGAGCGCACCCCCTCCCGATTCCTCCAAGGCCTCCCGGAGTCCCTGCACACCCCCGTCGACCGGGCCGCCTGGAGGCCCCGGCGACGCCAGGAGCAGCTCCGGCTCTTCTGAGGCCTCACTTCTCCAGGTCCACCTTGAGGGAGAGAAAATCCAGGAGGTCCTTGAGGGCCAGCACGCCCACCAGGCGATCCCCCTCCACCACCATGAGCCGGCTCTCCCGGGAGCGGTTCATGGCGGCGAGGCCCTTGGTGGCGTCCTCGTCCGGTCCGATGGTGTTGTCCGGGGAGCAGGAGGAGGAGAGATCGCCCGCGGTCTTCCGGGCCCACTCCTCCCGGGGGACGTTCTTGACGTCCCTGGTGGAGACGCATCCTTCGAGCCGGCCCTCCTCCGTGACCACGGGGTACATCTTGTGGTGGTGCTTGTAGACGACGTCCTCCACGAGTCGATCCACGGTCATGGACGGGGGGACGGTCACGGGGTTCTCGCTCATGAAGCGCCGGACGCTCTCCCCCTCGAGGGCCCTGCGGGTGACCAGCCGCTGGTAGGACGCCCGGGCCGCAGCGTTCAGGAACATGCCGATCAGGAACCACCACATGCCCCCGATGAAGTTGCCTCGAAGGACGTTCAGGATCCCCATGAAGATCAGGAAGAAGCCGAAGGCGGAGCCCACCGTGGAGGAGACGCGGGTGGCCCAGTGGATGTCCTTCTTGACGGCCCAGAGGATCGCCCGGAGGACCCGCCCCCCGTCCAGGGGGTAGGCCGGGACCAGGTTGAACCCGGCCAGGAGGCCGTTGATCAGTGCCAGGTAGCCGATCACGGCCCGGGCGGGCGCAGGGATCCACCCCCCGACGGAGTAGAGGCCATAGAAGACCAGGGCGATGGCGATGGATGCCAGGGGGCCGGCCGCGGCCATCATGAGCTCGATCCCGGGCCCCGGCGGCTCATCCCCCATCTCGGCGACCCCGCCGAAGATGAAGAGCGTGATGCCCTTCATGGGCATGCCCCCCTTTCGGGCCACCAGGGAGTGGGAGAACTCGTGCACGATGATGGACAGAAAGAGGCCTGCCGCCCCGACGATCCCCATCATCCAGTAGGTGCCCGTGGAGAGGTCCTTGACCTGCATGGGAAAGAGCCCCGTGGAGAGGGACCACGCCACGAGGACCGCCAGGACGATCCAGCTCGGATCGACCTTGACGTCGAACCCCAGGATCCGAAACAGCCTGATTCCCTTGCCGAACATGGACCCGCCTTTCGGTTCGGTTCCGGGAGGCGCTCCAGCGGCCGGCCCGCCTTCGGTCCGGCGGCACAACGCCTTCGGAAGAAAGGTTTTTAGTCGAACGCCTGGAACTGCTCCTTTTTCGCGCTGCAGACCGGGCAGACGTCGGGGGCCTCCCCTTCCAGCGTGTAGCCGCACACCGAGCAGACCTGGATGGGGCCGAGATCCACGTCCTTGCCCTTCTCCACGGCCTCCAGGGCCTTCTGGAACAACCGGCGGTGCTGCTTCTCGGTCTCGTAGGACCACTCGAAGCTGCGATGGGCCCCCTTCTCCTCCTGGAGCTCCGCCACCTTCATGTAGGAGGGGTACATCTCCTCGATCTCGAAGGTCTCGCCGGCGATGGCGAGGCGCAGGTTCTTGGCCGTGTCCCCCGGCCCGAAGGCCCCCATGCTGTTGGCCACGAGCCCGTCCTCCAGATGCTTCAGCTCGCGGTAGTGATCGCCGGCGTGGATGTACTCCGCGTGGGAGATGGCCCGAAAGAGGCGCGCCACCTCGGGATAGTCGTCCTTCTCCGCCTGAACGCCGAAGTGGCGGTAGCGCATGTTGGCCATGCTCTCCCCGCCGAAGGCGTTGATGAGGTTCTGCTCGGTCATCTGCCTCATGGGAACCCTCCTTCTCGATGGTGCGTCCGCCGCTCGCACCGGCTCTTCATCGTGGTACGGAACTTCGCTGTCCAATGATCATCCATCTTAGAAAGCGCCCTGTCCCCGGGAAATGGGGTGAATCGTGTATTCAGCGCCCGCCGGCCGGTAAAAGAGGCGACGGGCTGCGGCCGAGGGAGCGTTTGGAGGACTACATCCGCGGTTCGGCGGAAATACATCACCCACCCCATATTCCCGCCACCGGGGGCCGACTATGCTGGAACCGGTTTCAACGAAACCGACCGGGACTGGGGGTAGAGCCGTCCCGGCGCGTCCGAATCCGTTTCACACGCGAGGGGCGGTGCGCGCCCCGGACAGGGAGAACAGGCATGAAGGACCTGAACGTGATCGTCGCCGGTGCGGCCGGCGAAGGCGTGCAGACCGTGGGGGACATCCTGGCCGCGGCGGTCTCGTCCCTGGGGTACGCCGTCTCCACCTGGAAGGAGTACGAGTCCAGGATCCGGGGCGGGCAGAACAGCTTCAGCATCCGGGTGGCCGACGAGCCCCGGAACGCCCCCCTCGAAGAGGCGGACGTCCTCCTGGCGCTGAACCGGGGAGCGGCCGGGAAGTATGAAGAGCGGCTCAAGCCCCAGGGCACGCTGGTCTCCCGGGAGGCCGTGGAAGGCCGGAACGTGGTGGCGGTGGACTTCACCGGCATCGCCAAGGAGATCGGGAAGGAAATCTACACCAACACCGTGGCCGTGGGCGCCCTGGCCGCCGTCCTGGGCATGGACCCGGACGGGCTCCAGGGGGTTCTGAAGCGGGTGTTCGGGAAGAAGTCGGAGGACGTGCAGGCGGCGAACCGGGAGGCGGCCGAAAAGGGATTCCGGGCCGCGGAGGGGCAGTGCGACGACGTCTGCCCCTGGGCCCTGAAAGGGGCCGAAGGACGTTACCTGCTCATGACCGCCAACGACGCCATCCCGCTCGCCGCGGCCCACGCGGGATGCCGTTTCATCTCGGCCTACCCCATGACCCCGTCCACGGGCGTCATCACCGCCCTGGCCAGGGAGCGCGACCGGCTGGGCGTGTTCGCCGAGCAGGCCGAGGACGAGATCGCGGCCGTCAACATGGCCATCGGGGCCAGCTTCGCCGGCGCCCGGGCCATGACGGCCACCTCCGGCGGCGGGTTCGCCCTGATGGTGGAGGGCATCAGTTTGGCGGGCATGACCGAGACCCCGATGGTCATCGTGCTGGCCCAGCGGCCCGGCCCGGCCACGGGGCTCCCCACCCGGACCGGCCAGGGGGAGCTGCTCTTTGCGATCAACGCGGGCCACGGCGAGTTCGCCAAGCTGGTGATGGCGCCTTCCGATCCCGAGGACGCCTTTTTCAAGACCGTTCGGGCCTTCAACCTGGCGGACAAGTACCAGACGCCGGTGATCCTCCTCACGGACCAGTTCCTGGCCGATTCCCGCTTCTCCATCGAGGAGCTCGAACCGGATCAGGCCGGGGTCGAGCTCCACACGGCGGACCCGTCGGGGATCCGCGAGTACGCGCGGTATCGGTTCACCGAGAGCGGCATCTCTCCCCGGCTCTTCCCCGGGCAGAGCGAGCACCTCGTCGGGGCGGACAGCGACGAGCACGACGAGCAGGGCCACATCACGGAGGACCTGGAAGGCACCGCCGTGCCCATGGCGAACAAGCGGCTGGCCAAGCTGGAGGGGCTTCGAAGCGAGGTCCGGCCGCCGGAGGAGATCGGGCTGGACGGGGCCGACACGGTCCTGGTGGGCTGGGGCTCCTCCAGGGCGGCCCTGCTCGAGGCCCTCGAGCTCCTGTCCGGAGACGGCGTGAAGGCGGGACTGATCCACTTCACCGAGCTCTGGCCCCTGCCCGGCTACCGCTTCGACGGGGACAAGGCCTACTGGAGCGTGGAGGCGAACGCCACGGCCCAGCTCGGACGGCTGCTCCGATCCGAGTACGAGGTTTCCTTCCAGGGACACATCGGCCGAACCGACGGGCTGCCCCTGACGGCCGAGCAGATCAGGAGGACGTTCCATGACCGAAATGAGTGATTACAAGAGCGAGGCCGAAAACCAGTGGTGCCCGGGGTGTCCCAACTTCGGCATCCTGGAGGCCTACAAGAAGGCCTTCGTGGAGATGGACCTGCCCCCGCACCGAATCTGCATGGTCTCGGGCATCGGCCAGGCCGCCAAGCTTCCCCACTACCTCCGCTGCAACTTCTTCAACGGGCTTCACGGCAGGGCGCTCCCCGTGGCCGTTGGGGTCTGGACGGCCAACCCGTATCTGACCACCATCGTGTCCACCGGGGACGGCGACTGCTACGGCGAGGGCGGGAATCACTTTCTTCACACGCTTCGCCGGAACCCGGACATTACCGTGGTGGTCCACAACAACGAGATCTACGCCCTGACCAAGGGCCAGGCGTCCCCCACCACCCCGGAGGGGGAGCGGAGAACCCTCCAGGTCCGGGGCGTGGACGTACCGCCGCTCAACATGCCGGCCGTGGCCGTGCTACACGACTGCACCTTCGTGGCCCGGGGGTTCGCAGGGGACGCGGACCATCTGAAGGACCTGCTGGTGGCGGCGGTGAACCACCCGGGGCTCTCCCTGGTGGACGTGATCCAGCCCTGCATCACCTGGGGAACGCGGACGGTCGAGTGGTACAAGGAACGGGTGCGCAGGCTGGGAGACGATCACGACCCGGGAGACCGGGACGCAGCCCTCGAGGCGGCGCGGGGCGGGAAAGACGCGTTTCCCATCGGGGTCCTCTGTCAAACGGAGCCCCGACCGGTCTTCGGCCGCGGCTTTCGGGAGTCCGTGACGGACCGCCCCCTCCACGAGGCGCCCCCGAACCGGGACGGGATCCGGGAGATCCTGTCCTCGTTTCGATCCGCAGGGGTCCCGGGGTGACGCCCACAAGCAGCCGAACGGTTGAACCCCCGCCGCCGAACCCCTGACAGGGGTACAAGCGGGCGGGCCGACCTCGAATCGAAACCAAAGGAGGCACCATGCCGAACGTTCAAAAGATTCTCTTTCCCATGGAACTCGTCAACCTCACCGGGGAGATCGCCCCCTGGGCCGACCTGATGGCCCGGAAGTTCGGTGCCGAGCTGCACGTGCTCCACGTGATCCCGGATCCCGGGTACTGGGGTGTGGCCTACGGCATCGATCCCTCCCACCTGGACGACGAGCCGGCCCTCATCCGCAAGGCCGAGGAGAGCGCCGGGGCTTTCTGCAAGGAGCATTTGGGCGATGACCTGAACGTCTCGATCAGGGCGGTGGTGGGGGACCCGGCCGAGGAGATCCTGCGTTACATCGAGGACGAGGCCGTCTCCATGGTGGTCATCGGGACCCACGCGAGACGAGGTCTGGAGAGGGTGTTCTTCGGCTCCGTGGCGAACCGGGTCGTCAAGTCCTCTCCGGTGCCCGTGCTGACCGTGAACCCCCACAAGAAAAGCGCCTGATCCCGAAGGAGGTGGTATGAGCGGCGAGAATTTTTACGTGGCCTGGTTCGATGACCTCGGTTCGGGCGACGTGCCGAAGGTGGGCGGGAAGAACGCCTCCCTGGGCGAGATGATCCGGTCCCTCAAGGAGGAAGGCATCCGCGTGCCCGACGGCTTTGCCACCACGTCGGACGCCTACTGGGCCTTTCTGAAGACCAACGACCTCGAGAAACGGATCCGGAAGCATCTGGACGAACTGGAAAAGGGCGACCAGCCCTTGCACAAGACGGGGCGGGCCCTCCGGCGGCTCTTTCTGAAGGGGACCTTCCCCGACGAGATCGAGGAGACGATCCGCGAGGCCTACCGGGAGCTGAGCCGGAGGGAAAACCGCGACGAGCTGGACGTGGCCGTGCGGAGCAGCGCCACGGCCGAGGACCTCCCTGAGGCCAGCTTTGCCGGGCAGCAGGAGACCTTTCTCAACATCCACGGGGAAGAGGAGCTTCTGGACGCGTGTCGCCGGTGCTATGCGTCCCTTTTCACCGACCGGGCCATCAGCTACCGCAAGGAGCAGGGATTCGACCACATGAAGGTGGCCCTCTCCATCGGTGTGCAGAAGATGGTGCGGGCCGACCGGGCGGGCTCCGGCGTCATGTTTTCCATCGACACCGAGACCGGGTTCCAGAACGTGGTGATGATCAACGCGGCCTGGGGGCTGGGGGAGAACGTGGTCCAGGGCACGGTGAACCCGGACGAGTACCTGGTGTTCAAGCCCCTTCTCGACGACGACGGCTTCCGCCCGGTGATCGGAAAGACCCTCGGGAACAAAGAGAAGAAGATGGTCTACGCCGGCGGGGGAAGTCACACCACTCGGAACATCGATACGCCCAAAGCCCAGCAGAGGGCCCTGGTGCTGGAGGACGACGAGATCCTCCGGCTGGCCCGGTGGGCGGTTCGGATCGAGAAGCACTACCAGAAGCCCATGGACATCGAGTGGGCCAAGGGCGGGGACACGGGCGAGCTCTTCATCGTGCAGGCCCGGCCCGAGACCGTCCAGTCTCAGAAGGAAGCCTCCACCCTGAAGACCTTCACCCTGAAGGAGACGGGGGAGGAGATCGCCCGGGGCGTCAGCATCGGCCAGGCGATCGCGGCGGGCAAGGCCTGCAACATTCTGAGCGCACACGACATCGACCACTTCGAGGACGACTGCATCCTGGTGACGGAGATGACCGACCCGGACTGGGTCCCCATCATGAAGCGCGCCAAGGGCATCGTGACCGACTCCGGCGGCCGCACCTGCCACGCGGCCATCGTGAGCCGGGAGCTCGGCATCCCCGCCGTCGTGGGGACCGGGACCGCCACCGAGACCATCTCCACGGGGGACGAGGTCACCCTCTCCTGCGCCGAAGGAGAGACGGGACACGTCTACCGCGGAATCCTGGACTACGACGTGGAGGACGTGAGCCTGGAGGACATCCCGGAAACGCGCACCCGCATCATGATGAACATCGCCAGCCCCGGGGCGGCCTTTCGCTGGTGGCGCCTGCCCTGCGAGGGGATCGGCCTGGCCCGGATGGAGTTCATCATCAACAACATCATCAAGGTCCACCCCATGGCCCTGGTCCGCTTCGACGCGGTGGAGGACCCAAAGGCCAGGGAGCGGATCGAGGAGCTCACCCGGGGGTACGAGAACAGGACGGACTACTTCGTCGACCACCTCAGCATGGGGATCGCCAAGATCGCCGCCTCCCAGTACCCGGAGCCCGTGATCGTCCGCATGAGCGACTTCAAGACCAACGAGTACGCCGACCTGATCGGCGGCGCGGCCTTCGAGCCCAAGGAGAGCAACCCCATGCTGGGGTTCCGTGGCGCCTCCCGCTACTACAGCGACCGCTACCGGGAGGGGTTCGCCCTGGAGTGCCGGTCGATCCGACGGGTCCGGGAGGAGATGGGACTGGACAACGTGGTCGTCATGATCCCCTTCTGCCGGACCCTCGAGGAGGCGGACCGCGTCCTGGGGGTCCTGGAGGAGAACGGGCTGAAGCGGGGGGAAAAGGGCCTCGAGGTGTACGTCATGTGCGAGATCCCCTCGAACGTGACCCTGGCCGACCGGTTCGCCGACCGGTTCGACGGCTTCTCCATCGGCTCGAACGACCTGACCCAGCTGGTTCTGGGCATCGACCGGGACTCCTCGGACCTGGCCGAGCTGTTCGACGAACGGAACGACGCGGTCAAGGAGGAGATCCGCCGGCTGATCCCCAAGGCCCACGAGAAGAGGCGCAAGGTGGGCATCTGCGGGCAGGCCCCCAGCGACTACCCCGAGTTCGCCGCCTTCCTGGTGAGGGAGGGCATCGACTCCATCTCGCTCAACCCGGACAGCATCATCGGCGTCAAGAGGCGGGTGGCCGAGGTGGAGAAGGAGATGGAGGGAGAGTGAGAGTTCCGGGACACCATGGAGAGTTCCGGGGACACCATACTGAATTCATTTCATGAGAGTTCTGAGCGAATTTCGGAAGCAGCATGGGAATTGTACCCCGCTTGGGCTGTGAATTCAGTATGGTGTCCCCGGAACTCTCCCCGGAACTCCCCCCGGAACTCACAAAACTCAAAGGGACGAAGGCACCGAGGCAAAGCGACGAACGAGATGAAGGACACGCAGGAAGAACGGCAGGGCGTGATCACCTCCATTCGGGGAAGCGTGGTGGACGCCAGGTTTCCCGGCCCCATCCCCCCCATGTTCAACGTCCTGGAGGGGGGAGACGAGGGTGATGCCGTCATGGAGGTGGTGACCCACCTGGACGAGCACACCGTGCGCAGCATCGCCCTCACCTCGACCCAGGGGCTGGCCGAAGGCTCGAGCGTGTTGGACCGCGGCCGCCCCCTGCGCGTGCCGGTGGGCGATCGGCTTCTCGGGCGCGTGTTCAACGTGTTCGGGGAAACCGTCGACCGGGGTGAAGGGGTCACCGGGGGAGAGTGGCGCTCCATCCACCAAGACCCCGTGCCCGTGGAGCGCCAGTCCACCACCTCCGACGTTTTCGTCACCGGGATCAAGGCCATCGACGTCCTCTCCCCCCTGGAGCTGGGCGGCAAAGCGGGCCTGTTCGGCGGCGCCGGCGTGGGAAAGACCGTCCTGATCATGGAGATGATCAACAACATGGTGGCCGGGCACGAAGGGGTGAGCCTCTTCTGCGGGATCGGCGAGCGGGTGCGGGAAGGGGAAGAGCTCTACCGGGAGATGAAGGAGGCCGGCGTGCTCGAGAACACGGTCATGGTGTTCGGTCAGATGAACGAGCCGCCGGGCGCCCGGTTCCGGGTGGGACACGCGGCCCTGACCATGGCGGAGTACTTCCGGGACGAGAAGCGGCAGGACGTCCTGCTCCTCATCGACAACATCTTCCGGTTCATCCAGGCGGGCATGGAGGTGTCGGGTCTGCTGGGGATGCTGCCCTCCAGGCTGGGCTACCAGCCCACCCTGGCAACGGAGCTGGCCCAGTTGGAGGAACGGATCAGCAACACGGCCACGGGCGCCATCACCTCCATCCAGGCCGTGTACGTGCCGGCGGACGACTTCACCGACCCGGCGGCCGTGCACACCTTCGGACACCTGTCGGCGTCCATCGTCCTGTCCAGGAAGAAAGCGAGCGAAGGTCTCTACCCGGCCATCGACCCGCTCCAGTCCGGATCCAAGATGCTGGTCCCCCACGTGGTGGGGGAACGTCACTACCGGATCGCCCGGGAGATGCGCAACACCCTGGCCAACTACGAAGAGCTCAAGGACATCATCGCCATGCTGGGCATGGAGGAGCTCTCCCAGGAGGACCGCAGCACGGTGAACCGGGCAAGGAGACTGGAGCGCTTTCTGACCCAGCCGTTTTACGTGACCGAGCAGTTCACGGGCATGGAGGGAAAGATGGTTTCCCTGGAAGAGGCCCTGGACGGGTGCGAGAGGATCCTGAACGACGAGATGGCGGACGCCCCGGAGCGCGCCCTTTACATGATCGGGAAGATCGAGGAGTCCAAGGAGAAGACCGGATGATGCGGCTCCGGATCCTACTGCCTGCAGCGATCCTGCTGGACGAGAGCGCGGCCAAGGTGACCGCCGAGGGCCTGGACGGACATTTCTGCCTCCTGCCCAACCACATCGACTTCATCTCGATCCTGGTGCCGGGGTTGTTTTCCTACGAGGACGATCAAGGACGGGAGACCTTCCTGGCCGTGGACGAAGGCGTCCTGGTCAAGGTGGGCCCCGAGGTGATGGTCTCTTCGAGGGACGCGGTGGAGGGCGAGGACCTGGGGACGCTGGAGCAAACCATCCAGGAGAAGTTCGGCGTCGTGGACGAACGTGAGAAGACCGAGCTGTCGGCCGTGGCCAAGATCGAGGCCAACTTCGTTCGGCGGTTCCTGGAGCTGCAGCGACATGGGTGAGGAAGACAAGAGGTCCTGGCCCGAGGAGGTGGGCGTCAAGGAACAGCGAAAGCTGCGTGCGCGAAAGGAGGATCGCGGCGTCTGGTTCGGCCTGGGCATGTTCGGCCTGGTGGGCTGGTCCGTGGCCATTCCCACCCTCATCGGTATCGCCCTGGGCGTCTGGCTGGACCGGAAGTGGGAAAGCACGGCATCCTGGACCCTCACCGGGGTCTTTGTCGGCGTGGCCGTGGGCTGCCTCAACGCCTGGTACTGGATCAAGCGGGAGAGCCGGAAGGAATAAGGGCCGTGAAGGGTGGAGGTGAGGGGGAGAGAAAAAGAATAGAGAACAAAGGAAAACCCCAAATTAAGGAGAGAAAGGATGACCGGAACGCCCATGGATTACCTGCTCGCTTTCGCCGCGGGCATCGGCATCGGGGGCTTCTACTTCACCGGGCTCTGGTGGACGGTCCGCCGGCTGCCCGGCACGCGTCATCCTGCGGCCTGGGTGGCGGGGAGCTTCGTGGTTCGGACCGGGCTCAGCCTGCTCGGGTTCTACGGCGTCCTCCGGGGAGGCTGGCCCATGCTGGCGGCGAGCCTGGCGGGGTTCATCCTGGTCCGGCTGGCCGCGGTGCACAGGCTGAGACCCGGCCGTCCCGCCCCGGCCGGGGCAACTTCAGGCAGCCGGAGCCAGCGGGAAGCGTAACGTATGGATATCAAAGATATTACACCGGACCAGATCGTTCTGTGGGAGTGGGGGTTCGTCCACCTGAACCTGACCATCGTGTTTACCTGGGGGGTCATGGCCCTCATGGTGCTGGGGGCCTGGCTCATCACGCGCCGCCTCAGCTCAGACCTGCCCTTGCGCCGATGGGAAAACCTGCTGGAGATCCTGGTCCAGGGCATGGAGAGCGAGATCCGGCAGGTTTCCCGCCAGCCGCCGAGGCCTTACATCCCCTTCGTGGGCACCCTGTTCCTGTTCATCCTGGTCTCCAACATCCTGAACGTGGTGCCCGGCTACGTGGCTCCCACCGCATCCCTTTCCACCACGGCGGCCCTGGCCATCTGCGTCTTCGTGGCGGTGCCCGGATTCGGCATCCGGAGCAGCGGTCTCAAGGAGTACCTCAAGCAGTACGTGAAGCCCACGGTGATCATGCTCCCTTTCAACATCATGGGAGAGCTGTCCCGGACCCTGGCCCTGGCGGTCCGCCTGTTCGGCAACATGATGAGCGGCAGCAAGATCGTGGCGATCCTGCTCGCTCTCACCCCCATCCTGTTTCCCGTGGTCATGAACGCCCTCGGGCTCCTGACCGGGGTGATCCAGGCCTACATCTTCGCCATCCTCGCCATGGTGTACATCGCCTCCGGGACCCGGGCCCGGCAGGAGCGGGAGCAGAAGCAGGCCGATTCGGCAGGAGAGAAAGGAGAACAAGACCAATGGAAGGAATCTCACTGATCGGCATGGCCTCGGTCCTCTCCGCAGGCCTCACCATCGGCATCGGCGCCATCGGCCCGGCCATCGGCGAAGGCCGGGCCGTGGCCCAGGCCCTCAGCTCCATTGCGCAGCAGCCCGACGAGATGAACAGCATCACGCGGACGCTGTTCGTAGGACTGGCCATGATCGAGTCCACGGCCATATACGCCTTTGTGGTGTCCATGATCATCATCTTCGCCAACCCCTTCTGGGACCACGTGGTCGCCACCGCGGGAGGATAGGCCGTGCTCATCGACTGGTTCACCGTCGCCGCCCAGATCGTCAACTTCCTGATCCTGGTCTTCCTGTTGAAGCACTTCCTCTACGACCGGATCCTGGAGGCCATGGACAAGCGGGAGCAGAAGATCCAGGACCGCCTGAACGAGGCCGAGCGCAAGAAGGAGGAGTCGAAGCAGGAGGCGGAGTCCCTCCGCAGGGAGCGGGTGGAGCTGGAGCAGAAGCGCGACGAGATGATGTCCGAGGCCAGGGACCGGGCCGAAGAGGAGAAAAAGCGGCTGGTGCGGGAGGCCCGGGAGCAGGTGCAGTCCATGCGCCGGAGCTGGCAGGAGTCGCTGGACCGGGAGAAGTCCGCCTTCACCCGGGAGCTGCGGCGGATGGCTGGAAGAGAGGTCTACGCCGTCTGCCGAAAGGCGCTCCAGGACCTGGCCGACGCCGAGGTGGAAGAGCAGATGGTGCAGGTCCTCCTCGAGCATCTGGCCGGGCTGGACCGTGAGGAGCGGGACGACATGGCCGAGGCGGCCCGCACCGACGAGAACCGCGTCACGGTGCGAAGCACCTTTCAGATGCCCGCCGGCCTGAAGCAGAAGGCGACCCGCGAGATCCACGAGCATCTGGGCGACGACATCGAGGTGGGATACGAGACCGACGAGGACGGGGCGCCCGGGGTCGAGCTGCGCATGAAGGGGCGAAAGCTGGCCTGGGGGTTCGAGGACTACCTGGACGACCTCGAGCAGGAGGCCGGACGGGCGATCGAGGCGGAAGCCGAGAAGGACGAGGAGGGGACCGTGCAGGAGGAGAAGCAGGAGGAGCAGGAGAAGGCATGAGCGAACAATCGTCGTCAGCCCTTCAGGACTTGCTGGTAGACACCTTCCGGGTCATGGACAAGGCCCTTCAGGACCACGATCCCCGGCCGAGGAGCCGGGAGGTGGGGACCGTCGTCTACGTGGGTCCCGGGGTCGTCCGCGTCACCGGTCTCCGGGGGATTCGATCCCTCGAGCTCCTCCGCTTTCCCGGCGACCGGCTGGGCCTGGCCTTCAACGTGAGCGAGACCGAGATCGGGGTGGTGCTGCTGGACGAGAGCGGCGACCTCGAGGCGGGGGACGAGGTGCGCCGAACCCACCGCGTCCCGGAGATTCCCGTGGGCGGGGAGATCCTGGGACGCGTGGTGGACGCCCAGGGGAGGCCCCATGACGGTCGCGGGCCTCTCAGGGTCGACCGGACCCTGCCCCTGGAACGGCCCGCCCCGGCCATCATGGACCGGTTGCCCGTCACGGTCCCGCTCCAGACGGGCCTCAAGGTGGTGGACGCCCTCATCCCCATCGGGCGGGGACAGCGGGAGCTCATCGTTGGGGACCGGCAGACCGGCAAGACCGCCATCGCCGTGGACACCATCCTCAACCAGAAGGACACCGGCGTGATCTGCATATACTGCGCTGTGGGAAAGCGGGCGTCGGCCGTGGCCAAGGTCATGGACGATCTTCGAAAAAGCGGGGCCCTGGAGTACAGCGTCGTGCTCATGGCCACGGAAGAGGATCCTCCCGGCCTCCAGTTCCTCACCCCCTATGCGGCGGCCTCGCTGGGTGAGTACTTCATGGAACAGGGCCTTGACGCCCTCGTGGTGCTGGACGATCTCACCCGGCACGCCCGGGCCTACCGGGAGCTCTCCCTCCTGCTCCGCCGCCCTCCCGGCCGGGAAGCCTTTCCCGGGGACATCTTCTACATCCACTCCCGGCTCCTGGAGCGGTTCACCCACCTGCGGGAGGAAGGCGGGGGCGGATCCCTCACAGCCCTCCCCATTGTGGAGACCGAGGCCCAGAACATCTCCGCCTACATCCCCACCAACCTGATCTCCATCACGGACGGCCAGATCTATCTTTCCCCCGACCTGTTCCGTAAGGGCGTGCTTCCTGCGGTGGACGTGGGAAGGTCCGTCTCCCGGGTGGGCGGAAAGACCCAGCTGAAGGCCTACCGCGCCGTGGCGGGCGAGCTGAGGCTCGCCTACTCCCAGTTCGAGGAGCTGGAGGCCTTTGCCCGGTTCGGCACCCAGCTGGACGAGGACACCCGCCAGATCCTCAGGCGCGGGCGCCGGGTCCGCGAGACCCTCAAGCAGCCGCAGTACGTCCCCCTGCCCGTGGCCGAGCAGATCGCGGCCCTGGTGGCGGTAAAGGAGGGGGTGTTCGACGGGCTCCCCGAGGACGACGTGGCGGACGCGGAACGCCGGGTTCGGAAGGCCGTCACCGAGCAGCTGGGCGACCTATGCGAACGCATGGCCGGAGGGGAGCCGCTGGAGGAAGAGGAGTTGGCCTCCCTTGCCCGGATCGCAAGGAAGGCCGTGGGCACCGAGGCGGGGGCGGACCATGGAGACGGTTGAGAGCCTCAAGCGGAGGATCGAGAGCACCGAGGACCTTCAGTCCGTGGTCAAGACCATGAAGGCCCTGGCCGCGGTGAAGATCCGGCAGTTCGAACGGGCGGCGGAGTCCCTCGAGGAGTACCATCACACTGTGGAAATGGGGCTCCGGGCGGTGTTCCAGGGCGGAGGAGCCAGGGATGTGATCACCCGGTCGGGGCCCGGCCGGGTGCCGGGCGCCGTGGTGTTCGGGTCGGACCAGGGGATGTGCGGCCAGCTCAACGACCAGGTGGTCGGCCACGCCATGGCGCACCTGGAAGGGCTCGAGGCCGGCCCCGGGGAACGGGTCGTCCTCGCCGTGGGGGGGCGGGTCCGGGCCCGGATGGAGGAACGCGGCCAGCCCGTGGAGGAAAGCATGGTCGTGCCCGGCGGGGTCCAGGGAATCGCGCCCAGGGTTCGAGACCTTCTCTTACAGATCACCGCCTGGCAGGAGGAGCGGGGGGTCGACCGGATTCTCCTCTTCCACAGCGAGCCGCTCTCCGGCGCGTCGTACCGTCCCCGCACGGTGGCCTTGCTGCCGCTGGACCAGGCCTGGCTGGAGCAGCTCCGAAAGACACCCTGGCCCAGGCGCGCCCTCCCCCTGTTCCGGGGCGACCCGCAGGCGATCTTCTCCGGGCTGGTCCGGGAGTACCTCTTCGTGGGGCTGTTCCGGGCCTTCGCCCAGTCCCTGGCCAGCGAAAATGCCAGCCGGCTGGCATCCATGCAAGGGGCCGAAAAGAACATCGAGGAGAAGCTGGCAGAGCTCCAGAACCGATTCCATCAACAGCGCCAGATGTCCATCACCGAGGAGCTCCTGGACATCGTGGCCGGGTTCGAGGCGCTGCGCGAGGAACCCTGAGCCGAGGACCCTCAGTTCGAACCCATGTGAGAAAAGGAGGTCGATTTGGCAAGCATCGTCACACTCACCATGAACCCCTGCATCGACATCAACGCCACCGTCGACCGGGTGGTGGCCGAGCGGAAGCTTCGCTGCGACTCCTCCAGGTACGAGCCCGGGGGCGGCGGGGTCAATGTCTCCCGCGCCGTGAAGAAGCTGGGGGGCGATTCCACGGCCCTCCTCCCGGCGGGCGGGTCCCACGGGAACCTGCTGCAGGAGCTCCTGGACCGGGAAGGCGTCCGCCAGGAGATCGTGTCCATTCAAGGGTGGACCCGGGAGAGCTTCATCGCCTTCGAGTCCGAGACCGAGCAGCAGTACCGGTTCAGCCTGCCCGGCCCCCGTCTCCGCGAAGAGGAGTGGAGCCGGTGCCTCGAACGGTTTCACGGGTTGTGCGGGGATGCAGCGCTCGTTGTGGCCAGCGGTGGACTGCCCCCGGGCGTACCCGAGGATTTCTACGCCCGGCTGGCCCGATCCTGCCGGGAAAACCGGTTCCGGCTGGTGCTGGACACCTCCGGGGCCCCGCTCCGGAGATCCCTGGAGGCCTTACCCTTCCTCATCAAGCCCAACATGCAGGAGCTGAACACCATGGCCGGAAAGGAGCTCGAGAGCGATACCGAGATCCGGGCGTTCGCACGGAAGCTCGTCGAGGAAGAGAGAAGCGAGGTGGTGGTGGTCTCCCTGGGCGCGGCCGGGGCGCTGCTGACCTGGAAGGAAGGGCAGCTGACCATCCGGTCCCCGACCGTACCCATCAAGAGCAAGGTGGGGGCCGGGGACAGCATGGTGGGAGGGCTGGTCCTGGCGCTCGACCGGGGAAAGGAACTGGAGGATGCCGCCCGGTTCGGGGTGGCGAGCGGCGCCGCGGCCGTCATGACCCCGGGGACCGAACTCTGCCGAAAGGAGGACGCGGAGCGTCTCTACGCGTCCATGTCCGGCGACCGCGAGGGATGACCTGCGGGGAGGCGGCTTCCGGTTGCAGTCCCGGAGCCGGGCCTCCGGTCACTCCTCCGGAAACTTCAGGCTCACCAGTTCGCCGGAATCCTTTTGCTTCACCTTGACGCCGATCTCCACGCTGTCGTTGCGCACGCCCATGATCAGGGGCATCTTTCCCTTGTCCTCCTCGATGTGGGTCATGGCCCGAACGGCCTGCAGGATGTTCGCGCCCACGGCCGGACCCGGCGAAGGCAGATCCTTCTCCCGATACTCCGCCCGGACCGACACGTCCCCTTCCGGGGTGCGGAGAATGCTGATCTTTTTCGCGTTGTTGTTGATGCCGTGGAGCGTGGCCAGCGCCAGCCACTTCTCGGCCGCCTCCTCGAGGCCCTCCTCGCTCGAGATCTTGGACATCTCCTCGAGCGGATCGGTGGTGGCGTAGCAGTCGATCATCTCCTGGACCTTGACGTGGATGTTCTCCTTGTCTCTCAACGGTGCCTCCTTTCGGGGTGAACCATGCCACCCTTCAGTCCTCTTTCTTCTCTTCCTGATCCGTCTCGAACTCCACCCCCCGGGCGTCGTCGCAGGGCTCGTCCTCGTCCTCCCCCCGGAGGTGCTCGGGATCCGCGGCCGTTCTGCACACGGGCATGGGATCCTCCTCGGTCTTCTTGATCTTCGTATCCTTGCCTTCCTCTTCGTTCTTTGGGTCCGTCACGTCGGAACCTCCTTTTCCATTCGATTCCCGCATGCCTCACCGTCCCCCGGGCGGGGCCCGGAGATGGTTTTCACCTCCCTCATACACGCGGGGGGAAAAAACGGGAATGGGGTCGGGACTGTATTCCGGGGATTCCCCGGTGGTACATGCCCCGTTCAACGCCGGCGGAAGATGTCGGGAAAGATCAGGCTGAGACAGGCGGCGCGCCGTCCTGCTCCTCGATCAACTCGAGCAGCAAGCCGGGCTCCACGGGCACGCAGAAGGCCCGAACCGGATTCCCTTGGGGAGGCTCGAGGTTCAGGCACGGGCTCAGGGGAACCCACCCCCCGTCCGAAAGGTTCCGGTGGAGGTGGTCAAGGTTGCGGACGCGCAGGGTCAGGGCCACTGTACCGTGAGCCCCGAACGGGGCCGGAGGCTCACACCGGTCCGGGTGAATCAGCCGGGAGAGCTCCAGGGCCACTCCGCCCTCCTTACCGGCGAGGTAGGCGAGCTCCGCCTGGATGCCCGGAACGCCCAGCAGGGTGGAGAGCAGGCGGCCCCCCGCCTTGGGCACCCGCCACTGGAGTTCGAAGCCCAGCACCTCTCGAAACAGCCGAACGGCCCGGTCCATGTCCGCCACGAAGACGGACACATGATGCAACGCAGCAGCCATGAACGCCTCTCACCTCGAAAAAATGTTAACCGTGCAGGATTTGCTGTCTCCGGCCTTGTCCCCGCCCATGCAGTGGGCCAGGCCCACGCAGGCCTTTTCCACCTGGCGGCTCCCGGCCTCGCCGCGGAGCTGGGCCACCACCTCCACGATCTGCGCCACCCCGGTGGCGCCCACCGGGTGGCCGCGACTCAGCAGGCCGCCCGACGGGTTCACCGGAACGCGGCCGCCCAGGGAGCTGTGCCCTTCCTCCACGAACCGCCCCCCCTCGCCCGGTCTGCAGAGCCCCAGGGCCTCGTAGTGTAGGATCTCGGAGATGGTGAACGCGTCGTGGCACTCCACGAGGGAGACGTCCGCCGGTCCGATCCCGGCCCTCTCGTAGGCCGTGCGGCAGCCGCGGTAGTCCGTCTCCCACCTCGTCAAATCCTGCGGGTTCTCATAGCTCCCGGTACAGAGAATCGACGCGTCGACGCGGACGGTGCGCCCCTGGCGGCCGGCGGTCCCGGACGAGGCCACCACCACGGCGGCTGCGCCGTCCGCAATGGGGCAGCACTGGAACCGCGTCAGCGGATCCACGATCATGGGCGATTCCAGGACCTCCTCCACGGTGACGGGATCCCGGTACTGGGCTACCGGGTTTCCGCCGGCGTGGCGACGGTTCTTGACCGCCACCCGGGCCAGCTGCTCGCGCGTGGTGCCGAACTCGTGCATGTGGCGCACGGCCCGAAGCGCGAACCCGGCGGGCGCCACCATGCCCAGCTGGGTGTCGATCTCGGTTTCCCCCGAGTTGATGAGGCCGAACTCGGGGACGCACATCTTCTCCGCCCCCACCACGATGACCGTCTCGGCCTGACCGGCGGCCACCATGTTGCACGCCAGGTAGAAGGCCGTGGATCCCGATGTGCAGGCGTTCTCCACGTTCACCACGGGGATGCGGTGGATCCCCACCT
>CAYUBQ010000039.1:23085-37420 GCA_964443135.1 uncultured Desulfobacterales bacterium | reverse complement strand
GGAACAGGAGGGCCAGGGCCAGGCCGGGACCGGAGAGGGGCAGGGCGTCCCGGGGGGGGCGGAGGGCGCCCCGGACGTCCCGGCTCTCCAGCCAGGGGGTCAGGGTCTCACCGCCCAGCCTCTCCCAGGTGGAGCGATCCTCCTTCAGCTGCTGCACGGTCCGGTCGAGGGCGGAGGAGAGGCGTTCGAGGTTTCGGACCTCCCCGGTCAGCCGGGCGAACAGGCGGGCGGCCTCGGCGTCCAGGTTCTCCGCCTTGATGAGGCGGACCTGCTTGGCCTTTCTGAGCTGGAAGACCTGCTGCCGGAGGAGGGGAAACTGGTTCCAGGCGGAGACGGAGCTCGATTCCAGGGCCTCCCGGGCGGAGACCACGAACAGGACCGGGTCGTGGATGCCGGCCTCGCGCAGGTGCCCGGCGAACCGCTCCGACGCGGCCGCGGCTTCGTGGTATCCCTTCCCGCCCGGGTCGTCCTCGAACAGGAGGTCCGCCTTGTTGAGCACGAACAGGAAGTTCTCCCGGGCCTTGGGCACCCGTTCGAGGAACTCGTAGAGCCTCCGGTCCGCGTACTTCTCCGGGGAGGTCACCCAGACCAGGAGGTCCAGGTTGGCGAGGAACGCCAGGACGCTCTCGCGGTGGGCCGTGAGGAGGCTGTCGAAGTCCGGGAGGTCGCAGAGGAGCACGTGGCGTACCGGATCGGCCCGGTGGAGGATCTCCTGCCGGGGGATGGCGTCCGGAGGAGGCTCCGGTACCGGGGGGGCGTCCTCGTGGCGGTAGACGATCACGTGATCCGTGTGGGGCCGCCGGTGGCTGACCGAGGAGATGCGGCTTCCGGCGAGGGCGTTCATCAGGGAGGACTTGCCCACGCCGGTCCCCCCCAGGAGCCCGATGGTCAGGTAGTCGCCCTCCACGGCCTGGAGCCGGTCCCGGAGCTCGGTTGCCGAGGCCAGGGCGTCCCGGCGTTCCTCCCGGGACAGGCCGAGCATCTCCTCCCGCTCCAGGATCTCGGAAAAGCGGCTCAGCTGCTCCTGGAGGCGCGGGGGGGACGGTGTCATGGAAGACTCCTTGGAAGAGGGACCCGTGTCACGACCGGGTGGAAGGTTTCGCCTGCTCCTGGACCTCGCCCAGCAGGCCGGTGATCCGCTCTTTTTCCTCCGGGGCCACGCTCACCGACCGGAGTGCGGCCGCGTATCGGTCGCGCTGCTCCTCGAGGATGGAGACCAGCCCTTTCCGGTAGATCCGGGCCATCTCCCGGACCACCCGCTGGATCTCCCGGTAGGCGAAGAGCTCCGCCGATCCCTTGGTCAGAAACGGGGCTGCGGCCGAACCCAGGACCGCGTCGATCACCGTGAACCCTCCCCCGATCGTCGCCTCGAGCGCCAGGACCAGCACGCCCCAGACGATGGACGTGGAGTAGATGGACCACTTCTTGGCCGTCGGGAGCCCCCGGGCCATCTCCTCGAAGGTCTCCCTCAGCCAGGTCTCCAGCTGCTCCTGCCGGTCCCTCACCCGGGCCTCCGCCTCCTCCCGGGTCATGACCACCCCGGGCCGCCTGAGGGCGTCGTGGAGGGGGGCCTCCGGGTCGGACGGGGAGAGGCGTTCCAGGGCCTTTCGGTTGAAGCGGTCCAGGGAGGCCAGGATGGGGGCCAGGTTACCGGCCCGTCGAGCCTCGCGGGTGTCCGCGGCCTTCGACCCCTCTTTCCGGAGCCGGAGACCCAGCAGGCGCAACGGGGCCCGAATCGCGTTGCGAACGGCCCGGCGGGGTCCCGAGAGGAGATCGTAGCGGGAGAAGAGACGCCGGATCTCCTGCTGGATGTGCGTGCGGTTCCGGGCGGAGAAACGGTCGCTCTCCGCCTGGATGAGGTCCTCCCGGGTCTCCTGGAGCAGGGCTTCGAGGGTCTTCAGCCAGGCGCCGGCCGCCTCCTCCTCGGCATCCAGGAGTCGGACCCAGAGATCGAGCCGTTTCTCGAGGCCCCGGGCCTCGACCCGGAGGCCCCGGGCGCGCCGTTCCCGGGCGAAGGAGGGGGCATGGTCCTCGAGGATCCGTTCCCGGAACGCCCGGAACCCGGCCTGGTCGCCGAAGGTTGCCGGAGTGGGGGACGCGGTGCGGGGAACGATCCAGATCCGCTCCTCGGCGAGCCGGATGTTCAGGCCCGAAAAGATCTCCTCGGTGTCGCCGGTGGAGAAGGACGGGTCGGCCTTGTTCAGGAGGAAGTAGACCGGCCTTCCCTCCTCGATGATGTCCCGGAGGATGTCGGAGGGAACCTCGTCGGCATACTTCTCCTGGCTGGTCACGAAGACCACGGCGTCGGCGAGGAGCACCAGGATCCGCGCGACCCGGCGGTTCTCCTCCTCCAGGCTGTCCACGTCCGGGGTGTCCACCAGGACGAGGTGGCCCATCCCGTCCCGGCGGTGCTCCAGAACGACCAGCTTGTCCGGCGCGCCGCTCTCCGGGGGCGCTTCCCGCGTCCCGGCCGGCCGCACGGTGGGAGACAGGCCCGCAAAAGGGAACCCCTGTGCCATGCGTGCTTCTTCATGGGCGTAGGCCACCGGGCCGCGGGTCTTGGGCCGCTCCACGCCCGTCCGGCTGAGCTCGAGCCCGCAGAGTGCGTTGAACAGGGTGGACTTCCCGGTGCCCGTTCCCCCGAGAAAGACCAGCCACAGGCGGGAGGAGAGCCGTTTGTACCGAAACGCCCGCAGGCGTCCGGCGATCTCGCCGGCGAGATCCCGGATCTCCCCGTGTCGGGGGGTGAGGCCGGGTACGATGAGGTCTTCGGCGGGCAGGCGCGGGAGGATCCACTCGCCTTCACTGGCCGGGTCGTGAAGCATTCGAAACAGGCCTTCCAGGGAGCCCGGGAGGGTCAATGGAAAACGGTCGGCACCCCGTTTCCGGAGTATAATCAGGAGCCCGCCGGGGTGTCAAGGAAGGCCCGCAGCCGGGCGCGACCCCCCTGCAGCCGCGTATTCGCGGCATGGGTTTCCGGTCATTCGTTCTGGTCATTTTGGCAGGCTTGTGTTACGCTTCGCTTCCCGGTGGAAAAAGAGGCGAGACGCCGGAAAAGGACGGGGAGACAGAGGCCGGTGATGCCGTGGGGCGCTTCACGTCCCGGCAGGAGACCCGGATGACAGGAGATCATGGCGAAAAGAGGAACGGAACAGCAGGGGGAGGACGGCGCCAACCGAAGGCGGCATCCGCGGATCAGGACGTCCAACGTCGTGACCTATGTCTGCATCGACGAGGACGGAAACGAGGTGGGGGAGGGCTTCGGGTCGGCGCTGGACCTGAGCCTCGGCGGAATCAAGCTGGCCACGCAGGAGCCGGTGGAAACACCCTACGTCCTGCTGCTGGCCATCGATCTCGAGGGCGATCTGCTGGAGGTCAGGGGCCGGGTCGTTTACTCGAGGAAGGCCGACGGAAAGAAGTACTTCGCCGGCATCCGTTTCGTCGACACCGAGGACAAGCACCACAGGATCATCCGGAACTTCGTGAAGATGTACGCCCATCTCATGGGAAAGGACCGGCAGTCCCCCGGGGACGGCGGGACCGGAAGCGCTTGACGGACCGAGGTCAAGGGATCGAGGCGGGGAAGCCATGACGGAGCGCCAGACGGGGTTTTTCGAAATCTTTCACGAGGTGGGGCGCGCCGTCCTCTCCGTCCTGAGCGTCCGGCAGGTCACCCACCTCCTGGCCAAGCGCATGGTCCCGGCCCTGGGCCTCAAGGCGAGCGCCCTCCTTCTGGTGGAGGAGGAGGGCGATCGGCTCGCTGTGGCCGCCTCCCACCTCCTCAGCACGGAGTTCCTGGCCGCGGAGCCCCTGGAGGGGGACCCGGGCGTGGCCCGGGCCCTGGAAGGCGAACCCCACCTCGACAGGAAGGCGGGGGTCGATGGGTCCGAGCCCCGGCACGCGCTGTTGCGGGCCGAAGGCATCGTGTCGATCCTCTCCGTGCCCATGGGGCTTCGCGGGAAGGTGATCGGCGTCCTCAGGCTCTACACGGCCGAGGAGAGGACCTTCACCGGGGACGAGCTGGAGCTGATCTCCGCGCTCACCGAGATCGGCGCCCTCGCCGTCGAGAATGCGCGGCTGTTCGAGGAAAAGGGGGAGGCCCTTTCCCGGCTGCTGGAAAAGGGCGGGGTGGAGTACGAGTACGAGCCGCCCGTGGAGAAGTACCGGATCCGGGCCGTGCCCCGGGACGGGATGCCGCCCGACAAGTCCTATGCCTACTTCAGCCGGCTCCACCGGCTGGCCCGCGCCGTGGCCGCCCAGATGGACGTGGAGCGGATCCTGGAGACCGCTGCGAGGGAGATCGCCGATGCCATGGCCGTCAAGGGTTGCAGCCTGCTCTGGCTCAACTTCGAGACCCACGAGCTGGAGCTCGTGGGCACCTACGGGCTGAGCCGGGCCTACCTGGACAAGGGGATCCTCAGCATGGACCGCTCCATCCCCAAGGTGGTGGAGGGCGAGACCGTCTACGTGCCGGACACGGGCCGCGACACGAGGGTGCAGTACCCCGAGGCCGCGGGGCGGGAGGGGATCGTCTCCATCCTGTCCGTCCCCATCTTCGTCAAGGAGAAGGTCCGAGGGGTGCTTCGTCTCTACGCTTCCGAATCCCGCGCCTACCCGCAGGAGGAGATCGCGTTCGTCAAGGCGCTCGCCGAGATCGGAGGCATCGCCGTCCTGAACGCCAAGCTCTACGAGGCGAGACAAAACGACTACGCCTTCTGGCAGTCCACACTCCAGTACATCGGTGTCAAGAACTCCGAACCCGACCCCGCCTGAGAGGCCCGTCCGTCCCGGGGCCCGATACGAACCTCGCCGGCCGGGGCTCTCGGGGGCTTGCCGTACGCTGCCCCCGGCGGATGTCGGTGGAGGACCGGGTTTTCCCATGGAGGCACGGGCGGGATGAGATCGGCAACCTTGCGTCTTGCAGCCGCAACCCTGCTTTGCGGGGTCCTCGCCGCCTGCGCGGCCCGGGTCCCCGCGCCGTCGGGGCCGGCGGAAACCGTCGGGCCGGCCGCGGTGTGGCAGGGGAGCATGCGGACGCTCCGCGCCGCCGTGGAGGAGCAGTGCGCCGATCCGGGGCCCGACGGACTGGAGCCCTGCTTTTACGGGGTGATGGAGCGGCTGGGCTCGAGCCCGGCGTCCGTCCGGTTCTCGCGGTCCCTGGGGCGGGCGGGCTGCCTCCGCGCCTTCCAGGAGGCCGGGCCGGTGGACGTGGGCTGGGTCCACTACCCCTTTCGTGCGAACGAGCTCAACGGCTGCATCCTGGTCAACGGGACCCCGGCGAGGCTGGACGTGGACGATCCGGCCTTCTGGCCCCTGGCCTCCTTGAAGGGGGACGCCCGCTACCGGGCCCTGCGGGAGGCCTTCCCCGATCTCTCCGTATGGCCCGGTGACCGGGCGGGCCCGGGCCGGCTGGCCCTGGAGCCGCTGCCCGGGAACGGCGGCCGGTTCGTGGCCGGCTACGAGCTCCGAAACGGCTGCCACGCCTGCGAGATCGTGGGTTCCGTTGATTTCGCCTTCGACTTCGACGGGCAGGGGAGGTTCCTGGGGAGCCGGGTCGCCTCCATGGGGACGATCCTCCATGTGGTCGCGGGCAGGAGGGTGAGCCTGTCGGTGGAAGCGTCTCCCGAGGAAGGGGAGGCCTGGCGGGCGGTGCGGCTGCCTCCGGCCGGCACGCTCCGCCTGAAGAGCAAGGTCCGAACCCCGGCCCGGGGGAAGGCTCTTCGCGGCGTCGAGGCCTGGACCTTTCTCGCGCTCCGCCCGGGGCGCGTCCTCGTGGACCTGAGACGGATGCCGGCCGGACCGGGGGAGCCCCTTCCCGCCGCCCGCGCCTCTTTTCTGGTGGTGATCCACGAGGACGAGAGCGGTCTGGAGTCGGCCCTGGCCGAGGTGTTCGCCCCCATCATCGACCGCAGGCTCGAGGAGATGGGGTCCCCCCGCGCGGGCAAGGTGGTCCCCCGCGTGAGGGGCCTGCACGGCGACCTCGCCCGGGTGGACATCCACCCCCGCAACCCGGAGTCGGACGCCTGGGCCATGGTCTACCTGAAGCGGCGGCAGGGCGGATGGGAGATCCTCTCCATGGGGAGGAGCTACGAGTCGTCCTTCTACCGTTCGCAGGGCATCCCGCACGACCTCCGCGGTCCGGTGGACCCGGAGGCCCCGCTCGTGCCGCTGCCTCTCGACGCCTGCGAGGATCTCCGGGACGCCTTTTCCGAGGCCCTGGGCCTGGAAGGGGATCTCCGGGAGGCCGTCGCGTTTCAGGATCCCGCGGGCCGGTCCCGCGGCGAGGGCTGCCGCATCACCCTGACCGGCACGGGGGATCGCCTGCCCGGGCTGTCGGAGACGGCCGGTGCGGTCCGGGCCGTGCTCGAGAAGCGGGGATGGACCGAGGATCCGGCCTGCGCGGCGGACGGCCCCCTGGGGACCGCCGGGGGGTATCGCAGGGACGAGGGCCTCGTCCTGTACCGGATCGTGGTGGAGCCGGCCCCGGGGGCGGGGCTCCTTTCCAACCGGCCCGTCTCCACGGCGGAGCTGCTTCCCGAGGAACGTCTCTTCACCATCGTGATCCAGGGGGCGGAGCGGCCCGGGAAATAGTTGTGCTGCGGCCGGGGATTCGATAGAATCCGTCTCGCTCAGAATGTTTTGAAACAGGAGGGAGTGCGATGAAAAGAACCGCTTGGATACTGGCCCTGATGCTGGTCCCGGCGCTGCTGGGGGGCACGGCCGGAACGTCCGGGGCCTTCAGCTTCCGGGACTCTTCGGACCGGGTCAACGAGGAGGCGGACCGGCAGATGTACCGCCAGCGCTCCTACGACAACGCGGGGGTCCAGGGCCCCATGGTGATCGTCATGCCCGGGGAGATCAAGAGCAACAACGCCACCTTTCTCCAGAAGATCACCGCCAACAACATCAAGGACTTCGGAGAGGTGGAGCTGTCCAGCGCCAACTTCCGGGTCCTCGAGCGGGCGGACCTGAGCCCCATGCTCCAGGAGCAGAAGCTGGCCGCGGAGATGGGGAGCAGCGACGCGGACCAGTTCGGCCGGGGCAAGTTCCGCTCCACCAAGTGGTTCGTCCGGTTCGACGTCCTCAAGGCCGAGCCCGTGGCGAGCGCCTCGCGCGGGTTTGACGGCTCGCCCATCGGGAACATCGTCGGCGCGGCCGTCCACTCCAGGAGCGGCTCCCAGATCGCCCGCACCGCGGGGAACAGCATCGAGGCGGGCGAGCAGGCCGACATCTGGGTCATCGGGCTCCGGTACAAGGTCCTGGACGCCTCCACCTCCGAGCAGGTCACCAGCGGGTACATGGAGCGAAAGATGGAGCACAACGCCGAGGCGGTGAGCGTGCTGGGGGTGTCGAGCAGCGAGCGCCGGGGCGTCACCCTGGACACCATGGTGCAGCGGCTGGTGCAGGACGCCGTGTCGGAGATGTCCCGCATGAAGTGAGGGTCAGTCCCCGGCCTCCAGGCGCTGAAGCAGGTCCCGGGCCCGGGGGTGGTGCGGGTCGATCCGGAGGATCTCCCGGAGCTGTCCGCGGGCCGGCCCGGGCCGCCCGGACTCCAGGTGGATGCGGGCCAGGAACCACCTGGCATCCGTCAGCCGGGAATCGAGCCGGATGGCCTCCCGGAAGGCCTCGGCCGCCGCACCGGGCTTCCCCGATCGCTCCAGGGCCAGGCCCAGCCCCACCCGGTGGTCGGCGTTTTGCGGGTCCAGGTCCACGGCCCGCCTCAACGCGTCCGCAGCCTTTTCGTGCCGGCCCGTCTCGCCGTACGCCATGCCCAGGTTGAACAGAAGCCCGCCGTCCTCGTACCCCAGGTCTCTCGCCCTCTCGTAGCAGGCGATCTCCCGCCGGTGGTCCCCCGTGCGGCCGTAGGCGTACCCGAGGTGGTACAGGGCGAGGGGGTTGTCCGGGTGCGCGTCGAGAAACGCCTCGTGGAGCCGGATGCCCGCTCCCGTATCCCCCCGGCTCAGGGCCCGGTCGGCCTCCGGGTCGCAGGTCCACGAAGCGGCTTCCGGGCCGCCGGCCTGCTGCGGCCGCGACGCGCATCCGGGTGCGGCCGCAAGGGCGAGGGCCAGCAGGAGGCGGCCGCAGCCGGGCGCGAGGCCCTGGGTCCATCCGGTCTGTTCGGGTCGAGGCATCGTATCTTCACCATAAAACAGATGGAGGCGATTTTCAAAGGGATCCTCGGGGCTTCCACATCCTTTCGGATTGTTCGACGAGAGCGGATGTGGTAGGCTCGAAGCATGACCAACCGATGCCCGCGTGACCGTTCCCCAAAGGCGGGGGCGCGGGCTGGAAAGGAAGACCGCTCGTCATGATGGGACTCGGCATTCGCTGGCTGATCCTGACCGCCGCCATCACGGTGGCGTCCTACTTGATGGAAGGCATCGAGGTGGCCGGCTTTTTCAGCGCCCTGGGCGCAGCCGCCATCCTGGGCGTCCTGAACGCCATATTCCGCCCCATCCTCATCATTCTCACCCTTCCCATCAACGTGCTGAGCCTGGGGCTTTTCACCTTTGTCATCAACGCCCTGCTCCTCATGATGGTCTCGGGCGTGATCGGGGGGTTTCAGGTCCACAGCTTCTGGTCCGCGGTCTTCGGCTCGCTCGTGATCAGCCTCGTGAGCTGGGCCCTGAGCTCCTTCGTCAACTCCCGGGGACAGGTGCAGTACATCGAGATGGAGCGGAGACGGGGCGGCCGATGGGAATAGCCGGGAGATGAGGGCCGGAAAGAGGCGAGAGGAGAGAGGTGGGGAAGGACGAGAGCCCGGAACGAAACCGAATCCGAAACCGGTACCCGCCGGCAAAGGAGCCCTTTGAACAGAAACGTCGCGTTGCTGCTGACGATCCTCTGCGCGCTCTCATCGTGCGCCTTTTTTTCGGGCGGAGACGCCGATCGGTCCGAAGACGGGCTGGTGCGGGAGCGACCCGTCGTTTCGATCCCGCTGGAAGGCGAGATCACCAAGCGGTCCGCGGAGATCTCGGGCCTGGCCTGGTACGGGCGGGACCTGGTCCTGCTGCCCCAGTACCCGGAGCGGTTCTCGTTGAGCGACGACGGGGCCCTCTTCGTCCTCTCCGAGGAGGACATCCTCGCCTTCCTGGCGGGCGAGCGCACGGAGCCCCTTTCCCCGCGGAAGGTGGCGTTCGTGGCCCCCGGCGTTCGACAGAAGACCCCGGGTTACGAGGGGTACGAGTCCATCGCCTTCCGCGGCACACGCGTCTACCTCACCATCGAGGCCGGGGCGGGCCGGGACATGATGGGCCACCTGGTGACGGGACACGTGGCCCCGGACGGCCGTGCCGTGATGCTCGACCCGGGGAGCGTGCGACCCATCCCGCCGCAGGCCGACCTGTCCAACATGAGCGACGAGGCCCTGGTGGTGGGCGATGAGCGCGAGCTCACCCTGTACGAGGCAAACGGCGAGGCGGTCAATCCGGACCCTGCGGCCCACGTGTTCCGGGAGGACGGGGAGCCGTCGGGGACGATCCCCTTTCCCCCGCTCGAGTACCGCGTCACGGA
Organism: uncultured Desulfobacterales bacterium; assembly: GCA_964443135.1. Classification (GTDB taxonomy): domain Bacteria; phylum Desulfobacterota; class DSM-4660; order Desulfatiglandales; family HGW-15; genus JAIPEI01. The sequence goes on along the minus strand of CAYUBQ010000039.1, from coordinate 27,907 downwards.
TGCCACGTCCATGGACGAGTCGGGCCGGTTCTGGGTGGTGAACACCTTTTTCTGGGGGGATCGGATCAAGCTCCGGCCGCAGCAGGACGCCCTTCGCATCATGTACGGGGCCGGACCCACCCACGCCCGGTACCACACCGTGGAGCGGCTGGTGGAGTATCGGGACCTGGGAGACCGGATCGAGCGGACCATGAGGCCGCCCATTCAGCTGGAGCTCATCGACGACCTCCACCCGAGGAACTGGGAAGGCCTGGCACGTCTCGACCCCTACGGTTTTCTGCTCGCCACGGACACCTACCCCGGGACCCTGCTCGCCTTCGTGCCGGTGGAACCCTGACCGGCAGGCACGTGGACCGGGGCGAGCCCCGATTGAGCAGACGCGACATGAAACAGCTCCTGGCGGTCCTCGTGTTGTCGCTGGTTTTCGCGGGATCCCCGTTCCCGCCGGTGCGGGCCTGTGCGGAAGACCTCGCACCGGCGGCGGGGCCGGCCGGGCAATCCGGTCTGACTCCGGCCCGGGCGTATGCCGGCGAGATCCTGGCCTACCTGATGGAGATCGTGACCGGACGACTGGGGGACCCCGAGCACCGGGAGGAGTGGCGCACCCGGGGCCTGGACGTCCCCCTTCCCGACCTGGCCGAGGTCGAGGAGATCATGCAGGACCCGGCTCGAAACGAGCTCGCCCTCATGGTCCTGGATCCCGACCTCCGGTTCCTCACCCGGGTGCTCTACCACTACGACCCCCGGCTCAGCCTGCACAAGGGAAGCGGCGGCGGAGTGTACCCGGCGCCCGAGTTCGTGGCCCTGCGCCTCCTGCTGCTGGACAAGATCCACCGGGGGGAACGGATCCGCCTGGGCGAGCTGATGGAGCGGCGGCACATGCTCGCCGGAGACGGCCGGCCCGTCGGGAGGGAGGACCTGCGGGCCGCCGGGCTTCGTCCGGAAGAGCTCCGCCTGATTCGAGAGATCCTGGCGAGCGAGCCCCACGTCTACGGGTACCTGAGGTCCCCGCACCTGGTGCGCGCCTTGTGGCGGATCGGCGTGGTGGAGCGGGACGGCTTCGTGGAGGACAGGATCCGGGAGGCCACCTACGAGGCGGTCCCCTGCGGGTGCGGGGGCGCCGAAAAGGGGGTCCGCATTGCGGTTCTCCCCTCCCTGATCACGGAGTTCGAGGCCTTGGACGGCCCCGCTCCCGGCGCCCCGTTCGGGTTCGTTCCCACGGAAAGGCTTCTCCACCTGGAAGCCAAGCTGGCCGATGCGGTCCGGTCCCGGGCTGCGGGGGCGGTCTTCTGCATGGAGCGGGTGCGCCCGCTGGTAATCCACCCGGAAAACGCCGGCAGGGTGATCCGGGAGGTCTGCCCGGACGCGGAGTTCGTCGTCATCCTGACCGACAAGAACCTGTACCTGCCCATGCACATCGACGAGGAGCGGGACACCTACCCCCGGGTGCCCCGCGTCTACCTGGACGTCCTGGACGTCGAGTACGACCAGGCCGGGGACCGCGTGAAGGAGATTGCCGCCTTTGTCCGGTCCCGGCTTCCGTGAGGGGGGGCATGCATCGGGAACGGGACAGGCGGGGCGCGGCGAAAAACCTGCACCGGGGCCTCTGCATCGCGGGCGCGGCCGGGGCCTTCACCGGCATGCTGCTGGAGAGCCACGCAATCTTCCTGGTCGGGATCGGGGTCGGGATCCTGGGGTACCTGGGGGTTCGACGGGATGTCAAGCGGGACCGTCCCTGATCAGCCGGTCACGGCCCCGGCCAGGGCTCGAATGAACCGGTCGTCCGTGCCGCAGCACCCGCCCACCATGTCGGCCCCCGCCTCGACGATGGCCAGGCCGTCCCGGGCGAACGCCTCCGGGCTCTGCTCGTAGCGGGTCACGCCCTTTCGGGTGACCGGCTTGCCCGCGTTGGGCTGAACGAGCAGGGGGGAGCCCGTCGATGCCCTCAGCTCCCGGGTCAGCTCGATCATCTCCTCGCTTCCCAACGTGCAGTTGGTGGCGATCACGTCCACGCCGGCGTCCCGGAACGCGGAGGCGCATCGGGCCGGGCTCTCCCCCATCACGGTGAAGAAGCCCCGTTTGGTCCGCTGAAAGGTGGTGGCGGCCGCCACCAGGCCGGCCCCGGCCTTTCTCGCGCCGGCCACGGCGGCCAGGGCCTCGTCCAGGGAGAACATGGTCTCGACGCTGACGAGGTCCACGCCGCCCTCCAGAAGGGCCTCGGCCTGGGCCCGGAAGGCGTCTTCCATCCGCTCCCGGGTCACGTCGCCCAGGGGGGCCATCATCTTCCCCGTGGGGCCGATGTCCCCGGCCACGAACCGTCCCTCGGGGCACACCTCCGAGGCGATGCGGGCGGCCTCCCGGTTCAGCCGTGCCGCCTGGTCGGCGCAGCCCCGGTCCGCCAGCTTGATGGGGTTCCCTCCGAAGGTGTTGGTGTGCACCACGTCGGAACCGGCCTCGTAGTACCGCCGGTGGATCTCCATGACCTCCGCGGGTCGGTCCACGTTGAGCCGTTCCGGCACCTCCCCGGCGGCGAGCCCCGAGGCCATGAGCATGGTCCCCATGGCCCCGTCGAAGATCACCGGACGCCTCTGGCTCAGATCGAGAATGGTCTCTTTCATGTTGCCCCGGATGTCTCCCTTCTCTCCCTGCGATGTCGTGACGCGGGAACGGGCGGGTCCCATGCCCTGGCCGCCTCCACTGTCGCCGCCGGCGTTACCGACACCGACACCGACACCCTCTGTTCACGCGCCCAGCAGCTCCCGCACCTTCCGGACCGCGTCCACGGCATCCGTGCCGTAACCGTCCGCGCCGATCTCCTCGCGAAAGGCCTCGTCCACGGGGGCCCCGCCGATCATCACCTTGATGTCCAGCCCCCGCTCCCGGACCAGGGAGACCACGTCGGCCATGGCGGGCATGGTCGTGGTGAGAAGGGCGGAGACGGCGATGATACGGCCGTTCTCCTGCTCTGCCGTGTCTACGAACCGGGCGGGTTCCACGTCCACCCCCAGGTCCACGACCTTGAACCCGGCTCCCTCGAGCATCATGCCCACCAGGTTCTTCCCGATGTCGTGGATGTCCCCCTTGGCCGTGCCGATGACGATGCGTCCCTTGTCCGTGTCCCGGCCCTCGGCGAAGTGGGGGCGCAGGAGCTCCATGCCGGCCTGCATGGCCTTGGCCGCCCAGAGGACCTGGGGGATGAAGTACTCCCCCTCGCCGAACTTCTCCCCGACCAGGTCCATGGCCGGGACCAGGGCCCGGTTCAGGACCTCGTCGGCGTCGGTCTCCGCGGAAATCGCCGACTCGACCCCTGCGGCGGCGTCCTCCACCCTGCCTTCCACCACGGCCTGATAGATCTCTTCCATTACTCCCACGGTTCGTTCTCTCCTTTTCGTGCCTTGACGTCGTCCCAGATCCGGGCCAGGGCGTCCCGCGTCGATTCGGGAAGCGGGTCCGGCTCGTGGGTGTTCAGGATCTCACGGGTTCGATCGAGGAGACGCTCCCCGATCTCCGTCCTTCCGGCCTTGATCCAGTTGGGGAGGTTCTCCCGGTTGAGGAGGGCCGGGCGCCAGTGCTCGGACTGGAAGTGGTCCAGGGTGTGCTTCTCTCCCAGAAAGTGGCCGCCCGGTCCCACCCCCTGGATCACGTCCAGGGCGAGGTGCTCCGGGTCTAGGTCGAAGCCCCTCATGTACCGCTTGACGTAGGCGATGACCTCGTCCGCAAAGACGATCATCTCGGGGGAAGCCACGAACCCCTGGCCCATGTAGCCGCAGTCGTGGATCAGGTTGGCCCCGTCCAGCGCGGCGTTGAGCAGCGTGAACCCGTACTCCGCGCCGGACTGCAGGTCCGGGGACTGGGCGTCGCTGCACCCGGCCGTGCCCCACACGGGGATCCCGTAGTGGTGAAAGAGGTCCGCACAGGCCGAGTGGGTCAGCCGGAACTCGGGCGAGGTGTAGGAGACCGTGGCCCGGAGCATGTCCATGCTGGTGGCCGCGAACCCGGAGAGGACGGGCGCGCCCTTCCGGGTGAGCTGGTGGATCACCAGGCCCGACAGGGCCTCGGCCGCGGCGGTCACCACGGCCCCCGCCAGGGTGACCGGTCCGGTGGAGCCGGCCAGCATGGCCGGGGTGTAGTTGACGGGCACGCGGCTCCGAGCGCAGACCATCAGCTTGTCCAGGGCCTCTTCGGAGTGGGTGAGCGGGGAGACCGGCTCGGAGTAGTTGATGAGGAAGGGCCGGGCGGCCAGGGCCTCGGGGCCGCCGGCCACGGCCTCGGCCATGTCCAGAATGGCCCGCAGGTCCTTCGCGGACTCCGCCGTGAAGAAGATCGGCTTGGGGCTCCCCTCCACCAGGATCTGGAAGTTGCGGATGTAGTGGAGGCCCGTGGGCACGTCCCTCGGCAGGCCGTAGGACCCGATGAAGTCGATGTTGGGCAGGGCGTCGCTGATGCAGGTGCTCCTGCGGACGTCCTCCTCCAGGGTGTCCCGGTGCTCGCGGGTCTCCAGGTCGATGGTCTTGGGCAGGTCGGTGCCCGTACCGAAGTAGCTGCGCCGGCCGCCCAGCTCCATGGCCGGTGCCCCGTTCCGGTCGAAGACCACCACGTTGGACGGGGCCGAGGCGATGGCCTCCTCCACCAGGTAGGACGGGATCCGGGCGGTCTTGCCGTCCGTCACGCGGGCCCCGTGCCCCGAGAGGAGCTCCAGGGCCTCGTGGTGGAGGACCTGGACCCCGGTCTCCTCCAGCACCCGGAGCGCGGCCTGGTGCAGGCGCTGAATCTGGTTCGGTTCGAGCAGCCGGAAGCGCGGCGTGCAGTGGGTGTGGGTTCC
>CAYUBQ010000039.1:0-22985 GCA_964443135.1 uncultured Desulfobacterales bacterium | reverse complement strand
GAATCTGGTTCGGTTCGAGCAGCCGGAAGCGCGGCGTGCAGTGGGTGTGGGTTCCTGTGTCCATGGCGTCTCCTGTCGGGGTTCTCCGATCCGGTGCAAGGACCCGCCGACCCTATCTCATGCCATGGGAGCAGTCAAGCAAGGACTGGCGGGGGCGTGCGGTTGGAAAAGCGGTCTAACACTGATGTGCAGCGTACTCGTCGAGAAGTCGCCGGATCATCTTCTGGTAATGCGTGTCATACTTCCGGGCCTCTTTCTTGAAGAAGTCCACGCTGGTCTTGCTGAGAGAAATGGTGACCTTGACGGTTTCGTCCTTCAGGGCCAGCTCCTCCGGCGAGGGAAGAAAGTCCGGAATCACCTTCACCCTGCCCATGGGCTCATCCGTGTAGTTGATTTTCTTTTTCATAGATCTTCTTTCCTCTGCGCCAATAACCGGCCCCGATGATCCTGATCCTGTCTTTGCGAAAGGTGAACCTGACCGTCATGATACCGTCAGAGACCCGGCCGAGGCAGTAGTAACGCGATTCCTCGTCGCTGTGTCCCCTGTCTTCCAGGAGGACACGATCGGGATCCAGAAAAGCGAGCTGGGCCAAGGCAAAGGAAACGCCGTGCTTCCTCCGGTTGAGCTCATCTTTTGCAGAATCCCACTCGAAATCGGATCGCTTCGACATGAGATCAAAGCATAGCAGGAATCGAGGAAGGCGTCAATACGAATGTATGGCTGTTTGTATGGCTTCATCCGCCGGCGTGGGGAGAACGAAAGCAGGACCCCTCGAGGGACATCACCGCTGCCAGCTCTCCCGCTCCGCCACCCAGGCGTCCACCTGCTCCTCCAGCCAGCCTTCCAGGCCCCGCTCCAGGTAGAACCGGGGCCTGAGCAGGGACTCCCCCGGGGAGAGCTCGCCCCTGGCGACGGCCAGTGCGGCCAGGGGCGTGTTCGGGTAGATGCGCACCCCCACGGTGATCTTGACGAGGTCCAGGTCCAGCCGGTCGACGAAGGCCACGCTCTCCTCCACCGACTCCCGGGTCTCGCCCGGTCCTCCCAGCAGGAGGAACCCCATCGTCCGAATCCCGTGGTCGGACAGCACGCGCGCGGCCCGCTCCACCTCCTCGGGGCCGAAATGCTTGTTCAGCGACCGGAGCATGCGCCTCGACCCGCTCTCGAAGCCCAGGCTCACCTGGCGGCAGCCCGCCGCGGCCATCTTGCGGACCAGCCGCTCGTCGAGGCGGGCCGGGTGAAGAATGGCGAGCCACTCGACCTTCAGCCCGGCCGCCGAGATGTTGTCGCACAGGGCCTCGGCATAGGACGGGGGGAGGTTGAAGGTGTTGTCCACGAAGTGAAACCGTCGAAACCCGGCGCCGGCCCACCGCTCCATCCAGCGGATCACCCGGGCGGGGGATCGCTTTCGAATGGCGCGGCCCTCGATGGAGGCGGTGGAGCAGTAGGAGCAGCACAAGGGGCAGCCCCGGCGGCTCTGCACGGGAACCCAGAGCTCCTCCGGTGTGTAGGCGGATCGGTCCAGGAGATCGGGGTCGGGAAGGGGGAACCGGTCCAGGTCCCGGGGCCGGGGGGCCTCCCCGGAAAGGGGCAGACCGGGCCGCACGAGCCTGGGGATGCCGGAGAGCGGATCGCCGCGCTCGAGGCGCTCGAGAAGAAGCGTGAACACGTCCTCGCCGTCCCCCACGACCCCGGCGTCCGCCCCCAGGTAGTCCAGCGCCTCCAGGGGGAACATGCTGTAGCCCGGGCCGCCCGCAACGATGGGGACCTCGGTGAGCGAGCGGCAGACGCGCGTCACCTCCCGGACCTGGTCCAGGAGAAACCGGGGGGTTCGCATGTTCTGGTCGTCGATGTTGCGGACCGAGAGGCCGAGCACGTCGGGATGGAACCGCTCCACGGCTCCGGCCAGGCGGCCCGTCGGGTCCTCCTCGGCCATGAGGTCGATCACCTTCGTCTCGTGCCCGGCATCCCGCGCGGCCTGGGCCACGCAGAGCAGCCCCACCGGGGGGACCGGCATGATGGAGCGTTCGGAGTTGGCGGAGATCAGGAGAACTCTCATGATCGGTCCCCGGATGAGAAGGGCGCTACCGCTGATGGAGGCGGTGGCCTCGATCCTCGAGCATCCGGACGAGGCCCTCGTCTCCCACCAGGTGCCCGGCCCCCACGACGACGAGGACGTTCCTCCCCTCCCGGATGAACTTCTCGATCCGAGGCACCCAGCTCCGGTTCCGCTGCGTGAAGAAGCGGTCGTAGAGCTCGGGAAACCCCTCGAAGCTCGCTTGGATGAAGGCGTCGAGGCCTTCTGCGTCGCCTTCCTGCCATGCCCCGGTCATCTCGGCGGCCTTGGAGGCCAAAAGATCCAGCTCCTGGAGCGACTGGAGCAGAAAATCCTCCTGCTTCCCCCGATCCAGCGAGGCCAGGAGCTGAATCTGGGCCTCGACGGGCTCCAGATGGTAGAGGGGCTTGCCGTCCTGGAGGGCCTTGCGGTAGAAGTGGCTGTCCAGCCCGTACTGGGGCTGGTACCCCAGACGCTGCAGCTCGAGCAGGGTCAGGGTGAAGGCGCAGAACCAGGGCTTGAACCGGGCAAGCTGCTCCGGAGGCAAGCCGCGCGCGGTCAGGGCCTCGGCCAGGGCGCCATAGGCGTCCGGGGAAAGACGGTCCCGGAGGGTCTCTCCTTCCGGGTAGAGGCCCAGTGCCAGGATCCGGGCCTGGAAGGCGGGATCCTCCATGGCGGCCATGTCCGTTTCCAGAGCGAGCCCTCGGGCGGCGCCGTAGGCCTCCCCGTAGACGTCCGGAAGGGGGTAGGCGTCTTGGCGAAGCGTGTGGATGGAGCCCACGAGGGTGACCCGGCCCTGGGCGCCGACCACCTCCCAGAGGAGGTGGCGGTCCTGCGCGAGCAGGGGGCGGGCCCCGGCCGACGCCAGGATGACCAGCACGAGCGCGCACAGGAACGCGGCGGCGAACCGGCGGGATCGCGGGAAGAAGGGTCGTTGCGGCATGGTCGATCTCCTTTCTCCGGGAGGCCGGCGCCGCCCGGGCCCCGGTCAGGTCACGATGGGCGATGCCGGCCGGTCAAAGGGGTACCTTCGCCACTCCCGGACCGGCGGGCCGCAGGCCCGGCGGACGTTTCCTGCCGGTGGGGCCGGTCCGGTTTCAAGCTTAATGCAGGCGGCACGGCGCCGCAACCCGAATTCCACTGCCCGAATTCCACTGCCTCTTGACGAATCGCTTGAGCAGGGGTAGCGTCGGCAGTACGAATCGAGCAAGGAGCCCCCGTATGAAGGTCGCCCTGGGAACCGATCACGCCGGATACCGCTACAAGGAAGAGATCAAGCGCTTCCTCCTGGAAAGCGGTCACGAGGTGGAGGACTTCGGCACGCACTCCGAGGAGCCCGTGGACTACCCCCTCTTCGTCCGGCCGGCGGCCGAGGCCGTGGCCGGCGGATCGTGCGAGCGGGGGATCGTCCTGGGAGGGTCCGGGAACGGGGAGGCCATGACCGCCAACCGGGTTCCGGGTGTGAGGTGCGCCCTCTGCTGGAGCCGCGAGACCGCCCTCCTGGCCAGGCGGCACAACGATGCCAACGTCCTCTCCCTGGGGGGGCGGGTTCTCTCGCTGGACCAGGCCCTGGAGATCGTTCGAGCCTGGCTGGAAACCCCCTTCGACGGGGGAAGGCATCTCCGGAGGATCCGGCAGATCGACGCTCCGGCGCCCTCGGCCCCCCACCGCCCGGAGGAGAAGGCCGAACCCCCCCGATCCGATGCCGCGGGCGCAGGGGGGGAGAAGCACGACGTGCTCGTCTCGTTCGGGTACATCCTCTACTCCGAGGGAGCCCGGTCCATCGAGCTGACCGTGGAGCCCGGGCTCAAGCATCCCACCGTCATACGCGTTCCTTCGGCCGACCGGTGGGACCAGGAGATGCCCGTGTGGGCCCGCGGAAGACGGGAGGAGATCCTCTCCCGCATCCGGCCCAAGTGCGCGCATCTGGACTACGAGCTCAAGGAGACCTGATCGCGCCGGAAGGAGCCCGGGCCGATCCCCGCCCTCGGAATATCGACAGGTCATCGCGCTTCCGGCGGCGGGTGAGCGGGGTTCTGCGAATCCGCCGAAACCGGGTTTCCTGCCGTGCTCTGCGGTCTTAGACCTTGACACTTCAAAGGCCCTCCGCTTATACTCCCGGTGACCTACCGAGAACATCAACCCTTTCTTCGTACCGGGGACTCGACATCGGCGATCTCGGGCTCCTTCGTGGTCTTGGCAGACGCTGCTCGAAGCGGCGCATGATGGATCTCAGAACGTCAACATCGGAAAACGCAGGGTCTTTTCACGTCAATCCACAAAAAGGGAGGTAGGCTTATGAAGAGGGCATTCTGTGTCATGGCGGTCGTGGTCGCGGTCGGTCTATGCTTCGGGTCGGCTGTTTCAGCGAAGATGATCCGCATCGGGGAGGCGCAGATCGTCTCCCATCCCGCCCTGGACAACGACTCGAAGGGCTTTGCCGCCGCACTGGCGGAGGAGGGTTTCGTCGAGGGCGAAAACATCACCATCGAACGGGCCAACGCCCAGGGCGACCAGGCCAACTGCGCGATGATCGCGCGCAAGTTCGAGGATGACCGGATGGATCTCGTCCACGCCATCAGCACGCCCAACGCCCAGGCCCAGGTCAAGGTGAGCGAGAAGACGCCCATCGTCTTCTCCTCGGTGACGGACCCGGTCAAGACCGGGATCGTGCCCAAGCTGGGCAAGACCGGGACCAACGTCACCGGGGTGAGCGACCGGTGGCCCATCGAGCTGCAGTGCAGGATGTACCAGGAGATCGTGCCCCACGTGAAGAAGTGGGGGACCATCTACAACCCGGGCGACGTGAACGTGACCTTCCACATCAAGGAGATGAAGAAGGCCGTCGAGGACCTCGGGGGCGAGCTGGTCGAGGCCCACGTCTCCAACAGCGCCGAGGTCATGCAGGCCGCACAGAGCCTGGTGGGGAGGGTGGAGGCCCTCCACATCACCTCGGACAACACCACCGTCTCCGCGTTCGAGTCCGTGGTCAAGGTCTGCAACGCGAACGACATCGCCCTGTTCGCCGGCGACCGGGACAGCGTCCCCCGGGGCGCCGTGGCGGTCTACGGCCTGGACTACTACATGGTCGGGTACACGGCCGGGAAAAAGGCGGCCCGCATCCTGAAGGGCCAGGACCCCGGACAGATCCCCGCCGGTCTCGCCGCCGGCTACAGCCTGTGGGTGAGCCTGGAGAACGCCGAGGAGCAGAACGTGGACCTCCCGGAGACCCTTCTGAGGCACGCCGCCGACAAGCTCTGGGATGAGAGCGGAAACCTGGTCAAGGGGGAGTAGGGCAGGTCTCATTCAACGACGACGACGGGGGAGGCGATCCACGCCTCCCCCGGCCATGAAGGCGGTGTGCGCATGGTGCTCAGCGGTTTTCTGCGGACGGTCCCTGTATCCCTGGAGCAGGGGCTCGCTTACGCCCTGGTCGCACTCGGCATCGTGATCACCTTTCGCGTGCTGGCGTTCCCCGATCTCACCGTGGACGGCAGCTTTCCTCTGGGCGCGGCCGTGACGGCGCGGCTCCTCACCCTGGAGGTGGACCCGCTGCTGAGCATCCTGGTGGCCGTCTTCGCGGGGTTTCTCGCCGGCTGCTGCACGGGTCTCCTGAACACCCGGCTCAAGATCAACAGCCTGCTGTCGGGGATCCTCATGATGACCATCCTGTACTCGGTGAACCTCCGCATCATGGGGCGGTCCAACATCCAGCTCCTCACCGTGGACACCTTTCTCACGCCCCTGGAAACCCTGGACATGAACCGGTTCATTCCCATGATCGGTTTCTTCGTGCTGGTCTCCTTCGCCTTCAAGTTCCTGACGGATCTCTACCTTCACACGCAGATGGGCCTGGCCATGCGCGCCACCGGGGACAACGAGCAGATGATCCGGACCCTGGGGGTGAACACGGACAACATGACCGTGCTGGGCCTGGGGATCTCCAATGCGTTCGTGGCCCTGTCCGGCTCCCTGGTGGCCCAGTCCCAGGGGTTCGCGGACGTGGGCATGGGCATCGGCATGATCGTGATCGGCCTGGCCTCCATCATCATCGGTGAGTCCATGGTGGGGGTGCGGACCGGCAAGAAGAGCGTGATGAGGCTGACCCTGGCCGCGCTCGTGGGCTCGGTGATCTACAAGTTCATCATCGCCGTCGGCCTCCGCATGGGGCTGGCGCCCACGGACCTGAAAATGGCCACCGGCGTCATGGTGATCCTGGCGCTCGGGGTTCCCGCGCTCAAGGGCGGCAAGGAAGGAAAGCTTCACCTGAGAGGGGTTTGAGGGGCCGGAGATCGCCGTATGGTACGACTGGAAGGACTTCGAAAGGTTTTCAAGAAGGGCACCATCGACGAGAAGACGGCCATGGACGGTCTGAGCCTCCAGATCGCCGAGGGGGACTTCGTCACGGTGATCGGGAGCAACGGCGCCGGCAAGACCACCATGCTCAACCTCATCTCGGGCACCTACACCCCGGACGAGGGGGAGATCTTCATCGACGGCGACAAGGTCACCCACCTGCCCGAGCACCGGCGGGCCAGGTACCTGGGCCGGATCTTTCAGGATCCGCTCATGGGCACGGCCGCATCCATGTCCATCGAGGAGAACCTGGCCATGGCCGACCTGCGCGGCCGGCGGCGCGGCCTGGGCTGGGGGGTCAAGAAGGCGAGGAGGGACTACTATCGGGACACCCTGAAGATGCTGGACCTGGGTCTGGAGGACCGCCTGAAAGACAACGTGACCCTGCTGTCCGGGGGCCAGAGACAGTCGTTGACCCTCCTGATGGCCACCCTGAGCATGCCCAAGCTGCTCCTGCTGGACGAGCACACCGCGGCCCTGGATCCCAAGACGGCGGACCTGGTGATGGAGCTGACGGAGAAGATCGTCGCCGAGAACAACTTGACCACGATCATGGTGACCCACAACATGAACCAGGCCATCAAGCACGGCAATGTCATGATCATGCTCCACGAAGGCAAGCTCAAGTACGACGTTCAGGGCGAGGCCAAGAGCTCGCTGACCGTGGAGGAGGTGGTCAAGCGTTTCGGGGCGGATCTCAAGGACGAAGCCCTCCTCTGCTGATCGTGTGGCATGACTGCCTGCCACCTCCCCCGCTTTGACTTGATCCTTCATCCCCCGCGATTTGACGCATTCGAAAAAACCCGCTCACGCGCCGAGGGTAGCGCTATAACCTGTTGAAATGACAAGGGCAGATCTCGAGGCTTCGGGCTTTTTACGACGCCATCAGATTTCCGGCCCGGAAACCGCGGATCCTCTCCGGTGCCCGGCGGCGACGGCCCGGGACCCGGAGACCCTTCACTGAGGCAACCACACACACGGAATGGACATGGAAGAGGACGCCAGGAAAGGATTTGCCAGCGACAACAACTCGGGGGTTCACCCCGAGGTGCTGGAGGCCATGGCCCGGGTCAATCGCGGCCACACCGTGGCTTACGGAGACGACGTCTTCACCGAGGCGGCCCGGGGTCTGTTCCGGGAGCAGTTCGGCGAGCAAGTGGAGACGTTTTTCGTGTTCACCGGGACCGGGGCGAACGTGCTGAGCCTCCAGACCCTGGCCCGCTCTCATCACGGGGTGGTGTGCGCGAAGACCGCCCACGTCTATGAGGACGAGTGCGGTGCCCCGGAGAAGTTCGTGGGATGCAAGCTCCTCCCTCTGCCCACGGAGGACGGCAAGATCGCCGCGGACCAGGTCCGGCCGTTTCTCCACAGCATCGGGTTCGAGCACCACGCCCAGCCCACGGTGATCTCCATCACCCAGGCCACGGAGCTGGGCACGCTCTACCGTCCCGAGGAGATCCGCGCGATCACCGGGTTCGCCCACGAGCACGGCATGCGGGTTCACATGGACGGGGCGCGCCTCTGCAACGCGGCGGCCGCCCTGGACGTCCCGCTCCGGGCCTTGACGGGCGACGCCGGCGTCGACGTGCTCAGCTTCGGAGGCACCAAGAACGGGTTGATGTGCGGGGAGGCGGTGGTGTTCTTCGATCCCGCCCTGGCCGCGGACTTCAAGTACATCCGCAAGCAGGGGACCCAGCTCGCCTCCAAGATGCGGTTCATGGCCGCCCAGTTCCAGGCCTTCTTCACGGGTGATCTCTGGCTCCGGAGTGCGCAGCACGCAAACCGCATGGCCCGGCTCCTCGCGGACAGGGCCTCGGCCGTTCCCGGGGTGCGGATCTCGCGGCCGGTCGAGGCCAACGGGGTCTTTGCGGTCCTGCCCCGGGAAGCCATCCCCGCGCTACAGGAGCGGTACTTCTTCCACGTGTGGGACGAGGAGAGATCGGAGGTCCGCTGGATGGCCTCCTTCGACACCACCGAGGAGGAGATCGACGGGTTCGTCGCCCTCCTGGAGCGCACCCTCCGCTGAGTTCGCTGAGGGGACGTTCTTGCATCATTCGATCACTCGGCTCGAGAAAGGGCCATCCACCCGCCGTTTTCGGGAGTTATCGAATTATGCAAGAACGTCCCCTATTTTGCGAGGGCCTGCTCGAGGTCCTCGATCAGGTCGTCCGGGTGCTCCAGGCCGATCGAGAGGCGAATGAGGGTGTCCGGTATGCCCATGGCCTCCCGGTCCTCCGGGGACACGCCGGCGTGGGACGTGGTGGCGGGGCGCGTGATCAGGGTCTCCACGCCCCCCAGGCTGGGGGCGCTGATGGGAAGCGTGCTGTTTCCGATGAAGGCGTCCGCCCGTCCCACGTCTCCTTCCAGCTCGAAGCTCAGCATTCCCCCGAATCCGTCCAGGAGGCGGCGGGCCCTCGGGTGGTCCGCATGGCTCTCCAGGCCGGGGTAGTGAACCCGCCTGACGGCGGGATGCTTCTCCAGGTAGGCTGCGACGGCCAGTGCGCTCTCGTTCTGGTGCCGAACGCGGACGGAGAGGGTCTTGATGCCCCGGTGGAGCAGAAAGCAGGCGTGCGGGTCGAGGGAGCCGCCGAGGTGGTTCAGCTTGTGGGTGATCTTCTCGACGGCGTTCGCCCGGCCGATCACGGCCCCGGCCACGATGTCCGAGTGCCCGTTGAGGTACTTGGTACAGCTGTGGATGGAGAGGTCGAACCCCCAGTCCAGGGGCCGGAAGTTGACGGGGCTGGCAAAGGTGTTGTCGATTACGGAGACCAGCCCGTGCTCCCGGGCAAAGGCCGCCGCGGCCTCCAGGTCGGCGACCTGGAGGAGGGGGTTGGTGACGGTCTCCATGTACAGGAGTCGGGTCTCGGGCCGGAGGGCGTCCTTCCAGGTCCCGGGCGCCTTGCCGTCGATGGCGCTGAATGCGATGCCCAGTCCGGCCAGGTCCCCCTCGAGCAGGTCGTGCGTGCCGCCGTAGACGCAGTCCTGGGCGAGGAGGTGGTCCCCCGGCGCGAGAAACGTCAGGAGGACCGTGGAGATGACGGCCATGCCGCTCGCGGTGACCAGGGCGTCCTCCCCGTTCTCGAGGGCTGCGAGCTTTCGATGCAGGGCCGTGTGGTTCGGCGTGTTGTTGAGCCGGATGTAGCGGAGGTCGTGGTAGCTGTCCTGACCCGCGTACTCGAAGGTCGAGGACTGGAAGATCGGGATGCTGACCGCGCCCTCGATGCGGGGCCTGGGCTCGCCGTCGTGAATCAGTCTGGTTTCCATCCGTCTGGCTCGAGTCGGCATGGCGGGTTCCTCTGACAATCCGTTTGCGGGACGACCGGGGCGGCCTCAGTAGGGGACCTTGGAGCTCTCGATGATCTCCTTGGACTCGACGCCCAGCAGGTAGTGCCCCTTGTGACGGCCTCTGGTGATCGGGGTGATGTGGCGGACCTTGGCGTCCGCCCGGATCAGGGTCCACGTGGCGTAGAACGTCATGTCCGGAATGAGCGAACCCGGCTGGAGTGTGTCTGCGAGGTCCCCTTCCTCCTTGGGGAGGAGGAGGCCGATCCCGTGCTCGGATGCATTCAGCACCTCGAGACGATGCTCCCGGCCCGCGTTCTCATCCCCCCCCGTGCAGAACTCCACGTAGGAGAAGTCGGGAATGGAGGGGACATAGCGCCTTTCCTTTCGAGGCTTCCGATCGCCGGCAGGCGCGGTGTCCCTGATCTCGGCCGCCTTCTCGGCCAGGTCCACGGCCTCGAAGAACCGGTCGATGTAGGCCTGGATGTCTTCCCGAATGCCCACGGCGAGCGTCATCGAGTCCAGGTTCAACAGCTCCCGGATGCGGCCGACCCTGGCGGTGTCGTCCGGGGTTTCCATCAGGACGTCCGCTTCCCGTTCGTAGGTGCCGACGGGGACCCACGCCTCCAGGCTCAGCGCGGCGCGGTCGAGCCGGGTGAAGAGATCGATGGGAACCGTGGTGTTGGGATCGTAGGTCTTGAAGGGGAGGTCGTAGTACACGGACAGGGACCGGCCGATCTCCTCCTTTCCGATGTTGAAGGCGTCCATGAGGACGGCTTCGACGCTGGAGCCGGCCTTTTTGGCCCGGGCCTGGGCCTCGGCCAACTCCTCCCCGGAGATCCAACCCTGGTTCAGAAGGTAGGCGTAACGGGAGCCGGTGGACAGGCCCGCGATCTTGGCGTCGAGGGCGGAACGCATGTTGAGGTCTTCCGGAATGATGCCGCGCGCCGATCGGTAGAGATCGATGGCCGCCTCGGTGCGGCCGCGGTTTTCGAGCTCCACCCCGAGCTTGAACTTGAGTCGCGCCCGCTCGCGCTTGCCGAGCGCCGACTCGGACAGCAGCTGGTCCAAGCGGGCCGGCGCTTCTTCCGGGCCGCAGAGACGAAGCACGCATTCCACCAGGTGTCCCAGCAGCCGTTCCACGGGAAAGTCGATCCCCAGGAGCTTCTGAAACTCCTCCAGGGCCTCTCCGTTCCGGCCGGTCTCCATGAAGGCCTTGCCGCGGGAGAAAACGTCCTCGGGATCCTCGCCGCTGGAAAACTCCTGCCGGACAAAAGAGAGCTCCTCGGAGGAGAGGCTCGCGTCGAGGTCGTCGTCGTTGCGCTCGGCGATCTCGGCTTCGATCCGATCGATCTCTTCCTGGATGCGGGTTCTGCTGTGAGAGGGGATATCGGGAAACTCCAACAGGATGCGGGTGTACACGTCCCGGGACTCCTGGAAAAGCCCCATGGAGCTGTACACCTTCGCCTCTTTCAGGCGGTCCTCGAGGAGGTTGTCACTCTGTTGGGTCTTCTCTTTCACGCTGCTTTCCGTTGGGTTGGTGGAGACCTCCGCTCCCGGGGGGCCGTGAGGCCTCTTTCGCTCCGACCGCATCGGGGAACCACAAACCCGACAAAGTCACAAAAAGCCCGAAGCTTCGAGATCTGCCACCGGGGTTTCAATCGGTGATCACGCTTCCAGCGGCGGGTGAGCGGGTTCTTGCGAATTTGTCAAACCTACCAGTTGGGCCGGGGCTTGTAAAGGCCCGGGGCCGCGAGACCGCCGTGCCGGCCCCCGGCCGGCCGGGGACCCTACGCCTTGGCGTAGCTGTGAAGCCCGGCCAGGTAGTTCACCCCGAAGTAGGTGAACAGGACGCAGGCGAAACCGACGATCGAAAGCAGCGCGATTCTTTTCCCGCGCCAGCCGCGAATGAGGCGGGAATGGAGAAGGGCGGCATACACGAGCCAGGTGATGAGGGACCAGGTCTCCTTCGGGTCCCAGCTCCAGTAGCTGCCCCACGCCGAATGGGCCCACACGGACCCGGTGATGATGCCCAGGGTGAGGAGGAGGAACCCGATGAGGATCATCTGGTAGTTGAGCTCGTCGAGCAGCCGGGGACGCGGGATCAGCCTCAGGAACGTGCTCCCCCCCTCGGGGGGCTGCCGCCGTTTCAACAGGTACATGATGCTCAACCCGAACGCGATCCCGAAGGCCGCATACCCGAAAAAGCAGGTGACCACGTGTGCAATGAGCCAGTTGCTCTTGAGCGCGGGAACCAGGGGTTGAATGCGTTCGGTGATGTTGGGTGAGTAGGAGGCATAGGCCATGGCGAGAAAGGCCAGGGGCGTGGCGAACGCGCCGATGCTGCGGTTCCTGGTCCTCCATTCGATCAGCACGTAGAGGAGGATGATGGTCCAGGCGAAGAAGATGAGGGACTCGTAAAGGTTGGACATGGGCGCGTGGCCGATGCCGAGCTGATAGGATTCGACCCATCGCAGGATGATCGCGAAGGTGTGGACCCCGAGCGCCGCCAGGGTGATCGCGGTGGCGGCCCGGCCGAACGCGTCGCGGCCCATGACCATCATGCAGAGGTAGGCCATGAAGGCGGCGAAGTAGCCGAAGGTGACGTAGCTGAGTATGATGGTGTTGATCATGCTGTCTGTCCCTGGGCACCCAGGTGATCTCGAAGCCTGGATGTGAGTTGGGTCATCTCGCGCTCCGCACCCACGGCGTTCTTGTTCGACCTGCCCGCCACCCGCACGAGGGCGCCGTCCTCCGCCGCCTGGATGCGAATCCACACCCTGCGGTGGGAGGTGAAAAAGACTGCGAAGAGCCCGCCCACGATGAGGAAGAAGCCGGCCCAGACATAGGGCACGCCGGGGTCGCGGTTGACCTGGAGTCCCGTGTAATACCTGCTCTCGACCTCCTCGAGCAGGAACGTGTAAGGTTCGAAGGCCGAGGGGTCGAGCTTGGGGAAGGTCCTGAAGCTCTCCGAAAACCGGGACGCCACCCGTTCCGGGTGTAGAAACACCCAGAACGCGAGGGGTTCCCCGGCGGCGGGTTGGACAACGATGCGGGCGGCGGGCCCCATCCCCATACGCATGAAGTCCTGCCGGATATCTTCCACCACGAAGGCTCCTTCGCCTCCCGGCAGGGGGACCTTCTCCCCGCGGGTTGCGTGCATCCGGGTCTCCGCACCCGGCGATCCCTCCCGCCGGATCAGGAGCTCCACCGAGTCGCCCGGAATCGAGCCGTAGCTCGCCTGATAGAATCGAATGCCTTGGAAGGTGAACGGGTGGTTGACCCGAAGGGTGGCCTCCTCCGTGCTCTCGTCGTCGACGAAGCGAAGCTCGGAGCGGTACTCCTTGGGGCTCCCGTTTTCGTAGAACGAGACGTCGAAATCGAGACACTCGACGCGGAACCCGAGCGGTTTCGGGGCCCGGGTGTCCCGCAGGCGCACGGTGTCCACGCTGTCGCCCTCGGGGATGTTGACGAAGGCCTCGAAGCCCAGGATCGATCCCGCAATGCCGCCCGCCAGGATGAGCAGAACGCTCAGGTGGACGGCGTAGACGGCGAACAGGGAAAGGCGCCCCCGCTCACCGTACAGAAAGACCTCGGACTCACCGCTCTTTCGTGTTACTTTTTTGTGGCTTTTTCGGAAGAGCGACTCCGCCATGTCGGCGGCCTCCTCCACGGCGCGGCCCGTGCGAAAGCCGTGCTCCGGCGGGAGCTCCTCGAAGGGCTTTTTCCTGTCGGGCCTCGGCGCGGAGCGAAACAGCCGCAACGTGGAGGGGAGGCGGTCCAGGCTGCACACGATCAGGTTCAGGGCGAGGGTGGAGATCAGGATGCGGAACCAGAACGAGTGATAGACGTCGAAGAGCTGCAGGGCGCGAAAGATTTCGAGCATGCCCGGGCTGAGGTCGCGTGCAAACTCCAGCATGCCTTCCCGCTGCGGGATCACGGTTCCCACGATGGAGACCGCAGCCAGGAGGATGAGGAGGACCAGGGTCAGTCGAACCGAGCTGAAGAAGCGCCAGACGGCGTATGGTTTCCGCGTTGAGTCCTTGGTTTCCATGTCCGAACATTCCAGTAGGATAGCAGTATGGGTATACCATCGATCGGGAACGACTGCAAAGTGAAATCCGATGGAGCGCGGGAGGCCTCCAACTTGGAGGTATGCCCCAGTGCTTTCAACGGGTTGGATCCTGTCCATCGACCGGTGGGCAGGATGTTGCGAATCCGTCGGATCTCTTAAGGAATTGACCGCAGTGCGTCAATCATGGTAAAGAACCCTCCAATCGGAGGGCTTTTTCCACGCAGCCGTTTCCACGGTTGTCGGGAGCGGCGTATCTGGCGAGAAAGAAAGCAGGGACCCATGCTGGACCTGAAATTTTTGCGATCCCACCTGGACCGGGTGAAGGAGGCCCTCCGCAACCGGGGGTCCGATCTCGACCTGTCGACCTTCGACCGCATGGACGAGGAACGGCGGTCCATCCTCAAGGCCCTCGAGGACCTTCGCCATCAGCGGAACAGGGCAAGCGAGGAGATCGCCCGAAGGAAGCGGGGCGGAGAGGACGCTGCGGACATGATCGCCGGCATGAAGCGGGTCTCCGCGGAGATCAAGGCCCGGGAGGGCGCTCTGGCGGGCATCCAGGAAGGCCTCGAGTCGCTTCTCTACGAGATCCCGAACCTCCCCCACGAGTCCGTGCCCGTGGGACGGGACGAGGGGGACAACACCCTGGTGCGGTCCTGGGGGGAGATCGCGGAACCCGATTTCGAAGTTCGGTCCCACTGGGAGATCGGCGAGCGGCTCGGAATCCTCGATTTCCCGCGGGCGGCCAAGATCGCCGGCGCCCGGTTCGCACTGTACCGTGGAGCCGGCGCGCGGCTCGAGCGGGCCCTGATCGACTTCATGCTGGAGATCCACACGAAGGAGCACGGCTACACAGAAATCCTGCCCCCGTTCCTGGTGAACGCGGAGAGCATGACCGGTACCGGCCAGCTTCCCAAGTTCGCGCACGACCTCTTCAAGATCCAGGACTGGAACCTCTACCTGATCCCGACCGCGGAGGTCCCGGTGACGAACATCCACCGGGAGGAGATCCTGGACGAGGAAGACCTGCCCATCCGCTACGCCGCCTACACTCCCTGCTTCCGCTCCGAGGCCGGCTCCCACGGGAAGGACACCCGGGGCCTGATCCGGCAGCACCAGTTCAACAAGGTGGAGCTGGTGAAGTTCGCCAGGCCCGAGGACTCCTGGGAGGAGCTGGAAAGCCTGACCCGGAATGCCGAGGAGATCCTCGAGCGGCTCGAGCTGCCCTACCGGGTCGTGACCTTGTGCACGGGGGACCTGGGATTCTCGGCCGCCAAGACCTATGACCTGGAGGTGTGGCTCCCGGGTCAGGGCCTGTACCGGGAGATCTCTTCCTGCAGCAACTTCTGCGACTTTCAGGCGAGACGCGCCGGGATCCGTTACAAGCGAAAGGGGGCGAGCGGGACGGTTCTCGTTCACACCCTGAACGGATCGGGTCTCGCCGTGGGACGAACCCTCGTGGCCATCCTCGAGAACCATCAACAGGCCGACGGGAGCGTGAGCATACCGGCCGCCCTGCGGCCGTTCATGGGAGGAATGGAACGAATCGAGCCGGAACCCGTATGATCAACCCACACAGCGGACCCACGGAAAACTGGCGGGAGTACCAGCGGCGGCTCCAGAGCATTTCCCGAAGGCGGTATCTTCGTTCCAGGCTGCCCCTGCTCGGGCTGTACGGCGTGCTCCTCTTCAGCCTCATCGCGGCCATCGTCCTCTCCGGGCCCTCGATCTTCGGCCACCTGAGCCCGAAGCCTTCCCCGCCCGGCCAGAAGACCATCGCCCGGGACGAGGGACCGGAACGCCTGCTCAAGCAGGACCTGCCGGGCCTGTTCGGTCCGCTGCGGCCGGGACGTTTGGGGGACGTCACGGCCTTCAGCGTGGACGCGGGCGGAGAGACCCTGCGCGTGGAGACGACCCTGGATGCGGGGCTCCAGTCTTACATCGAGGGCCTCCTGGGTCGCTCCCTCACGCACCAGGCGGCCGTGGTGGCCATGGACCCCATGGACGGCCGGATCCTGGCCATGGCCAGCTACTCGGGCGACGAGGGCGGAAAGGCCGAGAACCTCTGCTTGAAAGGAAGCTACCCGGCCGCCAGTCTCATCAAGGTCGTGGCCGCGGCGGCCGCGATCGAGGCCCGGGGCTTCACCCCGGAGAAGCCGCTCACCTACCAGGGACGGAGATACACGCTTTACAAGAAGCAGCTGGCGCAGGTGAAGGCGGGCCGCTACACCAACGAGATCAGCTTTCGACAGGCGTTCTCCAGCTCCATCAACCCCGTCTTCGGCAAGATCGGCATCTACCACCTGGGAGAAGCCGTTCTCGAGCAGTACGCCTCCAAGTTCCTGTTCAACGTGGCGATTCCCCTGGAGCTTCCTCTCGCGTTGAGCCGCATCGACGTGCCCTCGGACGACTTCGGCCTGGCGGAGATCGCTTCGGGCTTCAACAAGAGGACCTTGATCTCCCCGCTCCACGCGTGCCTGATCGCCGCGACCGTGGCCAATGACGGCGTGATGATGACCCCCTGGATGATCCGGCGGATACACGACGCGGGGGGACGGGAGATCTACCTGGCGGACATCGAACCCCTGGCGAACCCGATCACGACGGACACGGCGGGCCGCTTGCGGGAGCTCATGCAGGACACCGTCCAGCACGGCACCTGCCGGAGTGCATTTCAGACCCTTCAACAGAAGAAGGCGTTCCAGGGACTGGAAATCGGGGCCAAGACGGGTACCATCAACGATCCGCAGGACCGGTACAAGTTCGACTGGCTGAGCGCCTATGTCCTCCCCCGGGACGGCCGCCGTCCCCTTTCTCTTACGGTCCTGGCCGTCCACGGAAAAAAGCTGGGAATTCGAGCGAAGAACCTGGCCCGCTACATCCTGGAACACCGCTACAGGTAGGAGACGCATCGCCGGGGCACGAATGCCTCGTCGGCCTTCGAGAGGCGGAGAGCGTTGCATCTGGACCTTCCGGGGAGGCGGTTCGGAAGGGACAACCCATGGGAAAGGAGTGCGAGACGCATGTGCGGGATCATTTGCTACACGGGGACCGAGAAGGCCGAGCCCATCCTGATCGAAGGGCTGAAGCGGCTCGAGTATCGGGGATACGACTCGGCGGGCATCGCCGTTCAGGACGGCGATCACGTCGAGTGGCATCGCACCGTCGGTAAGATCGTGGAGCTGGAGCGCAGGATCCAGGGGATGGAGATCCAGGGAGCGTCCGGCATCGCCCACACCCGCTGGGCCACCCACGGGGAGCCGAACGAGCGCAACGCCCATCCCCAGATCGACGGAGCCCGGGAGGTGTTCGTGGTGCACAACGGCATCATCGAGAACCACCTCCCCATCAAGAAGCGGCTTTTGAAGGAAGGCGTGGCCTTCCGGTCGGAAACGGACACCGAGGTCCTGGCCCACCTCATCTCCAAGTTCTTCGACGGCGACCTGGCCGAGGCGGTCCGAAGGACCATGCAGGAGCTCGAGGGCACGTTCGGCCTGGCCGTGATCCACCGGCGCGCGCCCGGGGAGGTGGCGGTGGCCCGGCGCGGCAGCCCGCTGGTCATCGGGGTGGGCGACGAGGGGAACTTCGCGGCCTCGGACATCTCCGCCATGGTCCGGTACACCAACAAGGTGGTTCACCTGAACGACAACGAGATGGCCCACCTGACCCCCGAAGGTTTCTCCATCTCCACCGCCCAGGCCAAGACGATCCAGCGCGACACGGAGACGGTGGAGTGGCAGGCGGAGGACGCCGAGCTGAACGGGTTTCCGCACTTCATGCTCAAGGAGATCTTCGAGCAGCCCGAGACCATCCGCAACGCGGTGCGGGGGCGTCTCGAGCCCGGCGAGGGCGTGCCCAAGCTCGGGGGCATCATGCCCGTGTGGGAGCGGCTGAAGGAGTCGAGACACATCGTCATCGTGGCCTGCGGCACCTCCTACTATGCAGGCACCGTGGGAAGGTACATCTTCGAGGAGCTGACCGAGATCGACGTGGAGGTGGAGCTCGCCTCGGAGTTTCGATACCGCAAGCTCAACTTCCCGCCCAACACGTTCATCATCGCCATCAGCCAGTCCGGGGAGACCGCGGACACCCTGGCGGCGATTCGCGAGGCCCACCGCAAGGGGGCCCGGCTGCTCGGCATCGTCAACGTGGTGGGCAGCTCCATCAGCCGCGAGACCGAGGCCGGGATCTACAACCACGCCGGCCCCGAGATCGGGGTGGCCTCCACCAAGATCTTCATCTCCCAGCTCACCATCCTGACGCTCCTCGCCCTGCTCCTGGGAAGGCACCAGAAGCTGAGCCTGACCGAGGGCGTGGAGGCCATCAAGGCCCTGTCGGTCCTGCCCGGGCAGGTGACCCAGGTGCTGAGCCAGGACAACCACATCCAGGCCGTGGCGGAGAAGTACGTTCGGAGCGGGAACTGGCTGTTTCTGGGGCGGAAGTTCCAGTACCCCATCGCCATGGAGGGGGCGCTCAAGCTCAAGGAGGTTTCCTACATCCACGCCGAAGGGTACCCGGCGGGCGAGATGAAGCACGGGCCCATCGCCCTGGTCAGCCCGGACATGCCCACGGTGGCCGTGGTCCCCAGGGACGCCATGTACGAGAAGATGATCAACAACATCCAGGAGATCAAGAGCCGCAAGGGTCCGGTGATCGCCATTGCGACCCAGGGGGACGACAAGATCCGGGACCTGGTGGACGAGGTGATCGAGGTCCCGCCCACGCTCGACTACCTGTACCCGATCCTGACGGTGGTGCCTTGCCAGCTCCTCGCCTATCACTGCGCCCGGTTCCTGAACCGGGACATCGACAAGCCCCGCAACCTCGCCAAGAGCGTGACCGTGGAGTGACGCCGGGGGACGGATGCCGGTCGATCCAATGGAGCGAAAGGAATGCGTGGTCCGATCGGCGCGACTGCTGGGAACGGTGTGCCTCGCCCCCTTGTTCCGCGTCGAGGCCCGGGGTGTGGAGCATCTGCCCGACGCCAGCGCATTCGTTCTCCTCGCCAAGCACCAGCGCTGGGAGGACATCCCCCTCCTGGGGTTGAGCGTGCCCAAACCCCTCTACTACGTGGCCAAGGCGGAGCTGTTCCGATCGGCCCCTTCCCGGCGGCTCCTCTCCGCCCTGGGCGGCATCCCCCTGAACCGGGAACGCCCCCTGGAGAGCCGGCGCTCCCTGCGACGCATCATCGAGCACCTCCATGGCGGAGAAGGGGTGGTCGTGTTTCCCGAGGGCACCTACTACCCGGCCCGCATGGGCCCCCCTCGGACGGGTCTGGTCCGGATGGTCCTCTCGAAAACCTCGCCCCCCTTCGTCCCGGTGGGCATCCGCTACCGAAAAGGGTTCCGGACGGGGGTGGAGATCCGGTTCGGCCGACCGGTGCAGCCGGAGTCGAGCCGCGAGGCGAGGCCGTTCCTGGAGCGGATGATGACGGAGATCGCCGGCCTCTCCGGGCTCTGAAGCGATTCCATCCTCTGTCCCCGTCTTTTCATCGGGTTGTCGGTTTCCGGGGGATGTCATGAGCGACGTGGATCGGTTGTTCGCGGTCATCGACGGCTTCCGGGAGGAGGTCGTCCGAATCCAGGCGGAGCTCACCTCCAGGGTGGCCCTGGGCCCGGCCAACGGGGGAACGGGCGAGCACGACAAGGCGGCCTACCTGGAGGAGGAGCTCCGGAGGCTCGAGCCGGATGCGCTCGAGACGGTTCGCGCCCCGGACCCCGAGGCCGAGGGAGGGTACCGGCCCAACCTCGTGGCCCGCTGGGAGGGAAGGGCCGGAGAGCCCCGGGTCTGGGTCCTCAGCCACATGGACGTGGTGCCCGCCGGCGACCCGAACCTCTGGGACAGCGAACCCTACCGGCTGCACGTGGACGGCGACCGCCTCTTCGGCCGCGGCGTGGAGGACGACCAGCACGCCATTGTGAGCTCGCTCCTGGCGGTCCGGGCCCTGCGCGAGACGGGCGGGGCGTTCGAGCGGCCGGTGGGCCTGGCCCTGGTCGCGGACGAGGAGACCGGCAGCCGCTGCGGACTGGGTCACCTCCTGAATCAGCGGCCCGACCTGTTCAGCGTCCGGGACCTGATCGTGGTGCCCGATGCGGGGAACGAGGAGGGGACCATGATCGAGGTGGCCGAGAAGTCCGTGATCTGGCTGAGGTTCACGGTCAAGGGGCGTGCGTGTCACGCGAGCACGCCGCAGAAAGGCCGGAACAGCCTCTACGGGGCCGCCCGGCTGATCGCGGCCCTGAAAGGGCTGGAGTCGAGGTTCGACGCAGAGGACCCGCTGTTTCACCCCCCGGTCTCCACCTTCGTCCCCACCCGGATCGAGGCCAACGTTCCCAACGTCAACACGGTGCCGGGGAAGGACGTCTTCTACATGGACTGCCGCGTTCTGCCGCAGGTTCCCCTGGAGTCGGCCGTCGCGGCGGCCCGGGAGATCGCGGCCGGGGTGGCCTCCGAGCTGGGACTGGAGGTGGACGTGGAGGCCGAGCACACGGAAGCGGCGGCCGATCCCACGCCCGCGGACGCTCCCGTGGTCGGCGCCCTGCAACGGGCGGTGAGGCGGGTGAACGGGAGGGAGGCCCAACCCGCGGGCATCGGGGGCGGCACCGTGGCGGCGCTGTTCCGAAAGGCCGGCCTGCCCGCGGCCGTCTGGATGACCGCCCGGGACACGGCCCACCAGGCCAACGAGTACTGCCTCATCGGGGACGTGCTCCAGGACGCCAAGGTCTTTGCCTGCCTGTTCTCAGGAGGGGACGTTCTTGCATCATTCGATAACTCCCATCCACCGATGCAGGCCGATCTTCCTTAAGGCCTTGGCGACCTCAGGCTCGACAAGGGAAAAGGAGCCGGAGTTATCGAATGATGCAAGAACGTCCCCTGAGACGCCGTTATTGGAAACGGATACAACGGGTCCTCGATGCAGGGGCGCAGGAAGGCGTTTACCCCGGGGCCGCGCTCGTCGCGGGGCGGGCGGGAAAGGTCGTCCTCTCGCTCCAGGCCGGAAGGCACTCCCTGGATCCAGCGGGCCGGGCCGTGGACGAGGGGACCATCTTCGACCTGGGCTCCCTCACCAAGCCGCTGGTGACCACCCTGGCGCTGATGCGGCTCGTGGACCGGGGACGGCTCGACCTGGACCGGCCGATCGCAGAGATCCTGCCGGGGCTCCCGGCGGTCGGCGGCCGCATGACCTCCCGGCTTCTCCTCCGCCACGCCGCGGGCCTGCCGGACTGGAGGGCCTACTACAGGCGTCTGGAAGGGGTCGCGCCCGACCGGAGAAAGGCCCGATGCCGGGCCTGGATCCTGGAGGAGCCGCCCGCCTACGAGCCGGGGACGGGATGCGTTTACTCCGACCTGGGGTTCATGCTCCTGGAGTGGGTGGTGGAGCAGGTCGCCGGCGTGGACATGGGGGCCTACGTGGACCGGCTCTTTCTCGAGCCCCTGGGCCTGGAGCGGACGTTTCTCTTTCGAGCCTTCGAGCCCCCCCGGTTCGAGAAGGAGGCCTTCGCCGCCACCGAGGACTGCCCCTGGAGAGGACGGGTCCTGGAGGGCGAGGTTCATGACGAGAACGCCTTCGCCCTGGGGGGGTACTCGGGCCACGCCGGCCTTTTCGGCACGGCGAGGGACGTGTTCCAGCTGGCGGGCATGCTTCGGGACCACCTGGCGGACGAGCGGCGCGACCTGTTCCGTCCCGAGACGGTCCGGGCGTTCTTTCTTCGGGAGGAGCGCATTCCGGGCTGCGACAGGGCCCTGGGGTGGGACACGCCCTCCCGGGAGGGGTCGGCGGCCGGCCGCCATTTCTCCCGGTACAGCGTCGGTCATCTCGGGTTCCCGGGGACCAGCCTGTGGATGGACCTGGACAAGGACGTCCAGGTGGTCCTTCTCACGAACCGTGTCCACCCCACCCGGCGGAATGGGCGGATCCGGGCGTTCCGGCCGCTTCTCCACGACTGCGTCATGGAGGAGCTGGGCCTGGGGTGAGGGGGAAGGGTCTACCGGGGCTCTCCCCAAAGCCACCGGTCACAGAACGACACGGGCAGGAGGGCGGTCAGGCGCACCAGCAGCGAGACGGCCCCCACGGCCAGGAGGGCGCGGGCCAGCAGAAGCCCGGAGAGGTGTCCTCCCACCATGACCATGAGCATGGTGTCCTCGAAGAGGCTGTGGGCCAGTCCCATGAGCGTCAGAGCGTAGAAGACGTCGCGTTTGTCGATGCGGCCGGAGCGGGCCTCCCGGATGATCAGCCCGCCTCCGTAGGAGATGCCCAGGGTGACCCCGATGATGGCGATGGTGGAGGCCTTGGGTCCGATCCCCATGAGGCGGAGGACGGGTTGCAGCACGCGGTTCATGACCTCCGTGATGCGGAACCGCTCCAGGACCTTCATGAGGAGCAGCAGCCCCACGATGATGCCGAAGATGGAGGCCAGGTTCTCGAGCTGGCCGACGGCCCATGCCGCGATGGACTCCCCGCCCGGCGAAACGCCCGCTTCGGGACCGAGAAGGATGTTCACGGGTCCTTCGTGCAGACCGAACCCGTCGTAGAGCAGGTGCAGCACCACCCCGATGACCAGCGCCGATCCGATGCGGGCCGCAGCCTGGAACAGGAGCCGGGGCCCGGACTTCTGTGCGATCTTCAGCTCCACGGGCAGGCTGTGGGCCACGAGGATCATGGTGCCGAGCACCGTGGCCTGGGCCGTGGTCAGGGGGGCGTCCTCCACCAGGGTCAGGAGGACCACGATGGAGCTGTAGATGTTGTTGACCATGGCCGTCGCCCAGACCAGGCCCATCTCCGCGGGAAGACCCACCAGCCCCATGACCGGCTCGAGGGGAACGGCCAGAAACCGGATCAGGCCGAGCTCCTTGAGGAGCTTGACCACGATGAGCACGGGAACCATCACCTTGAACAGATGATAGCTCACCGAGAGGGCGTCCTTCACCAGGGAGACGGTCTGTTCTTTGAAGGAGGCGGGCGCGGTCACGTCATGCTCCGGGGGGCCTGCTGCAGAAACGCAGGCGGGCATGCCCCTTCCAAACGTCCATGACCGGAGTCCGGTCACCCCCGCTGATGAAAACCGGGTGTTTTCGCGGGGCGGGGTTTACCACCCCGCCGTGGTTGTCGCCAACCTTGCGGCGGCATGTGCAATGCCGCCCTATCGCCCGGCCCACCGCGGAGCAGTTTCACGGTAAAAGGGGCGGAGTATAGATCAAACCTGCTGCATTCGCAATGGAAA
>CAYUBQ010000038.1:0-37561 GCA_964443135.1 uncultured Desulfobacterales bacterium | reverse complement strand
AGCCACGTGCTGGCCGCACTCGTTCGAAAGTTCTGCGATGCAGAGGCCGCCGGCGCGGGCTCGGTGACGGTCTGGGGGACCGGCGGCCCCAGGCGGGAGTTCCTGCACGTGGACGACATGGCCGATGCCTGCGTGTTTGTCATGAAGCACTACCAAGGGGACGGGATCCTCAACATCGGAACGGGGAAGGATATGACCATTCGGGAGCTGGCCGGCCTGATCCGCGATGTGGCGGGGTTCGAGGGGGAGATCCGGTTCGATCCCACCAGGCCGGACGGCACGCCGCAGAAGCTCCTGGACGTGAGCCGGCTGGCGTCCCTGGGGTGGAGGAGCCGCATCCCTCTGAGGGAGGGCATCGAGGCGACCTGCAGGTGGTACCGCGAGAACGTGGGGGCCGGGCCGGGCGGGATGTCAAAACCCCGGGAAGGGTCGTGAAAGATTAGGATGAAAACGGAGATCATACGGCGGTTCGACGAGCTCGCGCCCGAGCGGGATGCCTGGAAGGACAAGAACCGCACCTACTACCAGGACCGGGAGCGCTACATGCGGTTCCTGGTGCCCGAGGGCGCGGAGGTGCTGGAGCTGGGGTGCGGCACGGGCGACCTGCTGCATGCCCTGAGGCCTTCGCGCGGGGTGGGGGTGGATCTCAGCGGGGCCATGCTCCGGAAGGCCCGGGAGAAGCACCCGGAGCTGGCGTACGTGGAGGCCGACATCGAAGCGCTGAGGGGCGTGGAGGGGACCTTCGACTTCCTCATCCTGGACGACGTGATCGGTCACCTCCAGGACATCCAGGCCGCGCTTCGGGGGCTTCGTGCTTTCTGCAGGCCGGATACGCGCATCATCGTCACCTACTACAACTTCCTCTGGGAGCCCCTGCTCAAGCTGGGGGAGCGTCTGCGCTGGAAGATGCCTCAAGGCCACCAGAACTGGCTGGCCACCGAGGACATCGCCAACCTGCTCCGGCTGGAGCGGTACGAGGTGGTGAAGACCGAGTCGAGGCTTCTCCTGCCCAAGCGCATCCCCTGGTTGAGCGACTGGATCAACCGCTTCATCGGTCCGCTCCCCGGCGTGCGCAAGCTCTCCCTGTGCCGCTACGTGGTGGCGCGGCCCCTGGGTCTGCGGGAGAGAAAGGCTTACTCCACCACCATCCTGGTCCCCGCCCGGAACGAGGCCGGCAATGTGGAGGACGCCGTCAGGCGGATTCCGGCGTTCGGCGGGCACCAGGAGATCATCTTCGTGGAGGGCGGATCCACGGACGACACGCAGCAGGAGATCCAGCGCGTGATCGATGCCTACCCGCGGAAGGACATCAAGATGGTGGTCCAGGCGGGCAAGGGCAAGGGGGATGCGGTCAGGACGGGCTTTGCCCGGGCCTCCGGGGATATCCTCATGATCCTGGACGGGGACCTCACCATGCCGCCCGAGGATCTGCCCAAGTTCTACGAGGCCGTGGCCGGGGACCTGGGGGAGTTCATCAACGGGTGCCGCCTGGTCTACCCCATGGAGAAGGAGGCCATGCGGTTTCTCAACCTGCTGGGGAACAAGTTCTTCTCCGTGATGTTCACGTGGATCCTGAACCAGCGGTTCAAGGACACCCTGTGCGGGACCAAGGTGCTGTCGAGGAAGGACTACGAGAAGATCCAGGCGAACCGTTCCTACTTCGGGGAGTTCGATCCGTTCGGGGACTTCGACCTGATCTTCGGGGCGGTGAAGCAGAACCTCAAGGTGGTGGAGGTGCCCATCCGGTACCGGGAGCGTACGTACGGGAGCACGAACATCAGCCGGTTCCGGCATGGGTGGCTGCTGTTGAAGATGACCCTGTTCGCGTACCGGAAGATGAAGTCCTCGAGGTTCGCGCAGTAGATGCACCAGGGGATGAAGCCGTGTCCCGACCCCCTGAAACAGAGGAAGGTCGTCTGGGAGTCCAAGGAGGTTCTGAGGCGGCTCTACGCCCGGTGGTACGGAGATATCGGCCGGTGGATGGGGCCGGGGCCCGTGCTGGAGCTGGGCGGGGGCAGCGGTCATCTCAAGGAGCATTTCCCCAAGGCCGTCAGCACGGATGTTCTGTTCGAGCCCTGGCTGGATGCGGTCGTGGACGCCCAGGCGCTTCCGTTCAAGCCGGGGGTGTTCGGGAACGTGGTGCTCTTTGATGTGCTTCACCACCTGCCCGGCCCGGTCGCCTTTTTCCGGGAGGCCCAGCGGGTGCTCAGGCCCGGGGGGCGGATCCTCATGATGGAGCCGTTCGTCTCCGCGCTCTCCTACCCGGTCTACCGGTTCCTGCACCAGGAAGGGTTGTCCATGGATGCGAACCCTCTGGAGGCGTGCGAGGCAGGGGGAAAGGACCCGTTCGAGGGCAACCAGGCCCTGGCCGGGCTCCTGTTCGGGCGGTACAGGTCCCGGTTTTTGGGACGGTTTCCGCGCTTGAGGATCCTCCGGGAGCAGAGGATGGACTTCTTCGTCTATCCCCTGAGCGGGGGGTTTCACCACCCCGGCCTGCTTCCGCTCTTTCTGTGGAGGCCCATGCGGTTCCTGGAGGATCGGCTCGACCCGCTGAGCCGATACCTGGCCTTCCGGCTTTTCGTGGTGCTCGAGAAGGGTTGAGGCCCGCGTCTCCCTTGTCCAGGCAGAGAGTCGCCTTTGTCCTTGCCGACCTCGAGGCGGGTGGGGCGCAGCGGGTCATCCTGACCGTGGCGAGGCATCTGGATCGGGATCGGGCGGCCCCGTTCCTGGTGGTGGTGAACCCCTGGGGGCCCTTGGGGCGGGACCTGCCCCAGTCCCTCCCCACCCACAGGATGAACGCAACCCGCCTGCGGCATGCCGTTCCCGGGCTGGTGCGATACCTGAGAAGGCTCAGGCCCCACGTGGTGGTCACCACCGTCAGCCATCTGAATCTCGGCATGCTGGCGGTGCGGCGCTTTCTTCCGCCGGGAACGCGGCTGTTCGTGCGGGAGGCCAACACGCCCGGCGTCCGTCTTCAGGGCACGGCCCACCCAAAGGCCTACCGGTTTTTCTACCGCCTCCTGTACCCGCGTTCCGACGGGATCCTGTGTAACTCCCGGCACATGAAAGAGGATATGGCCGCGCTCGTCCCCTCGGCCGCCGGCCGGATTCACGTGGTCCCGAACCCGGTCGACGTGGAGCGGATCCGTGCGGCGGCCCGTGGAGGCGACAACCCGTTTCCATCCGAAGGGATCCACCTCGTTTCCGTGGGCCGGCTGACCCGGCAGAAAGGGTATGACCTGCTGCTGCGGGCCGTGGCCGCTGCGAGCCGCGAGGCGGCCGGGCTCGGCCTCACCCTGGTGGGAGACGGGCCGGAGGCGGCCGCACTCCAAGGTCTCGCAAGGGAGCTGGGGCTTCAGGACGCGGTGGTGTTCGCCGGACACCGGGACAACCCCTGTCCCTTCATGGCCCATGCAGACCTGTTCGTCTCCTCGTCCCGGTACGAAGGGTCCCCCAATGCGGTCCTGGAGTCCCTGGCGTGCGGGACGCCGGTGCTGGCCTTCGACTGTCCGGGGGGGACCGGCGAGATCTTGAGCGAAGGGAGAAACGGCTGGCTCGTGCCTGCGGAGGACACGGGCGCCATGGCGGACCGGCTCGTCCGGATCGTTCGGAGCAGGGCGTGGGAAAACATGGATGCGGAGAGGCTGGTCCCGGAGACCCATGAATGCGGAAACGCGGTGCGTGCGTATGAATCGTTGTTGATCGGATGAACAGTCGACCCATCCGCATTGCACACGTCATCACCGAGCTCAACATGGGCGGGGCCGAGCAGATGCTCTGCAAGCTCGTCGCCCGCATGGACCGGGAGCGGTTCGGGTGCATCGTGGTGTCCATGACGGACAAGGGTCCGATCGGGGAGAGGATCGCAGAGGCCGGGGTGCGGGTGTTTCAGCTGGGCATGGGCCTTGGAAAGCCCACGCCCGGCGGGGTCGCCAAGTTCCTCCGGCTGCTCGAACAGGAATCCGTGGACATCGTTCAGAGCTGGTTGTATCATGCCGATCTCTTCGGGCTGATCATGGGACGGGTGGCCGAGGTGAGGCGGGTGGTGTGGGGAGTTCGCTGCTCGGACATGCGCCTCAGGAGGTACCGCCCGCTCACCGCTCTCACGGTCCGGTTGTGCGGGGTACTCTCCCCCCTGGTCGATGCCATCGTGGTCAACTCGAGGGAAGGGGCCAGGATCCACCGGAAAAGGGGCTACCTGACCGATCGCATGGTCCTGATCCCGAACGGCTTTGATACGGTTGCGTTCAGGCCGGATGAGGGTGCCCGCGCGCGGCTCCGGAACGAGCTGGGCCTTGCGGGCGATGCGAGGCTGATCGGCCTGATCGCACGCTTCGACCTCATGAAGGACCAGCCCAACTTCCTGCGTGCCGCGGACCTTCTGGCGGAGCGCGAGCCTTCCGTCCACTTCGTGATGGTGGGCCGGGGCGTGACCCCGGAAAACCGGCACCTGGCGGGCTTGATCCCGGATCGATTGAAGGGCCGGGTCCACCTCCTGGGGCAGCGGGACGACGTGGCGCACATTGCGGCCGGCCTGGACATCGCGGCTTCCTCGTCCGCCTTCGGCGAGGGGTTCTCCAACACCATCGGCGAGGCCATGGCCTGCGGGGTCCCCTGCGTGGTGACCGACGTGGGGGATTCGGCCATGATTGTCGGCGATGCGGGGGTCGTGGTGCCGCCCGGAGACAGTGAGGCGCTTGCCGAAGCCTTCCGCAGGGTTCTCGACATGAGCCCTGAAAGCCGGGCCGCCATGGGAGCGCGGGCGCGGGAGAGGATTCAGAGGGAGTACGAGTTGAGTGCCGTGGTGAAAAGGTTCGAAAACCTCTACGAGAGATTGATGGATAGGGTCGAAGGCGGGTCCTGGTAGTGATGGAGCGGTTGTGTGGCTGGGATGGAAACCGGTTTCCCCGGTGAGTCGGAAGGTGGATGTCACCACTGGACCTCGGCCCTCGTCGTCACCACGTACGACTGGCCCGAGGCGCTTGCGGCCGTCCTGGCGTCTGTGAAGCGGCAGAGCCGGTTGCCCGATGAGCTGGTGGTGGCGGATGACGGGTCGGGGCCGGAGACCGGGGGAGCGGTCAGGGAGGCCCTGGAGGGGAGCGGGCTCGTATGGAGGCACGTGCGCCATGAGGACAGGGGAATTCGGCAGGCCAGGATCAAGAACCTGGCGGTGCGGCACACCCGGGCCGACTGCCTGATCTTCGTGGATCACGACGTTGTCCTGCATCCCCGCTTCGTGGAGGACCATCTGGCGATGTCGGGGCGGGGCGCGTTCCTTCAGGGCAAGCGATCCTTTCTGCCGGGAGGCGTCACGGAGCGGGTCCTGGGTGGGGAAGGGTTTCAGCCGCCCGGGCCCTTGACGCCGGGGCTGGGGAACCGAAAGAATGCGGTTCGGTGCCCCGGGATCGGGCGCCTGCTGGCGCGGCCGGGGCGGTTTCAGACCTCTCTTCGGGGCTGCAACCTGTCCATGACGCGGGAGGACTTTCTCCGGGTGGACGGGTATGACGAGACCTTTGATGCTGCGTGGGGGCGGGAGGACTCGGACATCTGCTACCGGTTGTTCCACCGGGACGTGCGCGTGCGGAACCTCTGGTTCATGGCGCTCCAGTATCATCTCGATCACCCGGTCCGCAAGAACCGGTCGCGAGACGTCCTGGACGAGGAGCTGGATCGGCTGTGCCGGGAAAAGAGGGACAGGGCGCTGAGGGGCTTTTCGACCCTGTCCGCCGAGGGGGGTGTGGTGCGGAAGGGGGCCCCCGGAGAGAAAGAAGTGGAGACTGGAGACGCATGAGATGGACATATTAGGGATATCCTGCTTTTACCACGACGCGGCCGCGGCCCTGCTGAGGGACGGACGGATCGTGGCCGCGGCCCAGGAGGAGCGGTTCACGCGCAAGAAGCACGACCCGCGGTTCCCTTCCCTCGCCATCGACTACTGTCTGGAGGAGGGGAACACGTCGGCCGACATGCTCGACTACGTGGTGTTCTACGACAAGCCGCTTCAGACCTTCGAGCGGCTCCTCCTGAGCTACATCACGGTGGCGCCCCGGGGGCTCCGCTCCTGGCTGGAGGCCATGCCCCTCTGGCTCGGAAAGAAGCTCCACGTCCCCAAGGTGGTCCAGCGGGAGATCGGGTTCGAGGGGGACGTCCTCTTCACCGAGCACCACGAGGCCCACGCCGCGTCGGCCTTCTATCCCTCGCCCTACGAGGAGGCGGCGATCCTGACCGTCGACGGCGTGGGGGAGTGGGCCACGGCGAGCTACGGGACCGGGAGAGGCAACGAGATCACCCTGCTCGAGGAGCTCCACTTCCCCGACTCCCTGGGCCTGCTCTACTCCGCCTTCACCTACTTCATCGGGTTCAAGGTGAACAGCGGCGAGTACAAGCTCATGGGGCTGGCGCCTTACGGGCGGCCCGTCTACCGCGACCGCATCCTGGACGAGCTCATCGACCTGAAGGAGGACGGCTCGCTCCGGCTGAACCTGGACTACTTCGACTTCCTGGGCGGCCTGCGCATGACGAACAAGCGGTTCGACCGGTTGTTCGACGGGCCCCCGAGGAAGCCCGAGACCGAGATCACCCGGCGGGAGATGGACATCGCGGCCAGCATTCAGGCGGTGACCGAGGAGGCGGTCCTCCGCATGATGCGCCACGTGCACCGGGAGACGGGCATGAAGCACCTCTGCCTGGCCGGGGGCGTGGCCCTGAACTGCGTGGCCAACGGCCGCATCCTGCGGGAAGGGCCCTTCGAGGACATCTGGATCCAGCCCGCGGCCGGAGACGCCGGAGGGGCCCTGGGGGCGGCCCTGTCGGTCTGGTACCGGTACCTCGGGAACGAGCGCTGTGTGTCCCCGGGGTGCGACAGCCAGGCCGGATCCTACCTGGGCCCGTCGTTCTCACAGGACAAGGTGGCCGCATTCCTGGAGGCGGAAGGGTACCCCTATCTCCAGCTGGACGGGGAGGAGCGGAACCGGATCATCGCGGAGCAGATCGCCCAGGGCAAGATCGTCGGGTACATGTCCGGGCGCATGGAGTTCGGACCGAGGGCCCTGGGGGCCCGAAGCATCCTCGGCGATCCGCGGAGCGTGGACACCCAGCGCGTCATGAACCTCAAGATCAAGTACCGGGAGTCGTTCCGGCCCTTCGCCCCGACGGTCCTGGAGGACCGGATCTCGGACTACTTCGAGATCGACCGGCCCAGCCCCTACATGCTCCTGGTGGCGGGCGTGCGCGAGGAGCGACGCCTCCCCCAGCCGGAAGGGGAGACCGTCCCCATGCTGGAGCGGCTCAAGAACAAGCGGAGCGACATCCCCGCCGTGACCCACCTGGACTACTCGGCCCGGATCCAGAGCGTCAGCCGGGACACCAACCCGGACTACTACGACGTCATCCGGGCCTTCGAGGAGATCACGGCGTGCCCGGTGATCGTGAACACGAGCTTCAACGTCCGGGGGGAGCCCATCATCTGCACGCCGGAGGACGCCTACCGCTGCTTCATGAGGACGGAGATGGACGTCCTGGTGATCGAGGACTGCATCCTCTTCAAGGAGGAGCAGCCCGCCTGGGAGGAAGGGAAAGAGTGGAGAGATGAGCTCATCCTCGACTGAACGAAAAGAGATCCGCAAGTTCGGCCTGATCGCGCTGGTCTTTTTCGGGGCCCTGTTCGCACTCGCGGTCTGGCGGGACAAGACCGTCCCCACGGCGATCTTCGGGCTGCTGGGGTCTCTGGGGTTGCTGTTTCTCGCCGTTCCCGGGCCCATGCGGCCGGTGCACGCAGGGTGGCTCAGGGTGGCCCACGCCATCGGGAGGACCATCACCACGATCATCCTGGTTCTGGCCTACTACCTCGTGATCACGCCCTCGGCCTGGCTCAAGCGGCTGTTCGGCGGGAAGCCCCTTCCCGGGAAGCCCGACCCCGACGCGTCCACCTACTGGGTGACGCGGGACGAGCCGGTGCAGCCCAGGGAGCGGTACCACAAGCGATTCTGATGCAACGCTCGGGTGGGAGGGTTTGCCCTTACACCGAGCTTCATGAAAATGCCTGTTTTCCGGAGAACTGAATCATGGCCAAGCAAACACTGATCGGGGAGTTCTGGGAGTTTCTGCGGATGAGGAAGCGCTACTGGCTGCTTCCCATCGTGATCATGCTCTCCCTGCTGGGGGGGCTGATCGTGTTCACCGAGGGGAGCGCCGTGGCCCCGTTCATCTACGCCCTGTTCTGATGCCCCGCTCCGGACCCGACCGGATGCCGAGGGGCCCCGCACCCGCATCGAGCGCAGGCGATCTTCATCGGAGCGGCCGTCCCCCCAAGGTCACGGTGTACATCACCGCCTTCAACTACGGCCGGTACATACGGCGGGCCGTGGACTCGGTGCTCGAGCAGACCTTTCGGGACTGGGAGCTCCTGATCGTCAACGACGGCTCCACGGACGAGACCCGGGAGGTGCTCGCCGCCTACGAGGGCCGGGAGAACGTCCGGATCATCCATCAGGAGAACCAGGGGCTCACGGTCTCCAACAACATCGCCCTCCGCCTGGCCAACGGCGTCTACATCATGCGGCTGGATGCGGACGACTACCTGGACGAGAACGCCCTCCTGGTCCTCTCCGGCACCCTGGACGCCCACGAGGAGGTCGGCCTGGTCTACCCGGACTACTTCCTCGTGGACGAGCAGGGCGAGGTGCTGGAGCTCGTGCGGAGAAAGAAAATCGGCGAGGAGGTGGACCTGCTGGACCTGCCGGCCCACGGCGCCTGCACCATGATCCGCCGGGACTGCCTGCTCTCCCTCGGGGGGTACGACGAGCGGTTTCAGTGCCAGGACGGCTACGACCTGTGGATCCGGTTTCTCGAGCGGTACGAGCCGTACAACGTCAACGTGCCGCTCTTCTACTACCGACGCCACCCGGAGAGCCTCACCCGGGACGACGAGCGGATCCTGAGGACCCGAAGGCAGATCAAACGAAGCTTCGTGGAGCACCGGCGAAAGGGCGCTATCCCCAGGGTGCTCGCTGTGGTCCCGGCCATTCGGCAGTCCAACGTGTTTCAGGAGATCGCCCTCAAGGAGATCGCCGGCAGGCCCCTGATCTGGCACACGCTCTCCCAGGCGGCCCGCACGAGCATGCTGGACCGGGTGGTGGTGACCACGGACGACCCGGCCGTGATCGACTATGTGGACCGGGCGTTCCCGGCCATGGGCGCCCGGTCCCGGCCCGCGGAGATCTCACGGCCCCACACCCGCATCGGCCCGGTGCTGCTGCACCTGCTGGAGCAGCTGGCCTCCTCGGAGGGCTACCGGCCGGATGCGGTGATGCTGCTCTACGTCAATGCCCCCCTTCGCCGGAAGCGGCACATCGAGAAGGCCATCGACACCCTCACCATCTTCGATCTGGACAGCGTGGTGTCGGTCTGCGAGGAGCTGGCCTACTGCTACCAGCACGAGCGGAACGGGCTGGTGCCGATCCAGAAGACGCGCAAGCTCAGGCTGGAGCGCGATGCCCTGTACAAGGAGAACGGGGCGGTCCTCCTGACCCGGACGCAGCACGTCCGGAAGGACGAGATCCTGGGACGGCGCATCGGTCACATCACCATGCTGCCCGAGGAGAGCATCCGGATCAGCTCCCGGTTCACCTTCTGGGAGGCCGAGAAGATCCTCCAGGAGTGGCGACCGCTGTATCGGGACGCCTCGTGAGCCGGACCTTCCGCTTCACCCGGCCTTCCCTGGGGACCTTCCGGGTCTCCGACCGGGAGCTCATCGGTGTGTATGCCCCGTCCCAGCCGCCCGCCGGGCTCTCCGACCGGGAGATCGAGGAGCGGATCGCCGCGCCCTGCTGCGGGCCGAGGCTTCGGGACCGCCTCCGGGGCAAGAAGCGGGTCCTCGTGGTCACGGACGACAACACCCGGCCGACGCCCCTTCGGCGCATCCTGCCCCCGGTGCTCCGGGAGCTGGAGGCGGCCGGCGTCCCGGACGACGGCATCGACTTCCTGATCGGACTCGGAACCCACCGGCCCATGCGCCCGGACGAGATCCGGGCCAAGTTCGGGCCGGACGTTGCGGATCGGTATCGCGTCCACAACCACGCCTGGAACGTGCCCGAGGCCCTGGCCTCCCTCGGGACGCTGGAGAGCGGCCTGGAGGTGGTGATCAACCGGATGGCCCTGGAGGCGGAGGCCGTCCTGGCCGTGGGAAACATCGTCCCCCACGCCACGGCCGGCTTTTCCGGGGGCGGCAAGGCGATCATGCCCGGCATCTGCGGCGAGGCCACCATCGCGGACACCCACTGGACCGCCCTGGGCTACCCCATGCGGGAGATCCTGGGGGTGGAGGAGAACCCGGTGCGTGCGGCTGTTCGCGCGGTTTGCAGGAGCGTGGGCCTCACCTTCGCCGTGGACGCGGTCATGGTGGGGGAGACCGTGGCCGAGCTGGTGGCGGGCGACCCGGAGCCTGCCCACCGCCTGGGCGTTCGGGCGAGCCGGGCGCTCTACGGCGTATCGGTGGGGGAGCCCGCGGACGTGGTCGCGGCCGAGGCCTTTCCCACGGACATCGACCTCCGCCAGGCCATCAAGGCGGTGTGTGCGGCCGACCTGGTGGTGCGGGACGGCGGCGCGATCGTGCTGGGGGCCGAGTGCCCGGAAGGGGTGTCCCCCCAGTTCCCGGACTTCGAGGAGCGGGGGTTTCGAGAACCGGATGTGCTGTACGAGGACGTGGAGGCGGGGCGCTTCTCGAACAAGCTCCTCGCCTACACCCTGGTGGCCATCGGGCGGATCGTCTGCGAGCGGGCCTCCGGCATTCTGGTGAGCCCCCACATCGACCGGGCCGTTGCCGAGCGCATGGGCTTTGCCTACGCCGCGGACCTGGAGCAGGGCCTCGCCCTGGCCAGGGAGCGGGTGAAAGGGCCCTGCCGGATCAGCGTGCTCCGGAGCGCGGGCGAGCTGCTTCCCCGGCCCCGGTGGTGAAGGCGGGATGAGGCTCAGGCGAATACGCAGCGCACTCGGCCGGGCCCGCCGGGACGCCCGGTACGCCGTGATGCTCGCAAGGGCTTTGCGGGTGGCGCCGCCCTGCGACCCCCGGGTCGAGGTCCGGGCCGAGGGTGCGGTCCGGGGGCTGGCCCCGTTTCTGGCGGGCACCCAGAGCGGTCTCCTGTACGTGGAGGAGGGACGGGCCTGGCGTCTCCAGGGCGGGAGCGTCTACGGCCTCGCCTCGAACCGCAATTCGCGCTGGTGGTACGTGTTCCAGCGGGTCCCGGAGAGCTTCGGCCGGCTCCTGAAGGTGGATCTGCAGAAAGGGACCGCACGAAGCCTGGCCGGGTTCCTGAGCACCGGGGTGCACCAGGTGGACGTGGTGGACGGGCGCGTGATCGTGATGGACACCTACCACAACGGCATCGTGCACTACTCCGACCGTGGAAAGCGTCTCCGGGCCGTCTACCCCTCCGGTCCCGTGACCGACGGCCGGGCGTCGGCCAACTACCGTCACTTCAACTCGGTGTTCGCCGCCCCGGACGCCGTCTACGTGGTGGCGCACAACCAGAGCGCCAAGACGGGCATGGACAGCGAGATCTTCGTCCTGGATCGCTCCTGGCGGCCGCTGCGGGCGATCCCCACCGAGAGCGGAAGCGCCCACAACGTGGCCGAGATCGACGGGGTGCTCTGGCACTGCGACTCGCGGGGCGGCGGCCTGGTGGTGGGCCGGGAGCCCGTGTTTCAGGAGGAGGGTCTCTTCACCCGGGGTCTCGCCGTGAACCGGACCCACGTCCTGGTGGGTGGCTCCCAGATCACGGAGCGCGAGCAGCGGGGGAGGACGGACGGGGAGGTGATCGTCCTGAACCGGTCCTTCGAGCCCCTGGGCAGGCTTCGGTTCTCGAGGAGCGGCGGGGTCCAGGAGATCCGGTTTCTTCGAGGGGACCAGGCCATGAGCGGCACCGGGGCGCCTTGAAGGAGCCCAGGCCCGCCTACATGGACAAGGGCCGGCCCGTCCTGGGCCGGATCAAGCGGGCGGCCGAGGGCGTTCGGCGGGTCTATTACCGGCGGATCGCCGCCCGCCTGGCGGCCCGGGACCGGGAGCGGGCGCTCGAAAGCACGGACGGCCGGACCCGGCTCGCCTTCGTGCTCAAGGAGGTCACCTACCTCAAGGCCTTCATGCCCCTGGTCCGGCTGTGGGAGGGACGCTACCGGATCGTCTTCTTCGTGTACCGGGAGGACGAGAAGGCCACGAGCCCCATCCGGAACCGCCGCCACCTGGAGCGGCTCGAGCCTTACACCCGGTACTGGTTCCGGAGCGCGGCGGACCTGGCGGAGCAGTGCCGAAAGCAGGGCATCGTCAACCTGATCACGCTGGAGGCCATGCCCCTGGGGGAGGAGCCGTACACCGACCACGGGCTCAACGTCTACGCGATCACCCACATGACCGACTTCAACCGGACCCTGGACTGGTACTACGACAAGGCCCGGTACATCCTCTTCCACTCCGCCTACATGGCCGGGGAGCACGCCAAACGGGACCGGGAGGGCAAGTTCCGCTACACGGGCTACTCCCAGTACCTGGCCCTTCCCGGGCTGGACCGGAAGACCGTCCTGGAGAAGTACCGTCTCCCGGAGGGCAAGCGCTTCCTGTTCGTGCTCGGGCCTCAGAAGAAGTTCTACCCGGAGACGAAACGGTTCATCCGGTGGCTCGGCGAGCACGCCCGGGAGCGAGGATACCTGCTTCTCTACAAGACCCGGAGGAAGAACCCGTTGACCCCTCCTCTTCGCTGGCTGCTGAGGGGGTGTCGAACCTTCTACGACGAGAGCTACGATCCCCCCACGAGCCTGGAGCTCATGTCCGTCTCGGACGCGGTGGTCAACTTCGACAGCACGGGGATCCAGGAGATCGTCATGCTGGAGAAGAAGGTTCTCAACATCCACGTCAAGCGGGGGTACCGGGGCATGGACGAGATCTACGAGGAGGCGCCGGTGGCGGACCTGCCCCTGGAGGCGGACCGGGCGGGCTTCTTCCGGGCCCTGGACGCGCTCATGGAGGCCGACCCGGCCGGCGGGATGCGACGGCTGAAGCAGACCTACTTCCAGGACGAGGCGGCCATTCGGGAGAACTACCTGGAGCTGGAAGCCACCTTCGTCCGGGAGTGAGCGCCGTTGATCGTCCGCCACACCTACATCAACGTGGTCTCGAGCGTCTTCGGCGCGGGGGTGGGGTTCGCCGCCTCCATCCTGGTGGTCCGCGTCTACGGCATCGAGGTCATCGGCCGGATCGCCTACATGACGGGCCTGGTGGGTCTGCTGCGGTTCGTGGTGGACCTGGGGATCGACCGGGCCGGCCTCAAGTTCATCGCCGAGCGGGAAGGGGGGTTCGCGCCGGAGTTCGCCTCGTACCTCGCGATCAAGGGCGTTCTCCTGACGGCGTTCCTTGCCCTGTCCGTCGTCTTCTTCGAGCTCGTGTTCCGGCCGGACGACCCGCTTCTCTACCTCCTGGTGACGGGGAATCTCTTCTTCATCTCGTTTTCCGACCTGTTCACCAACACGCTGGCGGCCCGGCGGGACTTCACGTCCCTGGCGATCATCAAGAACATCGCCCGCGTGGTGATGCTCGGCTTTGCGGTCCTCTTCTGCACGGTCCTTCAAAGCTGGTACCTGGTGGCTGTGCTGCCGTCCATCGAGTTCTTCTTTCTGGTCCTTCTGGCTGCGCCTTACGGGTTTCGGCGCCTCGGTCTCGCATGGGTCCGCCCCCAGTGGCGCCTGTGCAGGCGGTACATCCGGTTCGCCCTGCCCATCTCGCTCACCGAGGGCATCTCCCTGTCCATCGCCAACGTGGACAAGGTGTTCGTGGGGCATTTGCTCACGGACGCCCACGTGGGGTACCTGACCGTGGCCGAGCGGGTGTACGGGGGCTTTCTGATGATCGTCAAGGCGGTGTCCCAGCAGCTGCTCCCGGAGATCTCCCACCGGCTCGCCAACTTGAAGCGCCGGGTCTTCGAGCGGCAGATGGAGAAGATCGTGCGGATGAGCAACGTGCTGGGCACCTTCCTCGCGCTGGCCGTCCTGGCCTACGCCGACGTGATGATCCGGGTCATGTACGGCCCCGGGCTGGAGACGGCCGCCTTCATCCTGCGGGTGTTCAGCCTGGAGATCCTGGTGAAGCTCTTCTTCCGTCCATACCACAACCTGGTGTACGCTACGGAGAGGCACCGGATCTTTCTCTGGCTCACCCCGCCCAGCCAGGCGATCCGCATCCTGGCCACCTATCTGCTGGTCCCGCTTCAGGTGGCCGGCATGACCCTGGGAGGGGCGGCCAAGCCCCTGGCCATCGGGGTGGTGTGGATCGTCCCGCGCGGG
Source organism: uncultured Desulfobacterales bacterium (assembly GCA_964443135.1). Lineage (GTDB taxonomy): Bacteria > Desulfobacterota > DSM-4660 > Desulfatiglandales > HGW-15 > JAIPEI01. The sequence continues at coordinate 23,236 of CAYUBQ010000038.1, read as the reverse complement.
GTGGGCGTCCTCTACACGGTCCGGAAAGAGTTCCACACCCTGTTTCTCTCGCGCATGGGGACGGTGGCCTCGTTGTTCCTGGCGCTGGCGGCCCTCGCCCTCGGGCTGGAGCGCCTGGTGGAGAGCCGGGCGATCATGGCGGCGCTCGGGCTGGGGGTGCTGGGGCTCCACCTGATCCTGCTGCGGGCGCTGGGCGTGCTGGACGATCAGGTCCTGCAGGAGCTCACCCGCCCTCTGAGGGACGCGATGCAGGCATTGAAGCGGAAACCGGAAAAGGCGGGGGCCTGAACGGACCCGGGCGGGGATGAAGAGGAGGTACCCATGATCCTTGCGGTGATACCGGCCAAGGGGGAGTCGGGCAGGCTTCCCGAAAAGAACCTGCAGAGGGTCCGGGGGAAGACCCTGATCGAGCACGCCGTGGCCTATGCCCGGGCATCGGACCGGATCCACGCCGTGGTGGTCTCCACGGACTCCGACGAGATCGCCGGGCACGCCCGGGGGCTCGGGGTGGAGGTGATTCGACGGGGGAGGGACCTCGGTGGCGAGACGCCCCTCATCGACGTCTACCGCCACGCGTTTCAGGCCGTGGACGACGGTCGCATCACCCACGTGGCCGGGGTGCAGCCCGACAACCCGGACCGGCGGGTCGATGTGGCCGAGGTCCTGGATTATGTGATCGAAAAGAAGATCGACGACCTGTTCACCGTGGATCGCCGCGGCCGGAGGAACGGCGCCCTGGTGGTGCTGAGCCGAAAGGCCCTGGAGTCCTCCCCCTTTCCCTACGCCTCCACCTGGATGGACGACTGCACCAACATCCACACGCGCTTCGACCTGGAGATGGCCCGATGGAGGCTCTCGCCTTTCGCCGGGACCTTGCAGGTGGAGGGGCGCGACATCGGCGAGGACCAGCCCGCCTGGATCATCGCGGAGGCCGCCTGCAACCACATGTGCGACCTGGGCGTGGCCCGGGAGATGATCGACCGGGCCGCCGAGGCCGGGGCGGACGCGGTGAAGTTCCAGACCTACAAGGCGGAGAAGCTCGTCACGGGAAGCGCCGTCTCCTTCTGGGGGGGGGAGCAGGTCTCCCAGCTGGACTACTACCGGCGCCTGGACCGGTTCGACCGGGCGGCTTACGAGGCCCTGTTCGCACACGGGCGCGAGCGGGGCGTCACGGTCTTCTCCTCGCCTTTCGACGAGGAGAGCACGGACATGCTGGCCGACCTGGGCATGCCGATCTTCAAGGTCGCCTCCTGCGACATCCCCAACCTGGAGCATTTGCGGCACGTGGCCCGCATCGGACGGCCCGTCCTCCTTTCCACGGGCGCCTCCACCGAGGAGGAGATCGACCGGGCCCTGGAGACCCTGTTCCAGGAGGGCAACCACCAGGTGATGCTTCTGGCCTGCACCCTGAGCTACCCCACGGCTCCGCCCCACGCGAACCTCGAGCGGATTCGGACCCTGAAGGAGCGGTACCCCGGCATGATCGTGGGCCTGTCGGACCACACCGAGCCGGACCCGCACATGGTGATCCCCGCGGTGGCCGTGGCCATGGGGGCCCGGATCGTCGAGAAGCACTACACCCTGGACCGTTCCTGGACGGGCTCGGGGCACTACTTCGCCGTGGACCCCCCGGACCTCCGCCGCATGGTGGAGAACATCCGGCTGGCCGAGACCGTGCGGGGGGACGGGACCCTGGGCGTGGCCGAGTCCGAGGCCCAGGCCTGGTCCAGCGCCAGGCGGAGCATCGTGGCCGAGGTCCCGGTTCGGCAGGGCCAGGTCCTGGAGCGCGGCATGCTCGGCCTGAAGCGGCCGGGCGGCGGTCTGGGGGCGGACATGCTGGACCGGGTGGTGGGCCGGCGGGTGACCCGGGACCTGGAGGCGGACGAGCGCATCCGGCTGGGGGACCTCGAGGAGCCGTCCTGAGCCGTGGGCCTGGGGGGGTACATCCTGTGGACCGCCGTGGCCCGAGAGGTGCACCGGCAGACCGGGCGTAAGGTGGTGCTCACCAACCGGGTGTTCGGCCGGCTCCCCTGGCCTCGGAAGGTGCTGGCGGACGAGGTCTTCCAGCACCACCCGGCGGTCGTGACCGACCCGGGGGAAGCAACGGGGCCGGTGTGCGAGCTTCGGCTGGACAACCGGAAGGCCAACTACTGGACGCGGATCACCCGGGACCGGATCCTGTACAAGCCCGGGGGGCACGCCATCCAAATGGCCTGCGCCGCCTACGGGGTGACCCGGCCGGAGATCCGCTGCGAGCTTCACCTCACCGCCCCGGAGCTCGTCTCGGGCCGGCGCTTTCTGGAGGAGCTGGGCCCCTACGTGGCCATCGAGCCCCACACCAAGGACAGCTTCACGGTGAACAAGCAGTACGGCTTCTCCCGGTGGCAGGAGGCGGCCGACGCCTTGAGGGCGGCCGGGCTGACCCTGGTGCAGGTGGGGGAAGGCGGGAAGCCCCTCCTGGAGGGCGTGAGGGACGCCACCGGGCTTCCGGGCATTCGGGAGGCGGCCGCGGTGCTCCACCACGCCGACCTGCTGTTGGCCCCGGAAGGGGGGCTCATGCATCTGGCCAACGCCGTGGGCACCCGCTCGGTGATCGTCTACGGCGGGTACGTGAGCCCGGAGCTGACGGGGTATGCGGAGAACGTGAACCTGTTCACCGACCTGCCGTGCGCGCCCTGCGGCCTGAGGCGGAGCTGCCTGAGAGGGCGGCGTGACTGTCTGGAGCGTATTCCTCCCGAGGAGGTCTGCAGGGAGGCCCTGGCCCTGCTGGAAGCACCCTGAACGTCCATGAGCCGTGCTGGGCTTTGGATCAGCGCTGATGGATGGCGGTTTTTCGTAGGGCGGGGTTTTACACCCCGCCGTGTTTGACGAATACCTTGCGGCATCGTGTGAAATGCCGCCCTACGACCGGACCACGAGGAGTGTTTTCACGGTAAACCCTATGAAACGAAAGAGTACAGACTCATGAGCAAGCGATTTCAAACGCCCGGGGACACCATCCCCAGGCTCCTCAACCTGGCCTTCGCCCTGGTCTGCCTCGGCACGCTGGCGGCCCTGGCGCTGCTCACCGAGAGCGGCGATCCCATCTGGTACGAGTACTCCATCCGGCTCCTCATGCTCATGGGGGTCCTGCTGGTCCTGGCCGCCTTCACGGGTCTGCTCGGGATCAAAGGGAGCAGCCGGGCCAACCAGAACACCCTGCTGGTCCTGATCTCGTGCGTCCTGGGGTTCCTGTTCGCGGAGATCGGCATTCGCATCTACGAGGAGGACCCGTGGCAGAAGTTCCGCGTGGTCCGAAAGATGCGGGACGAGGGAAAGCCGGCATACCCCATCATCAACCCGTTCGGCGAGAGGCTCCCCCGGCTCGCGCCGGTGCCGAACGCCCTGACGGTCCTGGGCAACGAGGGGTACGGATGGGTGACCTACACGTCCGACGAGAACGGGTTTCGCAACCCGCCGGGGCTATACAGCCGCCACGAGCGCCTGGACGTGTTCGCCGTGGGCGACTCCTTCACCATCGGGTGTGACGTGCCGGGCGAGGCCTTCTGGGTGAACCTGCTTCGGGAGCAGACGGGTCTTGCCGTGTACAACGCCGGGGTTCCGGCCGCCGCGCCGATTCAGGAGCTGGCCCGGCTCCAGGTGTTCGGCCTGCCCAAGGCCCCTCGGGTGGTGCTCTGGGTGTTCTACGACAACGACTACGTCGGGCTGTCCACGGAGATCGGCAGCCCCTTCCTCAAGGCCCTGGCCCCGCCCGAGCTCGAGGAGCGATTTCGCACCGAGGAGGCCGAGATCGAGGCCTTCATGACGGGCGATGAGCTCGAGGCCTGGATCGACGAAAGGCTCAACCGGCCCATCCGGCAGGGCTTCTACTCGGACGAGTGGCGGACGAAGCCCATCATCACCCTGCTCCGCTTCCATTCCCGGCTGGTGGACAAGCTGATCGAGCTCACCGACCGCCAGGTCCTGTTTCACGAGGAGACCCTGCAGAATGCCGAGCGGTTCGGCCCCCTCCTGCAGGAGGTGCTGGCCTCGGCCGAACGGCAGACCCGGAGCCGCGGCGGGAAGGTGGTGTTCGTCTATCTGCCGGGCGTGGGCTACTGGCTCGAGGACACCAAGGACACCTTCGAGCAGGTCCGGCGGCACACCCTGGGGATCGCCCGCTCGCTGAACCTGGCCGTGTTCGACTTCAAGGAGGCCGTGGACCGGCTGGAGGTGGACCCCTTCGACCTGTTCGCCTACGGGAAGAAGGGCGGTCACTACTCCCCCGAGGGGAACCGCCTGCTGGCCGAGGAGCTGGTGCGGTACCTGGGGTCCGGGGGGCCGGGCTTCGAGGCGAAAGACCGGGTGGGCAGGACCTTGGGGTCCGTGAAGAAAAGCGCCTGGTGAGCGTGGGCCGGATCCGGGCGATTTGGGGGAAGGGGCGCACGGAAGGCGCCCGATCGCTTGCCGGCGCCGGGCTGCGCTACCTCCGCTACGGTGTCGAGCGCTGGGGGCTTCGGCGGACCCATGTCCCTCGGCGGATCCACGACTACCGCATGCTGCTCAACATCCAGGTGCAGGGCATCAGCAAGATCCTGGCGGTCTACGGCGTGCACGAGAAGCTGGAGACCGAGCTCATGCGGGAGCGCCTTCAGCCGGGCGCGGCCGTCATCGATGTGGGGGCGAACATCGGCTACTACGCGCTGCTCGAGGCGTCCCTGGTGGGCCCGGAAGGGTGCGTCTACGCCCTCGAGCCGTTTCCGCGGAACCACGATCTCCTGATCCGGAACATCCGCCTCAACCGCTTCGAGGACCGGATCCTCGCCTTTCCCCTGGCCGCGGGGGATGCCGAGGGGCGCGACCGCATGTACCTGGGACCGTCGGACAACATGCACTGCCTCATGGAGTACGACCGGACGGACACCTTCAACGAGCACATCGAGGTGGAGACCGTCACCCTGGACCGGTTTCTCGAGGGAAAGCGCCCGATCTCCTTCCTTCGAATGGACCTGGAGGGGTACGAGTGCCAGGTGCTGGACGGCATGCAGGAGACCCTGAAGACCCAGAAGCCGGATCTGTTCTTCGAGGTGCACCCCGTGGGCGACGTGGACCCGGACCCGCGGTACACCCCCTGCCTGGAGCGACTCCTGGACCTGGGGTACCTTCCCCGCACCCTGATCTGCCCGGGTCACGAGCGGGCCGCGGCGCGGTTCTCCGAGCTGGGGTACCGCCCCTCCCGGGTCGCCTTCAACGGCCTGGTCCGGAGCGTGCGGTACGATCACGTCCGCCCTCATGACCTTCTGAAGGTCGCGGCCCGGCGGCCGAAGGTGACCCGGGCGATCTATTGGACGAAGGGCCGTGATTCAAAAGGGCCGTGATCCGTGTCCGTGAAAAACCGGAAGGCCAAAGGGCCGTGATTCGTGGCTCGTGGTTCGTGTCCGTGAAAGCCAAAGGGCCGTGGTTCGTGGTTCGTGTCCGTGAAAGCCAAAGGGCCGTGGTTCGTGGTTCGTGTCCGTGAAAGCCAAGGGGGCAACCAACCGCCTTTGTCGGCAAATCATGTGAGCTTGATTTAGATTCAGTAGATGTACACTGGTATTATGAAGAAGAATCGTTTCATGAGAGACTTTCACGAAATCTGGGATGATATTTTAAGAATATCGGAGAAATTGTATGATATCGATGTTGGTAATAACACTCGGTTTGTAGCTGAGACCATCTATTCAAAATCATCCAATAAAACATCTTTCGTGTATGCGGAATGCGGTGTGTATCGTGGGACCACCTTTTTACCAATCTATCACTTTTTATCAGAGTTGTTTGACTATTTTCATGCTTATGCTATTGACTCATTTGAGGGTTTCCCGCCAGGTATAGTTCACCCCAACGACCATTTCGATAGATTTGAGACCATGTATAATCAAGGAAAAATCAGTAAAAGACATTTTTTGTATGCTAAAAATAGAAAGAAAGAATTAGATGAAAATGAGCATCTATGGACAAATTATTTCCAAAATTATAAAAGATTGTTCTTGCATCGGTGCATGGATAAACCGGAAGTTTCTATTTTAAAGACCCCATTTGACAGGTTAAGTGATAAGGTTAGTCATCTTCCAAAAGGTTTTGATCTTGTATTTTTAGATTGTGATCTTTACTTGTCATACAAGCAGTGCTTGGACTATTTCAAAGACAAGACAGAGCTGTTTATTTTGGATGAGTATTTCAGCCTCAAATACCCGGGGGCTAGAATTGCATGTGATGAGTTCGTTCAAGAAAACCCTGGATGGGAGTTTTTTGGAAAAACGGAAGCGAACCCATACTTCGAGAGATGGGGAATCGTCAAAAGATCATCGTGAAAGAAAGCATCACACGGCCTTGGAAGATCCACATCCTTCACGACATCCGTGAAGGACCTTACGGAGGGGGGAACCAGTTTCTCAAGTCCCTCCGGGACTGCTTCCGCCGGGACGGCGTGTACGAGGAGAGCGCCCGGCTCGCGGACGTGATCCTCTTCAACAGCCACCAGAAGCTGGGCGAGGCCCTCTCCCTGAAGCGAAGGGACCCGGGCAAGACCTTCGTCCACCGGGTCGACGGCCCGGTCTCGGAGATCCGCGACAGCCACGAGCGGATCGACGGGATGATCTACCGGGCCAACCGCGTCCTGGCCGACGGGACCGTGTTCCAGACCGACTGGAGCCGGGAGCGGAACCGCGCCCTGGGCATGCCTCCCGCCCGGTTCGAGACGGTGATCGTGAACGCGCCGGACCCGCGCCTGTTTTACCCTGGGGTGGCCCGCTCCCTGGATTCGAGCCGGAGGCTCCGCCTGGTGGCCACCAGCTGGTCGAGCCACCCGAACAAGGGGTTCGACGCCTATCGGTGGCTGGACGAGCACCTGGACTTCAAGCGCTTCGAGATGACCTTCATCGGCCGATCGCCCGCGACCTTCCGGAACATCCGCATGGTCGATCCCCTGCCCAGCCCGGCCCTGGCCGACCGTCTCCGGGAGCAGGACGTGTTCGTCACGGCCTCCCGCCGGGACCCCTGCTCCAACGCCCTGATCGAGGCGCTCCACTGCGGCCTTCCCGCCGTGGCCCTGAACGACGGGGGGCACCCCGAGATCGTCGGGGAGGGCGGAGAGCTGTTCGACAGGCCCGAGGAGATCCCGGAGCGGCTCGATCGGATTCGAGCCCGGTACGAGGCGTACCGGGCGGCCATCCGGCTCCCGGACATGGCGGCGGCGGCCGCTTCCTACCGGGCGTTCCTGGGGAGGGTCTGCGAGGCCCGGGCGAGCGGTGTCTGCGAAGGAAGACGGTTGACCGCAGGGGGCTGGGCCCGGGAGCAGGGGGCCCTCCTCGAGTGGGCGGTGCTTCGCAGGGTCGAGAGCCTGAAGGAGCGGTGGTCCCGGCACCGCGGGGGCGGGTCGTGAGCATCGGGACCTACCTCTGGTCCTCCTACCGGCGCAAGTCCCTGGACCGGCTCCAGGAGCGGTTCCGGCACCTGTACCGCGGGGTGGTGCTGGACATGGGGGGGCGGGACCGGGGGCGCTTCCGGAAGCCCAGGGACCGGGTGGACCGGTGGATCTTCGCCGACATCAACGAGGACCACCGGCCCGACATGGTGCTGGACGTCTCGGACATGCAGGGGAAGGTCGCGGACCGGAGCGTGGACGTGGTGAACGCCATGGAGCTCTTCGAGCACGTGGAGCGGATCGACCGGGGCCTCGAGGAGTGCCTCCGCGTGCTCAAGCCGGAGGGGCGGCTCCTGATCTCGGTCCCCTTTCTCTACCCGGTGCACGCGGATCCCTTCGACTTTCAGCGCTGGACCGGGGAGAAGTGGCGGCGGACCCTGGAGGCGCTGGGGTTTCGCATCGAGGTCCTCGAGGTGACGGGCGGATTCTTCTCGGTCCTCGGCGATGCGGTCAAGACCCTGGTCCACGCCCTTCCCCGGGTGCCCTGCCGGTTCCTCCAGCTCTTCTACCCGCTCCTGGACCTGTTCGTGCTGCTGGACCGGACGGGTTTCGGCCGCCGCCACCCCCGGCTCGCCGGGTACCACGGGGGGTACTTCATCGTCGCCATGAAAGAGGGGAAAAAGGAAAAAGGGGAAAGGAAAAAGGAGAGGGGAGGCGAGCAGCCGGAGGCCTCTTGAGGATCTCGAGCCCAAGGCCCGATCTGGAATATCGCGCGTTTTGAAGCTTCAAACAACCAAGAAGATCATCCTGGTCGCCCTCCTGGCGGTCTACCTCGCGGCCCTGGCCCTGGTGCTGGACAACGTGGCCGAGCGGGGGGCCCTGCGGACAATCCTCATGCTGGCGGTGCCCACGCTTCTCTGCGGGCTCGCAGCCTACTATGTGGTGCGGCTGCGCCTGAAGGAGCTCCTCTTCGTCCTGATCCCTGCGGTGGGGCTCTTTCTCCTGCTGGAGGGCGGGTTTTCCCTGTACCTGGCGCTCCACCCGGAGCGGGCCCCGGCCCTACTCTGGGGGCACGGGGAGGACCTGGGCGGGCACTTTGCCTACAGGCCGCATCACTACACCCTCTTCACCCTGAAGGAGGGGTACCGGAACGACATGGGAACGGTGCACAACCGGCAAGGGTTCCGGAACCTGGAGGATCTGCCGGAGAAGAAGCCCCCTGGGGAGTTTCGCATCTTCTTCGTCGGTGGGAGCAGCACCTACACCGTGGGCATCAAGGACAACCGCAGGATCTTCACCCACAATCTGGAGGAGGCCCTGAACCGGGCGGCCGCCGAGGGGGGCTCGCCCAGGGCCTTCCGGGTGGTGAACGCAGGCCTCGGGGCGGCCACCTCCGCCGAGAACCTGGGGCGGCTCGTCTTTCTCATCCACCCCTACGAGCCGGACCTGGTGATCATTCAGCACGGGCTGAACGACGTGCTGCCGCGACTTCGAGGTCCGATACAGAGTGATTACGCCAACTACCGCCGGAACTGGTGCGGGGGCACGGGGAGGGAGTACGACTTTTTCCTCAAGCGGTGGGCCTATGAGTACGTGCTCCGGAACAGCCGCCTGCTGACCTTCCTGAGCGTCCGGCTGAAGCTCCTCGAGCCGAACACCATTCGGGGGGCGATCACCAGCGAGGCGTTCGAGGAGCGGGTCGAAAACCTGGAGAGGAACGGCACGGCCTGCTTCCGGAGGAACACGGAGCTCATGGTCCTCACGGCGAGGCACGCGGGGAGCGACGTCATCCTGGCATCCTGCCCCTTCAACGATCTGGTGGGGGAAGCCCGCATGCGGGCCATGCCCGAGCACAACGCGGTCCTGGAGGAGGTGTCCCGGCGAATGGACGTCCCGTTCTTCGACCTCCACCGGGCGTTCGATCGGGATCCGGAGCTCCTGCCGGATGGTCTGCACGTGAGTCAGGAGGGCTCGGACCTGAAGGCACAGCTCTACTTCGACTACCTCGTGGAGACGTGCGGGCTGCTCCGGGGGACGCCTTGAAGAAGCTCACCATCGGATTCGAGGGCGGGCTGTTCCTCCTGGGGAACGACGGCCCCAAGACATTCATGCGGCGGCTCAAGGCGGCCATCCGGCGCCGGGGGTGCGCCGGGGTTCGAAGCGCCTGGCTGCCCGGGTACGACATCGGCCTGTTCAAGTCGTCGCGAAAGACGCCCTTCTCCAAGCCCTTTGTCCTCCGGGTGGACGGCATCTACTACGACCTCGAGGAGACGCTCGGGTCGAACGAGCGTCTCAACGCACCCATCTTTCGCTCCATCGAGCGGGCGAGCGGGGTCGTCTTCATCTCGGACTTCTCGAGGCAGCTCGTTTTTCGCTTCTACAAGGAGCTGGACAAGCCCTGGACGGTCATTCACAACGCCGTGGACACGGAAGCGTTCCGCCCGGAGGGGTCCGACCACCGGAACGAGCTCGGCATCGGCCCCGACGAGCGGGTGCTGGTGGCCGCCGCCCACTGGCGGGGCTGGAAGCGGCTGAGGGACATCGTGGACCTGTTCCTGCGCGTCCAGACCGTGCGGCCCGAGCCCATGCGGCTCCTGATCCTGGGCGGCGATCCGGACCACCGGGTCGAGCACGAGCGGGTCCACTACGTGGGGGAGATCCCCGCCTCCCGCCTGGCGTCCTGGTACCGCACCGGGGACCTCTACCTGCACCTGGCCTGGCTCGAGGCGTGCGGAAACACCCAGGTGGAGGCCATGGCGTGCGGTCTTCCCGTGCTCTGCACCAACCTGGGGGGCATCGGGGAGACCGTGCGCAAGGCGGACGGGGGGATCGTGTCCGAGGCGGACGCGCCTTTCGAGCTGGAGCCGGTGGACCTCTACTCCCCGCCGCGCCCCGATCACGAGGTGCTCTCCCGGGACCTGAACCGGATGCTGGACAACCTGGAGGAGCACAAGATCCGGATCCGCAGGGAGACGCTGAGCGTGGACCGGGCGGCCGAGCTCTACTGCGCCTTTCTCGAGGAGGTGGTGGAGAGGGTGAGGTCGAGGCCGTGACCTCCGGGAACGCCGGGCATCCTCCCCTGACCGTGCTCATGCCCGTCTACAACGGGGCGGCGTATCTCTCCGGCTCCGTCGAGAGCATCCTCGGGCAGTCCTACGGGGAGTTCCGGTTCGTGATCGTCGACGACGGATCCGAGGACGCCACCCCTGATCTCCTGGCCGCGTACCAGGCCCGGGACGAGCGGGTGCGGGTGATCCGGAACGACCGGAACCTGGGGCTCACCCGCTCCCTGAACAAGGCGCTCTCCCTGACGGAGGGGGAGTGGGTGGCCCGCATGGACTGCGACGACGTCAGCCTCCCCGGGCGCTTTGCCGCCCAGACGGCGTTCTTCGAGCGGCACCCCGAAGCGGCCATGGTGGGGGTGGCGTGGAAGGAGATGAGCGCGGACCTCGAAAGAACGATCCGCGTCATGCGGCCGCCCACGGAGTACGACCGGATCCGGCGGCGGATCCTGGCCCACAACGTCTTCTGCCACTCGGCGGTGATGATGCGGCGGGCTCCCGTCATGGCCAGCGGCGGGTACAACGAGCGCGACGTCTACTCCCAGGACTACGACCTGTGGCTCCGGGTGGTCGCCCGGTACCCGGTGGCGAATCTCCGCGAGGTTCACCAGCTGAGGAGGGTTCACCCGGGGAACCTCTCCCACCGGAACATCCGGAATCAGCTTCGGACCATGGCCCGTGCCCAGCGCCGTTACATCCGGGAGACCGGCATGCACCCCGCCTACAACCTGTACGTCCTCTGGAGAATCCTCCTGTCCCGGCTGCCCGTGCGCTTCCTGGCCGTCCTGGGAAGGTTGAACCAGACCCGCAGCCCGTTCTGATGGGGGACGTTCTTGCATAATTCGATAACTCTCGGAAGAAGAAGGTGCTTTCCGGCCCAGGATCGGTGACATGAGTTATCGAATTATGCAAGAACGTCCCCTTTTTACCGGCCCCAGGGGTCGGTCGTTCCTCTGCCTGGTGATGGCCATGTTCGTGCTGCCCATGGGGACCTCGCCCTTCACGATCATGGCGGTCCTGGCGACGCTGCTCGCGCTGCCCGATCGCTCCTTCTACGCCGATCTGGGTGGCGTTCTCGGGCAGGCCTGGGTGAGACCGGTCCTCGCCTGGATTGCGCTGGTCTGGATCGGGCTGGCCTACACGCCCGACACCACGGGCGTGAGCGTCAAGTATGCCCTCAAGACCCACTACTGGGTCTACGGCATGGTGACGGCGGCGGCGGTCTATGCGGGTCTTCCGGGGAAGCGGTTGGTGGAGGCCTTCCTGGCCGGGCTCACCGTCAACGCCTTCATTGCCTTCTTCCAGATCCCGGGGTGGCTGCCCTCCAAGATGGTGGGGAAGTACTTCGGCCTGGCGGGCGGGTACAACACCCTGTCCATCCTGCTCATCATCGGCATCCTCATGGCCTCCTACTACTTCCGGCAGTCCGCAACCCCCCGAAGGGGCCTGCTCATGCTGGCGCTCATGCTGGTCCTGTTCGCCAACCTGTTCATCATTCGGGGACGCGCCGGCTACGTCACCTTCGCCGTGCTCTCGCCGCTGGTGGTGTACAACCTGTGCCGGGGGAGGCATCTCCTGGTGGCGTTCCTCCTGTACCTGCTCCTGATCGGACTCACCGGACTGTCGCCCTTCGTGCAGGAGCGGGTCGAGGACACCATGGTGGACATCCGGCTGCGCCTGAAGATGGATCGGGAGACCGCCATCGGGAAGAAGTACTCGGATCTCGAGGAGCGTGTCTATATGTGGTACTGGGCCTCCCGCCTCTTTCTGGAGAACCCGGTTCTGGGGGTGGGGACCGGCGGTCTCCACGACGCCATGAAAGGGGAGGGCGCGGAGGTGGGCGTGCATCATCCCCACAGCAACCTTCTGCACGTGGCGGTCAGCCACGGGGCCGCCGGCATCGCGGTCATGCTCTGGTTTTTCTTTGTCCTGGTCCGAAGCGGTTGGTACAATCGCGGCAGCCCGGAGGGGTTCTTCGTTCTGGCCGGGGCGCTGACCGTTTTCGTGGGAGGATTTCTCAACACCCATGTCCTGGATGCCGGACCGGCCTTTCTCCTGGCCGTGCTGAGCGGGATGCAAGCCGGGCTGGGTGTTCAAGCGCAGGAAGGAACGGTCTCATGAGTGTCATGCACATCCTGGGCGGCGTCTTCATCGGGCTGATCACCGGAAGGGTCTTCAGCATGTTCACCCTTCGCAGGGTCAAGGGAGGCAAGCTGACCTTCATGGGCGTGGGCGTGGTGGGCTCCCTCGGCGCCGACCTGCTTTTCAAGATCCTCTACGAACGCGGCCTGGTGAGCAACTTCTTCTACGCGGAGACCACCATCATCGTGGAGATGGTCATCGGCGCAGTCATCGCCTGCTACCTCGTGAACCTCCTGGGGAAGAAGGAGGAGATCACGTTTTGAAGGGCGGTGTCGGTGACGGTGACGGTGTCGGTGACTGTGAAGGAAGAGCCCGCGTTTCGTGATGCCTGCATCTCAAATTCTTCGGTTCCCGTCCATTCAGACTGAGCCACGATCTTGAAGATCACGCTACAGAAGTACATCCTCGCCGAGATGATCCCCATCTTCGTCTCGAGCCTGGTGGTGTTCGGCTTCCTCATGCTGGGGACCCGCATGCTGAGCGTCACCGAGCTCATCGTGAGCCAGGGGGTCGGCGTGGGCCAGGTGCTCCGTCTCGTCCTCTTCCTGCTGCCGGGGATCGTCTTTTTCGCCCTGCCCGCGGCAAGCCTGATCGCCTCCCTGCTCGCCTTCATCCGGCTGTCCAGCGACAACGAGGTAATCGCCCTCAAGTCCTCGGGTATCAGCCTCTACCAGGTCCTCCCCCCGGTCCTGGTCTTCTCCGCAATCGCCTTTCTGCTGGCGGTGTTCACCGCGTTTGCGGGGCTTCCCTGGGGAAATCGCTCCATGCGGGACATGGTCCTGGAGATCGCCGAGTCCCGGGCGGACGTCGGCCTGAAGGAGCGCGTCTTCTGCCAGCCCTTCGACGACGTCGTCTTCTACGTGACGGACCTCTCCTCGGGGAACCGGGTGATGAAGGACGTGTTCGTGGTGGACAAGCGGGAACGGGAGATGACCTACACGATCATCGCCCGGGAGGGTCGGATCCTGCTTCAGCCCGAGACGCGGGCCATCGTGGTCCGCTTCGTCAACGGCACCATTTTCATGGAGCAGCGGGACGCCGGTTCCGTTCGGACGGTCCAGTTCAAGAGCTACGACCTCAAGGTGGGCCTGGAGGACATCATGGAGTCCCTGGCCGCAGCCGGCAAGGCGCCCAAGGAGATGTCCTCCGGACAGCTCCTGGAGCGGTTGAAGGACCTGCCCTGGAACTCCAGAACACGAAACGAGATCCTGGTCGAGCTGCTGGAGCGGATTACACTGCCCTTGGCCGTTCTCTTCCTCGGGATCATCGGGGTGCCCCTGGGGACCCACATGCGGTCCCGGTCGTTCTCCTTCGGGATCGGAGTGGGCCTGGCCCTGTTTCTGGTCTACTACATGATCTTCATGGGGGTGCGGGGCTTGTGCGAGACCGGCGAGGTGTCGCCGTGGATCGGCATGTGGCTCCCGAACGTCTTCCTGCTCGTGAGCTGCGTCTACCTGTTCCGCCACGTGGCCAATGAGAATCCGCTGCCCCTGTCCCCGGAGGGCCCCTTCAGGCGCTGGTTGGCCGATCGTTTCTCCTCCCGCCGGGACCGGCGCTCGAGCCGGGGAAGGGGCGCGCCGGCGGAGACGGCCCGGGTGCATCCGGGGAGCCGGGAGGTGGAAACGCCATCGGAACCGCCGGCCTCCGAACCAGGGACGGAGGAGACCTCAGGGAGCGCGTACGTGGGCAACATCCGCCTGGAGCGCTTTCATCGTCCCCGGTGTCGCTGTCTCCGGAGATTGTCCCCGCACAACCGCCGGGGGTTCGGGTCCAGGGAGGAGGCCGTGAATGCGGGCTATGTTCCCTGCAGGGTGTGCAGACCGTGAGAATCCTGACCCGGTACATGGTGAGCCAGTTCCTGAAGATCCTGGCGATCTGCCTGTCGGTGTTCGTGGCCGTCTACGTCATCGTGGACTTCCTCCAGAAGATCGACAACTTCATCGAGGCGGGCGTTTCCAGGTCGGTGATGCTCTCCTACTTCTTCTACAAGACGCCCCACATCATCGAGCAGATGCTTCCTCCCGCCACGCTGATCTCGGTCATCGTGCTCCTGTCGATCATGCGGAAACACCGGGAGATCACGGCCATGAAGGCCTGCGGGCTGAACCTGGTGGGGGTGTTTCGCGGCCTGGTGGCGGTGGCCCTCCTTCTCTCGGCGGGCTCGTTCCTGTTCTCGGAGATCGTGGTGCAGAACGCCAACGCCCGGATCAAGGAGATCTGGAACTACGAGGTGGAGAAGCGCGACCGCGGCAAGTACTACTACGGCCACGACCAGATCTGGTACCGCGGCGAGGACCGCATCTACTGGATCTGGTCGTTCGACTCCGAAACGAACGTGATGGAGCACCCCACCTTCTACTTCTTCGACGACGCGTTCCGCCTGCACCGAAGGGTGGGAGGCCATCGCGGGATCTGGGACGACGGTGTCTGGGTGATCCACGACGGCTACGAGCAGATCCGGCAGCCCGACGGCGACTACCGGACGCAGGAGTTCGACATCCTCCGCATGGACCTGCCCGAGACGCCGGAGACCTTCGTGCGACCGGTCAAGCACCCGGAGGAGATGGGGTACCGGGAGCTGAAGAGGTATGCCCAAAGGGTCCGGCTCGAAGGGTACGATAACACGCGATACCTGGTGGACATGCACATCAAGCTGGCCTATCCATTCATCGTGCTGATCATGATGCTCATCGGGATCCCCGTACCGTTGATCCAGAGACGCGTTCGCACGCCGCTGGCGGTCTCCATCGGTATGGGGATCGGGTTTCTCTACATGCTCACGTTCGGTTTTTCCCGCTCTCTCGGCCTCTCCGGGGTGCTTCCCCCGGTGCTCGCGGCCTGGTTCTCCAACCTGGCGTTCCTGCTCCTTGGGATCTACCTGGTTTCCCTGGTGGAGCGATAGGGATCCATGCAGTCCATCCTTCCCAGTCCCCAACGGCCTGCACCGCACGTCATCTGGATCACGGGAGCGGGACGCTCCGGGACGCATCTCACCGGCATGCTGGCGGACGGGCACCCGCAGGTGACGGCCTTTCCGGTGGAGCTTCGTATCGCGGAGGCGTGGGGCCGGCTCTGCGCCGAGGCGTCTCCCGATGGGATCCGGATCCCGGAGGCCCTCGCAGACCGGTACCTGGTCTCCCGATATCTGCTTCGACCCGAGGTCGGCCCCAGGCTCCCCTGCGATCCGGACGCCTTCTCGCGATCGACAACCGGAGACCTGGTCACCCTGGCCGACTACCTGCAGAGGCTTGCTCGGCGACTGGATCCCGGAGTAGGCAGGACCTTCCTCTTTCACTGCCCCGGATGCCAGCTGGGCCCCCTGCTGGACCGGGGCTCTCAGACGGACGCCCGGGTGCAGGTGGTGCTGATGCTGCGGCACCCGGTCCAGAACTACCTCGCCTGGGTGGAGCACTCCCTTCAGAAGGGGCTGGGATACACGCCGGCGGACCGGGTCCGCCGCGACCTGGGGCTCCACAGCATCCTTCATCAGGCCATGTTCCGCGTGCTCCGGGCGTTCGCGGCCGCGCGCGTCTGGCAGGAAGACGCCCGGGTCACGGTGACCCGGCTGGAGGACTTCACCGGAAACGAGGAGGCGCGACGCCGCCTCTGGCAGGCGCTTTCCATCCCCTTCGACCCGGTCCTGGAGACCACCTCCCGGGGGGGGCGCGTCTCGGAGGCCCACTCGGGCAAGTGGCGGCGGACCGAGGTCCAACCCGTGACCTTCGATCTCTACGACCCCGTCCTGGCGGCAGAGGAGGCCCGGGTGCTCGAGTCCTGCGAGCCGCTGTTTCGGGCCTTCTACCCGGACGCGCTCGAAGGGGTTCGGGTCAGCGGGCGGGGCACGTCCGAGGACCTGCTCCGGGAAAGGGAGCGCCGCTGCTACCGGGAGAACCTGGAGGCCCGGGCCAAGCGGAGGCAACGGATGGCCGATGCGTGGGGCAAGGTGCCCCCGGGCTGGAAAGGCCGGATCCAGTGGCCGGCCAGGGCCCTCTACACGGCGTTCGCGGACGGGCCGCTCTACCCGGAGCTGCATCTCCTTCGCCACCGCGGGGGCGTTCGAGGCGCCCTGCGCGGCCTCGAGGACCTTCCGCTGCTCCTGGGCATCGAACCGTCCGGGCGCGATCCGGGGACCGTCGCCGGGGATGGGGTCTGACCCTGGGTCGCTGGAAACCCATCCTCTTCGGCTCGGTCTGCGTCCTGCTCGGGTTGCTCCTGCTGGAAGGGGTCAGCCGGACCGAGTGGTCCCTGCGGAGCGAGGCCCCGTTCTTCGGTCCCAACCTCTACTTCTACTACCCGGAGCTGAGGCCGGTCCTCGAGGCCGAGGAAGCGGGAGAGGGGGACCTGGACGTTCTCCTCCTGGGCGGTTCCGTGCTGCACGAGGAGTGGGGGTCCATTCCCCGGGCCCTGCAGGAGCGGTTGACCCTGGCCACGGGGCGGGAGGTACGGGTGCACAACCTGGCCAGACCGGGCCACACGACGCTCGACAGCTGGTACAAGTACCGCCGGACCGCGAGGAAGGCGTTCGACCTGGTGCTGGTCTACCACGGCATCAACGAGCTGCGCCTGAACAACTGCCCCGAGGCCGTCTTTCGGGCCGACTACGGGCACTACTCCTGGTATCGGGTGATCAACCGGTTCGAACGCCGCCCCTTCTGGCCCGACCTCGCCCTCCTCTACGCACTCTTTTACCGGGGGACGAGGCTGCACGAGAAGGCGATCGCCCCGGAGTCCTACATCTCGAGGGAACGGCCCGACGAGGCCATGGTCCGCTTCGGCGGGGAGATCAAGACCGCCCCGGTCTTCGAGCGCAACCTCACGAACCTCGTCGAGCTGGCCCGGGAACGTCGGCAGCCCCTGGTCCTCATGACCTTCTCTTCCCACCTTCCCGAGGACTACACCCTGGAGCGCTTTCAAGCGGGCGTCCTGGACTACTGCCTGCACAGCTGCGCCGTGGAGATCTGGGGGGCCCCGGACCACGTGGCCAAGGGGTTGGATGCCCACAACCGGGTCGTTCGGGACCTCCAGGCGCGGTTCCCCGAGGAGGTGAGGCTCGTGGATCAGGAGGAACGCATGCCGCGGGGCAGGGACCACTTCAACGACATCTGCCACCTGACCCAGCGCGGCTCCGATGCCTTTGCCGCGAACGTCGTCCGCGCCGTCGGGGATCTCCTGCCGCCCCGCGGACCGGCGGGGGACGGGAGAGCTCGGAGGGCTGACCCGCCACGGAAGGGCTTGTGAAGGCGTTCGGGGTCCTGTATAGAGAGGTGGCGGGTCAAAGGACAAAGGCGTAGGAAGCAAGGCATCCCCCATGGAACCCCTTTCGGTAACCCATTATCTGGCCTTTTTCGGCGCGAGCCTGGGACTCTCCCTGGTCCTGACGCCCCTGGTCCGTTCCCTGGCTCGAGCCACGGGCCAGGTGGCCGTTCCGAGGGACACCCGCTGGCACAAGCAGGAGACGGCGCTCCTCGGCGGCGTGGCGATCTTCGCGGCCACGGTCGGGGTCTGGACGGCGGTCGTTCCGGTCCTCGGCTGGGAGTCGGCCGGGAAGCCTTTTCTCCCCGTCATCCTCTGCGCCACGGGCGTCTTCCTGCTGGGCCTGGTGGACGACGTCGTCAGCCTGGTGCCCCAGCACAAGCTGGCCGCCCAGATCGTGATCGTATCCATCTTCATGACCTTCGGGTTCCGGCTCGACTGGACGATCTCCAAGACGGCCAACCTGTTTCTCTCCATCCTGTGGATCGTGGGGATCACCAACGCGTTCAACCTGCTGGACAACATGGACGGGCTCGCGGCCGGCGTCGCCCTGATCGCGGGGACCTTCCTGTTCCTGACCCACTACATGAACCCCGGCGGCGCCGCGTTGTCGGTTCCGTTCCTGGTCCTCTGCTCGGTCTACCTGGGTGCCCTGCTGGGGTTCCTGGTCTACAACTTCAACCCGGCCTCCATCTTCATGGGGGACGCCGGCAGCCTGTTCCTCGGCTTCGTCATGGCGTCCCTGACCATGGTCGGCGAGGGGGGGGAATCCGTCGGCTACAGCGTGGGCAAGCTGCTCTCGGTCATCGCCATTCCCATCCTGATCCTCTTCATCCCCATCCTGGACACGGGCTTCGTGAGCTTCATGCGAAAGCTCTTTCGCCGGCCCATCTCCCAGGGGGGACGGGACCACTCGTCCCATCGACTGGTGGCGATCGGGTTCTCCGAACGCAAGGCCGTGCTGGTGCTGTACGGGTTCGCCGCGGCGTCGGGGCTGATCGCCCTGGCGATCAACGCCCTGAGCATCGGCACCACCCTGGTGCTCATCCTGTTCTATCTCCTGTTCGTCGGCTTTTTCTGGATCTACCTGGCCCGGGTCAAGGTGTACGAGGGGAGATCCGTCCTGTCGGAGGCGGGAACGGGGACCATCACCCCCATCCTGATCCAGTTCACCTACCGCAGGAGGCTTTTCGAGGTCGTTCTGGACCTGATCCTGATCACCGCGGCCTACTACACCGCGTACCTTCTCCGCTTCGAAGGGCCGGTCTACTACCTGATCGGGGAGAACTTCCGGATGTTCCTCAACTCCCTTCCCATCGTGGTGGCCTGCCAGATCTTCTGCTTCTACGTCCTCGGCATCTACCGCGGGATCTGGGAGGCGACCGGGCTGAGCGACCTGATCGACTACATCAAGGCCATTACCCTGGGGACGGTGACGGCCATGCTGATCCTCCTGTTCGTCTATCGCTTCGAGAGCTTCTCCCGGGCGGTCTTCGTCATCCACTGGATCCTGCTGCTCCTGCTGATCTCCCTCTCCAGGCTCTCCTTCCGCCTGGTGGACGAAGGCGTGAAGAAGGGAAAGCAGAAGGGAAAGCGCGTGCTCATCTACGGTGCCGGTGCCGGCGGCCGCATGGCCGCCAAGGAGATCGAGAACAACCCGTCCCTGGGGCTGGTCATCGTCGGCTTTCTCGACGACAACCCCCAGAAGTTCAAGAAGAAGATCATGGGCTACCCGGTGCTGGGAGATCGCGGGGAGGTGGAGAAGATCGTTCGAAAGCGGGGGGTCCAGGGCATCCTCGTTGCGTTCAAGGCCCGCGGAGAAGACGTTCGCAGAGAGCTCCAGGTCCTGTTCCAGAAGCTGGACCTGGAGGTGGAGGTGCGCCAGATGAAGATGGTCCTGGAGTGAGCGCCTGAGGAAGCGGGCGCTCGCGCCCCGACGATGGGGAGGTCAACGGCCCCTGCCGCCCGGATGGAGCGGCAGGGGCCGTTTTTTTTCGAATTCGGTGAGCGGGAACGGGAAGAGACTTTCCAATTGACAATGCTCGCGGTTCACGGATATCATCGTGCCCGGAATCGGGTTCCAACGCCCCGTTTTCGTTTGAAAAACATGACCACCTCTCGTCCCGGACCCCGATCGGAAGGAGTGACCATGGATTTCAGTCTTTCGATGGAGCAGGAGATTCTCAGGAACTCGGTGCGGCAGTTTGCAGAGGCGGAGATCAAGCCCGTCGCGGCCGAGCTGGACGAAAAGGAGGCGTTCTCCTACGACACCATGCGAAAGATGGGCGAGCTCGGGCTCTTCGGGATGTTCGTCTCCGAGGAGTACGGCGGCCAGGGCATGGACTACGTCTCCTACATCATCGCCACCGAGGAGATCGCCCGGGTGGACGGCTCCCACGCGGCCACGGTGGCGGCCGGGAACTCCCTGGGCATCGGTCCCCTCTACTACTTCGGCAGCGAGGAGCAGAAGCGGAACTACCTGCCCAGGCTCTGCACGGGAGAGGCCCTCTGGGGCTTCGGGCTGACCGAGCCCAACGCCGGGTCGGACGCCGGGAACTCCAAGACCGGCGCGGTCCTGGACGGGGACGAGTGGGTCATCAACGGGAGCAAGATCTTCATCACGAACGCCGCGACGGACATCACCTCGGGCGTGACGGTCCTCGCCCGCACCGGGACCCGGGAGGACGGCCGGCCGGAGCTCTCCTGCATCCTGGTCGAGTCCGGGACGCCCGGGTTCGAGGCCCGGGAGATGCACGGAAAGCTGATGTGGCGAGGCTCCAACACGAGCGAGCTCTACTTCGACGACTGCCGCGTGCCCGCGGAGAACCTGCTGGGCACGCGGGGACACGGCTTCCGTCAGATGCTCTCCACCCTGGACGGGGGGCGCCTCTCCATCGGGGCCATGGGCCTGGGCGGCGCGCAGGGCTGCTACGAGATGGCCCTGAGGTACGGCCGCGAGCGGGAGCAGTTCGGCCGGCCCGTTTCCACGTTTCAGGTGAACGCGTTCAAGCTCGCGGACATGGCCATGGAGATCGAGTGCGCGCGCCTGATCCTTTACAAGGCCTGCTGGCTCCGGGACAACGACGAGCCCTTCGGCAAGGAGGCGGCCATGGCCAAGCTCTACTGCTCCGAGGTCATGTACCGCTGCGCCAACCACGCGGTGCAGCTCCACGGCGGGTACGGGCTCATGAAGGAGTACGACGTGGAGCGGTTCTACCGGGACCAGAAGCTGCTGGAGATCGGGGAGGGCACATCGGAGGTCCAGCGGCTGGTGATTTCGCGGTTGATCGGCGCCATGTAGTCCGTTTTCGCCGGAAATGGCCCCTTCTTCCGATCTCTGCGTCGATCGGCAGGATGCCTTGTGCGGCGTACAACCTCGTACGCCTCCGCGTCATCCTTTGATCTCCTTGATCTTGAAAGAAGTTGCTCATTTCCAGGCTGAAAACGGCCCCAAAGACTTTCCTGGATAGGAGCAAGCGATCCGGACCCATGGGCCGAGGATCGCTTTTCGTTTTGCCATGCTCGAGCGAGTCCTGGGAAAAGAGATCGCCCACTACGTGCGGGAGCACAAGGGGCTGGTCGCCACGGCCATCGCGCTGACCGCCGTCTCGGCGATCTTCGTGGTGGTGCCGGCCTACCTGCTTCAGCCCTTCGTGGACGAGGGGATGAAGCCCGGTGGCGAGCCCGCCACCTGGAAGATCCCCTGGGTGAGCTTCGGGGAGTCCGTGCTCGACCTGGAGCGAACGGAGAAGGTGATCGTGGAGGGGGTTTCCCCGAACCGCCTCCTGATCCTGCTGACGCTCGTGGCGTTCGTCTCGGTGCTGTTCAAGTCCCTCACCCTCTACCTGAGCCAGCTCTCGGCGGCCGCCTTTTCCAACCGCGCCATCATGAGCATTCGGGTGGACCTGTTCCGGCGGTTCGTCTCCCTCCCCCTGAAGTTCTATCATCGCCACAAGGTGGGGGAGCTCATCTCCCGCTCCACGGCCGACGTCACCGTGATGCAGGAGCGGATCGCCAACATCCTGATCGGCCTGGTGCAGCACCCGCTCACGGCCCTCGTCTTCCTGGCCTACCTCCTGCTCATGAACTGGCGGCTCACGCTGATCGTCTGCGTGGCCGCACCGGCCATCATCGGCCTGATCCGCCTCTTCGGGCGGAAGGTCAAGAAGCACTCGGCGCGGGTTCAGGATTCGGTCTCCTTCGTGACCTCCACCTACCAGGAGATGCTCCTCTGCCTCAAGGTGATTCAGTCCGCCTGCACGCAGGAAAGAGAGGCGAGGAGATTCGAAGATCTGGCCCGGGAGCTCTACCGCAAGATCATGCGGTGGAACCGCTGGTTTCTCGGGTTGGGGCCCATGATGGACTCCACGGTGTTCCTGGTTCTCCCGGCGGTTCTCGTGATCGGCAAGATCTACTTCCACCACACCCTCGGAGAGCTCATGTCCATGATCTACGCCTTCTCGAGGGTCTACTCCCCCATCAAGAACCTGGCGCGGGTGAACAACGAGCTCAGGACCCTTCAGGGGGCCACGGACCGCGTCTTCGGCATCATGAAGACCGTTCCGGACATCCAGGATCCTCCGAACGCACGCCCGCTGCCCAGGCACAGGGAGTCCCTCGAGTTCGACCACGTCTCGTTCGGCTACGGCCCGGCCACGCCGGTGCTTCACGACGTCTCGTTTCGGGTGGCGTCCGGGGAGATGGTGGCCTTCGTGGGTTCCACGGGAGCCGGCAAGAGCACCCTGCTGGACCTGGTCCCGCGTTTCTACGACGTGGACGGGGGGGCCGTCCGGATCGACGGCATGGACATCCGCGAGGTCACCCTGGACTCCCTTCGCCGGCAGATCGGGATCGTGAGCCAGGAGGTGCTCCTGTTCCACGACACCGTCGCGGCGAACATCCGCTACGCCCGGCCCGATGCCTCCATGGAAGAGGTGGAGACCGCGGCCAAAGCGGCCCACGCGCACGGGTTCGTTCAGGAGCTCTCCCACGGGTACGACACCCTGGTGGGGGACCGGGGAAGCCTGCTCTCCGGGGGACAGCGGCAGCGCATCGCCATTGCGCGCGCGGTCCTGTCGAACCCGTCGATCCTGATCCTGGACGAGGCGGCCTCCGCCCTGGACGCGGAGAGCGAGCGGCTGGTCCAGGAGAGCATCGACGCCCTCCACGGCGGTCCGACCATCCTGGCGGTCGCCCACCGCCTGAGCACCATTCGAAAGGCCGACCGGATCTACGTGCTGGAGAAGGGGCGTATCGTGGAGTCCGGGACGCAGAAGGCCCTCCTGGCCGCCGAGGGACGCTTCCGGCAGCTCCACGACATGCAGTTCCAGGTGTGACGCATTCGCAAAAACCCGCTCACGCGCCGCTGGGCACGATATAACCTGTTGAAATCCCA
>CAYUBQ010000037.1:0-37720 GCA_964443135.1 uncultured Desulfobacterales bacterium | reverse complement strand
AATGCCCCCGGGCGTAACCGCCTGCAATGACCAGGCCGGGAGCTGAGGGAGCGGAAGAAGGCCCCGACCTCCGGAGCCGCACTTCTTAACCGATTTCCCGGTTCACGATGGTGTCTCCGGACTTCAGTTGATCAGGCTCTGTGCGGGGGCGGGGATCCGGCCCCCCAGACGGACGAAGCCGTCGGAGCTGCCGGCGCTGCCCAGGTCCATGATCGTGGCCTCCCCCAGCAGTCCCCCGAAGTAGGCCTTGTCTCCCGCCTTCTTGCCCGGCACCGGGATGAGCCGGGCGGCCGTGGTCTTTCGGTTGACGACGCCGATCGCCATCTCGTCCGCGATGACGGCGGCCAGGGTCTCGGCCGAGGTGTCCCCGGGCAGGGCCACCATGTCGAGCCCCACCGAGCAGACGCTGGTCATGGCCTCGAGCTTCTCGATGGAGAGATACCCCTTCCGGGCCGCCTCGGAGATGTTGAGGTCTTCGCTCACCGGGATGAACGCCCCGCTCAGCCCGCCCACGTGGGAGCTGGCAAAGGCCCCTCCCTTCTTGACGGCGTCGTTCAGGAGGGCGAGGACCGCCGTGGACCCGGGAACCCCGATGCTTTCCAGGCCCAGGCTCTGGAAGATCTCCCCCACGCTGTCCCCCACGTTCGGCGTGGGCGCCAGGGAGAGGTCCACCACCCCGAACGGCACGCCGAGCGCGGAGGCCACCTCCGAGCCGATCAGCTCGCCCACCCGGGTCACCTTGAAGGCGGTCCGCTTGATGATCTCGGACAAACGGCCCAGGTCGAGGGTCGGGTCGGCCCGCCTGGCGCGGTCGATGGCTTTCTTCACCACGCCGGGGCCGCTGACGCCCACGTTGATGACCGCGTCGGGCTCTCCGATGCCCAGGTAGGCGCCGGCCATGAAGGGGATGTCCTGCGGGATGTTGGCGAACACCACGAGCTTGGCGCAGGCGAGACCGTCCGTAGACGCGGTCCGGCGCGCCGCCTCCTTGACCACGTTCCCCATGAGGGAGACGCCGTCCATGTTGATGCCCGCGGCGGTGGAGGCCACGTTGACGGAGGCGCAGACCCGTTCCGTTTCGCTCAGGGCCCGGGGAACGGCCTCGATCAGGGCCCGGTCCCCCGGGGTGAAACCCTTCTCCACCAGCGCGCTGAACCCCCCGATGAAGTCCACCTTCATCTCGCGGGCCGCCTCGTCCAGGGTGTGGGCGACGCGCACCATGCCGGCGGCGTCGAAGGGGGCCGCCGCCACGGCCACGGGACTGACGGCGATTCGCTTGTTCACCACGGGAATGCCGTACTTGTCCCCGATCTCATCGCACGTCCGGATCAGGCCGGCGCCCAGGGCGCGGATCTTCCGGTGGACGTTCCTGCAGAATCGATCGGGGTCGTGGCTTGCGCAGTCCAGCAGGCTGACGCCCAGGGTGACGGTCCGCACGTCCAGGTGCTCGCTCCGGAGCATCTCGATCGTGGAGAGGACTTCGCGGTCGGTGAGCATGGCTTCCCCGTTTCCGGCCCTTCAGATTCGGTGGATCGCCTCGAAGATTTCCCGGTGCTGAACGCTGAGCTCCAGGCCCAGAGCGCGGGCCTCGTCCTGCAACGCGGTCAGGAACGTTCCGCGATCCACGGCGGTCGGCAGGTCTACCTCGTAGATCATCGTGTTCCGGTGGGGATCTTCCCCCCCGCGAAAGGCGGCCTTGAGGCTGGTGATGTTCACGTCGAACCGGGCCATGACCGACGTGATGCCCGCCACCAGCCCCAGCCGGTCGGGACCGGTGGTCACCACCACGAAAGGCTCGCTCTCTTTCGCGGGGACCGGCGGATCGTGGGGCTCGAGGCGCTTCAGGAGCACCCGCAGCCCCAGGGGGTCGAGGGATCGTTCCAGCTCTCCGCGAAGGATCTCCTGAGACGTCCCTTTCGGAACCGAGGCGATCAGGATCCCCACGAACTCACCCTGCAGGATGGTCTGGCTCACGTCCTCCACGTTGCACCGGCTTTTCATGAGCACGCTCGAGACCGCGGCCACGATGCCGGGGCGGTCCGTGCCCAGAACCGAGATGACCACCTTGTCCATGAGCCCTCCTCTGTCCCGACGATTTCGGATGGCAGGAGTCTAGGGAACCCCGATGCACATGTCAACTCGGGAACGGCGGGCGCGTCCTGTTCTCGAGGTACCCCGCACGCGCGTACGCTTCGGCTTGAAAATCCGGGCGGACACGATATGATGCCGTGAAACGGGGTTGTGAGGCCCCCCGGAGGCCGGGTCCCGGAAATACGGAAAAATCGGAGAAGAGGCCTGCCATGAAGCGGATCGGAAGACTGCACGTGCTCACGGACACCACGCTCCAGGATCGCTTCTCGCACCTGGAGCTCGCGCGGCTCGCCGTCCAGGGGGGAGCGGACCTGATCCAGTTCAGGCAGAAGTCGGGATCGACCCGGAGCCTCGTCGAGACGGCCCGGGACATGAAGGCGATCTGCGAGGCGGCGGGGGCGGTTTTCGTCGTCAACGACCGGATCGACGTGGCCATGGCCTCCGACGCCGACGGCGTTCATCTCGGTCAGGACGACTTTCCCATCGCCGTGGCCCGCGACCTCCTGGGGCCGGACCGCATCGTCGGGGGCTCGGCGTCCAACCTCGAGGAAGCCGTGGCCTGCGTCCGGGACGGGGCCGACTACGTCGGGTTCGGGCCGGTCTTTCCCACCGCGTCCAAGGCGGACGCGGGGCCTGCGGGCGGGCTGGAGACCTTGCGGTCGATCGCCGATGCCGTCCACGCGCCCGTGATCGCCATCGGGGGCATCGACGAGGAGAACGCGGCCCGGGTCATGGATGCCGGGGCCCACGGCATCGCGGTGATCTCGGCCGTCTGCTGCCGGCCGGATCCCGGCGGGGCCGCAGCGGGTCTCTGCCGCCTGGTTCAACGGTCCTGAGGGAAGGAGCCGTTTCCATGGAAACCCTGGCCGGGATCGGCGAGTTCGGGATGATCCGCCGCATTCGAACGCTCCTGGAAGACAACGGGGGCAGGGATACCGATCTGATCGTAGGCGCCGGGGACGACACCGCCGTCATGGCGCCCCGGGAGGGTCACGACCTCCTCGTCACCTGCGACGCCATGGTGGAGGGCCGTCACTTCCTGCGGGAGGTCATGGACCCCGTGCAGATCGGACGGCGGGCCATGACCATGAACATCAGCGATATCGGGGCCATGGGCGGTTCTCCTCGCTGGGCTCTGGTCTCTCTGGGGTTGGAGGGAGAGGCGGCCGTAGAGGATGTGCTGGACCTGTACCGGGGCTTCCTCGAGGCATTGAACCCGGTGGGCGCCGTGGTCGCCGGCGGAAACATCACCCGTTCCGGGGGTGCGGCCTTCATCGACGTCACGCTCATCGGCGAGGTGGAGAGGGGCCGTATGGTCCGGCGTTCCGGCGCCCGGCCGGGAGACGCGGTCCTGGTGACGGGGTGGCCGGGACAGGCGGCGGCCGGGCTCGATCTCCTGATGGACGGCGAAGACGACGGGGAGGCGCCCGAGGCCCGCCCCCTGATCGAGGCCTACAGGACGCCGCCACATCGGGCCCTGGAAGGCCGGGCCGTGGCCGATACCGGCCTTGCGAACGCCATGATCGACATCAGCGACGGGCTCCGGGGGGACCTGGGCCACATCTGCGAGGAGAGCGGGGTCGGCGCCGAGCTGCACGAGGAGGCCCTTCCGGTCGGCGCCTCCCTCCGATGGGCCGCCCGCAGGGGCGAGCTGCAGCCGTCGAGCCTGGTCCTGGGGGACAGCGACGACTACGAGCTGATTGTGACCTGTGCGCCCATGCACGCGGATGCAGTGAAAGCCGCCGTGGCCCGGGTGAGCGACGTTCCCGTGACCCGGATCGGCTGGATCACCGGCGACGCCGGGCGGCTGGACCTGGTGCGGGCGGACGGGACCCGATCCGTGCTGGAGGCTCGGGGCTGGGACCACTTTTCCGGACCCGGAACGCGGGGTTGAGCTGTATAGGAAGACGGGGAGACGAGATGCCTGAACGGGAAACGGGGAGCAGGGCGGCGAACGGCCTCCGGGCGGTTCGCAGGGAAAAACCGCTGGTCCACAACATCACGAACTACGTGGTCATGAACGTCACGGCGAACGCGCTTCTGGCCGCCGGCGCCTCCCCGGTCATGGCCCACGCCCGGGAGGAGGTCGAGGAGATGGTCTCCATGGCCGGGGCGCTGGTCCTCAACCTCGGGACCCTGAGCCCGCCCTGGATCGATGCCATGCTCCTGGCCGGTCGCCGGGCCAACGAGAACGGCACCCCGGTGATTCTCGATCCCGTGGGGTCCGGGGCCACGAGCTTCCGGACGGAGACCGCCAGGCGGATCCTGATGGAGATCAAGGTCGCGGTGGTGCGGGGGAACGCCTCCGAGGTGCTGTCGCTCACCGGCTCCGGATCGACGACCAAGGGCGTGGATACCGTCCACGAGGTGGACGAGGCCTCGGAGACCGCAGTCCGGCTGGCCGAAGATTTTTCGACGACCCTGGCGATCACGGGACCGGAGGACCTGGTGACCGACGGGGACCGGGTTCTTCGCGTTCGCAACGGACACGAGCTCATGGGCCGGATCACCGGGGTGGGCTGCATGTCCACGGCCCTGATCGGGGCGTTTCACGCGGTGGGCGGGAATCCCCTCGACGCGTCCGCGGCGGCGCTGGCCTTTTTCGGCCTCGCAGGGGAGCGGGCGGCCGCTGTCAGCCGCGGGCCGGGAACCTTCCAGGCGGCTCTGATGGACGCACTCTACGAGCTGACGCCCGAGGAGCTCCGGCAAGGCGCGCGGATCCCGGGGGCCGCCGGCTGAGCGGTCCGATCCCCCGCCGTCTCCCCGCTCACCTCGTCTTCGAGGGGAGGGGGCCATCTCGGGTTTTCAGGCCCGGACACCCATGCTGAGATCCCCTTTGCCAGCCCTGAAAGACCGCGAAGGAGACCGGATCCCTCCCGGGCTTCCGCCCGTGGTGGACGCGCACGTCCACCTGTTCCCCGACGAGCTGTTCGCCTCCATCCGAGCCTGGTTCGACCGGCACGGCTGGCCGATCCGCTACCGCCCGAGGGCCGAGGAGACGGCGCCTTTCCTCCTTTCCCGGGGCGTCTCCCGCATCGTGGCCCTGTGTTATGCCCACCGGCCCGGCGTCTCCCGCGGACTGAACCGGTTCATGGCCCGTATGGCGGCGTCCGAACCCCGCGTTATCGCCCTGGCCACGGTGTTCCCGGGGGAACCCGGGGCGCGGGAGATCCTGGAGGAGGCGTTTCGGTCGGGGCTGGCGGGCGTGAAGCTGCACGCCCACGTGCAGTGCGTGCCGGTGGACGCTCCGGCGACCCACGAGGTGGCCGCGATCTGCGGGGAGCACGGCAAGCCCCTCGTGTTTCACGCGGGGAAGGAGCCCCGCAGCCCGGCCTACGCCTGCGACCCCCATGAGATCTGCGGGGCGGCAATGGTGGAACGACTCCTGCAGGAGCACCCCGGCCTGAGGCTCTGCGTTCCCCACCTGGGCATGGACGAGTATCTGGAGCACCGCCGGCTGCTGGAAGCGTACGACACCCTCTGGCTGGACACCACCATGGCCCTGGCCGGGTACTTTCCCGCCCCGCCGCCGCCACCGCTCGCAACGTTTCGCCCGGACCGGGTCCTGTACGGGACGGACTTCCCGAACGTCCCCTACGCCTGGGACCGGGAGCTGAAGCGACTGGTCGAGTGCGGTCTTTCGGATCGTGACCTGGCGCGCATCCTGGGGGGAAACGCCCTGGCGCTTTTCGGCGCCGGGCCATAGAATGACGCATTGGCAAAAGCCCGCTCACGCGCCGCGGGAAGCGCTATAGGCTATTGATATTCCTTAGGCGGATCTCGAGGCTTGGGGCTTTTTACGACTCCATCATAGAATGAAGCGGGGCCGGCCTCGTCGAGACCGGCCCCGCTGGAATAGCGCTCGAATCAGCCCCTGATGATTCTCGGAATCATCATGTGGTTCTGGGGACAGATGGATGTGGGGTTCTGGTAGGCGCAGCCGGCGAAGGCCTGGATGTACTTCCGCAGGCCGGTGAACGAGACCACCTCGTCCACGAAGCCCCGCTCGGCACAGTAGGCCGGCCGCGACTTCTCGTAGTACTCCTTGGCGAGCTGGTTCATCTTGTCGATGACCGGACCCAGGGGCCGCTCCGCGTCCTTCTCCTTGACGAGCCTTCTCGAGAAAGAGGCCGCCGCCGCGGTCTCGCCGTGCATCACGTAGATCTCGGTGGTGGGCGTGCCCAGGGTGAAGGCGTTCTGATTGTTCGCCGTGGGACCGCCCATGATGTAGTGGGCGGCCGCCGTGCCCTTCCGCAGCACCACGCAGATCTGGGGCACGTCGGTCTGCTCGATGGAGTAGATGAGGGACTGGCCGAGGCCGAGGAGCTCCGCCTTCTCCGCGATGTCGCCCACGTCGATGCCCGTGGTGTCCTGGAACCAGACGATGGGCACCCGGTCCCTGCCGCAGAGGGTGACGAACTCGTTCATCTTGATCAATCCCTGGCGGTAGAGCTTGCCGCCGATGCCCATGTACTGCCCCTCGGCGTAATCCGGGTAGTTGGCACCCAGGAACCCCTGCCGGTTCCCGATGAACCCCACCAGGAACCCGTCGATCTTGGCCAGGCCCGTGTACACCTCGGGGCCGTAGTCCGGCCTGAACTCCAGGTGCTCGCTCCCGTCGAAGAGGCGGGCCAGGACGTCGTCGAAGCTGTAGCTCCGCTTCTGGTTGAAGGCCACGATGCTGTTCAGGTCGTCGCCGGCGAACCGGGGCTCCTTGGGCTCGTCCACGCGGAAGAAGGCCGGGTCGTACGCCGGCATCATGTCCATGTACTTCTTCAGGGCGTCGAGCACCTCGGTTTCCGTGTCGTACACCTCCTTGAAGAAGCCGGTCTCGTTGTAGTGGATGGGCACGCTGCCGGGTGGGGTCTGCTTGAAGTGGCGCGTGGCCTCGATGAGCTGCTCCGCGCCCTCCTCGTCGAAGTACCCCTTGGGGGTCATTCCGCCCACGATGCCGCCTCCGCCCACGGCGATGTTGGCGTCCTTGTGGGCGATCAGGAGCGTGGGGCTGATCCCCTGGTAGCCGCCGCCCGCGGGGTTGGTGCCGTAGATGCCCGCCAGGATCGGGACCCCCACCTTCTCGAGCTCCGCGTGCCGGAAAAAGGTGGTGCCGTTCCCGCGCCGGTCGGCGTACACCTCCTCCTGCTCGGGAAGCTTGACGCCGCTGCAGTTGACGATCCAGACCAGGGGTACGTAAAGCCGCTTGGCCAGGTCGGTGACCCGGAGCTGGTTTTCCGCCTGCCCGGCGATCCAGGCGCCGGCCATGACCTTGTTGTCGAAGCCGATCACCACCGCCCACTTGCCGTTGATCTTGGCCAGGCCGTCGATGACGCCGGTGGTGCCTTCCTCGTTGTTCCGCGGGTTGTAGAGCGTGTGGAGCGGGCACCAGGTGCCCGGGTCCACCAGATGGTCGATCCGCTCCCAGACGGTCATCTGCCCGCGCTTCTTGATCTTCTCCGCGGGGATGCCGGCGTTCTTCACCGCCTCGACCGCCTCGGTCACCTGCTGCTCCACCTCCTGGATCTGCCGGACGTTCTCCCTGGCGTCTTCCTTCTGCTTGTCCGTCAGCTCTTTGCCGATCGGATTCATGTGTTGAAAGTACGGTTTCATCTTGCCTCCTTCTCCAAGACGCTCGCAGCGCGTGCTATCGGTTGGCTTTCCGGATTCCGAGCTGATCCAGGGCGATGATCCACTTGCAGATGTTGCTGGAGCCCTCCACCATCTGGTAGGTCGGGGCGTCCCGGTAGTACCGGGCCACGGGGTACTCGGTGGAGTAGCCGTAGGCGCCCAGGATCTTCATGGCCATTCCCGCGGCCTTCACCGCGATCTCCCCGGCCAGGTATTTGGCGTGGGCCACCTCCAGGGTATTGCCCAGGTTGCCCTGGTCCTTCTGCCAGGCCGCTTTGTACACCATGAGCCGGGCCGCCTCGATCTCGGCCGCCACCTGGCCGATGAGGTCCTGGTTCATCTGGAAGGTGCCGATGGGCTTTCCGAACTGCTCCCGCTCCATGGCGTAGGTGGTCACGGTGTCCAGGCAGGCCTGGGCCAGGCCCACGCCGCCTGCGGCGGCCGAGAGCCGGGTCTGGTTGAGGGAACCGAACACGATCTTGGTGCCGTCACCGGGCTTGCCCAGGATGTTCTCCTTGGGGACCTGGGTGTCCTCCAGGATGACCTCTCCCGTGGGCGAGGAGCGGGATCCCATCTTGTCCAGATCGGTTGTGGTGATCCCGTTGAAGCCCTTGGGCTCGATGACGAATGCGGACAGGACCTTCTTGCCCTTGGCCTCGTCGTCGGTGTAGGCGTAGTAGATCAGCACGTCGGCCGCGGTGGCGTTGCTGATCCAGGTCTTGTAGCCGTTCAGCAGCCAGTGGTCGCCCTTGTCCGCCGCAGTGGACTTCAGGGCCATGACGTCGGAGCCGGCATTGGGCTCGGTGATGGCGAAGCCCCCCAGGTACTCCCCGCTCACCAGCTTGGGGATGTACTTCTGCTTGGCTTCATCCGTGCCGTACTTGTAAATCGTGTAGGCGCAGCCCAAGGCCGACATGTTCACCTGGACGCGGAGGGAGCTGGACGCCCTCGCGATCTCCTCGGTGAGGATCATGGCCGCCAGCCAGCCCATCTCGTTTCCGCCGTACTCCTCCGGGATCACCGTGCCGAAAAAGCCCAGCTCGGCCATGGGCTTGTGGGCCTCCTCGTAGGGAAAGTAGTGCTTCTCGTCCCACTCGTCCGCAAAAGGCGCGATCTTCTCGCTGGCAAAGTCCCGCGCCATGTCCCGCAGCATCTGCAGCTCGTCACTCGGGGCAAAATCCATGGACCTTCCTCCTCTCAAAAATGGCAGTACGCAATCAACACGCAAGGTGTGTTCGATGTAAAGTTGTGAAATATAGTACATGCTTGGGGCCTTCGCAACAAAATAATGGAGCGCCGGAGCCTTTTGATGCCCCGCCGCAGGTTGCACAGGTCCCATTCCCTGCCCGGATTCTTCCTCCAGGGACGACCCTCGAGTTGAACGTCCCCAAAGCCCGTGGTACGCTGAGCTTCGGCTGCAAGGCGCAGGGCCTGCCTGCACCCGGCCGCGTTCGACGGGGAGCGTTTCCCGCCGCCGCAGGAGGAGCTTGCCATGAAAAAGCCATCCGGGGAAGGCGTGAGCGAGGACCGCCTCGAGCAGATCCTCGACGTGATGGAGGACGGCGTGTACGTCATCCGGGAGGATCTCACCGTGGAGTACATGAACCGGGCCATGACGCGTTCGGAAGAGGGGCCCGGGGAGAACCCGCTCTGTCACCGGGTGATTTACGGCCGGGACAAGGCTTGTCCGTGGTGCCGGGCGCGGGAGGTGTTCGACGGACAGGAGATTCAGTGGGAGCACCACGTTCCGGAGATGGGAAGGACGTTCCACATCACGGAGGCGCCGATCCGGAACCCGGACGGATCGGTGTCCAAGCTCAGCGTCTACCGCGACGTCACCCGGAGAAAGCGGCGTGAGAAGACCCTGGAGGCGAGCCGGGAAGATTACGAGCGGCTGTTCGAGCACGTGGGGGCCGGCGTGTACATCAGCAGCAAGGAGGGCAGGTTTCTCAAGGTGAACCAGGCCCTGATCGACATGCTCGGCTGCGAGAGCAGGGAGGAGTGCCTGAGCATGGACCTCGCCGAGGATCTCTACATGCGATCCGAGGACCGCCGCGAGTTCCAGAAGCTGATCGAACGGGACGGCCGGGTGATCGACTACGAGGTGGAGTTCAAGCGAAAGGACGGAACTCCGCTCCCTGCGCTGCTCACCAGCCACGTGCGCAAGGATCCGCAGGGGAAGGTCCTGGGCTATGAAGGGATTATCGTCGACCGGTCCCACCGGAAAAAAATGGAGCGGGACCTCCGGGAAGCCCACCATTTCCTCAACAAGATCATTCACAACTCGCCCAACGCCATCATGGCGGCGAACATGCAGGGAGACATCATCCTCTGGAACAACGCGGCCGAGGAGACCCTGGGCTACTCGGCCGACGAGGTGATCGGGAAGATGAACATCCGGGCGATCTACCCCGAGGGCACGGCCCGTGAGGTGATGAAGATGATGCGAAGCCCCGAGTACGGGGGAGTGGGGCGCCTCCGCTCCTATCCCATGGTCTACGTGCGGCGGGACGGGGAGATCATGGAGGGAAACCTCTCGGCGGCGATCCTGTACGATCCCTCGGGGCGGGAGCTCGCCTCGGTCGGAATCTTCGTCGACCTGAAAGAACGGTTGGAGATGGAGCGGAACCTCCGGGAGGTCCAGGAGAAGCTCCTCCAGTCGGAGAAGCTGGCCGCCATGGGCAAGCTCACATCCCAGATCGCCCACGAGTTGAACAACCCGCTCTACGGGATCATGAACACCCTGGAGCTCCTCAAGAGCGAGATCGCCCCGGGAAGCAGGCGGCGGCGGATCCTGGAGATGTCCCTTTCCGAGACCGAGCGGCTCGCCGAGCTTCTCCGGAAGATGCTCAGCTTCTCCAAGCCGGACGAGGAGGAGAAGCAGCCCACGAGCATGAACACCATCCTGGACGAGATCCTGCTTCTCGTGAAAAAGCAGCTCCAGGAGCACGGCATCCGGGTCTCGGCCTCCTTTCGGAAGGAGCTCCCCCTGGTGAACGCCTCCCGGAATCAGCTGAGGCAGGTGTTCCTGAACCTGATCGGCAACGCCCGTGACGCCATGCCGGACGGGGGGACGCTCACCGTGACCACGTCCTCGGGGGGAGGCCGGGTGCGGATCGAGATCGAGGACGACGGCGTAGGCATCCGGGAGGAGAACCTGGGGAAGATCTTCGACGCCTTTTTCACCACCAAGGACAGCGTCAAGGACGTGGGGCTCGGGCTCTCGGTCTGTTACGGCTTCATCGAGGATCACGGCGGGGAGATCCGCGTGCGGAGCCGTCACGGCGAAGGCACCACCTTCACCATCTTCCTGCCCGCCTTGGAAGCCTAAGACCTCCTTCATTCGGCCGCCCTCCTGCGCTGCGAGCAGCGCCTTGCAAAGCCGCACCGGGAACCTGGCCGGCAGGGATCGGGATCGCCCTCGCCCCGGGGCGCACCCCAGGCAGATCCTTTACCGTGAAAATTGGCGCATTCGCAAAAGCCGCTCACGTAATTTAGCTGTAATACCGGAATTTCAGTTTTAAAATTGGGCTTGACAAACCATAATTTCTATAATAACAGTAAAACCAAACCAGAAGGGGAGCCCGCCATGGAAGAGATCCTCACCGTGTACAAGGCCAGCCGGCACTGCAACGTGTCGCCGAAGACCATCATCAACTGGATCGATGCGGGCCACATCAAGGCCTATCGGACCGTGGGCGGGCACCGCAGGATCCGGAAACCGGACCTGGAGGCGTTCATGCAGAAGCAGGGGATCCCGACCCCGGAGGCCGATGCGGAGGACGAACGAAAGCGGATCCTCATCGTGGACGACGATCCCATCATCGTGGAGACCCTGGTGATGGCGCTCGAGGAGGAGGCCGCCGACTACGAGATCATCTCCGCCTCCGACGGCTTCGAGGCGGGCCTCCAGGTGAACCACTTCCGGCCGCACCTCATGATCCTGGACATCATGATGCCCGACATCAAGGGGTACGACGTCTGCAAGAAGATCAAGGAGAACGAGGAGACGCGGGCCACGAAGATCATCGTCCTGTCGGCCTATCTCGATGACGAGAAGTTCGAGAAGATGAAGGGGTACGGCGCGGACCTCTGCTTCTCCAAGCCGCTGCCGCTCCCGAAACTCAAGGCCGAGGTCGCCCGGCTGCTGGGTGCGGGCTGAGCGCGCACACCCGGGAGGAGGCCGTCGAGCGCACCGCAGGCGAGTGAGGTCCCCATGAAGCTGAAGCAGGCCCTGAGCGATCGAAGGTTTGTCGTGACCTCGGAAGTCCAGGCCCCCATGGACGAAGACCCGGCGGCCCTGGTCGAGCGGCTGGAGGCTGTCCGGGGACGTGTGGACGGGGTCACGGTTCCCGAGCTCGAGCTGGAGGGCGTGGTCGGGGACTCCATCAAGACCTGCCGGCTGCTCCGGGAGAACCGTTTCGAGAGCATCTACCAGACCACCACCAGGGACAAGTCGAGGCCCAGGCTCCAGAAGGATCTGCTGACCGCCCACGAGGCCGGGGTGGAGAACCTGCTGGTCTTCACCGAGGACTACCGGATCACCGGCGACAGCCTCCAGGAGATGATGTTCTTTCACGTCGACTCGGGGAAGCTGGCCTCCGTCCTGGATCACTTGCGGGAGGGGGTCTCCGTGGACGGCAGCGACCTCGGAGGGAAGGCCGAGTTCACCATGGGCGCCGGTGTGGAGTCGAGCTGGGGGAAAAACGTCCCTGACCTGGAGAAGCGCGAGATGGAGGAGATGGTCCGCGTGGGCTCGGGATACTTCCTGACCACGCCGGTCTTCGACCTGGAGCGGTTCGAGAAGTTCATGAAGGAGGTGGGCCCCTTCGGGGTCCCGGTGATCGCCGAGGTGATGATCCTGCGGACCGCGGGCATGGCCCGGTTCCTGAACCGGCACCTGAAATCGGGGCTCGTCCCCGAGCGCGTCATCCGGAGGCTGGCCGGGAGTGTGGACCGGCGGAAGGCGAGCATCGAGCTCTTTGCGGAGACCGTTTCGGGGCTCAAGGACCTCTGCCAGGGCATTCACATCATCACGGTGGGAGGCGAGGACAAGCTGCGGTTGTACCTGGATGCGGCCAGACTGAAACGGCTCTGATTCCTTTCCCGATGCCGCGGCGCCGGGCCCGGGAGCGGGAGATCCCCATTACCGTCCCCGCTTCGGACGGACCCGGCGGAACGAGGAAGAGGAGAGCTCCGGTGGAAGAGATCAGCCTGACGATCGACGGCAGACCGGTGCGGTGCGCCCCGGGGACCACGCTCCTCGATGCGGCCCGCGGGATCGGGATCTCCATCCCCACGCTCTGCCACCATGCCGACCTGGTGCCGGCAGGCGCCTGCCGCGTCTGCCTCGTGGAGGACGAGAAGACCTCGCGCATCATGGCCTCGTGCGTCACGCCCGCCGCGCCGGACATGGCGATTCGCACGGACTCGCCGGCCGTTCTCCACCACCGGGCCAACGTGGTCCGGCTCATGATGGCCAACCACCCCGAGTCCTGCATCCTCTGCGACCAGGGAAACCGATGCGGCCTGCGCGAGATCGCGGCGGAGCTCGGCATCGGCCGGATCGACCTCTATCCCATGCCGCGCTATCTCTCCTACGAGGACGCCAACCCGTTCATCGTGCGGGACCTGACCAAGTGCATTCTCTGCGGCCGGTGCATCCGGGTCGACCGGGAGCTGGTGGTGGTGGGGGCCATCGACTACCAGTTTCGAGGGTTCGACGCCTACCCGGCCACGCTCCACCGGGAACCCCTGGAGCGCTCGTGCTGCACCTTCTGCGGGACCTGCGTCTCCGCCTGCCCCACGGGCGCCCTCCGCGCGAAGACGCCCGGGTACGCCGGCAGCCCGGAGCGATGGGCCCGGTCCATATGCGGCTTCTGCGGCGCCGGGTGCGCCCTGGTCCTGGGAAGCTCGGGCGGAAAGGTCCTGGAGTCGGCGCCGGCCTCGGAGCCGGGAACGGCCAACCGCTCCACCCTCTGCGTGCGCGGCCGTTTCGAGCTGGACTTCCTGTCGAGCCCGGACCGGCTCCGGGCCCCCCGGGTGAAGCAAGGGGGGGAGCCGGTCGAGGTTTCCTGGCAGGAGGCCCTGGGCACGGTGGCTGACTCGCTCCGCTCCATCCGTGCGGAGAACGGCCCGCAGAGCGTGGCTTTCCTCGGATCCCCCGACTGTACGGTCGAGGAGAACTACCTGCTCCAGAAGATCGCCCGGACCCTCGTGGGAACGAACAACGTCCTGCTCGACGCCGGGGACGATCCCCTGGCAGAGCGGGTCACGGGCCTTCGTCCCTTCGAGATGCGCTGCCTGGAGGAGGCGGAGGCCATCCTGGTGGCCGGGGTCGATCCAACGGAAACGCACCCCGTGCTGGGCTATGCCCTGAAGCGGGCCGCGCGGTGGAGGGACGTCCCCCTGGTGGTGCTGGACAGCCTGCGGACGGATCTGGTCCCCTTTGCGCAGGTCTGGCTTCCCGCGGCCCCCACGGGCTACGGGGAGGTGCTGGACGCTTTGTCCGCAGCCGTTCTGGGGAAGGCGGGCGCCGGGCCGGTGGAGCGGGACGGGTTCGAAGGCGTTGCGCGGTCCCTGGCCGGCCTCGAGCAGGAGGCCGTCCGCCGCCGGAACGGCGTGACACCCGGCGCCCTGGAGCGGGCCGCCGAGGCCCTCGCCGGACGATGTACGGCCTTCGTCCTGGGCGAGCGCGCCCTCGGCCCCTCCCACGGCCGGGCGACACTGCGCTCCCTCCGGAACCTGGGCCTCCTGGCCGGGGGGGCGAAAGGCATCGGGGAGATCCTGTTCCCGGCGGCCGAGTGCAACCGGACCGGGGCCCTGGACATGGGGGTGTCCAGGCGGATGCTTCCCGGACGGATGCCCCTGGAGGAGGAGTCGAGCCGCCGGACCTGGGAGCACGCCTGGGGCGTGCGCCTTTCCCCGGACCCGGGCCTCTCCCCGGCTCGCCTGATCCACGAGGCCGAGCAGGGAAACCTCAAAGCCCTGTACGTGATGGGCGCGAACCCTTTTCGGAGCTTCCCCCAGCCCGGGCGCGTGAGGGAGGCCCTCGAGGGCCTGGATCTCCTGGTGGTCCAGGACATCCTGGAGACCGAGACCGCAGCCGCGGCCGACGTGGTTCTTCCGGGCGCGGCCTTTGCGGAGAAGGAGGGCGCCTTCGTCAACCTGGAGGCTCGGGTTCAGGCCTTTTCACCCGCCGCCCCGCCTCCCGGGGAGGCCCGGCCGGACTGGAGGATCCTGGCGGACCTCCATGACGGGCTGTCCGCGTCCCCCGGCCGGTACGGGGGGATCGCGGACCTTCGCGGGGAGATCCGGAGCCTCGTCCCGGGCTACGGCGGGGTCTCCTTTCAACCGGGTGAAGGCGAGACGCCCCGGTTTCGGGAAACGCCGCCCGGTCTCCCGGGAGAGGTGTGGGCCTGCGCCCTGCCGGAGCCGGTCCCCGATTTGGAGGCGGATCCCGAGCACCCGTTCTGGGCGATCCTCGAGCTCCCCCGCTGCCACATGGGGAGCGGTACGCGGACGTCCAGATCCATGCGGGCGCGGTTTCTCGATCCGGAGCACGGGCTGGAGATGCACCGGGCGGACGCGGAACGGATGGGCCTCGAACCGGGAGATCGCGTGCGGGTGGCCTCGCGGTGGGGCGCGGTGGAGCGCACTGTGGAGATCAGCCCCCGCGTGCGGGCCGGCCTCGTCGGCGTGGCCGCCGGGGTTCGTGGAAACGACGCCATGGAGCTGATGCCTCTCGAGGACGGGGGTTGGCCGCCAGGGACGTGCCGGGTGAGGATCGACAAGCGCTGACAAAACCGCGGAGGAGACGATCGTATGGAGAGAGAGCCGGTGGACCTGAACAGGCTGGACGCGTTGCTGGAGGCGCACCCCCGCACCAAGTGGGGCCTGATCCCGCTGCTCCAGGACGTGCAGGAAACTTACGGCTACGTGCCGCCGGAGGCCCTGGAGCCCGTGGCCGGCCACCTGGGGCTCTTTCCCAGCGAGGTGGAGGGCGTGGTCACCTTCTACGCGGGGTTTTCCCTGGTGCCCAAGGGCAAGTACGTGGTTCGCGTGTGCCGGGGGACCGCCTGCCACGTACGGGGCGGCCGAAGCATCCTGCGGCTGATGAAAAAGGAGCTCGGTCTCGAGGAAGGAGAGACGGACGAGGAGTACCGTTTCACCCTGGAGACCGTGGCGTGCCTGGGGGCCTGCTTTCTCGCGCCGACCATGATGGTGAACCGGACCTACTACGGCAAGCTGGCCCCTGCCAAGGTCCGTACGATCCTGGCCGAGTATCAAGGCCGGGCCGGGCAAAAAGGAGCGTGAACCGCATGGCGAGGCTCGCGTCCATCGGAGACCTGGAGTGGCACCGGAACGAGATCCTGGCGAAGGAGGACCGCGGCGGGACCCGCGTGAACATCTGCATGACCGGGTGCCGCGCCTACGGCGCGGCGGAGGTCCGCGATGCCCTCGTGGATGAGGTCCGGACCCAGGGGCTCGACGACGAGGTGGAGGTCCGCTCCACCGGGTGTCACGGGTTTTGCGCCAAGGCGCCCGTCCTGTCCATCGATCCGCTCGGGGTCCAGTACCAGGAGGTCGCACCCGGGGACGCCCGGGATATCGTCGAGCAAACCCTGAAGGAGAAACGAATCGTCGACCGGCTGGCCTACCGGGACCCGCGCACCGGGTCCGCCGTTCCCCAGCGGAGCGAGATCCCTTTCTACAAGGCCCAGGTCCGGCGCGTGCTGGCCAACTGCGGCCGCATCGACCCCGCGAAGATCGACCACTACATCGGCGCGGGCGGCTACAAGGCCGTGGTCCGTGCCCTCTCGAAGATGACCCCCGAGCAGGTGATCGAGGAGGTCACCGGGGCCGGGCTGAGGGGCCGGGGCGGGGCCGGGTTTCCCACGGGCCTCAAATGGTCCTTCGCCCGGAAGGCGCCCGGGCGTCCCAAGTACATCATCTGCAATGCGGACGAGGGCGACCCAGGCGCCTTCATGGATCGGGCCGTGCTGGAAGGGGACCCGCACGCGGTGCTCGAAGGCATGCTCATCGGTGCGTATGCCATGGGTGCGGAGCAGGGGTACATCTACGTGCGGGAGGAGTACCCCATCGCGGTGGAGCACCTCAACCCGGCCATCGAGCAGATGCTGGAGCTGGGTCTCCTGGGCGAGGACATCCTCGGCACGGGCTTCACCTTTCACCTGTCTCTCAAGATGGGAGCGGGTGCGTTCGTGTGCGGCGAGGAGACAGCGCTCATGGCCTCCATCGAGGGCAAGCGCGGCATGCCGTCGCCGCGGCCGCCTTTCCCCGCCCAGGCCGGGCTGGACGGAAAGCCCACCAACATCAACAATGTGGAAACCTGGGCCAACGTGCCCCTCATCATCAAGAACGGACCGGCCTGGTACGCCGAGGTGGGCACCGAGAAGAGCAAGGGGACCAAGATCTTCTCGCTGGCCGGAAAGGTGAACCACACCGGTCTGGTGGAGGTGCCGCTGGGAATCACCATCAAGGAGGTGGTTTTCGACATCGGCGGCGGCATCCCCAAGGGCCGTGCGTTCAAGGCGGTGCAGATGGGGGGGCCTTCCGGGGGATGCGTCCCGGCCCGGTACCTGAACCTGCCCATCGACTACGACACCATCCAGAGAATCGGCGCCATCATGGGGTCGGGCGGCATGGTGGTGATGGACGAGAACAACTGCATGGTGGAGATCGCCCGGTTCTTCCTGAGCTTCACCCAGTCCGAGTCCTGCGGCAAGTGCTCCCCCTGCCGTCTGGGGACCACACAGCTCCTGGAGATCCTGACGCGCATCACCCGGGGCGAGGGCCGGCTCGGGGACATCGACGTGATCCGGGACCTCGGAGGGACCATCACGGCCGCCTCCCTCTGCGGGCTGGGACAGACCTGCGCCAAGCCGGCCCTCTCCACGCTCCGGTACTTCGAGAAGGAGTACGAGGACCACATCCTGGAGCACCGCTGCGCAGGGGCCGTCTGCGACGCCATGGTCATCAGCGCGTGCCAGCACGCCTGCCCGGCCGGGATCGACGTGCCCAACTACGTGGCGGCGGTGGCGGCCGGGCACTACGACCGCGCTGTGGAGATCATCCGGGAGCGGAACCCGTTTCCGGCTGTGTGCGGGCGCATCTGCATCCATCCCTGCGAGGCCAAGTGCAGGCGGGGGGAGTTGGACGATCCCGTGGCCATTCGCTCCCTCAAGCGGTTCGCATCGGACTGGTTCTTCACCCACCCGGGGCCCCCGGCGGAGCCGTTCCCCGTCCGGCACGAGGAGCGCGTCGCCGTGGTGGGGGCCGGGCCCGCCGGGCTCACCTGCGCCTACTTCCTGGCCAAGCTGGGTTACCGGGTGACCGTGTTCGAGGCGCAGCCCGTGGCCGGCGGCATGCTGGGCATCGCCGTGCCCGAGTTCCGGCTCCCCAGGGAGGTCATCCAGGCCGAGGTGGACCACATCGTCCAACGGGGCGTGGAGATCCGGTACAGCTCCCCCATCGACGCAAACCACACGGTGAACGACCTCATGGACGAGGGGTTTGCGTCGGTCTTCATCGCCGCGGGCGCCCAGGCCAGCAAGCGGATCGGGGTTCCCGGGGAGGATGAGGATCTGGAGGGGCTCCACTACGGCCTCCAGTTCCTGACCGACGTGCGGTTGGACCGGGCCCCGGAGATCACGGGCCGGGTCATGGTGATCGGGGGCGGCAACGTGGCCCTGGACGTGGCGCGGACGGCCCTCCGGACGGGCGCCCGCGAGGTGCAGCTCTTCTGCCTGGAGGCCCGGGACGAGATGCCGGCCTGGGAGAAGGACATCGAGGAGGCCCTGGAAGAGGGGGTGGCCGTCCATCCCTCCTGGAGGCCGCAGCGGGTGCTTC
Organism: uncultured Desulfobacterales bacterium; assembly: GCA_964443135.1. Classification (GTDB taxonomy): domain Bacteria; phylum Desulfobacterota; class DSM-4660; order Desulfatiglandales; family HGW-15; genus JAIPEI01. Next base: position 19,132 of record CAYUBQ010000037.1, on the reverse strand, counting down.
GAGACAACGGCCGGGTGAGCGGAGTGGAGTTCGTGCGGTGCGTCTCCGTGTTCGACGAGGAGGGGAGGTTCGCGCCGCGGTTCGACGAGGACAACACGCGAAGCGTGCGAGGGGACCACGTGATCATCTCGATCGGCCAGGCCCCGGACGTCACCTTCCTGGACCGGGACAGCCGGCTGGAGCGGGCGCTCTGGGGAACCCTGGAGGTGGACGAGAACAGCCTGAGGACCAACCTCCCGGGGATCTTCGCGGGCGGCGACTTCACCACCGGACCCACCTACGTGATCCGGGCCATCGCGTCGGGTCGGAGGGCGGCCCTCGCGATTCATCGGTTCCTGCGTGGCGAGGAGGGCAGGGTGAGAATCGTGGACGAGAAGACCCCCCTGGAGGAGGACCTGCCCCTGGCGCTGGCGCAGGAGACCGTCGAAGAGCAGGCAAGGGTGCCCGTGAGGATGTTGCGTCCGGAAGAGAGGATCCTCGATTTCCGCGAGGTGGAGCAGGGGTTTTCGGAGGAACAGGCGCGGCGGGAGGCCGGACGCTGCCTGCGGTGCGACCTGGAAAAGGAGAGGAGCGAGGCATGATCCGGTCCATCACCCGGCCCAAGCCGGAGGAAGAGATCGATCGTCTGTTGGAGGGTCTGACGCGGATCTTCGTGATCGGCTGCGGCACCTGCGTCACCCTCACCCGCACGGGGGGGACGGACCAGGTGCGCGGGATGTCCGAGGCGCTTGCCGCGCGGGGAAAGCTGATCACCGGGGAGACGGTCCTCCCGGTGGCCTGCGACAACCTCACCGGGGAGGCGCTGAAGGAGCACGGCCCCGGAATCGAGCAGTCGGACGCACTCCTCATCATGACCTGTGCGTTCGGCGTCCAGACCGTTGCCAGGCAGATCGGAAAGATGGTGGTCCCGGCCCTGGACACCCTGTTCGTGGGCAAGGAGTCCGGCGTGGGGCGGTTCGACGAGATCTGCACCCAGTGCGGAAGCTGCATCCTGGGCGAGACCGGGGGCATCTGCCCGGTGACCGCGTGCCACAAAGGCATGGTGAACGGGCCCTGCGGCGGGACGAACGACGGAATGTGCGAGATCGGCGACGGGCGGGACTGCGCGTGGACCCTGATCTACGAGCGGCTCAAGGAGCTGGGACGGCTGGACGTGATGAGGCGGTATCAGGCCGCCAGGAACCACCATACCGCCCCCATGCCGGGGATCTGGCGGGACACCGAGCCTTGAGCATGTTGCGGGTGGGACGGAGTGTTCGATCTGCCGAGGCTCATCCGCAACAACCAGACGGTGATATTTCACACGAGGAGGCCCATGGGAACGACATTCAAGGAAGCGCTGGACTCGGGGAGGTTCGTGGTGACCTCCGAGGTGGCCCCGCCCAAGGGGACGAACCTCGAGAAGATGGCCCACCACGTGGAGCTGCTCCGGGACAAGGTGGACGCCATGAACGTGACCGACCACCAGAGCTCGGTCATGCGGTTTCCTTCCCTCGGAGGGGCCCTGCTGGTGAAGGAGATGGGCGGGGAGCCCATCCTTCAGATGACCTGCAGGGACCGGAACCGGCTCGCCCTGCAGGCGGACCTGCTCTTTGCGGCGGCGCGCGGCATCGGGAACGTGCTCTGCCTGACCGGCGACTCGGTGATCCTCGGGGACCACAAGGAGGCCAAGGGGGTGTTCGACCTCGAGTCGAGCCAGCTCCTGGCGGCCGTTCGAACCCTGGAGAGGGGGAAGGACATGGGGGGGAACGCCCTCGAAGGGGTTCCCGCCTTCTGCGCCGGCGCCATCGTCACCCCCGAGGCCGACCCCCTGGAGCCCCAGCTCATCAAGTTCGAGAAAAAGGTGGATGCCGGGGCCGAGTTCATTCAGACCCAGGCGGTCTACGACCTGGACAACTTCAAGAGCTTCATGGATTATGCCCGGGCGTTTCCCGTCAAGATCCTGGCCGGCGTCATCCTGCTCACCTCGGCGCCCATGGCCCGTTTCATGAACAAGAACGTGGCCGGCGTCCGCGTCCCCCGGAAGCTCATCGACGAGATGGACGCCGCGCCCAAGGGCCGGAAGCTGGACAAGGGCATCGAGATCGCCGGCAGGATGATTCGAAGGATTCGGGACGAGCGGATGTGCGACGGTGTGCACATCATGGCGATCGGCAAGGAAGACCGGGTGCCCGACATCATGGAGGCCGCCGGTCTGTAGTCACCGTCCCGAGGAGCGGGGAGGCCGTGCCAGGCGCCCCCGGATCGGCACTTCCTCCCCCTTCCGGAAGACCGTGAGCCGGATCTCCAGGCTGGGGGGCATGCCCAGCCGGAGGGCGTCCTTCCGCTCGAGGGGGACCGCCTCGGCTCCGAACCAGCCCCGCTCTGCGCTTCCCAGGACCAGCAGGGGCACCTCGAGCACGTCGGAGACCAGGGGGATCCTCATGGGCAGGAGCTTGTCCGGGGAGAGGCCGAACTCCAGGTCCCGCTCCTCCAGTCGCAGGGCGTAGAGGTTGACCACCGCGCCTTTGGCCCGTTCCGTGAGGTCCGCCACGGTGTGGTGGTGGATCGGGATTCGCTCCAGCCTCCCTTCGGGTCTCTTCTCGGTCCACAGCCGGCTCAGGTCCAGGTCTTCGTAGGAGAGGGACTCGAAACGGTTGTCGAAGACGGGCTCGGTCCTCTCCACCAGGTCCTTCTTGTGATCCCCTGCAGGTCGGGACACACTGCAGGCGGGCTGGATCACACCGCAGGCGCCGAGCAGGGTCCAGGCCAGGAGCCCGTAAACGGCTCTTCGCATCAGGCGGCCTCTCCCCTGCCGGGGGAACGCTCCCGGCCGGCGGCCTTCGGGACGGGCGCGATCGCACCGGACCCCAGGAGGATGGCGATCCGCCGGGTGTCCTCGCTGCTCTCGAGAGCGATCTTGACCACCATGGTGAGCGGGACGGAGAGCAGCATCCCCACGGGTCCCAGGACCCAGCCCCAGAAGACCAGGGAGAGCCACACCACCAGCGGGGAGAGGCCCAGGCGCCGTCCCATGAGTCGGGGCTCCAGGAGGCTGCCGAGGGTGATGTTGGCCGTCAGGTATCCCAGGGCTGCTAGAAGGGCGGTGCCGAGCCCCAGCTGGATCAGGGCCAGGAGACAGGCGGGGATCGCGGCGATGATCGACCCGATGCTGGGGACATAGTTCAGGAGGAAGGCGAGCAGCGCCCAGAGGATGGGGTAGTCGACCCCGAGCACGGCGAGCCAGATCCCCACCACGGCCCCGGTGAGCAGGCTGAAAAAGGTCTTGATGGCCAGGTACCGGTTCAGATTCCCCATGAACCCGCCCAGCCGGGAGAGAGAGTCCTCCTCGGGGCTGGTCAGGAAGGCGGCGATCTTCCTGGGCAGGGTGGAGGCCTCGAACAGGATGAAAAGCACCGTCAGGAGGATCATGAAGACATTGGTGAGCATGCCGCTCAACCCCATGAGGGTGTTCGCTACGATGCCCATGGCCCTGCCCGGGTTGATGGTCTCCTTGAGCACCTGGGTCGAGATGTTCAACCCCAACCCCTCGAGCCAGGAAAGGAGGCCGGCACTCTTCTGGGCGAGCAGGGCCTGGTAGAAGGGCAGGGCGTTGATAAACCTCTGCAGGCTGGTCCCGGCGAAGGTCACCAGGATGAAGCCGGCTCCCAGGATGACCACCAGGGTCGCGAAGACCGCCAGGCCGTTGGAGACGCCCTTGCGCTTGAGCCAGAAGAGGAGGGGGGCGCAGAGGATGGAGATGAACACGGCCAGGAGGAAGGGGACCAGGATGTCGGCGGCGGCGCGCATGCCGGCCACCGTCACCACAAAGGCGGCCGCCAGGAAGAGAGACCGGGTTCCACTGGGCACGGGGTTGACCTCCTCGGGCACGCGTCGGTGAAAGGTGTTCGGGTTCGGCGCAAGCAAGGTAGCACGGAAGCGCGGTTTGTTCAACAGGGGCGTTCCTCGACAAACTCACCAGCGCGTTCGTCTCTTTCGAGGGGACGTTCTTGCATAATTCGATAACTCACGCTCGGCAGCGCGCGTTGATTCGTGTCCCTGTATTCTCACAAGGGGAGTACCGAGTTATCGAATTATGCAAGAACGTCCCCTGGTACCTCGAAGCAGCCCCGGATCGCCTCGAGGGCGGGCTCCAGGTCCCGGTCCGGGACCGCGCCGGTGATGGAGGCCACCGTGCAGTTGAGGGCCTGAAGAGAGACCCCGCTCCGGTCGAGGGCGGCGAGCAGCTCGTCGGCGATGCCGTACCGGTCCCCGAAGTGGGGGCCGTTCATGGTGAAGACCGCGAAGGGCTCGGCCGGGACGAGGGCGGACTCTGGAAGGGGGGAGGGCAGGAGGCGGAAGGGCTCTCCGGGCGTCGTCCCGGGCAGGCAGTAGGTGAGGAGGCGGGGACCGCCGGGCAGGGGCACGGAGGCGATCAGGCTGAGGCGGAGGCCCCGCTCCGCCGCCTTGGCCATGGCCGGGGCCGCGGTCGAGAGGCTGGGGTCCTCGAGAAGGACCGACACGTACTGCTGGTTCCGGATGCAGGTCACCCCGTACACCTTGGGGCGTCTCTCCTGATAGGAGGCCACCACCTCCTTGAACAGGGCCTCCTTGCCCTCCTGGGCGGCCTTCCACTCCTCGGGGGTGGTGCAGCCCCGGAAGGTGAAGGCTTCGAACAGGGTCCTCGCCACGGTGTCCAGTTGCTCCTCTCGCACGAGGAGGGACAAGGCGGAGGGGGAGTTGGCCAGACCGTGGACCGGCAGCCCCCCCCGGCGGAAAGCGGCGAAGAGGGCGGCCGGAATTCCCGGGTTGCTCTGGTGCGGGAACAGGCTGAGGACGGCGCAGGACCGGCAGGACCACGTGACGCGTCCGAACGCGCCTCCGGCCAGGGTGTGGTGCACCGCCTCCTGGTGGGGGGCCTCCACGGCCAGGGTGACGAGGCGTTCCCTCCCCAGGGCGGCGAGGGTCAGGTAGGGCAGGTTGATGCCGGCCCCGGCAAGGTCCCGGCAGAGGAGCAGGGGGGCCTGTTCCCGCCCGGGCGGGCAGGCCAGGGCGAAGGCGGACACCCCCTTCAGGACCTTGCTGCCGTTCAGCCTCTGGGAAGTCATGTCGGCACGGGAACCGGGGGACAGGCTCACCCTGTGAGGTCGGTGACCACCCCCCATAGGGTCTCCGTGTCCACGGGTTTGGGGATGTACTCGTCCGCTTCCGTGCTCATCCCGTCCGCGTGGGTGTAGGTGGTGCTGGGCACCGCCTCCCCCACGGCGGTCAGCAGGACCACCGGGATGTCCCGGGTCTCCTCGTCGGCCTTCATCTCCGCGCAGAGGACGTAGCCGTCCTTCCGCGGCATCATGATGTCGAGGATCACCAGGTCCGGTTTCCGCTCCTTGAGGGCCTCCTCGCCCTCGACGCCGTCGTAGGCGCGTCCCACTTCGCAGCCCTTGCTCTCCAGCATCATGGCCAGGGTTTCCACCAGATCGGGATCGTCGTCAACCACCAGGATATATTTTTGACTCATGGATCTCCTCCTTCCGTTGCTCGAGAGTGTTACCCTGCACCTCCTTCGCCATCCCCGGCGAGCCCGCTAGCCGAGCTCGGGGCGGGGGTGAAGCCCGCTTCTCTCCACGATCTCCGGTACCTTCTGCTCCCACTCGATCGCCATCACGTGAAAACCGCGCACGCCCTCCACATCCTTCAAGCGCTGGATGGTCTCCACGCAGATGTCGATGCCTTCCTGGGCCTGCTTCTCCTTGACGACCCCGCCCATGCGCTTGACCACCTCGTCGGGCACGTCCATGCCCGGAACGCGGTTCTTCATGTACTTGGCCATACCGGCCGACTTGAGGGGCGTGACCCCGGCCAGGACGGCGACCTTTTCGGTGAGCCCCCGGTCCCGCGCCCGGGCCATCCACCGTTCGAACTTGTCCAGATTGTAGATGCACTGGGTCTGGATGAACTCCGCACCGGCCGCCACCTTCTTGGCCAGCCTGGGTACGCGGATCTCGAACGGGTCGGCGAACGGGTTGGCCGCAGCGCCCACGAACATCCGGGGCGGCCGGTGGATCTCGTCCCCTCCGAGAAACTTGCCCTCGTCCCGCATGTACCGGACGGTCTGGATCAGCTGCATGGAGTCGATGTCGAAGACGTTCTGGCCCTGGGGGTTGTCCCCGAACGCCTGGTGGTCCCCGCTCAGGCAGAGGATGTTGCAGACGTCGAAGGAGGCGGCGCCGAGGATGTCGCTCTGGATGGCGATCCGGTTCCGGTCCCGGACCACCATCTGGAGAACGGGCTCCACCCCCGCGGATTTGAGGTGAATGCACGAGGCCAGGCTGCAGAGCCGCGTCACCGACGTCTGGTTGTCCGTGATGTTGACGGCGTCCACGTGGTTGCGGATCATCTCGGCCTTGTTCCGAATCTCCTCGGCGTCGCTTCCCCGGGGCGGTCCGCACTCGGATGTCACGGCCTGATGGCCGGCGGCGAGAACCCGCTCCAGCTTGCTCGGTGTCTTCACATCGCTCATTGCCTTACGTCCTCCCGTTCCACGCGTCTCGGTCCCCCCGCACGTTCCGTCGACCAGTCCTTGATGGGCGCGAGCTCCTCGTAGTCGTCCAGCCGGCCGAGCTCGGTCAGCCGGTCGATGATCAGCTGCCAGGCGCAGACCACGTCCTTCGACAGCTCGCACTTGCCCTGGGTGGAGCCGCCGCAGGGGCCGTTGAAGAGTCGCTTGGCGCACCGGGACACCGGACAGATGCCGCCGGTCCGCGCCAGCACGCACTGCCCGCACCCCTGGCAGCGTTCGCTCCAGAGCCCCCGCTCCTCGGTGACGCCCATGAAGCAGGTGTCCACGCCCGGGTACACCGGGGTCTGGAAGTAGGTCTCCGCCATGAACTGGACCCCCACGCCGCAGGCCAGGGACAGGACCGCGTCGTACTGGTCGATGCGGTTGCGGACCTCCTCCAGGTACTCCCGGTCGCACTGCCGCTCCAGGGTCTCCTCGTCGATCCGGACGTTCTTTCCCCGGTTCATGAAATGCATGCGGAGCGCGGACGCGAGCACGCCGACCTCCTTGCGGCCGCCCGACTCGCACACCGTGACGCACTCGTTGCACCCGACCAGGAGAATGCGGTCGAAGCCGCTCACCGACTCGATGACCTCCTCCACAGGCTTGGGCTTTGCTACGATCATGTCCTTGGCCTCCCTTCAGGAAATTCCCGCCTCGGTCTCTCCGTGCTGCGCCGCAGGCGCCTTCCGCCCGCTCCGGGCTAGGCCGCCTTGTGTCGCTTCGAGGCGCTCTTGATCGGGTTCGGGCCGAGCTCCCGGATCCGCTCGGTCATCTCCCGTGCGTACTCCACGAACCGGGGCGCCTCGCTGGAGGAGAGGTTGTACATGGCCACGCGTTCCCCGCCGATTCCGATCCGCTCCAGGAGATCCCTGGCCTTGTCCACCCGCTTTCGGGCCCGGAGGTTCCCGCTCTCGTAGCGGCACTCCCCCTCCATGCAGCCCAGCACGTAGACGCCGTCCGCACCCTTCTCGAACGCCCTCATGATGTGGATCAGATCCACCTTGCCCGTACAGGGCACGCTCACGATCCGAATGCTCCCGGGGTACTGAAGCCTCATCGAACCTGCCAGGTCCGCGGCGGTGTACCCTCAGGCCTGGCAGCAGAAGGCGATGATGATGGGCTCGAAGCCTTCCATTAGAGCACTCCTTCCAGCAGGGCTTCCACCTTGCTCATGACGAGTTCGTCCTCGTACCAGGTGAGCTGAATGACCTTGGCCGGGCACTCGGCCGCGCAGATCCCGCAGCCGCGACACAGCGCCGGGTCGATCTCGCTCACGCCGTCCTCGTTGATCCCGGGCACCCCCCAGGGACAGGAGCGGACGCAGACCAGGCACGCCGCGCAGTGCTCCTGGTCCACCTTGGAGGTGACCACGGAGAGGGTCAGGTTGGGCTGGCTCAGGAAGGCCCCGGCGCGCGCGGAAGCGGCCATGGCCTGGCTTAGGGCCTCCGACACCAGCTTGGGGCTGTGCGCGGTCCCGCAGACGAACACCCCCTCGGTGGCCATGTCCACGGGCCTGAGCTTGACGTGCGCCTCCATGAAGTGGTTGTCCGCGTTCCGGGCGAGCTTCAGGATGGAGGAGAGCTCCTCCGTGTCCGCCGCGCGCATGCCGGCGCTCAAAACCAGGGCGTCGGGCTCCACGGCGATCTCCCGCCCCAGGATGTGGTCCCGGAAGACCACCCGCAGGCCGCCGTTCTCCGTCTCCACCCGCGGCGGGCGGTCCGGCTCGAACTGGAAGAACAGGACCCCTCTGCGCCGGGCCTCGGTGTAGTACTGCTCCAGCATCCCGTAGGTCCGCATGTCGCGGTAGAGAATGGCGACCCGGGCGTCCGGGTTCAGATCCTTGATGTGGAGGGCGTTCTTCACGGCGCTCTGGCAGCAGATCCTCGAGCAGTTGGGGTTCTCCTCGTTCCGGGACCCCACGCACTGGATCATCACCACGTTCTCGAGGTCGTCCGCGCCGTGGATCTCCAGGCGCCGGCCCAGCTCGATCTGGGTCACGACCCGGTCGTCCCCGCCGTAGCCGTACTCCTCGGGACGGTACTCGTCCGCACCGGTGGCCAGGATCACCGCACCGTGGTCGATCTTCCGCTCGTACATGCCCGGGCCCACCAGGACCTCCGTGGTGAAGTTGCCCTTGAACCCGCTGAACCCCACCACCAGGGCCTCGGTGAGCACCTGGATCCGGTCGTTGCGGTTCACCCGCTCCACCAGCTCCTTGACCAGGGTCTGGATCTCCGCCCCCTCGATGGTGGTGGTGAGCGAGCGGGCCAGGCCGCCCAGCTGGGCCTCCTTCTCCACGATCACCGTCTCGAACCCCTGCTCGGCCAGGCCCAGGGCCGCGGTCATGCCGGCCACGCCCCCCCCGATGACCAGGCCGCGCCGGTTGATGGGGACCTGCTTCTCCTTCAGCGGCCGGAGCAGGCTCGCGCGGGCCGCGGCCATGCGGACCAGATCCTTGGCCTTCTCCGTGGCCGTGGCCGGATCGTCTCCGTGGACCCAGGAGTCCTGGTTCCGGATGTTGGCCATCTCCAGGAGGTACCGGTTGAGGCCGGACCCCTGGATGGTCTCCTGGAAGAGCGGCTCGTGGGTCATGGGGGAGCAGGCCGCGATCACCACCCGGTTGAGGCCGAGCTCGGCGATCGCCTCCTTGAGGTTCTCCTGGGTGTCCTGGCTGCAGGTGAAGAGATTCTGCTCCACGTGCACCACGTGGGGCAGGGTCGCCGCGTAGTCGGCCAGGGCCGGGACGTCCACTACGCCCCCGATGTTGGTGCCGCAGTTGCAGACGAAGACCCCGACGCGGGGCTCGTCGTCGGAGACGTCGATCTCCCGGGGGGTCTCCCGGGTCTCCGTCTCCGTGCCCCGTCCCTCGTAGAGCTCCGACATGACCGCGCTGGCCGCTGCACCGGCCTCCACCACGGAGGAGGGGATGTCCTTGGGACCGTTGATGACGCCGGCGGCGAAGACCCCGGGCCGGGACGTCTCCACCGGGCGGAACGGGTCGGTCTCCACGAAGCCCTCGTCGTTCACGGCCACGTCCATGCGGCGGAGGAGCTCCACCGTGTCCGGGTCCGCCTCGAGCCCCGCCGAGAGAACGACCATGTCGAAGATCTCCTCCCGGGGAAGCCCCCCTTCCTCCTCGTCCAGAAACTTGAGCGCGAGACGGTCGTCCCCCGGGATCGGCGTGACGGTATGCACCCGCGTGCGCCGGAACCGGACGCCGTAACCGTCCCGGGCCTGGTTGTAGTAGAGCTCGTAGTTCTTCCCGAAGGTGCGCATGTCCATGTAGAAGACCGTGCAGTCCAACTCCTTGCCCGCGTGCTCCTTGGCGATGACCGCCTGCTTGACCGCGTACATGCAGCAGACGGCCGAGCAGTAGCCGTGGTCGCACTGGTTGATGTCCCGGGACCCGACGCACTGGATCCAGGCGATGCGCTTGGGCTCCTCGTGGTCCGACATGCGGGTCAAGTGGCCCATGGTGGGGCCGGACGCGGAGAGGAGCCGCTCGAACTCCATGGCCGTCATCACGTTGGGGTGGCCCGCGTAGCTGTAGGTGTCGAACCGGCCGGGGTCGAAGGGGCGGAACCCGGGGGTGAGGATCACGGAGCCCACGGCGAGCTCGAGGGTCTCGGGCTGCTGTGCGTGGGTCTCCAGGGTGCAGGCCCCGGGCAGGCAGGCCTCCACGCACTGATAGCACTCGCAGCAGTAGCCGCAGTTCAGGCACCGCTCCGCCTCCCGCCGTCCGGCCTCCTCGTCGTAGCCGAGCTCCACCTCGTCGAACCCCGCCCTCCTCCGATCCAGGTCCAGGTGGGGCATGGGCTCGCGGGGGGCCTCGGGCTCACCTTCGGGAAGGGGCCGGTAGGAGGGCCCCTCCTCTTCGCCCTTCTCCCGGCCCAGGGTCAGGTCCTCGCCGTCGAGAAAGCGGCGGATGGACTCGGCCGCCTCCTTGCCGGCGCCCACCGCCGCGATGGCGATGTCCGGCCCGGTCCAGAGGTCCCCGCCGGCGAACACGCCCGTGCGGCCCGTGGCATAGGTGACGGGATCCACCTCCACGGTCCCCCACCGGGTGAAGGCCAGTCCCTCCACCTGTTCCAGGGGCCCGCGGTCGGGCCGCTGCCCGATGGCCGGGATGAGCTGGTCGATCTCGACGGCGGACTCGCTGCCTTCCACGGGAACGGGCCGACGGCGTCCGGAGGCGTCCGGCTCCCCCAGCTCCATGCGGATGAGCCGGAGACGGTCCACCCGGCCCTCCCGGGCCAGCACCTCGGCAGGGGCGACGAGGTAGTCGATCAGGACGCCCTCCTCCTCGGCCGCCTGGATCTCCTCCTCCCAGGCGGGCATCTCGGCCCGGGTCCTTCGATAGAGGATGCGGACCTCCTCCGCTCCCAGACGGACGGCGGAGCGCGCCACGTCGACGGCCACGTTGCCGCCGCCGATCACGGCGACCTTCCTCCCCACGGGTGCGGCGCCCTTCAGGTTGACCTCGCGGAGAAAGTCCACGCCCTGGCGCACGCCCTCCAGCTCCTCGCCGGGGATCCCCAGCCGGATGCCGGTGTGGGCGCCTGTTCCCAGGAACACGGCGCAATATTCCTTTTCGAGGAGACCCTCCACGGTGACGTCCCTGCCGAGGGACGTGTTCGTCCGGATCTCCACCCCGAGGCTCGCGATCCCCTCGATCTCCCGGTCCAGCACCTCCCGGGGGAGACGGTGGTCCGGAATGCCCACCCGGAGCATGCCCCCGGCCTCGGGCAGGGCCTCGAAGACGGTGGAGCGGATCCCCTTGCGGGCCAGGTGGTAGGCGGCCGACAGGCCCGCCGGTCCCGAGCCGATGATCGCAACGCGCTCCTCGCGCGGGGGGAGGCAGTCCACGGCGACGGTGCGCGGGTCGTGCCGGTCCGCGGCGAGCCGCTTCAGGTCCCGGATGGCCACGGCCGCGTCCTTGTCGGCCCGCCGGCACACGCCTTCGCAGGGATGGGGGCAGATGCGTCCGAGCACGCCCGGGAGCGGCAGCTCCTCCATGATGAGCCGGAGGGCCTCCTCGTACTTCCCCATGCCCACGAGCTGGACGTACCCCTGCACGTTGATCCCGGCGGGGCAGGCCAGGCGGCAGGGGGCCTTGTCCCCCTTCTGGATGGCAAAGGCCCCGGGGATGGCCTGGGCGTACTTCTTGTACGCCGCCCCCCGGCTGCTGAGCCCCTGGTCGTACTCGTCGGGCAGCTGCACCGGGCAGGCCTTGGCGCAGTCGCCGCAGGCGGTGCACTTGGTCACGTCGATGTACCGGGGGGTCTTCTCGAGGGTGACCCGGAATGCACCGCGCGACCCTTCGAGCCTGCCCACCTCGGCGTTCGTGATGATCTCGATGTTCAGATGCCGGCCGACCTCGACCAGTCTGGGCGAGATGATTCACATGGCGCAGTCGTTCGTGGGGAACGTCTTGTCGAGCTCGCTCATCACGCCGCCGATGGCGGAGGACTTCTCCACGAGGTAGACGTAAAATCCCGAGCCGGCCAGGTCCAGGGCCGACTGCATTCCGGCGATCCCGCCGCCGACGACCATGACCGATCCGGCCCCCTTCTTCGCAATGCTCTCTGCCATGACGCGTCCTTTCCGAGAAAAAAGGCTCAATCCCCCGCTTGATCCAGAATTCGGGGCAGCCGGTCCTCCCACCCCACCGTGGAGATCAGGGCCCCGGCCAGGCCCAGGTCCCGGAGGTGCCGCACGGTCTCCGCCGCAACCCGGATGCACTCCCTGGGCTTGTCCGGCGCCTTCTGGATGCCGCGAATCGTTTCCGAGGGGATGGAGATGCCCTTGACGTTCCGGTCGATGTACCGGGCCATGCCCGCAGACTTGAGGAGAAGCACCGTCGGGATCACGGCCACCCGGTCCGTGTCGACCCGCTTCAGAAACTGCTGGAACAGGTGGAGGTCGAAGACGGGCCTCGTGATGACAAAGCGCACGCCCGCATCGACCTTCTTCTCCAGCCTCTCCAGCTCCAGCTCCAGGAGTCCGCCCGTGGCCCCCGAGTCCACGGTGGAGCCCACCAGGAATCGGGGTGCGCCCCGCAGCTCGATCCCGGCCATGTCCTTGCCGTTCATGAGGCCCTGGAGGGCCCGGAGGAGCTCCAGGAGCTCCAGGTCGTTGACGGTCCGCGCCTGGGGGTGGTCGCCGAGGGTGATCTCCTCCCCGGCCACGGCCATCACGTTGGGAACGCCCAGGGCCCCCGCCGCCAGCAGGTCGGCCTGGAGCGCCAACCGGTTGCGGTCCCGGCAGCAGGCCTGGTACACGGTCTCGATGTTGTTTTTCTGGAAGACCGCACACCCCCCGAGCGAGGAGGCCTTCATCACCGCGTTGGCCATCTCGGGGATCACGACGGCATCCACCCTTCCTTTCACCTGTCCGGCGTGGTCGAGCAGGGCGCTGAAGTCGGAGCCCTTGGGCGGCTCGAACTCCCCCAGAATGACGAACTGTCCGCGCTGGAGCTTGTCTCTCAATGCCATCGGTTCCTCCCCTTATTCGGGTAACCCATTGGTCGCGTTCGAGATCGCCATTTCCAGGTCCTGGACCCCGAACGACTTGATGTGGTAGTAGAAGATCCGCTGCTGCCGGATCCGGCTCTCCAGCTCGGGCGTATTCGCCTCCGCACAGACGATGATGGGCAGGTCCCGCTCCATGTTCTTGATCACGGAGATGAACTCGCAGCCCTCCTCGAGAAGCGAGGCGTTCAGCACCAGGACGTCTGCGTGCCGATTCTGGAGGGTCAGCAGGGTTTCCTTGAGGGAGCGGACCCGCACGGCGTCGTGCCCCTTCTCGGCCAGGAAGGTCTCCAGCTCGCCGGGCAGGGGGTCGTTCGGCTCCGCAAACACAATGGTCTTGGTCTTTCCCATGGCACCATGCCGCTTCGGTCGGACGCCGCGGATCGGGTTGAGCTCGGTACCCGTCCAGGCAAGGAACGTGCCGGAAGCGGGGGATGAATATCTCCAACGATTCCGGCGGCCTGGGAAAATTTTCCGCAATGCGTAGAAAGCGGGCACGGGGGAAAATGCCGCGGTTTTCAGGGGGAGATCTGCCTAGGAGATTGAAATCAGCGTAGAAACAGGCGAACTGGGAGGAAATCCCCCATGTGGGGGAAAATGCCCCAACTGTGCGCGGCCGGGATGCCGCGAGGAGGCGAGGCGTCTCCGGAGGAGCGCTAGCCGAGGCCGTACTTCTTGATCTTGAGCCCCAGCGTCTTGCGGTTGATCCCCAGGATCTCGGCGGCCCGGGTCCGCTTGCCGCCCGTCCTGCGGAGGACGAACCGGATGTACTGCCGCTCCAGCTCCTCCAGGGAAAACGGGTCCTCGGAGAACATCTGGAAGTCTCCCTGGCGCTGGCTGATGAAGGAGGGGAGGTGGCGCGGCCGGATCCGGTCCGTGTCCTCGAGGATCAGGATCCGCTCGATGGTGTGCTCGAGCTCCCGGACGTTTCCCGGCCAGGCGTACTCCTGGAGGATCTCCAGGGCCTCGGGGGCGATCTCGGGCACCTCCCGGTTGATGCGGTCCCCGAACCGCGTGAGGAAGTGGGACACCAGAAGGGGGATGTCGTCCGCCCGGCTTCTGAGCGGGGGCAGTCGGAGGGGGACCACGCTCAGGCGATAGAACAGATCCTCCCGGAAGGCACCGGCCTCGATGGACTCGTGCAGGTCCCGGTTGGATGCGGAGAGGATGCGGATGTCCAGCTGCACCTTCTTCTGGTCCCCCACCTTCATGAACTCCCGCTCCTGGATCACCCGGAGGATCTTGGCCTGGATCTTGAGGCTGAGGTTGGAGATCTCGTCGAAGAAGAAGGTGCCCCGGTTGGCCAGCTCGAACAGGCCGTGCTTGGTCTCGAGCGCACCCGTGAACGATCCCTTGACGTGGCCGAAGAGCTCGCTCTCCAGGAGGGTCTCCACGAGGGAGCTGCAGTCCACCGCGACGAACTCCCGCCCGCTCCGCCGGCTGTAGGCATGAATGGCGCGCGCCACCAGCTCTTTGCCCGTGCCGCTCTCCCCGGTGATGAGCACGGTGCTGTCCGTGGGGGCGACCTTGCGGATCTTGTCGAACAGGGCCTTCATCTCCCGGCTCTCGCCGATGATCAGGTCCCTGTCGCCGTCGATCCGGAGGCCGCGCTCCGCCTCCGGGCCTCCGGGTGCGGGCCGGCTCTCGAGCTTGTGGAGGGACGCCTCCAGGTCGCTCAGCCGGAACGGCTTGACCAGGTAGTCCTGGGCGCCCAGCTTGGTGCACTCCACGGCCGTGTCGATGGTGGGGTAGCCGGTGATCATGATCACCCGGGTTCCGGGGTGCCGGGACTGGATCTCCCGGAGGGCCGTCATGCCGTCCATGTCCGGCATGCGGATGTCCAGGAGCACGAGGTCGAACGCCTGGTGCTCCATGAGGTTCAGGCCCTCCTCGCCGTTGGCGGCCAGGGAGGTCTCCATCCCCTGGCCCTCGAGGGCCCGCCGGATGCCGTTTCTCACCACGGCCTCGTCGTCCACCACGAGGACGCGCCGGATCCCGCTCTTCTCACTCATCGGACGCCATCATGGGCAGGAGGATGCGGAAGGTGGTTCCCCGGTCCGGCTCGCTCTCCACGTCGATGTGCCCCTGGTGGGCCTCCACGATGCCCCGGGTGATGGCAAGCCCCAGGCCCGTGCCCATGACCTGTCGCGTCTCGGGGTGCTTCACGCGATAGAACTTGTCCCAGATCTTGGGGAGCTCCTCGGGGGGGATCCCGACCCCGCCGTCCGAGACCCGGATCTCGAGGTTGTCCCCCCGCTTGCGCAACGCCACCTCCACCCGTCCGCCGCCGGGGGAGTAGTTGACCGCATTGGTGATCAGGTTGCTGAGGACCTCACCGATGCCCTTGGGGTCCGCCTGCACGGGGCGGGATTCGTCGCACGCAACCGAGAGGGTCACGCCCTGCTCCTCCGCGCGGGGCCGGATGAGCTCCACGGTCTCGTGGACGATCTTCTCCACGTCGGTGGGGGCGCGATGCTGGACGTGCTTTCCGGCCTCGATCCGCGCGATGTCCAGGAGGTCGTTGATGAGCTCGAGGAGCTGGTCGATCTTCTTGACGCCCCTCTGGATGAGATCCGCCGGCTTCTCCTGGAGCGGCCCGGCCAGGCCCTCCAGGATCACGTTGTGCTGCTGGCGGATGCTGACCAGCGGGCTGCGGAGCTCGTGGGCCACCATGTTGACGAAGTCGGACTTCATCTCGTCCAGCCGCTTGAAGGCCGTGATGTCCTCGAGCACGGTCACGGTCCCCACCACGCCGTCGTCCGGTGCGGGGGCCGGGGCGGAGATCGCCCGGAGGACGTGCCTGTCCGTTTCGATCTCCTGGCTGACGAACTCCTCCGGGGCAAGCTCGCCGGACTGGAATCTGCGCAGGGTGTCGATCAGGGCGGGGTTCTCGGTGAGACGGGTGAGGTCCATGGGCGGGTGGATCTCCCGGTCGATGTCCATGAGACGGGTGAGGGCGGGGTTGTGGAGAACGACCTCCAGGTTCCGGTTGGTGACCAGCACCCCGTTGGCCATGCAGTTGATGATGGTCTTGAGGCGGCTCTTCTCCAGGCTGAGGTCGTAGAGGTTGCGCTCCTTCTCCCTCTCGTAGAAGAGGCGCTGCTGCTCGAGCCGGCGCTTGTCCACGGCACGCCCGATGGTCAGGAGGAACTGCTCCACCTGGAAGGGCTTGGTCACGAAGTCGTAGGCGCCCTTTTTCATGCACTCCACGGCGTTGTCCACGGTGCCGTGGCCCGTGATGACGATGACCGGGATGTCCGGGCGGTGGGCCCGGACGTGCTCCAGGACCTGTTCCCCTCCCATGACGGGCATCTTCAGGTCCAGCAGCATGAGGTCCACGGGCTCGGCCTCCAGCAGGTCCAGGGCCTGCTTTCCGTCCTCCGAGCCGAGCACCTCGTACCCCTTTCCCGAGAGGACCCGCCGGCAGCCGTCCCGGACCACGCGTTCGTCGTCCACCACCAGGATGCGGATCTTGTTGTCGTCGTCCATGGCCTCCACCTAGATGGGTTCCGGGAAACGGCCCGTTCGGACCTGAAAACCGCCGTGCCTCGCCGGGGGCATCGCTGCGCGGTTCGTCACTGGACGAACACGTCCGACTCGTCCCCGGTGTCCTCCAGGAACCCCAGGGGGAGCTTGATGGTGAAGGTGGTCCCGCCCCCGGGAGGGGAGACCACGGACAGAGACCCGCCGTGCAGCTCGATGATCTTCTTGGAGATGCTGAGACCGAGACCGGTCCCTTTTCCCACGGGCTTGGTGGTGAAGAAGATCTCGAAGATCTTGTCGAGAAACGATTCGGGGACGCCCGGGCCCGTGTCGGAGACATGGATCTCGAACCGGTTCCTCGGGGGATCGTAGCGCCCCCGGACCTCCAGCGTTCCTTTCCCCTCCATGGCGTCGGCCGCGTTGATGAACAGGTTGGTGAGCACCTGCTGGAGCTGGCCGAGGTCCCCGGAGACCGAAGGGATGTCCGGTTCCAGCTCGACCCGGACGTCGATGTCCTGGAACAGGGCCTGGTCCACGAGAAGGCTCAGGGACTTGCCCACCAGATCCTCCAGGCTGAACGTGGACACCTTGCCCACGGAGCGGCGGCTGAACTCGAGGAGCTCGGCCACGATCCCTTTGCATCGAAGGGTCTGGTCGATGATTTCCTGAACGTCTTCAAGGGATTGTTTGTCGTCTTTCACGCTTTCCTTGAGGATCTCGGCGTAGATGAGGATGCCGGCCAGCGGGTTGTTGATCTCGTGCGCCACACCCGCGGCCATACGTCCCACCGAGGCGACCTTCTCCGACTGGACGAGCTGCAGGTGGGTGTCCTCCAGCTCCCGGCGCATCTCGAAGATCTCCCGCATGTCCCGGAACACGCCCACGCTGCCCACCTCCTCGCCGTCGATGGTGATGATGGAGGCGGACAGGGTCACCGGGATCTCCTCACCGTCCCGGGTCACGATGGACATGCTGGTTGGGTTGAGCTTTCCGGGCGGGCCGTAGCCCTCGCTGCGCATCTTGCGCATGTTCTCCTTGGCGGTCTCGATGTCGTAGAAGGTGCTCAAATGTCCCCGGTTGATGATCTCCTCGGCCGAGTACCCGGTCAGTCGCTCCATGCCCTCGTTGAAGATCAGCACGTTGCCCCTGGTGTCCACCATGACGATGCCGTCCACGGTGCTCTCGATCACGTTCTGGAACAGGGTCTTGTTGCGATCCACCTCCCGCTCCAGCTGCACGCGCTGGGTCACGTCGCGGGAGGCCTCCAGGATCTGGGAGACCTCCCCTTGGTGGTCGAAGATGGGGGAGACGGTCACCACGTCGTAGGCCTCACGCCCGTCCGCGCAGGGCACCTCCTGGAAGGTGCTCACCAGCCCCTCCCGCTGAAGCTCCTCCAGGCGGCTTCGAAGAAAGCACTCCCGGCCGGCCCGGTCGCAGGGCCGGTCCAGGCCGTAGCGGACCTTGTAGCAGGGGGATCCGACGGACTCCTCCACGGACAGGCCGTACTCCTTGAGAAGGGTCTGGTTGGCCAGGGCCACGGTCATGTCGCGGTTCACGACCATGAGACGGTAGGGCAGGGAGTCCAGGATGGCCTGGATCTCCTCCCGGCCCTTCTCCTGGTAGCGCTGCCGCTCCCGCTCGAACTCGGTGCGCTCTATCTCCATCTGGATCAGGTCCCACAGCAGACGCACGGCACGGTGGTCCATCAGGGAGATGCCCGTGGGCTTGGAGCGCTCGATCTCCCTGCGGACCTCTTCGATCCCGGTCATCTCCAGGATCATGTTCGCGTCCAGGTCGTAGAGGGTGTGGAAATCCGTTGTGGTGAAGAGGCCCATGTCCCGGGCGAGGCGGAGTCCGGGCCCCTCGGGGTCCGGATCGGAGACACCGGCAATGGTCATACTCAGCCGCGACAGCCGCTCGTCGTCGAGCAGCGTGAGGAGGTTGCGGCAGGCCTCGCCGCCCCCCACGATCGCCACCTTGAGCGGGACGTGGGACCGCCGATCGCGCAGGAAGCGCAGGGATCCACTGCCGGAGTCGTCCGGGACTGGGCTGGACGGGTTCTTCAAAAATGCCGGCCTCACCTTGTCTGTGCCGAGGGCAGCATCCCTGTCGGCGAGGTCATCGGTGTTGCGTTCTTCCAAGGGTGAACGGGGTTGCTCGGGCGTCGCCTAGGCGTTCAGCCGGCGATCCACCTTGCTCTCCAGGTCCCGAAGGATCTCCTGGAGCGCCGCGCCGGCCCGGACGGGCCCCGAGTTGTTCCATCCCTTTTGCAGGGCCTCGTCGGTCCGTTCCCTGAACTCCTCGACGGACGAGGACATGGACTCCCACAAGAAGAGCTTCTGGAGGATGTGGCGCTCCTCCGGACTCAGGTCGGTCTGCGAGTCATAGGATGTTCCGCTGGTCGTGGTGATGATCATGGAGGCTGATGCAACTGTATGAGAGCGATGGACGATCCCGTTTCGGCTCGAACGTCATCATAGAGGAGGGGAAGAGGCGAGTTCAAGGAAAAAAGCGGAGGGCGGGGGGGGCGGGAAGGGAAGGAGGGCCGGGCGACGAAGCCCCCGAAGGAGCGCGTTCC
>CAYUBQ010000036.1:17154-39302 GCA_964443135.1 uncultured Desulfobacterales bacterium | reverse complement strand
GAATTTTGACATTTCCGAGCAAAATGTCAAAATTCAAGACCTGACCCCATTTTCACTTTACCTCACCGCCCCATCCCCGCCACGGTTTTTACAGACACTGCCACCGAACACTGCCACAGACACCGACACCGTAACAGCCATCACCCCTTGACACCATATTCCATTCTGGAATATTGTATTCTGGAGTTTCGAGTCGAGGAGCCCCATGAAGACCCAGCCCGCCTCCGAGTACGCCCTGCTCGGGGCCCTGATGACCGGCCCCCGCCACGGCTACGAGATCCGGTCCTTTCTCCGGGCGGGGTTGGGTGCCACCTGGCACATCCCCACCAGCCAGCTCTACGCCCAGCTCAAGCGGCTGGAGGAACGCGGGGACCTCGGGTCCAGCCTGGAGCCGCAGGAGTCTCGGCCTTCCAGGCGGGTGTTCGAGATCACCCCCCGGGGCCGCGACACCTTTCTCTCCTGGGTCTCGGCCCCGACCCTGCACGTGCGTGATCTTCGGGTGGAGTTCCTGGCCAAGCTGTTCTTCGCTCGAAGGCTGGGGCTGGACGGCCACCGTCTGGTCCGGGAGCAGGAGCAAATCCTCGAGCAGGCCCTCTCCCGCATGAACGACCGTCTCGAGCAGGAGACAGAGCCCCACCACCGCCTCTCCGCCGGGTTCAAACGGGCCACCGCCCGAGCCTGGCGGGACTGGCTCCGCGAGGAGGCCCAACCCTTTGTGGAGGAGACATGCCGGACATGACGAGCGTCCTCGACCGGATCAAGCTGAAGGCCCGCCCCGTCTTCGAGGCCGCGGGGCTCATGGACAGGAGGGTCCGGGTGGAGGCCCGTGTTCTCAGCACGGAGGAGGCCATCGGCCATCCCGAGGGGGACGACTTCCCCCTGCAGAGAGGAAAGGAGCGGCTCATGCAGGCCGAGCTGGCCGGCGCCCTGGGCCAAGCCTACACCGACCGGTACGGCGACTTCGAGGGTATGCTGGGTGACATCCTCGACATGCCCCTCGAGAACAACTTCCGCCGCGCCGTGTTCACAGCCGCCCTGAACGCGGCCCTCCGCTCCCTCGGCCGCACGGACCGCACCGTCCACTGCCACGACCAGGGACCAAACCTGTGCGCCGCCGAGCTCGCACAATACATCCGGGACCGCTACGGCAGGGTGCGGATCGGCCAGGTGGGCCTTCAGCCCGCCATGGTGGAGTCCCTGGCCGCGGCCTTTCCCCTGCGCGTGCTGGATCTGGACCCGGACAATGTGGGCACAAAGAAGCGGGGCGTCCTCATCGAGGGGGCGGACACCCAGGAGGACGTGATCGCATGGGCCGATCTCCTCCTGGTGACCGGCACCACCCTGGTGAACGACACTGTCGGCGGGTTTCTCCGGGACAAACCGGTGCTTTTCTACGGCAGCACCATTGCCGGGGCCGCCGATCTCATGGGCTGGGACCGGTTCTGCGGCCAGGGGACCTGATCCATGAAGGTCCGGCAGGGAAAACGAACGCCGATCTGCACCGGTCCGGCAGCGGTTCTCCTCGGCGTCCTGGCAGCCGTGCTCCTTCAGTCCCCGGTCGTCCGGGCCGGGGAGATCACGCTCCTGGCCGGGGCCGGGCTTCGCCAGCCCACGGACGTCCTGGTCTCCCGGTTCGAGGACCGGACCGGACACCAGGTCCGGGCGAGCTACGACGGAAGCGGACGGCTCCTGGCCCGCATCCGGGCCTCGGGCCAAGGGGACCTGTTCATGCCCGGCGCCTTCTTCTACATCGAGCACCTCCGGAAAGAGGGCCGCGTCCGGTCCGTGCGGCCCGTGGCGGCCCACACCCCGGTGGTGGGCGTCTCCCGAGAGCGCGAGGGCGCCGGGAGCATTCAGGCCTTCGAGGACCTGGCCCGGCCGGGCATGCGCCTCGCCCTGGGCGATCCCGAGGCCATGGCCTTCGGCCGCACGGCCCGGACCGTCATCAAGCGTGCCGGGATGGAGAGCGAGATCCTGAAAAACGTGGTGGTCTACGGCGGCACGGTCAAGCAGCTGGCCCTGTACGTGGCCCGGGGCGACGTGGACGCGTCCATCATCGGGCGTGCCGACGCCTTCCAGTTCCAGGACCGGATCCGCACCATCCCCATTCCGCCGGCCTGGTTCCACCCAGAGACCATTGCCGTGGCTGTACTCGCATCTACACGCCATCCGGACGTTTCGGAGCAGCTGAGCGCGTTCCTGGCCTCCGACCAAGCCCTCGCCGTGTTCCGCGAGTTCGGCTTCCTGCCCCTGGAGGAGTGACCGTGCGCCTGCTCTTCATTCTCCCCCTCGCGCTCCTGGCGCTCCTGGTCCTGGCCGTGCTGGCGGCCCTGTTCCTCCCCCTCACCGTGAACGGCGCTCTCGAGGCGGTCACCTCCCCGGAGATCCTCTTCGCCCTCCGGCTCAGCCTGGCCACCTCGCTCGCGGCCACGGCCGTGGCGGTGCTTCTGGGCGTGCCCTCGGGGTACGTGCTCGCCCGCCACGCCTTTCCCGGAAAGGCCGTCCTGGACACCTTTCTGGACCTGCCCCTGGTCATGACGCCCCTCATCGCCGGCGTGGGCCTCCTCTTCCTCTTCGGCGAGTCCGGCCTGGGCGGGCTCCTCTCCCGCTGGGGCGTCCGCGTGCTCTTCACGCCCCTGGGCGCAGTCCTGGCCCAGGCCTTCATCGCCGCGCCCATCGTCACCCGCAGCGCCCGCGCCGCGTTCGAGTCCCTCAGCCCCTGCTACGAGTGGGCCGGGCAGACCCTGGGCCTCCGCCCCTCCCAGGTGTTCTTTCAGGTCACGCTCCCCATGGCCCGCCAGGGCATCCTCTCCGGCACGGTCCTGGCCTGGGCCCGTGCCGTGGGCGAGTTCGGCGCCACCCTCATGGTGGCCGGCGCCACCCGGTTTCACACCGAGACCCTGCCCATCGCCGTCTATCTCAACATCACCAGCGGTGAGGTGGAAACGGCCCTCTCAGCCGCCCTGATCCTCATGATCGCCGGGTTCGCCATGGTGCTGCTGCTCAAGGCCATCGGCGACTCCCGGCCGGAGACCGCAGCCGGAGGAAACCCCACGTGACCGCCATCGCCCTGGAATGCGTTCAAAACCACGCTTTGGCCGGGATCGACCTGGAGGTGGGGGACGGCGAGCTCCTCGCCCTGGTGGGCCCTTCCGGCGCGGGCAAGTCCACCCTGCTCCACGCCATTGCCGGCCTCGTCCCGTACCGGGGCACCATCCGCTTCGACGGGCGGACGGTGGACCGGCTCCAGCCCTTCGAGCGCGAGGTGGGCGTGGTGTTCCAGGATCTCTTTCTCTTTCCCCATCTCACGGCCCACGCCAACGTCCGCATCGCCATGAAGCGTCTCGGCCTCGCCAGGGAGACCGAGGCCACCCGTACCCGGGACCTTCTGGCCCGTTTCGGCCTCGAGACCCTGGCCGACCGCAGACCCGCCGGACTGAGCGGGGGGGAAAAGCAGCGCGTGGCTCTGGCCCGGGCCCTGGCCTCCTCCCCCCGGCTGCTCCTCCTGGACGAGCCCCTCTCCAGCCTGGATGTGGACACAGCCCGAGGCCTCCGCCGCGAGATCCGCCGTTTCCAGCAGGACCTGGGCATCACCACCCTCCTGGTCACCCACAACCTCCAGGAGGCCGCGGAGCTGGGCGACCGCATCGCGGAGATCCAGGCGGGCGCGCTGGTGAGGACCACCGGTGCTCCCCGGGGCCTTCCGGCCGCCGCGCAGGCCTCCTGAATCCCGGTACCCCTCCGAGAGGGGACTGCCGGCGGTGGAAGGCATCCCGGCAGAGGAGAGGCCCGCCGCGTTCCTAAGGACCCTGACCCCCGTTCGGGCCCGCACCGGACCGGGGCAGCAGCAGAATGAACGGAACCCCCAGGCAGGCCACCCCGGCGCACATGAGGAACGCCGACCGCATGCCGTATAGGTCGCTCACCGCCCCGATCACCAGGATCACGCTCGCGCGAATGGCAAAGCTGATGGCCATGTAGGTCCCGTTGGCCGCGGCCCGGTTCTCCCCGGCGTTCTCCATCATCACGGCCATGAGCACGGGGCCGGTGGCAAGGGTGGTGAATCCCAGGAGCAGCAGCACCACGAAGAGCAGGGTCCCCTCCGAAAACAGCATGGCGAACAGCATGACCGGCGAGAGCACCGTCGCCACCAGCAGAACCTTCCTTCTCCCCACCCGGTCGCTGAGGGAGCCCGACAGGAACACCCCGGCCACGCCCGCCGCCTCGTACACGGTCAGGGAGATCCCGGAGAACCAGAGGCTGTGTCCCTGGTCGAAGAGAAAGGTCGGAAGATAGGTGCTCATGGCCGAGGCCATGAAGGCCCTCGCCACCAGGATCCCGAACACGCCGGCGATGATGACCCGCATCTCCTTCAGCATGGCCGCAAAGGAGGCCGTGCTCTTCACCGGCGACGCCTCCCGCGTCCGGCGAAGCCGCCACCACAGAACCGCCGACGCCCCCCACCCCAGGAACATGAGCTGCCACAGGCCGGAGAGACCCAGATTGGATGCCGCCCACACGGCAATCAGGGGGCCCGCCGTCCGGGCCAGCTCCCCGCCCACCATGAAAAGCCCCATGCCCCTCCCGATGGAACCCCCGGACATGGCGGCCGTCATCACCGGGGCGGACACGTGAAGCGCGGCCACGCTGATCCCCACCACAAACAGGGTGGCGCACAGCAGCCCGAAGGAGGGTACGAACCCGATCATGCACATGAAGGTGGCCGTGGCCGCCGGGGACAACACCAGAAACGGTTTGACCAGGTTCTTCCTGTCCGAGACCGCCCCGATCAGCGGGTTGAAGAGAGACGGGAGCTGCATGAACACCGTGAGCGATCCGGCCTGTGTCAGCGTGAGGCCCAAGTTCTTGATGATCAACGGCAGCACCGGAGCCAGAAAGCTCGTGTACATGTCGTGAATGAAATGGACCCCGGCAATGGCCAGGACCTTGTCCGCCTGAAACTTGGCTCCCAACACGCTTGATGGCTGATCGGCCATGGTAAAACGCATCCTCCCTCAACTCGCCCGCGCTTTCCCATAGCAGGTTTTCCGAGGAATGCACATCCCTATTCACAGGCGTGCGCTTGATGGGATCCGGCCGGACCCGCGTCGTTTTCGGACAAAGCACGGAGTATACCGGAGGAGACATGACCGTAGAGGCCGACAGGTGACCGCAAACTTTTTTGAAGGATCGATACCCTTTTCTCCCGGTTTTTGATAGGATTGGACTTTAATCGAGGAAGAGTTTTTCTTCTCCTCCTTGTACCGCAGTTGAATCTTCCCTTTTCCCAGGGCTGCATCGGAACGTGGGACACACCCGGGTTCGATATTTGACGGATTCGCAAAAACCCGCTCACCCGCCGCCGGGCACGCTATAATCGATTGCATTCCCAGGGGGGGCAGATCTCGAAGCTTCAAACCTTTTGCGACTCCGTCATGTTTGATGTGACCCCCCGAAATGGGTTTCCCGCCAACGAAGAGACTGGAGGTCTGCATGAGAAAAGCCCGCTTTGCCGCGCTGATCGGTTTCCTGCTCTTGTCCTTCGCCTGCGCCCAGGTGCCCAGGGAATCGGTGGAGCTGTCGGTCACGGTGGGCCGGGATCTGGCCGAGGTGCACCGAGCCCACCGGGAGCTGGCGGCTCGCTACTTCGATCGGATCAAGGGCGACATCGACGCGTTCGTCGACGAGGTGTACCGGCCCTACACCATCAAGAACAGCATGCGGCGCTTCGGCCTGATCGACCGCGTCGTCGCTGCCCAGGCCCCGGGAGCCGAGGTGGACGCCCTCTCCGTGATGGAGCTCTACGTCACCATGGTGTCCGAGGAGATCGAGGCATACCGTCAGGAGCTCCTGGACCCCATCGAGGCGTACGAGCGGGAGGTGCTGACGGGCATCGACGACGCCTACCGGAAGCTCCAGAACGCCAACGCCATCGTGACCGGACATTTGGCCTCCATCCGCAAGGTCCACGATGCCCAGGAGGAGATTCTCGAGCACGCGGGGGTGAGGGACTTGAAGGGGCGGTTTGTCGAGGGGACCGTGTTCCTCTCCGAGCGGGTGGCCGATCTGGTGGAGAAGGGCCGGAAGGCCGAGGACAAGACCGGCGAGCTGGAGGAGACCATCCAGAAGCTGAAGGGGCTGGTCAAGACCATCCCATAGGAGGAGACCCATGCCGGATCCAACCGAGCTGGAGGAAATGCGTCGGGAGCTGGAGGAGATCCTGAGGAAGAACCGGGAGGCGTTCGAGGGAACCTACAGGAAGGAGATCGACGAGCTGCTGAGCCTCTCCCGTGCGGACGTGGACGCCATGGTGCCGGGGACGGAGGACCTGGCCGCCTACGACGCCTTGATCGAGGCGGTCAAGGAGGCCTCCAGGAGGAACGATTCCCAGGCCCTGCTCAAGGCCCGGATCCAGGCCCTCGGGGAGGTCGCCGTGGCCATCGCCCAGCGGATCCCGAGCCTCGCCGCACTCCTGGCCTGATCACCGACTCGACCCGGGACGGGGTTCGTTCGGTTTCGATCCGTTAGATCCGTTAGAACGTCACCCTTATCCCCCAAGGAAGGAGGGGGTCAGGAAGCATCCGAAAGGGAACAACATGGGCATCCTGACCGAGCTCGCCGATCCGCCGGGGCGGGTCCTGGAGGAGTTGGCTCGCCTGAAGACCCGCCTGGACGAGAGCGTTCCGCCCAAGCACCTGGAACGGAACCTCCTCGTCGCCATCCAGACCCTGGTCCGGTTCGCCGTCCGGGACCAGCAGGCCAAGCTCCGCTGGCACGCGCGCAAGCTCCCCCTGGAGGGGCTCTCCGACAAGCTCTGCCTCGCGGTGTTGGACATCCTGCACCAGGGGCGCGCGAGCTATCGGACCATCCGGAGTGCGCTGAGAGAGGGGGACACCTTCGACGCTCTCCTCTCCATCGGGCTCGGCAGCTACCGGGAGCGGAGATCCACGCTGCGGGCGGGCATCCTGGATCTGGAGCGAAGGGGTCTGGTGGGCGAGCGCGTCTACAGCGGGAGGCCGGGGACTTCGTCCCGGCCGAGGGCGCATGAGCCCCCGGCCCGGGAGGATCGGTTCCCGGACACCCTCTTGAATTCGTTTTGAGACTCCGGATGACCGGGATATGCTTGCCGGTCAGAGTCGAAGCATCTCCAGGAAGCCCAGCCAAGGAGGAGGACCCTGTCATGGAAGTCACCATCGAACGGTTCATGGATCTGTTCGTTTTCTACGGCATCAAGGTGATTGCAGCGCTGGTGATCTTCGTGATCGGTCGCTGGGTCGCGGGAATCTGCCAGCGGGTCGTCCACAAGGTGATGGACAAGCGCGGGGTGGACAGCACCGTGAGCTCTTTTGTGGGGCATTTCACCTTTTACACGCTCCTGGCCTTCTTCATCCTGGCCGCGCTGGGGCAGCTGGGCATCCAGACCACCTCGTTCATCGCGGTCATCGGCGCCGCCGGCCTGGCCGTGGGCCTGGCCCTCCAGGGATCGCTCGCCAACTTCGCCGCCGGGTTTCTCCTGCTCATCTTCCGTCCCTTTCGGGTGGGCGACTACATCGAGGGCGCCGGAACGGCCGGGACCGTGGAGAAGATCCAACTCTTCACCACCCAGCTCCAGACCCCGGACAACAAGACGGTCATCGTGCCCAACGCGGGCATGACCTCCGGCAACATCGTGAACTACTCCATCAAGGGAACGCGGCGGGTGGACATGACCTTCGGCATCAGCTACAGCGACGACATCGACAAGGCCCGGGGGATCATCGAGGAGATCATCGCCTCGGACGAGCGCGTCATGAAGGAACCTCCCCCGACGGTGGCCGTCTCCGAGCTCGCCGACAGCAGCGTGAACTTCGTGGTCCGTCCCTGGGTCGAGTCGGCCGACTACTTCGGCCTCCTCTGGGGGGTCACCGAGCAGGTGAAGAAGCGGTTCGACGAGGCGGGCATCTCCATTCCGTTCCCCCAGCGGGACGTGCACCTCTACGAGCACAAAGCGTAGAGGACCCGGGAGGACGCCATGGCGGAATCCGGCTGTAAAACCTGTCGCCTTCGGGACCGGTACGACGACAACCCCCGTTCCATCCTGGGCAGGCTGTGGCGGTGGCACGCCGGCTGGTGTCCGGGCTGGAAGGCCTACATCACCTCGCTTCCGGACGAGGAACGCAACCGCCTGGCGGAGCGATACGGCCTCGACAAGTACCGAACCTTCTGATCACCCGCCGCCCTCGAGGATCAGCACCGCGGCCGAGAGGTTGCCGAAGCGGATATCGAGCCGCGTCGAACCGTCCGGGACCGGGAACAGGTCCGGGCGGCCCGTGAGGATCACGGCCCGCTTCCAGCGGTGCTCGACGAGCCGGTCCAGGAACGTGCGGTAGAGGGTCTCCACCCTGCTCCCGCCCCCCATCCGGCGTCCGAAGGGCGGGTTCGTGACGATCCGGTCGCTGTCCAGGCACGCCCTGGCGGCATCGCACCGGCTCAACCCGACCGCGGCCCCGGCGCGCCGTGCGTTCTCCGCGGCCCGGAGCACGTGCTTCCCCGAGATGTCGCTGCCGCGGATATCGAGGGGATCCTGTCGCACGGCCTCGTCCACCTCCCTCTGCATCTCCCGAAGCCGGGCCTGGTCCAGGAATCCCAGACGCCGGAACGCCAGATCCTTCCGAAACCAGTTGGGGACTCGGTTCGCCCAGAGGGAAGCCTCGATGCAGATGGTGCCCGACCCGCACATGGGGTCCAGCAGGCCCTCCTCCCGGCTCCAGGCCGAGAGGCGCACCAGGGCGTAGGCCAGGCTCGACTTCAGGGGCGCCGGGTGGCTCATGGCGCCGTAGTCCCGGCGATGGAGGGAACGGGCGCCCGTGGTGTCGAGACCCACCCGGAGCCGGTCCCCTTCGATCTCCAACAGGACCAGGACGTCCGGGTCGTCCAACCGGACCGGCGGCCGGCCGCGTCCCCTCTCGACGAACGCGTCGATCACGGCCCGGCCGGCCGTGCGCTCGGCGTCCATGGAGGTGAACGTGTGGTCGCCGTGCCGGGCCGCCCGGACCGCGAAGGACTGGCTCCCGCCCAGGAGGTCGGGGAACGACATGCTGCGGACCACGGCGTAGAGGTCCTCCAGCCCCTGGAACGCACACTCTTCGAGGACGAGAACGATCCGGTGGAGGGACCTGGACCGGTAGTTCAGGAGAAAGATCTCCTCCCGCCCGCCCCGGAGCTCCAGTCGCCCTCGGATGGGTGCGGTTGCGGTTCGGCCCGTGATCTCCCGGACCTCCCGTGCGGCAACGGACTCCAGCCCAGGAGTCGTGGTGGCTCTGAGGGTCCAGGACGGCCGCCTTGACGGCTTCGCGGCTTCCATGGTTCATCCACACCACAGGCCGCGGCAGAAAGCAAGCCCGGCATCCGAACCTGTGAGGGCTCTGCCCCCCGGCCGCGGGTGCTGCCTGGCGGGGGCCTGCGATGGGAGCGGAGAGCGACTGAGGCCAAGACAGCTTTGACGCATTCGCAAAAACCCGCTCACGCGCCGCTGGGGACGATATCACCTGTTGAAATCCCAGGGGCAGATCTCGAGGATTCGGGCTTTTTGCGACTCCATCAGGAGCGGTGGGGTTTTGTGTACCCTCAATAGGATATGAGGGAACGCTTTAGCTTTTCATCCCAGAACTTCTTGTGTTCTTCCCGCCAATTCGGTCCACTGAACCTGGTGTTGTCGTCGAAAAAGGGGCCCAATCTGTCGACCCATCTGGCCCATGGGTTCTCGCCCTTCTCTATGGATTCCAATACATCTGCAACAAATACGTCGATCTTATTGATCTCGTCCTTTGGAACGTAGTAAGAAGCCCCCTCTTCGGCGGATTTCTTCAAGCTGCCCTTATTCAAAGCGTGGGCCGTGAACATCAGCGCGGGAATGTTTCTTTCATTTGCAATCTTGAGAAGTTCGAACCCATCAACGCCCATAATGTCGAGAATCACCGCATCGTAATAATTGGTTTCGAGCAGATCTTTCGCTTCTTCGAATGAGGACGCAAGATCAATCATGGCTACGCTCAGGAGTTCAGTCAAAGAATCGAGAATGTCGGGCTCATCGTCGACGATCAGCAGTTTTTTCCCTTTCAGCACCTTTTCGGAATCCATTTCTCATCCTCCCTTGATCAGCAACGACTGGATTTGAACAGAGCTGTAACAAGCTTTTCTTGAGAAGTCTTTGAAAATTGACGCATTCGCAAAAACCCGCTCACGCGCCGCTGGGGACGATATAAGCTGTTGAAATCTCAGAAGCAGATCTCGAGGATTCGGGCTTTTTGCGACTCCATCAAAAGTGCGCGCGATTTTGGAAACGCCCAGGTGAACTGTGATTTCTTTCATCGATGCGGTTTTTCCCGCTCACGGTAAAGGACCCGTCAAGTGAACTAATTCGATCTTTACGTGATCCTGGATATCTTCAGCCGCTATCTGGTTGGGTGGATGGTGGCGCATGGGGAGAGGGCCGCGTTGGCGAAACGGCTGATCGGAGACACCCGCCACAAGCAGGATATCGTTCCTGGCCAGCTCATCATCCATGCCGCTCGCGGCTCCTCCATGAAATCCAAATGTGTGGCCCAGCTTTTGGCAGACATGGGCGTGACCAAAACCCACAGCCGGCCTCACGTGAGCAACGACAACCCCTATTCGGAATCGCAGTTCAAGACCCTGAACTACTGCCCTCAGTTCCCGGAGCGCTTCGGGTCGATCCAGAACGCCAGAGACTTCTGCCAGGACCTTTTCCCCCGGTACAACCAGGACCATCGTCATGCAGGAATCGGTCTGGTCAGCCCGGAGCAACTTCACTACGGCATTGCTCATGAAATCGTTGAATACCGGCAATCCGTTCTCGAGGCGACCTTCGAGGCCAACCCGAACCGGTTCAAAGGAAAGACACCCCGGCCACCGAAATTGCCGGTGGCTGCATGGATCAACAGGCCGTCGAGCGATGATGCGAGAGTCTAATTTCTTCCAACAGGTGTCTCATTTTCATTGACACGTTCCGACTCCACGACCACCGGTCCGCCCAAGGACGCTCGAACGTAGATGGGAGCTAACCAATGAGACCCGGGAGGAACGTGACGATCTGTGGGAAAAGCAACAGGATGCCACAGCAAATCCACAGGCCGATCAGGTAGGGCCACACGCCCCTGAAAATCTCCATCACCGGTGTTTCTTTGTCCACGGCGTACACCACGTAGACATTGGCACCCACAGGGGGGGTCAGCACGCCCATCCCCAGGGCCAGTGTCATGATCACTCCGAACCATACGCCGTCAAACCCCAGGCTCATTGCCGCAGGATAAAAGATGGGAATGGTCAACAAAACCATAGCAAGTGCGTCGACAAAGCAACCCATTCCCATGAGGATGAGAAGAATAGCAACGATAATAATGCCGGGAGGAAGAGGAAGCGCCACCACCCAGTCTGCCAGAAGCATGGGAAGGCGGGTGAGGCCGAGAAACTCCCCGTAGACGGCCGCCGCCCCCACCAGGAACATGACCATCGTCGATGTGCGCACGGTGTCCCTCAGGGAATCCACAAAGGCCTTCCAGGTGAGCGCACGCCTGGCCAGGACCACCAGCAGGGTGGCGAAACAGCCCACCGACCCGGCCTCTGTGCCCGTGAAAAATCCTGCCAGAAGCCCCCCGATCACGGCCACAAAGATGATGATGACCTCTACGCCCCCCTTGGCCAAAGCCAAGAACCTCTCCTTCCAGGGATACGACGGACCGGGCGGCGCCTTCTTCGGGTCGAGGGCGACCACCACGTAAGAGGCCCCAAGGAAGAGCGCGGTCAGGAGTATGCCGGGAAAGATGCCGCCGATGAAGAGCTTGGCCACGCTCTCCGCCGTGATGCTGGCATAAACGATGAAGATGACACTGGGGGGGATCAGCACCCCAAGGATTCCCGAGGCGGCGACGTTGGCTGTGGCCAGAGAATGATTGTACCCCCGTTTCTTCATCTCCGGCAATGCCAGGACCGCAAACGTCGCCGAGGTGGCCGTGGTAGAGCCGCAGATGGCGCCGAAGGCGGCGCAGGCCATGGTGGTGGCCATGGCCAGGCCACCCTTCAGACGCCCCACCAGCTTGTATGCGGCCTCGTAAAGATGCTCGCTGATGCCCGAGTGGTAGCCGATGTAGCCCATCCAGGTGAACAGGGGAACCACCACCAGGGAGTAGCTGGCAAAAGTCCCGTACATGATGCTGCTCGCAGCCCCCATGGCGGCCGACATACCCTTGATCCAGGCGATACCGCCCATGCCCAACACCAGCATCACGAAGGCCACCGGCATGCGGGAGGCCAGAAGTACGATGAGGACAATGATGGATAGAAGACCTATGAGCTCACGCTCCATCTCCACCTCCTTTTCGAATCACAATCGCAGCTTTGATCACGTCCCTAAGCAGTACAATGGAGGCCATTCCCAGGGCTACGGCAACCAGGTACATGAATGGATACCTTGGAATCTCCAGAACTCCAGTCACCCATCCGTACCTGGCATTTCGAGCAGCCGTTTCCACCATTCCCAAAGTGAGCCAGACAGTGAAGCCGAGAGAGATAATGCTGGTAATCAGGTCAAAGACAGCCTGCGTCCGGGGCCGAAGACGATCCACCAGGATACCCACTGCAACATGCCCTCTCACAAACGTGAGGTAACCGATGCCCATGCTCAGTATCACAGCCGCGATCAGCTCCACCATCTCGTGAGTTCCGGGGACCGGCCTGCCGGTTATCTGATACCTGATGACATCGGTTACCACAAGGGCCATACACGCAAAAATGGCGAACATTGCGATCCAGGCCATCTTCTCTGTGAGAAACTGCAACGCCTTGTCGAAAGAGTTCATCCGGCCCTCCTGTGTCCGTTGTGGTATGGAGCCGACCGGGCGCAACAGATCGGGGTACCCCGGAGAAAACCCCCGGGGCACCCCAGGTCCCCATACCTTACTTTGACCGATATCGCCTCAGAGCCACATCGATGATTGACGCATTCGCAAAAACCTGCTCACGCGCCGCTGGCGTCGCTGTAACCTTTTGAAATGATACAGGCAGATCTCAAAGCTTCGGACTTTTTGCGACGCCATCATGATTCGATTATTCAAAAGAGGGCGGCTCCGGTTCGGTCGGCCAGTCGTGTGTCCAGGTGGAGTACGGGGCAGTCGTGTTGTAGTACTCATCGAGCTCGACGAACTTGTCCCACACCTTTTGCTTCGTGGCGTCGCCGTCGATCCATTTCACGACAAGGTCCTTGGTGGCGGCCACAGCCTTGTCATATCCAGCCGGGTCTTCCGAGGGCCAGTCAAAATAGCTGTAGCCCTCGAGCTCTTCCATGTACTTCACCCCGTCCGCTTCACCCCACGTCCTCAGCTTGCCGTAGTACGCAGGCCACTCGGCATTCACCTCATCGAAAATGGTCTTCACGTCTTCGGGCAGATCGTCATAGGCGCCCTTGTTCATCACCTTGAAGAAAACGAAGTGATAGCTGAACGGAGCGAAGGTCACATGCCGCACATACTCACCCAGCCCGAACCCTTTGGGCGTATCGGTGGGGCAGAGGATGCCGTCGATCAATCCGGCCTCGAACCTCTCGAGCGCCACGCTCATGGGGGCGAACAGGGCTTCCCCGCCCAGTGCCTTTATGGTCTCCACTGAGGGAGGGTTGGCCGCCCTGATGGTCTTGCCCGGGAAATCGGCTACGGCACGAACGTCTTTGTTCGGCACCATGAGGAAGTAGCCCGGTCCCGTGGACCAGAAGTGCATGAGCTTCATGTTGGTGGGGGTGAACTGCTCCTGCAGCTCGGGCAACTGCTCGTGGAGGGCCTGGATGGTCAAGGACATCGTATAGGCGTTTTTCCTGTGAGCATCTCCAGGGTACTGGGGACCGGCCCACAGGGGAAACACACCGGGACTGTAACCCGGACCGCTTGTCCCGACGTCGTACGCTCCGGACTCGATGCCGTCCAGCAGCTTGGCCGGATGCACACCGTAGAACTCGGTCCATTGGATCTCATGGTCGGTCTCGCTCTTGACGCGGTCCGCGATGGTCTTCATCCAGGTCTTGTGCCCGATCTTGGCCTGGAAGTCGCCGGCCGGCCAGAACGTCGCGAAATCGAGTGATATCTGGCGAGCGAAAGCGGGCGCCGCCCAGGCGAGAACGATCAGGCTCACAACCAGCGTTACTGCCATCAAACCCAGGGATACTTTCTTCATCTTGCTCCTCCATTTCTTTGTGTATTAGAGCGTTCCTAGAAGCCTCCCCCGGAGCGCGGCTCGATCATGACCGGAAGCCGCAGCCCACCATCCTTTCCAGTTTTTTTTCCGTCTATCCTTGAATTTCTGCTCTCACCCCCTTTCCGGCATGAGGTGTTCCATGTATCTGCTGAAGGGATTCACAGGTGAAGGATATGATATTGAAGGGTGTTGAAAAGTGCCTTTCTTGATATCCGAACATCAATGACGATACATGAGGCAGGCCGACCCTGTCAACCCAAAGCTTGGAAGTGGGCCTGCGACATGAACCCACAGCGCCAGAATAGTTGTCACCTGCACGGGGCAAGCCGAGGGAGCCCTCGCCAGGCGAGCGCTGATTCATCCGCCTCGATTCTTTGAACCTGGTTCCTGTGAAGAAGAGGTGACGACGATGTCTGCGAAACGGCCTCAGGGCTGGAGCGCGGAAGAGAACCTCCAGGTGGTCTGGAGCCCTCCTCGATTTCGAGTGAGGAGCTGGGGGGCCTTCCTCCGGAGCAAGGGGCTCCACGAGAGCCATCTCGAGCAGTGGCGGTCCCAGATGCTCAACGGGGCTTCACGGCAAGCCCTCCGCGAAGAAGACGAAGAAGAACGGACAGAGCAAGGAGGCCAAGGAGCTGAAGCGGGAGTTGGCCCGCAAGGAAAAGGCCCTTGGCCGAAGCCGCGGCCTTGCTGGTGCTCAAAAAAACCCAGGCGATCTGGGGGACGAGGACGAAGCCACTCCCCCGAAGAAAGGAGCATAGTGCTGGAGCTCGTTGACGAGGCCGTTGCCTCCGGGGCCCGGCTGGGGCCGGCCGCGGAGGTCCTCGGCTTGAGCGGCGCCAGGACCATCATCCGGTGGCGCAAGCTGCAGGGCGGTGGGGACCGCCGCAGGTTGACTTGATGGAAATGGAACGATAATATCAAGAGAAATCACACCATGAACAGACATCGCGTCCAATCCAAATACGGTCCTTCTCTTCGAGCGGCGTTCCTCCCCGCGCTCGCCGCGATGGCTGTCCTCCTTCTTTGGTCCCGACCCTGCCAGGCCCTGGGGCGGGGATCCGCTTCACCCCCTTACGGAGGCGGTCTCTTCCTGGTCTCGAGCCTGGCCTTGCTCGCCCTGATCGTCATTCTCGCCGTCATGATCCGCCGCCTCAAGAGGGCCGAGACCGATGTGAGACGGTTCATCGCCTCCCGGGAGCGGGGAGAGGAACTTCTTCGGGAGCGCGAGGAGCGATTCCTTCAGATGGTGGCGGCGGTCGATGCGGTCCTCTGGCTGTGCGAGCCCATGACCTCCAGGTTCCTCTATGTCAGCCCGGCCTTTGCGAGGATCTGGCCCTCCACGGTGGAAGCGCTTTACGGAAACGCGGGGCTCTGGATCGAGGCGATTCACCCCGATGACGTGGAGCAGGTGCGCCGGAACTGGGCTCGCCAGCTCGAAGGCCACGCCACAGAGGAGCTGTTCCGGGTGGCCGGGCCCGGCGGCTCCACGCGGTGGGTCGCCAACCGGGCCTACCCCATACTCAACGGGGAGGGCGATGTGATCCGGGTGGCGGGGGTCGCGCAGGAGGTCCCCCAGGAGGAGGCGGGCGGGCGGACGGAAGAGCGGATTCAGCAGGCGCGGAAGCTCGAGGCCGTGGGAACCCTGGCCGGAGGCGTGGCCCATGACTTCAACAACCTGCTCCAGACCATCCAGGGGTACACGCAGCTGCTGCTTCTCGACAAGGACGACGACCATCCGGAGACCCGGAACCTCCGGGCCATCGACCGGGCCGCCGATCGGGCCGCCCGCCTCACCCGCCGGCTCCTCACCTTCGTCCGGAGGGTGGAGAGCCGGCTGGAGCCCCTGGACCTCAACCGGCAGGTCCGGGACGCGGCAGGGAACCTGAAGCGGGCCTTTCCTTCCGAGGTCCGGTTCGAGCTGTCCCTGGCGGACTCCCCCGCCTTCATCCGGGCCGACGCGGACCAGCTCGAGCAGGTCCTCGAGAGCCTCTGCGCGAACGCCCGGGACGCCATGCCCCAGGGCGGATGCCTGCGCATCGAGACGACCCCCGTCTCCCTGGACCGGGCGTTCGTCGAAACCCGGCCTGACATGCTCCCCGGGGACTACCTGCTCCTGAGCGTGTCCGATACGGGGGTCGGCATGGAAGAGGAGATACAGGCGCGGATGTTCGAGCCTTTCTTCACCACCAAGGGAATCGGCATGGGCTCCGGCCTCGGCCTTTCCGTGGTGTACGGGATCGTCAAGAACCACGGGGGGCACATCGATTGCGAGAGCCTGCCGGGTCGGGGCACCACCTTTCGGCTCTACTGGCCGGTCACTGACGAGGCCCCTGCAGCCGCCTCCTCCGGCTCTGCGGTCATGGAGGCGGGCCGGGGGGAGACCGTCCTGCTCGTAGACGACGAGGCCGCGGTGCGCGGCCTGGTCGAGGAGATCCTCTCCCGGTTCGGATACCGGGTGCTGACTGCGCCGAGCGGCGAAAAAGCGTTGAGGGTGTTCGAAAAGCATCGGGCCGAGATCGCCGTCGTCATCCTGGACCTCATCATGCCGGGCATGGGCGGGATGCGCTGCCTCGAGGAGCTCCTCCGGACGGCGCCGGAGTTGAAGGTCCTGGTGGCCAGCGGCTACTCGGCCGGTCAATCCGCCCGGGACGCGCTGAACCTGGGCGCGCGGGAGTTCGTGAGCAAGCCCTACAGTCTCCACGCGCTTCTCCGTTCGGTGAAATCCGCACTGGAGGATCCCTCCTCCCCTTCCTGAACAGCGCCCTGCCCCATCCCCGACCAGATGTCCCGACCACCGCGGGCCGGAGCCCTGTGAATGGCTTCTCTCCGCGCCGGGGCGGCTCGAAGCGCATCACCACGCAAAAGAGGAGGAAGCCCTGGACACGGGAGGCGAATACGCGGGGTCCGGGAGGAAATGGCCTCCCCGTCTTGACATCGAAAAAATCGTGCTTAAAATGGATATGCCTTTTGCTTCACGGAGTATTTTCGGTGAGTTATGTATCTCGCTCTCACCGAGCGCAGGTGGTTCGGGTTTCCGCCGCGGGCGGTACCGCCGTCCCGGCCATGACATGGATGCAAGAAGGAGGAGGACGTCGCAGATGAAGCTCAAACCGTTGGCCGACAGGGTGATCGTACTCAGGATCGAAGAGGACCAGAAGACCTCCGGAGGAATCATCATCCCGGACACGGCAAAGGAGAAACCCCAGCAGGGCAAGGTGATCGCGGTGGGTCCGGGCAGGATCGACGAGAACGGGAGACGCCTGTCCATGGAGGTCAAGAAGAACGACAAGGTGCTCTTCGGCAAGTATGCGGGGACCGAGATCAAGCTCGACGGGGTCGAGCACTTGATCATGAAGGAAGACGACATTTTGGGCATCGTCCAATAACCTGCGAGGAGGTGTCGTAACATGGCAGCCAAGGAAATCAAGTACAGCGCAACGGCCCGGGAGAAGATGCTCAAGGGCGTGGACACGCTGGCCGATGCGGTCAAGGTCACCCTGGGGCCGAAGGGGCGGAACGTGCTGATCGAGAAGTCGTGGGGGTCTCCGAAGATGACCAAGGACGGGGTGACCGTGGCCAAGGAGATCGACCTCGAGGACAAGTTCGAGAACATGGGCGCCCAGATGGTCAGGGAGGTGGCCTCCAAGACCTCGGACGTGGCCGGCGACGGGACCACCACCGCCACCATCCTGGCCCAGAGCATCTTTCGCGAAGGGTCCAAGTTGGTCACGGCCGGCGCCAACCCCATGGCCTTGAAGCGGGGGGTGGAAAAGGCCGTGGAGGCCGTGGTCGACGAGCTGAAGAAGATCTCCAAGCCCACCAAGGAAAAGCGGGAGATCGCCCAGGTCGGGACCGTCTCCGCCAACAACGACGCGACCATCGGGGAGATCATCTCCGAGGCCATGGAAAAGGTGGGCAAGGAAGGCGTGATCACCGTGGAAGAGGCCAAGGGCATGGAGACCACGCTGGAGATCGTGGAGGGCATGCAGTTCGACCGGGGCTATCTCAGCCCTTATTTCGTCACGGACCAGGAGAAGATGGAAGTGGAGATGGAGGAGCCCTACATCCTGCTCCACGAGAAAAAGATCAGCGCCATGAAGGATCTGGTGCCCCTGCTGGAGCAGGTGGCCCAGAGCGGAAAGCCCCTGCTCATCATCGCTGAGGACGTGGAGGGGGAGGCCCTGGCCACCCTGGTGGTGAACAAGCTTCGCGGCACCCTCAAGAGCGCTGCGGTCAAGGCCCCGGGCTTCGGCGACCGCCGCAAGGCCATGCTCGAGGACATGGCGGTCCTCACGGGCGGCCAGGTCGTGAGCGAGGATCTGGGCGTGAAGCTGGAGAACCTGACCATCAACGAGCTGGGCACCGCCAAGCGGGTGACCGTGGACAAGGACAACACCACCGTCGTGGACGGCGGCGGGACGCGCAAGGCCCTGGAGGGACGGGTCAAGCAGATCCGGGCCCAGATCGACGAGACCACCAGCGACTACGACCGCGAGAAGCTCCAGGAACGGCTGGCCAAGCTGATCGGCGGCGTGGCGGTGATCAGCGTGGGCGCGGCCACCGAAGCGGCGATGAAGGAGAAGAAGGACCGGGTGGAGGACGCCCTCAACGCCACCCGCGCCGCGGTCGAGGAAGGCATCGTTCCGGGCGGCGGTGTCGCTCTCGTCCGTTGCATCAAGGCCCTGGACAAGGTGCAGGCTGCGGGGGACGAAGAGCTGGGCGTCAAGCTGATCCGGCGAGCTCTGGAGGAGCCGGTCCGCCAGATCGCCAACAACGCCGGGATGGAAGGCTCGGTCGTGGTTCAGCACGTGATCGACGGCAAGGACGACTACGGCTTCAACGCGGAGACCCGGACCTACGAAAAGCTGGTCGAGGCGGGCGTGCTGGATCCCACCAAGGTGACGCGTTTTGCGATCCAGAACGCAGCCTCGGTGGCCGGCCTGCTCCTGACCACGGAGGCCATGGTGGCCGAGAAGCCCAAGAAGAAGAACGAGGGACCGGCCATGCCGCCCGAGGACATGTACTAGGCGGACCCGCCGGCAGACCTCGACGCCGGGAGACACAGCGGCCGGACAGGCAACCGCCTGTCCGGCCTTTTTGCTTTCCGGTGTCCCTCCAAAGTCTTTTCAACATCCCTCCAACCCCATTTCATCGTCTTTTCAGCACCACAATCGAAGATTTTTCACCTGCGGATCTTGACAGGGAACCCGCAGTGATTATTTTGATTCACGAGATCAACAACCTGTTTTCATTGAATAATATCAATTCAATGCCCCACACCTCGGGGTGCGGGGAGGGGTCCTCATGATTCATGCTTCAGAGGGAGTCACATCAGAGGAAAGGAGGGTTGAATCATGATCGTCAGCAGACTGCGCCGTTGGCCGAACCTGGGTGGGACCACCCCTTTCAGGGAACTCGACAGGATGAGGCAGGAGATGGACCGCCTCACGGAGGGATTGTCCAGAGGCGCTGCCGGGGCGAGCACCGCCGGCGTGTTCCCCTTGATCAACCTGACCGAGGATGCGGATCGCTTCTACCTCCGGGCCGAGCTCCCGGGCATCCGGCCGGACGACCTGGAGATCTCCGCCACGGCGAACAGCATCGCCGTTTCGGGGGAGCGCAGGATCGCCGAGGAGAACGAGGGAGCCCGATACCACCGGAGGGAACGCGAGGCCGGGAAGTTCAACCGGGTCGTCAACATGCCCGACCCGGTGGACCCGGACAAGATCGAGGCGGAGTGCAGGAACGGCGTCCTCACCGTCACCATTCCCAAGTCCGAGAAGAGCAAACCCCGGCAGATCAGCATCAAGGCCTCGTAACAGGCCGGGAAAGGAGGGATGCACCATGACGGACACGAACAAGGCCCTTCAGGCAAAGGAAAAGGAGGCCGTGGCCACGCCGGCCGAGCAGACCGTACCCGGACTCACGTTCACGCCCTGCGTGGACATCTTCGAGACGGAAAAGGCGTTGACCGTGGTGGCGGACATGCCCGGCGTGAAGCCCGAGGACCTGAATGTCGACCTGCGCGAGAACGTCCTCTCCTTCGTGGGAGAGGTCGCCCCCCCGGAGGGCGAGGGCGAGGCGGATGTGTACCGGGAGTACCGCACCGGACGCTACCTGCGGGAGTTCACCCTCGGGGAGCTGATCGACCAGGACAAGATCGACGCGGAGCTCAAGGACGGGGTCCTTCGGTTGACCCTGCCGAAGGTGGAAAAGGCCACGCCTCGGAAGATCGCGGTCAAGTC
Source organism: uncultured Desulfobacterales bacterium (assembly GCA_964443135.1). Lineage (GTDB taxonomy): Bacteria > Desulfobacterota > DSM-4660 > Desulfatiglandales > HGW-15 > JAIPEI01. Next base: position 18,816 of record CAYUBQ010000036.1, on the reverse strand, counting down.
CGCCTAGACGGACACTGCCCGTCGGCCGGGCCCGGGGGTCGAAGTCGACCCCGGGCCCGTTTTTTTTTGGCCGGAGCCCGGGCTCTCCGCCGAGAACGCGGCGGACTCGATTCAGTGCACCGTGGATCGGGGGGCCCGGATGCTGATGAACTTGGCGTACCGCTCGTTCAGGTCCTCCGGGGACACCCAGCCGTACTCCTCCTGGAACTCCTGCCAGATCAGGATCAGGGCCTCCCTCAGAACGCCGGCCGCCTCGGGGTCCGGCTCCGCGGCCACATCCATGAACTCCTCGACGAAGGCCTCCCCGAACCCCGGCATGGTGTAGGGGGGCGCACCCTCGGGGCTGCCCTTGCGCAGGGTCTCCAGAAAGCGTCTCGCCTGGCCGGGCGTGAGCGGTGAGAAGGAGGGTTTGACCCCCAGGAGCTTTCGGGCCCAGAGGTTGAACAGAAGCGGCCGGAACGACCCTCCAACCACGGGCACGAGGTGTGCGCCGAAGGGGGAGGTCTCGGTGAGCCTCGCCAGGAGGCTGTCCAGGACCATGAGCCTGCGAATCACTTTCAGGCACTCGGCCAGGTCGGAGAGCCACTCGAACTCCCGGAAGTCGGCTCCCTCGCGCCCGCCGACGTAGAACCGCGGCCTGAGCTCCAGCACGCCGGCCAGGATCCCGCCCCAGTAGTCCCCCCAAAAGTCGGGCGCCAGGTCCTGGGAGAGAAACCAGCTCTGCCGGTGCCAACGTTCCGCTTCCCACTTGACCTTGAGGGCCAGGCCGAAGCCCACCCGGAAGAGCCCGACCAGGCTCCGCCGCTTCAAGGCGCCTGCGACCGCGTCGGGATCCTTGCCGCAGAGGCGTTCCAGCCCCAGGTTGACGAAGGAGGACGCCTTTCGGCACACGGCGGTCAGGGTCTCCAGGTCCGGCGACATGGATCGGTCCGCCGACAGGATCTGGTTGCACAGGCCGGCGAACTCCAGCCGCACCCGGTCCTGGAGCAGGGGATCGGGGGAGGCGGAGACCGCCTCCAAAAACAGGTTCGCGGGTTCCGCGTGTTCGAGGGGAACCACGGGGGCCGTGGTCTCCGGGGACGCGGCCGGGTCGGGAAGCGTTGCCGCGGTCTCGTCCACCAGCCGGGACGGGTCCAGGGGCGCGTACACCGAGAGGGCTTCCTCGTAGGGTAGGAACCCGTGTTCGGAGAGCCGGACGGTCCGAAGCCGGTAGAGCTCCTCCTCCAGGTCGGCCGGGAGAACCCCTCCGAGGCCCAGGAGGAGCCCCTGGAAGCGGGTGTAGTTCTCATCGGACATGGCCCGGAACAACCGTTCGAGGGTCTCCCGCTGCTCCGGATCGACCGTGCGGATGTAGTGGACGCCGTCCACAGAGAAGAATCCGTCCGGGAGGCCCCACCGCTCCTCGTCGTTCTCGATGACGATCAGTTCCACGCTTCGAAACAGGTGGTAGTAGGCGAAGAGCTCCCCTTCCCGGAAGAGCCACTGCACGAGACGCTGAGCGTCGGCCTGGGCCAGTCGCCCGAGCCAGGCCCCGGCCTCCCCGACGTCCAGGCGGTCACCGTGCCAGATCTCCAGGTCCAGAACGTACTGCCACTGCTCTTCCGACGCCATCTCCAGGAGAAGCAAGGCATCTTGATCGCCCACCTTCTTCACCATCCAGTA
>CAYUBQ010000036.1:3352-17054 GCA_964443135.1 uncultured Desulfobacterales bacterium | reverse complement strand
CCATCTCCAGGAGAAGCAAGGCATCTTGATCGCCCACCTTCTTCACCATCCAGTAAAAATCCTCCGGCGGGAGGCTCCGGACGAACGCATCCGGGCGGTCCACCTGCACGAGGCGCCGCAGAACATCCCGTCCGGAGAGGCCGCGGATCTCTCCGAGGAGACCCTCGCGGACCCCGGACAACGTTCCGGCCGGCTCGCCGGCCCCTTGGGTGCTCCGTTCTTCCTTGCTCAATATTCCCTTCCCTTTCCCGGACCCGGCAGTATCCGGTCCACGGCCGCCCAAGTCTCCACGGGATCGTACCGGTGCCCGCGCGGTCCCGCCACGGCGCTGATCCTGTTCCGCCACCCGAGGGCGTCGTACACCCTCCCTGCCGCGTCGATCACCTCGCGAACCCCCTCGAACGGATAGATGTGGTCCCGCTCCCCGGAGATTCGGATGAAAAGCCGGACACCGTGTTCCCTTCAGGACACCCACGGGGCTGCGGACCCGGCGCGGATCAGCCGGGACCGTACAGGACGCGCATGGGCATGGGGGAGGACGCCTCGGCCGACCTCGTCAACCGTGATTCCTCGTTCTTCAGGATGTCCAGGAGCATGAGCGCCTCGGACGCCGAGAGGATCATTTCTCCCCCGTCATGGCACTGAATCTCCAGCCCGCGGTCGGATATGCGGATCGTGAAACGTTCCCTGGGCTCGAGATCATCCACGGGCCGCTACTCCACCAGATCCTTGAGCCGCTCTCCGGCCCGCCGTCGCACGTCCGGATGCTCGTCCGGATCCTCTTGCGATCTTGACGAGCGTGGACGGCTCCTTGGCCTTCTCCACCGCCTCCATCCTTACCTCGAGCAGGGTTTTCCCCTGCTTTCGGAGCCGGCCGCGCTGCCACGCGAAGTAGAACAGGATCGACGCCGCGATGAGGGCGCCGGCCACGATGCTCACGACCGGCGCGCGGGAAGCCTCCACGGAGAGAAACGGGACCCCGACCAGCCCGGCCGCCAGGAACAGCGCGCCGGTGACCAGGACGAATCCAATGACCATGAAGGGGAAAGCGGACTTCAGATTCAGGGGGACCCCCTTTCATTTATCCATATATATCACCAATATATTTCCCATGCGTCCGTTGTCAAGGCGGATCTGCCGGAACCCGCCGGGGGTGCGGGTACCCTCTCCCGACGAATCGTCCCGGTTGCCTCGATGAAACCGTGTGTGCTAGGCTGCTTCCTCGCCCGGGCGGCGGGCACCGTCTGAAGCCGGATCCGACCGCCCGGCCCCGCAACCGAAACCCCCAGGAGGAACAGGTCGTCATGCAGGAGATGCTCCAAGTCCGCTTTCCCGGAGGCAAACGGGTCGACGCGCAGATCGAAGAGATGCTCATCCGGACCGATCAGCCCGTGAACGAGGGCGGCGAAGGCTCGGCGCCGCAGCCCTTTCAGCTCTTCCTGGTCTCCATCGCCGCTTGCGCCGGCGCGTACGCGGTCGACTTCTGCCAGGCGCGGGAGCTCCCCATGGACGGGATGTCCCTGAGCATGAGCGGGGAGTTCGACGAAAAGAAGAAGCGGTACACGAGGTTCGGGCTCCACCTCACCCTGCCCGAAGGTTTTCCCGAAAAGTATCGGAAATCCATCCTCCGGGTCATGGACCTCTGCTTCGTCAAGAAGCACATCGTGGACCCTCCGGAGTTCGAGCTGACAGCCGGATAGCCCCCGAGGCACGCCATGGGACCGTTCGGAGGGGAACCGGCGACACGGCCGCGTGGTTCAGGTAGGTGGTCGTCCCGGTCACGGGGAACTCGGAGCGATAGTCACGCCATGCAGTCAATGCGGAGCCCCTTCCCTTTCACGGAGTTTCCGCTCGCCGTGAACCCCCGAGTAGTTTTCCTTCAGGACCTTCTCGAGGACCTCTTCGTCCGAAATCATCTGCTTCGCGGTTTCCAGGTAGCGGCCGGAGAGCTCCGGCCACCCCAGGGTGGCGTCCGAGCCGAAGAGCACGCGGTCGGCATGGGCCTCGATGAACCCGGCATAGGCCTCGGGCGCCTTCCGCATGAACGGCAGCAGGGACGAGAAGTCCGTGTACACGTGATCCAACCGTTCCATGACGCCGGCCACAGCCTTTCGGGAGAAACCGAAGTGAGGAATGACGAAGGGGATGCCGGTGTGGGCACCCAGAAGCTCCTCCACGAAGGGCCCGTAGCGCCGGAGGTCCGCGTGAAAGATGACGGGCCATCCGAATGCGGCGGCCTGTGCCACCAGGCGGGCGGTCAACGCCTCGGACTCCCGCATGGAACGGCCGAAGAGGGTCTTCCAGCCGACCATTCCGTTCTCCCGATCCTCCTCGGGGATGTAGAGGACCTTGAGGCCCCGGAACCCGGCCTCCCGGAACGGGGACAGATCGGCTTCGGCGTCCCCGATGTAGCGGCTGTCCAGGTAGGGGAACAGGGGAATGCCCTCGAGATCCCGGTGCACGCAGGCCTCCGGATCGGCCGGTTCATCGAAAAAGGCCGGGTCCACGAGATCGTGATAGGCGGAGGGGATCAGATCCAGGCAGCGGTTGCGGTCCGCCAGATGGTATCCCATGACGATGACCGCCATGCCCCGAAGGCCCCTTTCGCGCAGGGGGACCCACCCCGAGGCCGCCCGTGCGAGCGGGCCGTTCCAGAGAAAGTGCACGTGGGCGTCGCAATAGTCCATGAACATCCTCCCTTGCCGTATCGGTGGGAACGGAGGCGTGACCGCTACGGTCTAGCACAGGCGTCCCCGTAAGACAACCGCACAGCCCGTTTTCCCGCCCTTTGGAAACGCGGAACCGCTCCGGAAGACGGGGTGGCGGGGGTCACGGCGGGGGGTTGATTTTCGGCCGGCCGCGCATTAGGTTAAGACGTTAACTTTATCCAGGGATGGTTCCACCCGGCCCAGAGGTGCGCGGCGCCCGGGGCCTTTCAACGGAGGTTGCATTGACCATCGGTCGTCGCCACATCAGCACCAGGGCGATGAACATCCGGGATTTCGTCCACCAGCTCACATGCGGGGCGTTCCTGATCCCCAGCTTTCAGCGCGAGTTCGTGTGGGACCCCGATGACATCATCAAGCTCTGGGACAGCATCTATCGGTTCTACCCCATCGGGAGCATTCTCTACTGGGAAACGGACATCTCCCTCCACATCCATCGAAAGCCGGGAGGCTGGATCCTGCCGGACGACGACGGTGAGATGCGCAAGGGCGAAAAGCGGGTCTACATCCTGGACGGTCAGCAGAGGGCGACCTCGCTCCTGGTCTCCCTTCTCGGGCGGGAGACGGGGATCAGGGGACGGGACGCCTTCGACGGGTCCCTCTACTTCGACGCGACCACGGCCGCCTTCTTCTTCGCCGAGGCGTTCGAGCGGAGGAGGCGGAAGGTGGGCGAGACCTCTCTCGTCCGCCTCGGCGACCTCCTGGAGTCGCCTGCGGTGTTTCGCCGCAGCGTCGACGCCCGGGACCTCCCCGATGGAACCAGGGACAACCTGGTCCAGCTGGGCCGCGTGTTCACCGACTACACCCTCTCCTTCATCTGCATCCGGGGCTTCGACATCCCCGCCGTGCGGGAGATCTTCGAGCGGATCAACCAGGAGGGGAAAGGCCTGAACTCCATGGATCTCATGATCGCCAGGACCTTCCGCAACTACGAGTACCTGGTGGAGGACGATCTCTAGCCCGGGTCCGGCGGGCCTCCGGCGCTCTTTCCTTGACAGGAGGCCCCGGAAGGAGGGAAAGAATGGGTGGCCTTTTTAGAGTCCCGACGGAGCGGACATGAGACCTTTGATCGGCATCACATGCTCCCGCCAGATCGGCGGGGCATGGGGGGCCTACGATCCCGGCCACCCCATGGACTACGCCTTCGACGACTACAGCCGGGCCGTGCTCCGGTGCGGCGGCGCACCCGTGCTCATCCCGACGGCCCAGGACAACCGGAGCCTCTCCGCGGTGCTCGACCGCCTGGACGGCATCCTTCTCACCGGGGGGCCGGACGTGCATCCCCGGTTCTACGGGGAGCCTCCCCTCCCGCGCCTGGGGGAACTGGACGAGGAGCTGGACCGCGCCGAGCTGGCCGTGACGCGAGCGGTCCTCGAGCGGGACATGCCCCTGTTCGCCGTCTGCCGGGGAATCCAGGTCCTCAATGTGGCCCTGGGCGGCACCCTGATCCAGGACATCGCGACCCAGGTCGAAGGCGCCATCAACCACGTCCAGCTGGCCCCGAAACAGGTGACCACACACGAGGTCCGGCTGGAGCCCGGATCCATGCTGGCCGGGGTCCTGAATCGACGGACCCTCCAGGTCAACGGCAAGCACCACCAGGCGGTCAAGCAGGTCGCACCCGGTCTCGACGTCGTGGCCCGTGCACCCGACGGGGTGATCGAAGCGGTGGAGTATCCGGAGCGGCCCTTCGTCCTGGGCGTACAGTGGCACCCCGAAGGCACGTGGCGGGTGGACGCCCCCTCCAGAAAGCTTTTCCAGGCGCTCGTCCGGGCATCGGGCGAGAAACGGGAAGGTTGAAACGACCGGTTGCTTGCCGCCAGGTCTGAGGAGGTCGACGGTTTGGAGGATGACCCTTCATCGCCCCGAAGCGGCATGTCTTCAAATGATCTTGTGTCCCGAAAACGAGGACCATCACAAGGAGCCCCAGACCATGATCGAGGAAATCACCGCTCAGCAGCTTGACGTGGACGACTTCATCGAGACGCAGCTCCGCGCCATTCAGGAAGCCGTCGGGGACGGCCTGGCCATCAACGCCCTTTCCGGAGGCGTCGACTCCTCCACCGTCACCATGCTCGGGCACCGCGCCCTGGGCGAACGGCTCAAGACCGTGTTCATCGACAACGGGCTCATGCGGGAGGGGGAGCCCGAGCAGGTCACGGGCTTCTTCCGGGAGCTGGGCGTGGCGGTGGAGATCGTGGACGCCCGGGACGCCTTTTTCGCGTCCCTCGCCGGAATCCGCGACCCGGAAGAGAAACGGGAGGCGGTCACCCAGGCCTTCTACCGGGACGCGTTCGGCCGCATCGTGAAGGAGAGCGGGACCAGGGTCCTGCTCCAGGGGACGATCCTGACGGACGTGGACGAGACCGTGGCGGGGATCAAGCGCCAGCACAACGTCTTCACTCAGCTCGGGATCGACCCCCAGGAGGTCTTCGGCTACGACATCGTCGAGCCGCTCATCCAGCTCCGTAAGGACGGCGTGCGAAAGGTCGGCAAGGCCCTGGGGCTGCCGAGCGGGCTTTTCGAGCGCATCCCCTTCCCCGGTCCGGCCCTGGCCGCCCGCGTGATCGGCGAGGCCACGCCGAAGCGCATCGAAACGGTGAGAAAGGCCACGGCCGTGGTGGAGCGGCTCCTCCGGGACACCGAGGCCTTCCAGTACATGGCGATCCTCCATGAGGACCGCGTCACGGGCATGCGGGACGGCAAACGCGACTTCGGGCTCCAGGTCGAGGTACGATGCTGGGACTCCGTGGACGCCCGTACCGCCACCCCCACACGGCTTTCCTTCGATCTCCTGGACGAAATCGCCTCCGGCATCACGCGCGAGGTCCCGGGCGTGGTCAGCGTGACCTACAACATCGGCACCAAGCCTCCCTCCACCATCGAGGCCGTGTGACGACCGCTTCAGCCTCGGAGGGTTGGGCCGTCCCCTGGAGAAGCCGGCGGGAATGGTCCGAGGCCGTCCGGTCGCTCGATCGCCTGGTCCTGTCCAAGGGTGGGGGGCTTTCCGAGGCCCTTTCGAGGGCCGCCGCGGTCAGGGACGCCCTGGAGGGGCTCTTCCCTCTTCTGGACGCACTCTGCCTGCAGATCTGCGCCCGGTGCCCCGATCCCTGCTGCCTCCACGCGGCGGTCTACGTCGACTTCCGGGACCTGCTCTTCCTCTCACTCTCCGGGATCGACCGCCCGCCCGGGCAGCTGCGGCGCCGCCCCGGGGAAACCTGCCGCTTTTACACCGAGCTCGGCTGCCAGCTGCCCCGGCTGCAGCGGCCGTGGGTCTGCACCTGGTACCTCTGCGCCGCCCAGCGATCCAGAGTCGCGGAATGGACGGCGTCGAACCGGCATCGTCTTCTGAATGGGTTGGAACGAACTCGTGCGGAAAGAAAAGGGATGGAGGAGGCGTTTCTCCTCGCCGTGACCTGACGGCCCGACGGCGCCCGGATCAGGAGCGGAGCTGGGCCGTGAGCATGCCCGCGAGCATGAGGCCGCATCCCGAGATGCCTCGAAGGTCGAGGACCTCGCCCAGGAGGATCCAGCCGGCCACGGCCGCGAACACCGCCTCCAGGCTCAGGATGACGGCCGCGTGGACCGGCGGCGCGTGGCGCTGGGCCACCACCTGGAGGGTGTAGGCCACGCCCACCGACAGGAGGCCGCCATAGAGGATGGGGACCGCCGCGCCTCGCAGGCCCTCGGCCGTGATGGGCTCGAAGAGTGCGGCGGTGAAAAGGCTCAGGAGGGCGCAGACGGCGAACTGGATGCACGCGAGGCGCACCCGGCGCACCCGGGGGGCGAGCCATCCCAGGATGAGCACGTGGACGGCCCAGAAAAAGGCCCCCACCAGCTCCAGGAGGTCCCCCGGGGCCAGCGTGAAGGGCTCCTCGGTCACGCTGAGGAGATAGAGCCCCCCCACGGCCAGGCCGGCCCCGACCCAGCCGCCCCACCGGGGCCGGTATCCCCACAAGAGGCCCAGGATCGGGACGATGATCACGTAGAGGCCCGTGATGAACCCGGCCTTGCCGGCGGTGGTGTAGACCAGGCCCACCTGCTGGAGCGCCGCGGCCGTGAAGAGGACCATACCGGCCAGACCCCCGCCCCACAGGAGGGTCCATCGCCCGCCCCCCGAAGGGCCTCCCTGCTCGGGCGGCACCAGCGGCTTGGGACGGAGCACCAGGGGCAAAAGCACCAGTGCTCCCAGGGTGAACCGGACCCCGTTGAAGGTGAACGGCCCCACGTGCTCCATGCCCACGCGCTGGGCCACGAACGCGCTTCCCCAGATGAGAGCCGTCAGGAGCAGCAGCCAGTCGGCCTTGAGAACCTGTCTTTCCACGTCTTCCGCCTTCCCGGTCTCGAACCGGCCCCGCCTATACCACGGCCGATCCGGAGACGCCAGGATTTTGTCCGATGCTTCGTTGGAGAGGAGGCTTTGCGGGAAGAGGGACGAGACGGGTCACATGCCCGCCGTGGCGTCGACCGCGGCCTCGGGGGCGGCCCTGAGGTGGCCGGAGATGCGGTACTCGATCCTGCGGAAGACCCAGATCACGCCGTAGACCAGAACGAGGTAGATGGCCGCGGCCGTGAGGAACAGCTCGTAGAAGGCGAAGGTGCGGGCCGCGATGACCCGGGCCACCCCGGTGATGTCCATGAGGGTGATGATGGAGACGAGCGAGGAGGCCTGGAGCAGGAACACCACCTCGTTGGTGTAGGCGGGCCAGGCCAGCCGGAACGCCTTGGGCAGGATGATCCGGCGGTAGAGGAGGGCTCCGGACATGCCGCAGGCGCGGGCCGCCTCTACCTCTCCCCAGGGCACGCCCTGGATCGCCCCCCGGAGGATCTCCGCAGTGTAGGCGGCCGTGTTCAGGGTGAGGGAGAGCACGGCGCAGAAGTAGGCCTCCCGGAAGAAGGGCCAGAGGCCTGCCTGGGCGAGGGTCTCCTGGAACTGCCCGCTGCCGTAATAGATCAAGAAGATCTGCACCAGCAGCGGCGTGCCGCGGAAGTAGAAGATGAAGCCGTAGACGGGCATCCAGACGGCGCGGTTCCTGGACACGCGCATGAGGGCCAGGGGGACGGCGAGGCACAGCCCGATCACCACGCTGAGCCCCGTGATCCGGACGGTCACCCAGGTGCCTTCGAGAAGCCGGGGGAGGCTCTCGAGGATGATGTCGAACGCCATGCCCTAGGCCCTCCTCACGCCGCGGCTCGCCCACATCTCGGCCTTCTGCTGGAGGATCATGGATGCGATGGTGATCACCAGGTAGAGGAGCGAGGCGGCGAAGTAAAAGGTGAAGGGCATCCGCGTGGCCCGGGAGGCGATGTCCGCGTTCCGCATGAGCTCGGGCAGCTGGATCACCGAGATCAGGGCCGTGGCCTTGATCAGCACCATCCAGACGTTCCCGAGACCGGGCAGCGCGAAGCGCCACATCTGGGGCAGGGTGACCCGGCGGAAGGTCAGGGCGGAGTTCATGCCCATGGCCCGGGCCGCCTCCATCTGCCCCTTGGGGACCGCCAGGTAGGCCCCCCGGAAGACCTCCGTGGCAAAGGCCCCGTAGATGAACCCGATGGTGGCCACACCGGCCGTGAAGGGATTCAGGTCGACGATCACCTCCCGGCCGGCCGCTGCCGTGATGTCCTGGATCAGCGTGGGAACGCCGTAGTAGACGAGCAGGATGAGGACGAGCTCCGGAATGCCCCGGATGACCGTGGTGTAGGTGCCTGCGGCCACCTGGGCGGGGCGCGCCTTGGTCAGCTTCCCCCAGGCCCCGATCAGCCCCAGGAACACGGCGATGGCCATGGAGGCCAAACCGACCAGGAGGGTGAGCCGCGCCCCTTCCAGGAGAAGCCAGCCGTAGCCTTGCAGATCCATCAATCGGGGCCCCTCGCATCGCCGGTGGTTCGGCGGGTGAAGGCGGTCACGCGCGGACGGACGCCGCGCGTGACCGCCGGATCATCGGGGACGGGCCTGAATGCGCCGCAGGCTCAGTCGCCGTAGACGTCGAAGTCGAAGTACTCCTCGTTGATCTTCTGGTAGACCCCCTTCTCGCGGAGCGCCTGGATGGCGTCGTTGAACATCTTCCTCAGGTCGTCGTCCTCCTGGCGCAGGGCGATGCCGATCCCTTCGCCGAACCACTGCTCGTCCGTGAAGCCGGGACCGACGAACTCGTAGTCCGCACCGGCCTCGGTCTCCAGGAAACCGCCCAGGAGCACCGTGGCGTCCGCGATCACCAGATCCACCCGCCCGGAGGCCAGGTCCATGTTCGCCTCGTCCTGGGTGGCATAGGACTTGATCTCCACCAGGTCCCCGAACTTGTCCCGCAGGAAGTTCTCGTGGATGGTGGCGCGCTGCACCCCCACAACCTTGCCCTTCAAGCCTTCCTTGGAGATCTCGATGCCCGCGTCCTTCTCGGCCACGAACCGGGCCGGGGTCTGATAGTACTTGTCGGTAAAGTCCACCTTCTGCTTCCGTTCCTCGGTGATGGACATGGAGGCGATGATGGCATCGTACTTCTTGGCCAGGAGCCCGGGAATGATCCCGTCCCAGTCCTGGATCACGAACTCGCACTCCACACCCATCTCCTCGCACAGGGCCCTGGCGATGTCGATGTCGAAGCCCTTGAGGTTTCCGTTCTGGTCCACGTAGTTGAACGGAGGGTAGGCGCCTTCCGTTCCGATCCGCACCTTGTCCCAGTCTCCGGCCGCCGCCGGCCCGGCAAAGCAGACCGTCACGGCGAGCATGGTCACGCACGCAAAAAACCTGTTCAATCTCTTCATGCCCTACCTCCCTTTTCGTTTGGATGGAAAGAAACCGACTGCAAACCGGCTCACCGCCCTTTCGCCGCCGGGGCCTAGAGAAAGGTCGCCAGGAACTGGCGGCAACGCGGTGAAGACGGGTCCTCGAAGATCTTCTCCGGAGGACCCTGCTCCTCGATGTACCCGTCGTGAAGAAAGACGACGTTGGAGGCCACCTCTTTGGCGAACCCCATCTCGTGGGTCGCCACCAGCATGGTCCGCCCCTCCTCGGCGAGCTGCTGCATGACGCGGAGCACCTCGCCCACGAGCTCGGGATCCAGGGCCGACGTGGGTTCGTCGAAGAGAAGCACCTCCGGCTCGATGGCCAGGGCCCGGGCGATGGCCGCGCGCTGCTGCTGCCCCCCGGAGAGCTGCGAGGGGTAGTGGTGGGCCTTGTCCGCGATCCCCACCTTCTGCAGGAGATCCATGCCCTTTCGGGTCGCCTCCTTCTTGGGGTTGTGCAGCACGTGGACCGGGGCCTCGATCACGTTCTGGATGACCGTCATGTGGGTCCAGAGGTTGAAGTGCTGGAAGACCATGCCCAGCTTGGTCCGAATGCGGTCCACCTGCTTGTTGTCCTCGGGGACCGTCTCCCCGCGGCGGTTCTTCTTCATCCGCACGAGCTCCCCGCTCAGGGAGACGCTTCCGGAATCCGGGATCTCCAGGAGGTTGATGCAGCGCAGGAACGTGCTCTTGCCCGAGCCGCTCGATCCGATGAGGGCGATGACGTCACCTTCCTCGGCCGTGACGGTGATCCCCTTCAGGACCTCCAGGGAACCGAAGCGCTTGTGGATGTCTTCGGCGACGAGGGCGGAACGGGCGCTCTTCTCCATGGACGCTCCTCTGGTTCCGGGGATGGGCTCCGCCGCGTCCTCCCGAACCCGGCCGGTCCTGAGGGAGCGCTCCGGGGCGCGACGATCCGGATCGGGGGCAGTGCGGCAAGCGTGCCGCGGTTGCGGCGCCGGAGAATGGATCGGGGTCCCGCCGGCGACTCGTGCGTCATGCTGTTTCCACGGTCCGGGAGCCCGAGTGGAACCCTGGTCGATCCGTTTCGACTATCACAGGGGACGTCCGGCTGTCAAGGCGATGGGCCGTGGATCAGAAGAGATGCCGGACCTTTCTGGCGATGTCCAGGACGATCTCCGCGTGCCCCCGGGTGTAGCCGTTGCCGATGAGCATGCGGACGTCCTTGCCCACGCCCTCGGCGCCCAGGGCCGCCGCCGTAAAGCTGGTGGCCATGCTGAAGAAGTAGACCGTTCCCCCGTCCCGGGTGGCGAGGATGGAGGCCATCTCCGTTCCCGGCACGTCCACGCAGTTGATGGTGACGTCGGCCGGCTCTCCCTGCAGGGTGTCGAAAACGGCACGGTAGAAGTCGAGGGGGCGGGTGGCGTCCGCCCGGAGCACCCGGTCCGCAAAGCCGGACTCCCGAATGCGGTCGCAGCCCCGCTCGCTGAAGGAGACGCCCAGGACGCACCCGGTGACGCCGGCCCGCCGCCGGGCCTCGTACATGCAGAGGAGCCCGGACTTGCCCCCGCCCCCGATGACCAGCACGGTCTCGCCGGGACGGACCAGCTTGGCCGTCTGGGCCGGGGCGCCGGCCACGTCCAGCATGGCCAGCGCGAAATCCTCGGGGAGATCGTCCGGCAGGGAGGCGTAGATGCCGCTCGCGAAGAGGATGGCCCGGCCTTCGACGCGGACCTGGTCCCGCTCCTCGTCCACGTCGAGGATCCGGTCGATCCGGAGGGGGGTCAGGCTGAGGGAGACCAGGGTGGCGATCCGCTCCCCCGGGTGAACCTCTCCGGGAAACCGCTCCCCGGCCCGGTTCACGGACCCCAGCAGCATGCCGCCGGAGCCGGTGACCGGGTTGTGCTGCTTCCCCCGGTCCGCCACGGTCCGGAGAATGATCTCCTTGATCTTCTCCAGGTCTCCCCCGGCCTCCTCCCGGATCTGCCGGAAGCTGGCCGCGTCGACGTTCAGCTTGTCCACGTCGATCAGGAGCTCGTTTTCCCAGGGCTCCATGGTGTTGTCCAGTTTCCACGCCGCCTGGGGAAGGACCCCCTCGGGCTCGACGACGCGGTGCGATCCGAACGGGCACGCCTGTTTCGATTGCGCCACGATGTCATTCCTCCTTCGAAAAGTAGTCGTGAGCTCTCACCGGGCCCCGGGAAAAGCAGGCAGCGAACCCTCGAGATCAGGACTCCCGCCGTCCTTTTCTCAGGCCGGACCGAGGCCGGACACCACGTCGAAGACGGGCACCCCGGGAAGGGCGTCCCGCACCGCCTCGAAAAAGGCGCGCGCCTCGAAGGACCACCCTTCCGGTGAGACCGGGTTCACGGTGACGGCGGCGAGCCGGATCGGATCCAACACGGTCACGCTCCCGCCGCCTTCCTCGAACCGCCGCAGAAGACGATCCTCCACGAACAGGCAGGTGGCATCGCGCACCACCACCCGGACGGGCTCCCCTGTCAGCTCGGCGAGGAGCGGCTCCGCCAGGGCCCCTCCCACCAGGATGTCGGCCTCGGCCCCTCCAATTCGGGAGCGGATGCCACAGGTCCCCTTCAGGGCGTCGGAGGTCGGGAAACGCTCCGTTCGATCCCCGATCCGAACGATCACCTCGCCGGCGGTCCATCCACATCGGCGCGCGTCGGGCGCCCCGGCCAGGGTGAGCTGCCGCACGCGCTCCGCGGTCCGGCGCACCGCCTCCTCCATGCGCTCGCTCAGGACGGCCCCGGTGGCCATCACCGCGGCCTCGGCGACGCGGGGGGAGGCCAGGCTCCTGCGGTCGACGGCACCGTCCACCAGGACCAGGTCCGCCCCCAGCTCCAGGAGCCGGGCCACGATCCTGCGAAGCTGCTCGGCCCGGCTGGGTCCGGCCAGCTCCACCCGGCCGGTCCGATGGACCCGTGCCACGCTCACGGGACCCAAGGGGGTGGGGATGCCCGTCTCCTCGATCGCCTCGAGCCCCGCGGTTCCCACCTCCAGGCACGCCTCGGCTGTGGCGATGAGCGTCCCGGTCCCGGCCCGGACAAAGGGTTTTCTCCGGTGGGTGAGGACGTCCCACGCCTCCCCGTCCCGGCCGATGGAGGTCAGGCCCAGGGCGACCCCCTCCCGCTCGGCCCTGCCGGCCAGGTGATTCAGGGCCACGGTCTTGCCTGTGTTCTTGGCCATGCCGAAGACGGACGCCGAACGGACGCCCGACCCCCGTATCGCGTCCCAGAGCTTCATCAGGCGAGACCCAGGATGCGGCGCGTCTCTCCCGGACCGGCCACTTCCCGGCCCAGCTCGCGGGCGACGCGCACGACCCGCTCCACCAGGGGCGCGTTCCCCGCAGCCGGCTCCCCGGCCCGGTAGAAAATGTTGTCCTCCAGCCCCACCCGGGCATGTCCCCCCATGAGTACGGCCGCCGCGGCCATGGGGAGCTGGTGTCGCCCGATGCCGGCCACGGACCAGGTGGCGGAGGAGGGGATGGACTCCACCAAATGGAGGAGGTTCTTGATGCCGGCGGGCAGCGCGCCGGGAACCCCCAGGACGAAGTCGAAGTGGAGCGGCGGGGTCACCAGCCCCTTCCTCTCCAGCCACAGGGCGTTGGCCACCATGCCGGCGTCGAAGATCTCGAGCTCCGGCTTGACCCCGTGAGCCTGCATGGCCTCGGCGAACCGGACCATCAGGTCCCGCGGGTTGAAGAAGACCTCGTCCCCGAAGTTCACGGTCCCTGCGGTCAGGCTCGCCATCTCGGGCCCGAGCTCCACGGGCTGGAGACGCTCCTCGGCGGTCATGCCCACCGCCCCTCCCGTGGACACCTGGACCACCGCCTCGCAGCGGGCCCGGACCCGGTCCACGATCTCCCGGTAGACCTCCCGGTCCTGGGTCGGCCGGCCCTCCGCGTCCCGGGCGTGGAGGTGCACCACGGACGCCCCGGCCTCGCAGGCCCGGCGGGCTTCCTCGGCGATCTCCTCCGGCGTGAGGGGCAGGTAGGGCGTGTGGCCGCGGGTGAGCTCGGCGCCCACCACGGCGGCCGTAATGATCAGCTTTTCCATGGGAACCTCCCTGTTCTTCCCCGTCTCTTCGGCGAGGTGCCCCCCGCCCCCCGAAAACCGCTGCATCCCGCTCGGCACGGAGTCATGGCGGCCGCTTCTCCCGGTTCGCCAGCTCCTGGACCAGGTAGGAGGCCACGTCCTCGGGATGGGTCCCCCGGC
>CAYUBQ010000036.1:0-3252 GCA_964443135.1 uncultured Desulfobacterales bacterium | reverse complement strand
TTCGCCAGCTCCTGGACCAGGTAGGAGGCCACGTCCTCGGGATGGGTCCCCCGGCCGAACCCGGCGTCGTAGCCGAGCTCCTTGGCCAGCTCCGGGGTCACCTGGGGCCCCCCCACGATCAGCACCATCCGCTCGCTCAGGCGCTCCGCCTCGAGAAGCTCGATCAGGCGGGTGAGGTTCTCCAGGTGCGCGTTCTTCTGGGTGACCACCTGGGAGACGAGCACGGCGTCGGCATTCTCCTCGGCCGCCCGGGCCGCGAGGACCTCGCAGGGGACCTGGGCCCCCAGGTTGACCGCCCGGATCTCCGGGTAGCTCTCCAGGCCCTTGTGCATGTCGTAGCCCTTCATGTTCATGATGGAGTCGATGCCCACGGTGTGGGCGTCGCTCCCGATACACGCTCCGATCACCACGAGCTTTCTCCCGAAGGTCTCCCGGATGAACCGGTTGATCTCCCCCGGCTCCATGGCCTCGTACGCCGTCTCGTGCACCTGGATCGTGGAGACGTCCACGGACTCCCGGGTCCGACCGTACACCACGAAGTAGGTCAAGCCGGGGTCGATGGGGTCCATCAGCATCACCCTCGCATCCTGGAACCCCATCTTGGCCGCCAGGATCAGGGCCGCCTGCCGCGCCTTCTCGCCCGACGGTACGGGCAGCGTGAACGAGAGCTGGACCGCACCGTCCCCGCGGGTGTCGCCGTAGGCCGTCACCGGGCCTTCCCGTTCACTCATGACGCCCCCCTTTCCTCCCGGAGCAGGTCCGCGACCGGGTTGCAGTAGTCCTCCGCCTTCTCCACCACGCCCTCCAGACCCTTCCCGCCCTCGGGCGTGCGGGCGATGTCGGCGAACATGGACTGCGAGACGGCCTCCATCAGCCCCATGCCGGCGATCTCCTCGAGCATGGCCACGGCGTCCGCGAGGACCTTGCGGGCCCGGGTCTCGATCCGGCCTCCCGGCCGGAACGCGATCTCCTCGCCCAGGTGGCGCATGGCGCGAAACACGTAGTCCACGTTCTCCAGGCTCAGGTGGCGGTCTTGCACGTGGGGGGTGTGGATGGCCTCGGTGGGCATGCCCAGGAGGTGCACGCTCTGGTTGGTGAGGACGGAAACCGCGTTGAAGAGCGCGTTCTGGACGTTTCCCTGGAAGATGTTCCCGGTCATGTACTTGGTGGGCGGCATGTACTTGACCGGGCAGTCCGGGAAGATCTGCCGGACCATCTGGGCCTGGGCCAGCTCGTGGAGGAAGCTGTCCTCCACCCTGGGCGAGATCTCGAAGGCGTGGCCCAGACCGATCTGCCCCGGCTCCAGCCCGCTCAGCAGGGCGAACTGCTCGTTGATGAACTGGCTCGCCAGCACGGTGTGCGCCTTCTCGAAGGCGTCCGACGTGGTCAGGTAGTTGTCCTCACCCGTGTTGATCATCAGACCGGCCCGGGCCAGCAGGGCGCGGGAGAAGTGCTGATCGATGAAGGTGCGGACCATGTTGATGTCCCGGAAGATCACGCCGTACATGGAGTCGTTGAGCATCACGTCCAGTCGCTCCTGGGCGCCCAGCACCGCCATCTCGGGCATGCAGAGCCCGGAGCAGTAGTTGGTGAGGAAGACGTAGCGGCCCAGCTCCCCCGACACCTCGTCCAGGGCCTCCCGCATGATGCGGAAGTTCTCCCGGTTGGCGATGGTCCCGCCCACGCCCTGGATGTCCCCGTCCTCGGGCACGTAGTCGAGGAGACTCTGGGCCGTGTGGCGGATCACCGCGATGATGTCCGCCCCGCCGCGGGCCGCGGCCCGGGCCTGGATCACGTCCTCCCGGATGTCCCCCGTGGCCACGATGAGGTATCTCAGCGGCTCGGGACCCCGCCCCAGACGCGCCAGCCGCGACTCCCGCTCCCTGCGGGACTCGTCGACCCGCTCCAGGCCCTCGCGGGCCAGGGAACGCATCCGATCGTTGAGCTCGGAGGGTTCGACCTCCGGGAGGGCGTCGTAGTCGAGGCTCCCCTCCACCAGCCGTTCCGCCGTCTCGACGGGGGAGGTCCCACTGGAGACGAGGGCCCTCACGAACCAGGCCGCAGCCCCCCGGTCCAGAAGTCCTCTTGTCCGGAGGTCGTCCACGATCCGGTTGGCCCAGGGCACCCCCTCCGGGGTCAGGCCCTCGACGCCCAGCAGCCGGAGGACCGCACGCTCCACGGCCACGGTGGTTTTCCCCGCGATCTGCGCCAGGGCGTCCTTTGCGATGCGCCCCGCGGCCCTGCGCGCCCGGCCGACCTCCGCCTCGTCCAGGTTCAATGCTGCCATAGCTTTCCCTTCTCTCCGGGGCCGCCCTCCCGCTCCAACCGCCGCTCGGCCCGCGCGCGGCACCCCCCCGATTTTTCTGACCCTCACCGACACGGATACCGACACGCCTTCACAGACACTCACCTACATGGATTCCCTCCGGCCCGCACGTCCCAACACGCCCCAGAAGATGAAATCAATGTACCGGTTCACCACCTCGTCCACCGACAGCGCCCCCCCCTCGTTGAACCAGTAGGGGACGCCGGTGCACATCTGGAGGATCGCGATGCTCGCCAGCTTGACGTTCCCCACCTTCATGACGCCCGCCCGGGCCCCTTCCCCGATGATCCCGGAAAAGGCCCGCTCGTAGTCCGCCCGCCTGCGGACGATTTGCCGGCGATGATCGTCCTCGAGGTTGATCAGCTCCGTGTCCGCCACGTGGGTCTCGTCCTGGTTCTCCAGGTGATATCGGATGTGAAACGCGATGGCCCGGTTGAGCCGCCGGACAGGGTCCCCTTCCTCCCGGGTCTCCTGCTCCAGGCCCAGCAGGAGGTTGCCCATGGTTTCGTCCATGATCCGGTAGAGGATCTCCTGCTTCGAGGTGAAATGGTAGTAGATGCTCCCCCCCTTGACACCGGATCGACGCGCGAGCTCCCGGAGGGTGGAGGCGCGGTACCCCTTCTCCCGGAACAGGCGGGCGGCTTCCTGGAGGATGATGCCCTTTCTCGAGGGGCGGGTCTCGACCTTGGCTTCCATCTGGAGGTCTCCTTCAGCGACGCTCGGGCCCCAAAAAAGGCGAGACAACCCTGATCAAGCCGCAAAAAGCCCGAATCCTCGAGATCTGCCACCGGGATTTCAACAGGTTATATCGTCCCCAGCGGCGCGTGAGCGGGTTTTTGCGAATGCGTCAAACCTAACGTTTGTTAGACTTGTTTCCATCCAGAAAGATAAGGGCTTGTTAGGATTAAGGATTATGAACTAAAAAG
>CAYUBQ010000035.1:0-39646 GCA_964443135.1 uncultured Desulfobacterales bacterium | reverse complement strand
CTGTGGAGTTCAAGCGCCTCCGGGATTTGTGTCGGTGACGGTGTCGGTGTCGGTGTCGGTGGTTTTCTCACCGTCACCTCTCACCCCTCACCTTTTCTTGTCCATACACCCAGCCATACACCTCCCGCAGCGCCACCCCTTCCTCCCGGGCCACCCGCCGGCACGCCTCGTACTCGGGGAGCACCCGCCACACTCCGTCCGCGCCCCGGGCCCGCTTCACCGTGAGGGGTCCCCAGGGGCTCTCCAGCTCGACGGTCTCCCGCTCCAGGATTCTTCGCGTCATCACCTGGAACCGCACCCCCAGGCTGGTGCTCTCCCGGAGGATCACGTCGGCCAGCCGGTCCCGGTCGCCGGGCCGCACCACGGCCTGAACCAGCACCCCGGGCCGGTTCTTCTTCATCTGCACGGGCACGAGCCACACGTCCAGGGCCCCGGCCTCGAACAGCCGCTCCACCAAGTGTCCCGTCCACTCGGGCAGGCTGTCGTCCAGGTTGGCCTCCAATAGGACCACGGAGTCGGATCGGGCCTCCGGCGCGGACTCCCCCAGCACGATGCGGAGCAGGTTGGGCCGGTCGGGGAAATCCCGGCTCCCCACCCCGTACCCCACGCCCTCCGGCGTCATGGGGGGCAGGGGGCCGAACCCGTCCGAGAGGACCCGGACCAGGGCTGCGCCCGTGGGCGTGACCGTCTCGCTCTCGAGGCCCGCGGCCTCCACCGGCATGCCCTTCAAAAGCGCCAGGGTGGCCGGGGCGGGCACCGGGATGGTTCCGTGGCGGCTCTCGACGAACCCCGACCCCAGGGGCAGGGGCGAGCAGACCAGACGCTCGACGCCCAGGGCCTCCAAACCGGTCACCGCCCCCACGATGTCCACGATGGAGTCGGCCGCACCCACCTCGTGGAAGTGGACCTCGGCCACCGGGCAATCGTGGATGTGCGCCTCCACCTCGGCCAGGGCCTGAAACACCTCCAGGGCGCGGGACCTCACCCGATCCCGGAGGCGGCTCTTCCCGATGAGCGCCTGGATGTCCCGGTGGCTCCTCTCGGGCTGGGCCGTCTCGTCCACGTGCACCAGGAAGCGGGTGCCGCGGAGGTGGAGTCGGCCCTCTTTTCGGGCCTCCAGGCGGACGCCCGAAAGAGCCAGACCGTCCAGGGCCTCCTCGAGCAGGCGGAGCTCGACCCCCGCGTCCAGGATCGCGCCCACGAGCATGTCCCCGCTGATGCCGGAAAAGCAGTCCAGGTAGGCCGTCTTCATGATGCACGTATACTGGATGGCCTGCCGGGTGTCAACAAGACCCTCGGCACCCGGTCCGAAGGGGGGCCCTTCCCAGGCCGCCCGTTTCACCTCGGTGTCTGACATCCGGTGCCGGACAGCCTGCCGGTTTTCCTCAAAATAGAGGATTGACCCGATGCCCGGCCGCCTGGGGTGTGATATGATCACTCCCATGAGAAAAGATCGGAAAACCCGCCTCCCCTGGTGGATCGACGGGGGCGACGAGACCTGCCCCTTCTGCGGCCAGGCCTACGCCTACGAGATGGAGTACCGCTGCGTCCTTTGCGACGCCCCGGTCTGCCCCTGGTGTCACGACGCCGACGCCCCGGAGGCCGCCTGCCCCGACTGCAGCCCCTGCCCGGAAGGAGAGGACTGACCATGGCGGCCCGCGCGATCTGGAAAGGCACCCTCACCTTCGGCTCCGTGTCCGTGCCGGTGAAGTTCTACGCGGCGGTGGAGGACCGGGCGGTCCACTTCCGGCTCCTCCACGAGAAGGACAAGACGCCCGTGGCCCGGCAGATGGTCCACCCGGGCACCGGGGAGCCGGTCCCGCAGGAGGAGATGCGCCGCGGGTACGTGGACGAGGAGGCGGGGTCCGTCGTTCTCCTGGGCGACCGGGAGCTCGAAGAGCTGGAGCCGGACCCCGGCCGCGAGGTGACCGTCAAGGGGTTCCTGGACGCGGGCCGCATCGGTCACCAGTGGTACGACCGCCCCTACTACCTGGGCCCGGACGGAAACAGTCGAAGCTACACGGCCCTGGCCAAGGCCCTGGAGAAGGCCGGCAAAGAGGGGTTCGCCCGGTGGACCATGCGCAAGAAGACCTACATCGGCGCGCTCCGGGCCGAGAACGGCCTCCTCGAGATGATCACCCTGCGCTTCGCCGCCGAGGTGATCGACGCGTCCCGGCTTCCCCGGCCCGAGGGGCGGGACCTGACAAAGCAGGAGCGCGACATGGCCGGGCAGCTGGTGGAGACCCTGGAAGGGGAGTTCAACCCGGAGGCCTACCGGGACGAGTACCGGGAGCGGGTCATGGATCTGATCCGGACCAAGGCCCGGGGCGGCAGGGTGCGCCTGAAGAAGCCCAGGGAGAAGAAGGCCCAGGTCGTCCCTCTCGCGGACATGCTGAAGAAGAGCATCCAGCAGGCCAACAAGGAAAAGAAGGAGAAGAAGGTTGCCTGAGAAGCACGAGGATTTCCTCCGCCGCCGGGCGTTCTGGTCCGGGACCGTGACCTTCGGGCTGGTCTCCGTGCCCGTGGCCCTCCTGCCCGGAAACCGGACCCGGAAGGTGTCCCTCCGCATGCTCGCCCCGGACGGGACCCCGCTGGAGCGGCGCTACGTCTGCCCGGCAGAGGAACGCCCCGTGGGCCCCGAGGAGATCGTCCGCGGCTACGAGGTCGAAAAAGGGTCCTTTGTGGTGGTCTCGGACGAGGAGCTCGAGTCCCTGGCCCCGGAGAAGAGCCGGGAGATCGACCTCCAGCGCTTCGTGCCGGCCGGGCAGATCTCCCCCTTCTTCCTCGACCGCTCCTACTTCCTGGTGCCCACCGGCGACACCCGCAAGCCCTACCGGCTCCTGGCCGAGACCATGGAGAAGACGGGCCGGGCAGGGGTGGCCACCTTTGTCATGCGCTCCAAAGAATACCTGGTGGCCATCCTGTCCGAAAACGGTATCCTGCGGGCCGTGACCCTGCGCTTCCAGGAGGAGATCCGCAGCCCCGAGGACGTGGGGCTCCCCGAGCCCGAGGAGGTGAGCGCGTCCGACCTCTCGGCCATGGAAAAGGCGATCCAGGAAGCCTCCGTGAACGAGATCCCCGAGGACGACCTCGCAGACGCGGACGCCGACCGCCTCCTCGCCCTGGTGGAAAAGAAGAGGCGGTCCGGCCAGGACGTCCTTCCCCTTCCCGAGGCCGCGGAAGAGGAGCGGACCGAGACCGGCAAGGTCATCGATCTCATGGAGGTCCTGAAGCGGAGCATGGAGGAGAAGGAACCCCCGTCCAGGTCCGCCGGGAAGAAGGGCGGGAAAAAGAAGGGCCTCTCGAGCAAGACCAAGAAGGAACTCTACGAGCAGGCCAGGCAGCTGGACATCCCCGGCCGCAGCGACATGGACAAGGACGAGCTGGTCCAGGCGATCCGGCAGCACGGCTGAGGCCCCTTCCATGACCCTCCGCAGCTACCGACAAAAGCGCAACTTCCACCACACCCCCGAGCCCGAACCCGGCCGCTCCAAGGGGGATCCCGGCCGGACCTACGTGATCCAGAAGCACGACGCCAGCCGCCTCCACTACGACCTCCGCCTGGAGCTGGACGGCGTGCTCAAGAGCTGGGCCGTGCCCAAGGGCCCCAGCCTGGACCCTTCCCGGAAGCGGTTGGCCGTGCAGGTGGAGGACCACCCGGTGGACTACGCCGGCTTCGAAGGGACCATCCCCGAGGAGGAGTACGGCGGCGGAACGGTCATGGTCTGGGATCGGGGCACCTGGGAGCCCGAAGGGGACCCGGACCAGGGCCTGAACAGGGGCCATCTGACGTTCCGCCTTCAGGGGGAGAAGCTCCAGGGGGGCTGGAACCTGGTCCGCATGGACCGGGCCTCGGACCCGGAGAAGAAGAACTGGCTGCTCATCAAGAAAAGGGACGCCGAGGCCCGCAGCGATCCCCCGAAGGACGCCTCGGACCTGGACGACCGGAGCGTCCTCACCGGACGCACCCTGGAGGAGATCGCCTCGGGCGAGGACCTCCCGAAGTCCAATCCGGGCGACCTCTTCGCCGTTCAAGGCGCCCGCAAGGCCCCCATGCCCGATCCGCCCAGCCCCCAGCTGGCCGTCCCGGCCAAACAGCCTCCCCGGGGAGACGCGTGGCTCCACGAGATCAAGTACGACGGCTACCGCATCCTGTGCGTCAAGGACCGGGGCGAGGTCCGCCTGATCACCCGGAACCGGAAGGACTGGAGCGACAGGTTCCCGCACGTGTCCCGGGCCGCGGCCGCCCTCCCTCCGGACTCCTTCATTCTGGACGGCGAGGTGGTGGTCCTCCGCGCCGACGGCACCCCGGACTTTCAGGCGCTCCAGAACATCCTCAAGGGCCGGACCTCCGAGCGCGCCGGGTACTACGTCTTCGACCTCCTTCACGGCGAGGGCCGGGACCTGACCCCGGTCCCCCTGGAGGAGCGGAAGCGCATCCTCCAAAGGCTCCTGAAGGGCGTCTCCCCGCCCCTGGTCTTCAGCGACGCCATCCGGGGAAACGGCCACCGGGTGTACGAGCAGGCTTGCCGCATGGGGTTCGAGGGGATCGTCTCCAAGCGGGCCGACAGTCCCTACGAACCCCGGCGCACCCGTACCTGGGTCAAGGTGAAGTGCGTGAAGCGCCAGGAGTTCGTGATCGGCGGCTTCTCCGAGCCCTCGGGCGCCCGGAGCGGTTTCGGCGCGCTCCTCCTCGGCTACCACGACGACGAAAGCCGCCTGGTCTACGCGGGTCGGGTGGGAACCGGGTTCACCGAGAAGACCCTCCAAGGCCTTTACAAGAAACTGACCTCCCTGGAGCGCAAGACCTCCCCCTTTCACAACCCCCCGACCGGCCGGGAGGCCGGCAGCGTCCACTGGGTCCGGCCCACCCTGACGGCCGAGGTGGAGTTCTCCGGCTGGACCGACGACCGGATCCTACGCCAGGCCTCCTTCAAGGGGCTGAGGCCGGACAAGCCGGCCGAAGAGGTGACCCTGGAGATCCCGCAACCCGTCCAAGCCCCCGCCTCGGGCAGAAACCCGGGACACAGGAGGAACCGCGTGGCCGGCGTGGCCCTCACCAACCCGGACCGGATCCTCTACCCGAAGCAGGGCCTCACCAAGCTGGACCTGGCCCGATACTACGAACATGTGGCCGACCGCATTCTCCCCCACCTGGAGGACCGGCCCCTCACCCTGGTCCGCTGCCCGGAGGGCCACGAGGACGACTGCTTCTATCAGAAGCATTTGGACGAGCAGATCCCCGGGACCCTCATGGAGGTGCCCATTCGGGAAAAGGAAGAGGAGCGTGTGTATGCGGCCGTCCGGGACCTCCCCGGCATCATCTCGCTGGTCCAGCTCGGGGTGCTGGAGATCCACCCCTGGGGCGCCCGGCGCGACAAGCTGGAGCGGCCCGACCGGATGATCTTCGACCTGGACCCCGGACCGGGCATTCGACCCAAGCACCTCGTGGAGGCCCTGAACCTCCTCCACACCCTCCTGGACGACCTCGACCTGCAAAGCTTTCTCAAGACCACCGGAGGCAAGGGGTTCCACGTGGTGGTGCCCCTGGAGCGCCGCGCGACCTGGGACGAGGTCAAGACGTTCGCCGGAAAGGCGGCCGACCGCATGGTCCGCACGAACCCGGACCTCCTGGTCTCCAAGATGAGCAAGGCCGAACGCCGAGGCCGGATCTTCGTGGACTACCTGAGAAACGCCCGGGGCGCCACGGCCGTGGCCCCTTACTCCACCCGGGCCCGGCCCGGGGCCCCGGTCTCCGTCCCCATCCCCTGGGAGGACCTCTCCGAGGACCTCTCGCCCGATCGGTTCAATCTGGAGAATGTCTCGACCTTCTCCAAGGACCCCTGGCCCGGCTTCTTCGACGTCCGCCAGCGGCTCAGCAAGAAGCGAAAGCGGAAGCTGGGCCTGTCTTGAAACGCGCCTTTCCAGGTTTCTCGCAGAGCGGGGTTTCAGACCCCGCCGTCAAAGGCATGTCCAGCGCTCACCGGTCCGGCCCACCCCGAAACGGCCGCTCCTCCCGGAAGTCCGGAAAAAACGGCGCTCCCTTTCCATCCTCGTCCTCGGAGGGGAACTGCACGAACAGGTTCCGAAACCCCAGCTCCCGGACGTGGGCGTACACCCGGTCGAACTCCTCCTGCCGAAGCGGCCGGGTCAGCGAGTCGGGCAGCCGGTCCGTCCGGGGCCGGTACTGGCTCATGAGACTGACGGGCAGGTCCGCGCCGAACTCCAGAAACAGGGAGGAGAGGGCGTCCAGGGAGTTCTCCACGTGTCCGGGCAGGATGAGGTGGCGCACCAGCACGCCCTTCCTCGCCAAAGAGGCTCCTGTTTCGAACACGTCCAGGGGACCTTTCTGCCGGAGCATCTCCCCGATCGCATCCAGGGCCACGCCGGGGTAGTCCGGGCAGGAGGCGTACCGGGCGGACAGGCGCGAGTCGCCGTACTTGTAGTCGGGCAGGTAGATGTCCGCCCGCTCCTCGGCCAGCCGGAGCATGGCCACGGACTGGTACCCCGACAGGTTGTAGACCATGGGCAGATCGAAGCCCTGTCCTTGAAGTCGCTCCACCACGGAGAAGACGCGAGGGAAGAAGGGATCGGGCGTCACGAAGTTCACGTTGTGGACCCGGTCCGCCTCGATCATCCGGACCACCCGCTCGATGAGCTCGTCCACGGACACGAACCCCCCGATGCCCTCGTGAGAGATCTGGTAGTTCTGGCAGAACACGCACCGCAGGGGGCAGCCCGTGAAAAAGACCGTGCCCGAGCCGTTCTCCCCGGTGACGGGAGGCTCCTCCCCGAAATGAGGGCCCACCCAGGCGACCCGCATGCGGTCCCCCTCACCGCACACCCCGGCACGGTCGCCTTCCGACACCCGCACGCGGTCCACCCCACACGCCCTGGGACAGAGCCGGCACGACTCGAATGCCCCTTTCATACGATCATGCATAAAATACCCACACCAAGGCTTGACCGAATGGTTGATCAAGCGTAGCGCATCTCGTCTTCAGCACCATGCTCACCCCTTTCCATCATCGCATTCAGAGGGCTGAGGGCGCTTTGGAGGGAGGGTCACCACCTCATTGGGGCTCGAATGCCTGGAGGGAGGCCTCCGTTCATGGGGAAGATCTGTCTTTCAAGGGGGAAAGCGTCACGAGATCTACCCGAGCGCCATTCGGAAGGCGGCGCCCGAGAGGTGAAGACCGTGATCAGGCAACCCATGGGGTGAGACGGGGCGTCCTTCTTCCCTTCTAGGGTTGAACGCGCTGCACCCTCCCTGCGGAGGGTGTGTCGAGCGTCGGGGTTACCCTCGGGGTTACCGTCGGGGTCCGCCGGACTTGGGGTGTGCTCGAGGTCCCCGGCGCAGGGTTCAGGGAAGGGGTCTGGTCGGCGGTCTTCCCAGGGGTCGGGGTCACGGTCTGTGTGGGGGTCTCCACGGGAGCGGGTCCCCGGGGGGTCTCCACGTCGTCTACGGGCGGCTGCCAGCCTTCCATGGAGTGCGCGTCCGTGGTGGGTGCCTTGAGAAAAGGCACGGGGTTGACCCGTTCGGGCTGGACCGAGCCGGTCTCGCCGATGCCGGGGCGTTCGTTCTTGCCGCTCGATCCCTGGTCGTCTTCGTCGTCGTCGCCGCCGGTTCCGCGGCGGGCCTGATCCTTGATCCATCCCGCGTCCTTGGGCGTGCCGTCCGTGCCGCCGGTCCCGCCCGCATCACGGATCGTGTCGGGCGGATTCCAGCGGGGGGCCAGTCCCTTTCCCTGCCCCGAGCGTTTGAGGCTCAGGGGATTGTTGGTCTGCACGCCCTTTTCCAATTTCCCTTTGTAGTGCTTTCGGATCCAGTCCTCGAGATCCGGCGCTGCCACCGAGCCGTCGGGATCGTCCGGGCTGGGGTTGCCTCGTTGACCGATCTCGAAGACGTCTCCCGTACCGTCCTCCCTGTGGACGATCACGGTGAAGGTCCCGTCCTCGTTGTCCCAGAGCTCGAACACGTCTCCGCTGTCGTCGTCGAGCAGCTCGCCCACCTTGGTGGCGCCGAAGGAGAGGCTCGTGAAAACCAGCAGCAGGATGGACATCATGACAAGGAGCATCCCGAATCGTATTTTGATCATCTGTTTCGCATCCTTTTGAGGGGCCTGGGGTCCGGGCCGGTCAAGAAGCAGCGTCTTGCCGGAAAGAAAGGGGTGGCAAGCGTCGAATGGAGGACTCGATCCTAGAGCAAAAGAGGAACATGTGCAATGTTTTTCGGGTTCGAAGCAACCGGCTCGCGGGTGGATGTTTCACGAAAAGCTTGCCTGAAGGCCGACCTTCGACTTGTGGGGGGGCCTATCCCCCGAAAGCCGATCGCTCATCGACAAGAGGTGTATATACACCTCTACACTTGACATATGGAGTTCTGCCCCGTAAGCTGGTCGCCATCAGAAATGAATGGGGGACCCTCATGAAGACCGTCAATGCGCTGAAGGTGAGAAACCACCTCGGGCAGGTCCTGGACATGCTGACCAGCTCCTCCGAACCCATCCTCATCAGCAAGGGAGGGAAGATCAGGGCCGTCCTCATCACGCCCGAACAGTTCAAAAGAAGGTTCCTCGACTATCAGGCGGAGGAACGGAAGAGAGAACTCCTCGAGACCATTGAGGCCATGAAGGCAGACAGCCTCGAGGAGAAAGGCAGTGTCGATGTGCTGAGGGCGTTGCGAGGGTATGGACCATGATCTGGGTCATCGATGCATCCGTGGCGGTACGGTGGTTTCTGAAAAATGAGAGCCATCCTCATGCTGACGCCGTTCTCCGCGTCTTGGTCGACAGTCCCGAGGACTTTGCGGTACCGGAGCTGTTCTCCTTCGAGGTGTATGCAGTCTTGACGCGCACCCACCCCAAGGGGGGTGATGTATTCGTCAGGGCCATGCTCCCGATCTTGAACGGCGGGTTGTATCGGCAGCCCATGACCGAAACCCTGGCCGCCCGGGCATCCCGGTTCGCTGCCAAAGGGCTGACCGGGTACGATGCCTGTTATGCCTCCCTGGCAACGGAGGTGAAGGGGGTGTGGCTCACCTTTGACAAAAAGGCCCACAACTGCCTGGCAAAGGAACGCATTTCCCACCTGTTGTCCAATCGCCTGCCCGCAGACTGGCCGGTGAACCGAGACGTTCCTTCCTAGCAGCCGTACACTGGAAAACGATCTGCGGGAAAAGGATTTTCCTTCTGCGCAAGGTCGAGTCCACCTGAAGGCGGCGGATCCGGGTTTGCCGGTGAACAGGTCCAGGACTGCGTCCCTTCGCAGCAAAAATACCCGATTCCATGTATTGAAGGTGCGGAACGAATCCGATTCCCTGAAGGATAGATCCGCTTCCGTCTGCCGGAACCTCTCTCCGATTTGCTCTGTCGACGAGGGGGTTGAGGCATCGCGGTCTGTCACCGGATTGGGAAAAATGAGCAAAGACAGAGGTGAGCTATGCCCGACTCCATGCCTACACCGTCCCCCCTGCAGACAGATCTCTACGAGTTCACCATGGCCCAGGCCTACTTTCACAGAGAGATGTTCGCACCGGCCACATTCAGCCTGTTCATCCGGGATTATCCGACCAACCGCGGCTACTTCGTCAACGCCGGTCTGGAGGATGCACTGACCTTTCTCGAAGAGATGCGCTACAGCCAGTCCGATCTGGACGGTCTTCACGAGACGGGTCTGTTCGGGGACGATTTCCTGCACTATCTCTCGAGCATGGTCTTCAGCGGGGACGTGCGCGCCTTGGCCGAAGGCCGGCTCTTTTTCAAGGACGAGCCCATCGTGGAGGTCACCGCGCCGATCATCGAGGCGCAGCTGGCGGAAAGCCTGATCATCAACGCCATCAACCTGCAGGTCATCCTGGCCACGAAGGTGTCGCGCTGCGTGCAGGCCGCTGAGGGGCGCAACATCGTGGATTTTTCCCTGCGGAGGACCCAGGGAGGCGAAGCGGCCATGAAGCTGGTCCGCGCGGGCCGTATCGCCGGGCTGTCTGCAACGAGCAATGTGCTTGCGGCCGGAGAATTCGATCTGCCGGCATCAGGCACCATGGCCCACTCCTATGTGACCAGCTTCGAAAGCGAGCGCGAGGCGTTTCGAACGTTTGCGCAGCTTTACGGCGACAACACCGTTCTGTTGATCGACACCTACGACACGCTGGCCGGTGCGGAAAAGGCCGTGGAGATCGGCAAAGAGATGAAAGGCCGGGGCGTGTCGCTGAGAGGCGTGCGCCTGGACAGCGGCGACATGGTGTACCTGAGCCGCGAGGTCCGGAAGATGCTCGACGAAAACGGACTTTCGGATGTCCGGGTCTTTGCCAGCGGCGGTTTCGACGAGTACAAGATTCGCGATCACCTCCTTGCCGGCGCGAAGATCGACGGGTTCGGCGTTGGAACGAAAATGGGCGTATCCGCCGACGCCCCCTACACCGACATGGCCTACAAGCTGGTGCAGTACGACGGCAGGCCGATACTCAAGCTCAGCTCGGGGAAAAAGACCCTGGTCTGTGAAAAGCAGGTGTACCGTATCTGCACCGATGACGCCATGGAAAGGGATGTCATCGCCCTGCACGACGAGGCCTATCCACGGGGTGAGGCGTTGCTGCAGCGTGTGGTGGGACAGGGGAAGCGGCTGGTGGAGCGGGAACCCCTGACAGCGGCCCGGGAACGCCTGGCAGCCGAGCTGGCCGCCCTTCCCCGCGCGTACAAGCAGATCAGAGATCCCGAGGAGTATCCGGTGGACGTCAGCGAGCGGCTGGAAGCGCGCCAGCGTGAAACCGTGCAAGCGGTGAGGAAGAAGGAGCTGGGCGAAAGCTGAGCCGAGACGTCCGACCGATCCCAACGCTTTTATGAGGAGGAGCCGCTTTCCGCAAGCATGAGCAGGAAGAGCAGCGGGACGGTTTTCCGATTGCCGGATCTTTGGGGTGCGGGGCAAGGTTCTTCCAGTCGACGATCTCTGCCGGAGACCTCGGTCTCGACGCATTTCCCACGCCGGTCGGTCCGGGCGGCTCTGTCGGAAGCGTCCCGGTAGTAATGCTTTGCGATGCGGTGAATATCAGGCTTGTCCTCGGCCCTGCCGGCGTCTGCACGGTTCTCATAGCCTTCGACCTCGAACCCCGAGAGCGATCCGTCCTCCCGCTGCACCGAGCAGAAAAACGATCCGTCGTGTTCCTGGAAAAGCTCGAAGAGGTCCCCGCTTCGCGGGTCCTTGTACTCGGCGACCTCCGTGGGTTCGGCGAGGGCGTTTCCGGCCAGGAGGATCAGAAGCGATCCAACGGCGATCAGGGGGGCGATGCGTCTTCTCGTCATTTGGGGGGCTCCGTGAGAAGGATTGGGGTTGACGGTTCTCGGTTTCCGACCTTTGGTGCAGCAAATAGCTTGCCAGTCGAAAGTATGATGCCCGGCTTATCTCTGTTTACCGGGATTAGGATAGGCATCGAGATTCAACTCTGCAACTGTAGGTTTTTTGACGCAGGCTCTGTATGATTCCGTGTACAGGCCCCTGGGGTACCGGGGCCGGGAGGAGAAGCGGTCCGGCCCGGCCGGGTGGTGACGTCGGGCTCCCGCCGGAGGTCCCTCACCGCCGTGAAGCTGGCCCGCGCCGTTCGAGCGATGCTCGCAACGCCGGCCATGGCAGAACGGGCCCGGACCATCGGCGAACGCATGGCCGGGGAGGACGGTGTCAAGACCGCGGTCTCCCTGGTCGAGGACGCCGTCCGGCGACCCTTCTGGCCCGAACGACCCCTTCGACGCCCTGGTGCCCGGCTTTCTTTCCTTGACCTCCGGGTGGTCCCTGGGCGACCCTGGTTCATCCCGATTCCCGCTCCTCAGGAAGATGAAACTCGAGAGACAGCCTGCAATCATGGACCATCCCTACCTCCTGCTCACCCTGGCGGTCTTCTTCTGGTCGGGCAACTTCATCGTGGGCCGGGCCGTCCGGGCGGACATGCCGCCGGTTGCGCTCGCCTTCTGGCGCTGGGCCCTGGCCTCCCTGCTGGTGTTCTTCCTGGCCAGGCCCCACCTGGCGGGAGACCGGTACAGGATGCGGGGACACTGGCCCGTCCTGATCCTGCTCTCCCTCCTCGGGGTGGCCACCTTCAACACGCTGGTCTACACGGGGCTCCAGTGGACCATCGCGCTGAACGCGTTTCTCATGCAGTCCATGATGCCGGTGCTCATCGTGGTCATGTCGTTCCTGATCTTCCGGGAGACCATCACCCCGGTGCAGGCCCTCGGCATCGCGATCTCCCTTGCCGGGGCGGTCACGATCATCGCGCGGGGCGACCCGGGCGTCCTGCTGTCGCTCTCCGTCAACCGGGGGGACCTCTTGGTGTTCATCGCGGTGGCCTGCTACGCGGGGTACTCGATGCTGCTGCGGATACGGCCGCCCATCCATCCCCTGAGCTTCCTGGCGGTGACCTTTGCAACGGGAACGCTGATCCTGCTCCCCCTCTACCTCTGGGAGGCCTTCTTCGTGCGGGGCTTCTCGCTCAGCACGCCGGCCCTCCTGGCCGTGGGGTACGTGGCGGTGTTCCCGTCCATTGTCTCCTACTTCTGCTTCAACCGGGGCGTGGAGCTGGCCGGGGCCAACCGCGCCGGCCTGTTCCTCCACCTGATGCCGGTTTTCGGGAGCATCATGGCCGTCCTCTTCCTGGGCGAGTCCCTGGAGTGGTTTCACGGCGCCGGCATCGGCGCCATCGCCCTGGGCATTGTGCTGGCCACGCGGGTCGGCGCCCGCAAGGAGCGAACGAGATGAACGAAAAGAAGGACGCGTTTTCCAGGAGGATGGCCGACATCCTCAACCACGGGGCCCTGAACCTGGCCATGGCCCTGGGGTACCGGAACCGGGTCTTCGACGTGCTCGAGGAGCTGGGACGGCCGGCCACGGTTTCCGAGATCGCCGGGGCCTCGGGTCTCGACCCCCGCTACCTGCGGGAGTGGCTGGGCGTGATGGCGACCGGCCGCGTCGTGGAGCTCTCCCGCAACCCGGAAGGAGAGGAGGCCTACCTCCTGCCCCCGGAGCACGCGGCCTTCCTGACCCGGAAGGCGGGGCGGGCCAACCTCGGGGTGTACGCCCAGGAGATCCCGCTTCTCGCCTCCTGCGCCCTGGAGTCGGTGGAACGGGGCTTCCGGACGGGCGGAGGCGTGCCCTTCTCCTTCTACCCCGACTTTCAACGGTTCATGACCGAACTCGCCAACGCCGCCCACCGGGAGCTGCTGGTGGAACGGTTCATCCCGGCCGTGGACGGAGGCCGCCTGGAGGCGCGCCTCCGCCGGGGGATCCGGGTCTGCGATCTGGGCTGCGGCGAGGGCGTGGCCCTGAACCTGATGGCCCGGGCCTTTCCGGAGAGCCGGTTCACGGGGATCGACGTGGACGAGCCGGCCGTCGAAACGGGCCGGACCGAGGCCCGGAAGATGGGGCTCGGCAATGCGGAGTACCGAGTCATGGATGCCGCCGGGATCGAGGGTATGGAAGGGCTATCGGAACGGTTCGACTACGTCTGCGCTTTCGACGCCATCCACGATCAGCCCCGCCCTCTGGAGACGCTCCGGGGGGTTCGGCACATGCTCGCCCCGGGCGGGATGTTCTCCATGGTGGAGATCGACGCCGTCTCGGACCACGCGGGCAACCTGGACCACCCCATGGGGCCGTTCCTCTACACGGTGAGCCTGATGCACTGCATGCCCGTGGGGCTGAACGACGACGGGGCCGGGCTCGGCATGATGTGGGGGCGGGAGCGGGCCGAGGCCATGCTGCGGGAGGCGGGGTTCGAGGAGATCGAGCTGGAGGAGATGGCCCACGACCCCTTCAACATGCACTTTCTCTGTCGCGCCCCGTAGACGACCGTTCGGCGGCGATCAAGGTGGGGATGGGTCGTGATCGACGGATTTCCAGACGTGCTCGAGACAGTGGACCTGACGCACAGGGTCTCTCCCGGCATGCCCTCCTACCCGGGCACGGAACCGCCGGTGTTCGTCGCTTCGTGTACACTGGAGAACCACGCGTTCGAGGAAAAGACGATCACGATGTACTCCCACACCGGGACCCACATGGACGCGCCGGCCCACATGATCGAAGGGGGGAGCACCCTGGACGGTTTCGACGCCGGGGCCTTCGTGGGGACCGGGGTGGTGCTGGACCTGGCGCAGCCGGGCAGGCGGGTCGTCGGCCGGAAGCATTTGGAGCCCTGGGGGAGGGAGATCGAGGACCGGGACTTCGTGCTCCTCCACACGGGGCAGTCGGGGAACTGGGGAAAACCGGGCTACTTCGAGCGCTATCCGGTGCTCTCCGAGGAGGCGGCCCGGTGGCTGGCGGGGTTTCGGCCCAAGGGGGTGGGCGTGGACGCCGTCTCCGTGGACCCCATGGACACGGAGACGTTTCCCGTTCACAGGCTGTTCCTGGAGCGGGACATCCTCGTCATCGAGAACCTGACTCGCCTGGAGGCCCTCCTGGGCCGCAAGTTCCTGCTCTGCTGCCTCCCGTTGAAGATCGAGGGCGCGGACGGGGCGCCGGTTCGCGCCGTTGCGTTTCTGCCGGGCCGGCAGGCCGGCTCGGCGAGAAAGGAGACACCGTCATGTCGAGGGTTCTGATCCATCCCGCAACCTACGAGACCGCCCGCGAGGCCGTGGACCGGGCGTTCGAGCTCTTCCCCCTGGACCTCGAGAGCAGGCGGGTCCTGATCAAGCCGAACGTGCTCCGGGCCTCCGGCGCGGAGGAGGGGATCGTGACCCACCCGGCCGTCCTCCGGGCCGTGGTGGACAAGGTGGAGGGCATGAGTCCGGGTGAGCTGGTGGTGGGCGACAACCCGGGGCTCTTCAGCTACGGCGCCAACGAGGAGAGCTTCCGGCAGACCGGCCTCGAGGAGGCGGCCGGGGACCACTACGCGAACATCGGGAACGACGCCCGGGAGCTCCCGTTCGATCCGGACTACATGCCCCGGGTGAGCGTCTCCAGGGCGGTCCTGGACGCGGACGTGATCATCAGCCTGCCCCGGTTCAAGACCCACGGCCTCACCGTGGTGACCGGAGCGATCAAAAACTCCTACGGGATCCTGCCCGGGGCCCAGAAGGCCAAGCTCCACCGGGCCGCGGGCAGTGCCGAGCGCTTCCACGACGTGGTGGTGAAGGTGTTCAAGCTGAGGGTCCCCGACCTCTTCATCATGGACGCCGTGGTGGGCATGGAGGGGAACGGCCCGGCCTCCCCCGACCTGAGGGACGTGGGCAAGATTCTGGCCTCGGACGACGCGGTGGCGCTGGACGCGGTCATGGCCTACATGATGGGCTGCGACCCGGGAAAGCTCCGCTTCCTCCGGAGGGCCCGGGAGGAGGGCCTCGGGGAGTACGACCTGGAGCGGATCGAGGTGATCGGCGAGCTGGCCGTCATTCCCGGGTACAAGCTCCCGCCGCTGGGGGGCGAAGCCATCCTGGGAAACGAGGATGTCCAGGCGGTGATCCAGGGAAAGACGGTCCTGGCGCCCAGGGCCGACCCCGAGCTCTGCACGGGCTGCTGCACCTGCGTGGACCAGTGCCCGGTCTCGGCGCTCTCCATGACCGAGGAGGACATCCCCCGGGTGGACGAGGAGGAGTGCATCGGCTGCTTCTGCTGCCAGGAGATCTGCCCGGAGAAGGCGATCGCCCTCCAGTAGCCACCCGGCCTCCTGCAGCGCCTCAGTCCTCCGCCAGGGTCTCCTCGAGAAAGAGGCTGGAGACCAGAGCGACCGTCCCGCAGAGGAAGAGGACCAGGAGCCCCTGCTGGAAGCCCGCCAGCACGAACCCACCCTGAGCGTTCAGGCCCTGCTTCTCCAGCACCACCCCGAGAACCACCTGAAACACGGCCCCGCCGGCGAAGGGGAAGAAGTTCACCAGGCCTGTCGCCGTGCCTGCGATGGACACGGGAAAGAGCTCCTTGTTCGTGGTGAACCCGATGGTGACCATGGCGCCGGAGAAGATCCCCACGACCAGGCAGATCGGATAGTAGAAGGGCATCGGGATCCGGCTGGTGAAGAGGTAGAGGACGGCCGTGACGGCCACCATGAAGACGCTCCCCATGATCAGGACGGGCTTGCGCGCCCGGAACACCCGGTTGGAGAGCCAGCTCAGGAACGGGCTTCCCAGGATCATGCCGATGGCGGCCAGGGAGAGGATGTGACCGGCCTGGGGCTTGGTCAGGCCGTAGACCTGCATGAGGTAGGGACCTCCCCAGAGGCCGATGAAGGAGAAGAAGATCGCGCAGGTGAAGAAGAACCAGACGGCCAGCGGCCAGAAACGGGGCTCGGACAGGACCCGCTTGATGCCCCGGCCCAGGCTCATGGTCTCGGCCGGTTTGCCGGAGGTGTCCGCAGCCGGGGACGGCCAGCCCATGGCCGAGGGCCGGTCCCGGACGAACGCCCACACCAGGATGCCCAGCACCAGGGTGAAGGCCCCCACCAGTACGAAGGACTGACGCCATCCGATCCAGGTGCTGATGTAGGCCAGGGGCGTGGCGGCCGCATAGGAGCCGATGCCGCCCATGGCCATCAGGATGCCCGTCATCATGGCGAACTCCTTGATGCGGAACCACTCGGCCAGGACCTTCAGGGTGGGGACGAAGAGCA
Source organism: uncultured Desulfobacterales bacterium (assembly GCA_964443135.1). Taxonomy (GTDB): domain Bacteria; phylum Desulfobacterota; class DSM-4660; order Desulfatiglandales; family HGW-15; genus JAIPEI01. The sequence goes on along the minus strand of CAYUBQ010000035.1, from coordinate 23,061 downwards.
TGGCCACGCCGATGCCCACGAGGGTCCGGCCGATGATGGCCACGTAGACGTTCGGGGCCATGCCCAGCACGACGGATCCGGCGAAGGCCACGCAGAAGAAGAGGGTGATGGTCTTCCGGGGACCCCAGGAGTCCGAGAGGAGGCCGGCCGGAAGCTGCATGAGCGCGTAGGGGTAGAAGTAGGCCGAGCCCAGGAAGCCGAGGAGGCTCCCGCCGGCCTCCAGGTCCCGGCGCATGTCCTCGGCCACCACCGCCGGGCAGAGGCGGTGAAAGTAGACCAGGATGTAGCCGAGCGCCAGAATCCAGAAGATGAGCCACCGGTACCGCAGTGCTTTCTGAAGGTCGTCCCCGCTCATGCCGCCTCCTTATTACGGTATGGGTTTGACAGGCCCGACGTCGTTTCCTATGCTGGCCGGGGCGCCCCGATGGGGCGGGAAGGAGTATACCATGACGCAGTACCGGATTCATCCCATTGTTCCGGGGACGAAAATCTTCGACAAGTCCATGATGACCTGCCGGCACGGGCAGGGGGAGTCCTACGCCATTCCCCTCTACGCCTGGTACCTGGAGGGAGGGAGCCGCGCTGCGCGTCGTTGGACACCATCCCGTGAGCGAGGCATCCACCGGGGAGCGGCCGTCTGGAGACCCACGACATGCTTGACATTCCCGGCCGGTTTCATTAAAGAGCGGGGATTCCCCCGTATCCGAAATCCCACGGCAAATCGACGCGATGAGGGCCTTTGGGCCTCAGGGAGACGTCTGAAAGGAAAGGACGCACCATGGCATTTTCAGTGAGCCCGGACGGCGAGGAGTTTCGCCTGCCGGAGGAAGAGGATTACCTGGAAGAGTTTGCGCGGCTCGAGGCCCTGGCGCAGGAGCAGCGGGCCATGGGGCGAGAGATCGTGGTGGTGATGGGCCTCGGGTTCGTGGGCGCGGTCATGGCCGGGGTGGTCGCGGACTCCGTGGCCCGGAAGACCGGCGAGCCCGACAAGTTCGTCATCGGCATGCAGCGCCCCAGCCCCAGGAGCTTCTGGAAGATCCCGCTGTTCAACCGGGGCATATCCCCGGTGAAGGCCGAGGACCCCGAGGTGGAGCCGCTGATCGCCCGGTGCGTGAACGACAAGAAGACCATGGTGGCCACCTACACCTACGACGCCCTGAAGCTGGCCGACGTGCTGGTGGTGGACGTCCAGTGCGACTTCCTCAAGGAGGAGCTGGGCAATCTGCGGAGCGGCCACGCGGACATCAGCGCGCTGGAGGAGAGCTACAAGGTGATCGGGCGCATGATCCAGCCGGGCTGCCTGGTGCTCACCGAGACCACCGTGCCGCCGGGGACCACCGAGTACGTGGCCTACCCTATCATCAAGAAGGCGTTCCGCAAGCGCGGCATCGAGGAGGAGCCCCTGCTGGCCCACAGCTTCGAACGGGTCATGCCCGGCCGGGAGTACGTCCGTTCGGTCCGGGACTTCTGGCGGGTCTGCAGCGGGATCAACCGGGAGAGCCGCGTCCGGGTCGAGACGTTCCTCTCCGACGTCCTGAACGTGGAGGAGTACCCGCTCACGGTCCTGGACCGTCCCATCGAGAGCGAGACCTGCAAGATCGTGGAGAACAGCTACCGCGCCACCATCCTCGCCTTCATGCACGAGTGGAGCCTGTTCGCGGAGACCAACGGCGTGGACCTCATCAAGGTGATCGAGGCCATCCGGATGCGGCCCACCCACGACAACATGATCTTCCCGGGACCGGGTATCGGCGGCTACTGCCTGCCCAAGGACGGAGGTCTCGGCCTCTGGGCCTACAAGCATCTGCTCGGGTTCGAAGGCGACATCTTCCGGATCACCCCGGAGGCGATCAACATCAACGACACCCGGGCCCTTCACGCGGCCCAGCTCGTCCGGGACGCCCTCCGGAACATGGGGCGGATCGTGGCCGCATCCGAGGTGGCCGTGCTGGGCGCCTCCTACCGGGAGGACGTGGGGGACACCCGGTACAGCGGTTCCGAGATCATCGTTCGGAAGCTCACCGAGATGGGGGCCGAGATCCGGGCCCACGATCCGTACGTGCGCCACTGGTGGGAGCTGGAGAAGCAGGAGAGCTACCCGGCCGGCGGAACGAGCTGGTCCCGGTTCTTCCGGAACCAGGAGCATCTGGACGAGTTCTCCATGATCCCGGACCTCCGGGATGCGCTCCGGGACGCCGACGCCGTGGTGATCGCCGTGCGCCACAGGGAGTACGTCGATCTCCAGCCCGACGAGGTGGTCGACATGACCGGGGGACCGGTGGCGGTGGTGGACTGCTTCGGCATCCTGGACGACGCGCGGATCGAGCGGTTCTTCGAGCTGGGCTGCGAGGTCAAGGGACTGGGCCGCGGGCACATCAACCGCATCAAGGACCGCGTCCGGCGTCGCAAGCTGGAGCAGGCGGGGGGCTGAGCCCAACAGGAGATCTCCGCGGCCGAGCGAAAGAGTTTGGGGCCGTTATTCAGGTCTAAGGATCAATGAAACAGCCGTCTTGAAGAGACGCTCTCCGCTTTTGTGAATGCGGTCTCCATCCGTCGAGAAGCGCCGGCGCGAGGGAAGGTGGCAGGCGGCTTGCATGTGGCGAACAAAACGGGCGTCGACCCCTTGTCTCCGCCGCGTATCCCCCTCTGTGCAATGGGAAAATAGTCTTGACACCATTGGGTCTTTCTCCTATGATGCCCTCTGCTTGGCGTGAAGCATTTCTGCTTGGAATCATTGAGTTTTTCTTTTTTCTTGGACCATCTAAGGACGGGAGGTTTGATCATGAAAGGGAAAGGATCGCTTTTGGGTAAGGGACTCATCCTGGCCGTGGCCCTGGTCTTCTGCATGACCACGGCGGCCGTGGCGGCGGACACCATCCGCATCGGCGTGGCCAGCCCGTTCACGGGTGATCTGGCCGGCTATGGCGACAACATCAAGGCCGGCGTCTCGCTCAAGCTGAAGGAGATCAACAGCGCGGGTGGCATCAACGGCAAGAAGATCGAGATCGTCTGGGGCGACGACCTGTGCCAGCCCAAGGAGGCCGGGACCGTGGCCTCGAAGTTCGCCAACGACAAGTCCATGGTGGCGGTGATCGGGCACCTCTGCTCCTCCGCCACCCTGGCCGGCATGCCCATCTACGTCCGGGCCAAGATGCCGGTGATCAGCCCCACCTCCACCAACCCCACCATCGGCGAGGTCGGCAAGGGCTGGTTCTTCCGCAACTGCTACACGGACTCCTTCCAGGGCGAGTACCTGGCTTCTCACGTGGTCAAGGAGCTCCTCGGCCTCAAGCGGGTGGCCATCTTCTACGAGAACAACGACTATGCCATCGGCCTCAAGGACAGCTTCATCCAGGGCGCCGAGGCGAGCGGCCTCGAGGTGACCGGCGCCGAGGCCTACGTGGCCAAGACCACGGACTTCACCCCCCAGCTCACCAAGCTCCTCCGGGACAAGCCCGAGACCATCTTCCTGTGCGGCTACCACCCGGAAGGCGCCCTGATCGCCGGGCAGGCCCGGAAGCTGGGCTTTGACGGCCCCCTGTTCGGCGCCGACGGCCTGGACAACGTCGACTACATCAAGATCGGCGGCAAGGCCGCGAACAACACCTACATGACCGTGCCCTTCCTGGCGTCGGCCGGCGGTCCCGAGGCCCAGGCGTTCGCCGAGTCGTACAAGGCGGAGACCGGCCGCGAGGTGGACTGGATGAGCGCCAACGCCTACGACTGCCTGGGCATCCTGGCCCATGTGATCGAGAAGACGGGTGCGGACCGCCAGAAGATCCGCGACGGCCTGGCCGCCCTCAACTCCCCGGACAACGGCTTCGACGGCGTGACCGGGCTGACCTACTTCAACGAGGTGGGAGACTGCGCCAAGCCCGCCTTTGTCAAGAAGGTCGAGGGGGGCGAGTTCGTAGCGGCCGAGTAACGGTGACAACCAGGTGAGACAGGGACAGCAGACCGGGCGCCGTGAACAGGGAGTAGCGGCGCCCGGTCCGCTTCATACGCGAGGACGCCTTTGTTTCTACAACAGCTTGTAAATGGTCTAACCATTGGCGGCATCTACGCGCTGATCGCCGTGGGGTACACCATGGTCTACGGTGTCATCCAGTTGATCAACTTCGCCCACGGCGAGATCTACATGCTCGGTGCGTTCTTCGCCCTGACATTCATCGCCGCCCTGAGCATGCCCTTCTACATGGCCTTCCTCCTGGCCATGGCCTGTGGAGCGGTCTGCGGCATGCTGCTCGACGTGATCGCCTACCGGCCTCTCAGGCAGTCCCCGCGGCTGGCCTGCCTGATTACGGCCATCGGCATGTCCATCTTTCTCCAGAACCTGGCCATGCTCATCTGGGGATCCCGGCCCAAGCCCTTCCCCGTCGAGTCTCTTCCGGCCTGGTTCGGAAAGACCTGGCACCTCACACACTTCAGCCTGACCGGTTTTCACCTCTTCATCTTCACGGTCACCATCGTCATGATGGTCGGGCTGAACCTGCTCATCCGGAAGACCCGGTTCGGCAAGGCCATGCGGGCCGTGGCCCAGAACAAGACCATGGCGGCGCTCGCCGGCATCAACGTGAACAGGGTCATCACGCTCACCTTTGCCGTGGCCGGATCCATGGGGGCGGCCGCCGGGCTCATGGTGGGGGCCTTTTACAACTCGCTCTACCCGACCATGGGGTATCTGGCCGGGGTCAAGGCCTTTGCCGCAGCGGTGCTGGGCGGCATCGGATCGGTCCCCGGGGCCATGCTGGGCGGCATCGTGCTGGGCGTGGCCGAGGCCATGGGCGCGGGCTACCTGAGCTCCCTCTACCGCGACGGCATCTCCTACGCCGTGATGATCATCGTGATCATTTTCATCCCGGCCGGCTTCTTCGGCGTGGTCATCAAGGAGACCAAAAAGACGATCTAGCGTGGGACGATGGACCCGAGAATGATGAGCAACGCGACCAAACTCAAGATAGCGCTCCTGATCCTGGCGCTCGTGCTCCCGGCGTTTCCCTTTGTCTCCCAGTATCTCATCCATGTGGTCATCCTGATCTACCTCTACATGATCCTGGCCCTGGGGCTCAACATCATCCCCGGTTTCAACGGGCTGCTGGATCTGGGATTCGTGGGGTTCTACGGCATCGGGGCGTACACGTCGGGGCTCCTGACCTATCACTTCGGCATGAGCTACTGGCTGATCATCCCCCTGGCGTTCATGAACGGGGCCCTCTGGGGGGTGCTGCTGGGGGCCCCGACCCTGCGCCTCACGGGGGACTACTTCGCCATCGTGACCTTCGGGTTCTCCGAGCTGGTGGTCCTGTTCCTGACGAACGAGATCTGGCTGACCCGGGGCCCCCTGGGCCTTCCGGGCATCGCGCCCCCTTCCATCGACCTCTCCTGGCTGGGCGGACCGGTGTACGAGTTTCAGGGGGAGCTCCCCTACTACTATCTGGCCATCGTGATGGTCCTGGCGACGGTGTTCGTGATGCACCGCATCCAGGACTCGAGGCTGGGACGCGCCTGGTTCGCCATCCGGGACGACGAGGTGGCCGCGGTCTCCTGCGGCATCAACCTGCTGCTCTACAAGGTGATCGCCTTCGGGATCAGCGCCGCATTCGGCGCCATGGGCGGAAGCTTCTTCGCCCGGTGGGTCACCTTTCTCTCCCCCGACATGTTCAAGTTCTGGGAGTCGTTCCTGGTGCTCTGCATGGTCGTGCTGGGCGGCATGGGCAACATCTGGGGCGTGATGGTCGGCGCGGCGGTCCTGGTCTCCCTGAGCGAGGTCCTGCGGGAGGTCCTCTCCGCCCTGGGCATGCCCGTGGAGATCCGGTTCCTGGCCTTCGGCCTGATCATGGTGCTCATGATGCGCTACAAGCCCGCGGGCCTCATGCCCATCCCGGCCGTGGCCGCGCAGATGCGTGCCGGCAGGGTCAAACGAAGAAAAGCCAAAGCCACGGCGAGCTGACGCGATGACCCCGATTCTTCAGATTCAGGAGCTGTCCAAGAACTTCGGCGGGCTTCGGGCCCTCCAGGACATCTCGTTCGAGATCCACCGAAACGAGATCATCGGCCTGATCGGCCCGAACGGCGCGGGCAAGACCACGCTCTTCAACTGCGTCGCGGGGATCGAGAGGCCCTCGGCCGGCAGGATTCTGTTCACGGGGGACGGAAAGCCCGTCTCCATCGGGGGAAAGAAGCCCGAGAAGGTCACGGCGCTGGGCATCGCGCGGACCTTTCAGAACATCCGCCTCTTCGACAACCTCACGGTCCTCGACAACGTCAAGATCGGCCGTCACTGCCGGTTCAAGTCCAACGTGTTCGGGGCCGTCGTCAGGACGCCTTCCCAGCGCCGGGAGGAGGAGGAGATCGCCGGGACCTCGGAGGAGATCCTGGAGTTCGTCGGCCTTCGGGGCCGCGGGAACGATATCGCCAGCTCCATGGCCTACGGCGACCAGCGGCGCCTGGAGATCGCCCGGGCGCTGGCCACGGAGCCCAGGCTCATCATGCTGGACGAGCCGGCGGCCGGAATGAACCCGGGCGAGGCCAGGGCCCTGATGGACCTGATTCGCCGGATCCGCGACAAGGGCAGCACCGTGCTCCTCATCGAGCACGACATGAAGGTGGTCATGGGGGTGTGCGAACGGGTCGTGGTGATCAACTACGGCCGGATGCTGACCACGGGCCTGCCCAAGGAGGTGCAGAGCGATCCCAAGGTGATCGAGGCCTACCTGGGGACGGGGGCGTTCGATGCTGCTTAGGCTGGACAACGTCAAGACCCACTACGGAAACATCCGCGCCCTCAAGGGCGTATCCCTCGAGGTGGACGAAGGCGAGATCGTCTGCCTCATCGGCGCGAACGGCGCAGGGAAGTCCACCACCCTCATGACCATCAGCGGGGTGCTCGTCCCCATCGAAGGAGACGTGTTCTATCGGGACCGGTCCATCGCCGGGGTGCGGGCGGACAACATCGTCCAGATGGGGGTCTGCCAGGTGCCGGAAGGCCGCATGATCTTCCCCCTGCTCTCGGTCATGGAGAACCTGGACATGGGGGCCTACCTGAGGCGGGACAAGGACGGGGTCCAGAAGGACATCGACCACGTGTTCGAGCTCTTCCCGGTCCTCAAGGAACGCCAGAAGCAGCACGGAGGCACCCTCTCGGGAGGGGAGCAGCAGATGCTCGCCATCGGGCGGGCCCTCATGAGCCGCCCCGAGCTCCTGCTCCTGGACGAGCCTTCCCTGGGGCTGGCCCCCATCGTGGTGGACGCCATCTTCGAGACGGTCCGCCACATCAACGAGCGGGGCACCACCATCCTCCTGGTGGAGCAGAACGCCCAGATCGCGCTCCAGCTCTCCGGCCGCGGCTACGTGCTCGAGACCGGGGAGATCGCCCTGGCCGACACGTCGGCCGAGCTCCTGGCGAACGAGCGGGTGAGGAAGGCCTACCTGGGGGAGTAGACCGGTCTTCGAAGACCTGCCCTGGGACGGCTGCCCGTAATCACCGCCACAGGCCCGGTCCCCTTCACGCCTCTTTCAATCGAACAACCCCTTGATCGTGTCGCCGATGCTTCCCGGAAGCTCGGTCGCCCCTTCCCCCAGGCTCCTGGCGCCCCGCCCGATGTTCCCGGGCAGCTCCAGGGCCCCCTTTGCCGAATCGTTTGATATCGCCCCCTCCGGCCGTTATGATGGGCGGTGTGCGGCTCTCCGGCCGCCGGTTCCCGTCACGAGGAAGGAGAAGCGTTCATGAGACCTCTGGAAGGCGTTCGCGTCGTCGAGATGGCGGGGCTCGCCCCGTCCCCCTTCTGCGGCATGGTGCTGGCCGACTTCGGCGCCGATGTGACCCTGGTGGACCGCCCTTCCCAGGGCGCGCCCGAGATCCCCAACGTCATGGCCGACAACCCCTTTGACCGGGGCAAGCGGTCCATCCGCGTCAACCTCAAGCACCCGGAGGGGGCGGAGGTGGTACGGGCCATGATCCGCGGCGCGGACGTGCTCCTGGAGCCCTACCGTCCCGGGGTCATGGAGAAGCTCGGCCTGGGCCCGGAGGACGCCCTGGCCGAGAACCCCCGCCTGGTGTACGCCCGGCTCACCGGTTGGGGGCAGGACGGCCCCTGGGCGTCCGCGGCCGGCCACGACATCGACTACATCGCCCTGTCCGGCGCCCTGAGCCTGTGCCGGCGAAAGGGAGAACCCCCGCTTCCGCCCGCCAACATCCTCGGGGACTTCGCCGGGGGCGGGCTTCTCTGCGTGGTGGGCATCCTGCTGGCCCTCACGGCGCGGGAGCGGACGGCAAGGGGCCAGGTGGTGGACGCCGCCATGCTGGACGGCGCCTCCTACCTCTTGACCCAGTTCTACGGCCTCCTGGCCAACGGGCTCATGACCCTGGACATCGGGACCAACCTGCTGGACGGGGGCGCGCCCTACTACCAGACCTACGAGACCTCGGACGGGGGCTACATGGCCGTGGGGGCCATCGAGGGGCGGTTCTATCGAGAGCTCCTCGAGGGCCTGGGCCTGGACCCCCGCGAGCTGCCCGAGCAGAACGACACCTCGAAGTGGCCGGAGATGAAGGCCCGCTTCGCCGCAGCGTTCCGGGAGCGGACGCGGGACGATTGGACCCGCATCTTCGAGGGCCGGGACGCCTGCGTGGCCCCGGTGCTCGGCCTGGACGAGGTGGGAGCGCACCCCCACAACCAGGCGAGGGGGCTGCTGGCGCGGTCCGGCGACACGCCCCAGCCCGCCCCCGCCCCCCGGCTGTCCGACACGCCCGGCCGGACCGGCCGGGCCGGGCGGCCCCGGGGCGCCGAGACCCGCGAGCTCCTGGAGGAGCTGGGCTACGAGGAGGAGCGCGTCGAGAAGCTCTTGGCGCAGGGGACGGTGGAGTAAGGCATGCAGGTCCTCCTGGTCTATCCCCCGGTGCTTTACGAACGGGTCCACCGGGACGAGGTGGCCGTGCCGCCACTGGGGATCTACTCCGTGGGGGCGGTTCTCCGGGAGCAGGGGTACGGGGTGGAGATCTGGAACGCCTGCGAAACCGCGGGCCGCCCGGAGTCGCTGGAGCCGGTCCTGGACAGGGTTTGTCCCGACGTGGTCGGCTTCTCGGTGCTTCACGCCAACCGCTGGGGCGCGGTCGACATGGCCCGGGTGATCAAGCGCGTCGATCCGGGAGTTCGGGTGGCGTTCGGGGGGATCGGCGCCACCTTCCTGTGGGAGCGGCTCCTGGCGCACGTCCCCGAGGTGGACGGCATCGTGCTCGGCGAGGGGGAGCTCTCCTTCCTCGACCTGGTCCGGCACTTCGAGGCGCACCCCGGTCCGGGCGAAGCTCCCCCGCCGGAGCGGATCCCCGGCATCGCCTTCCGACGGGAGGGAAGGCCCTTCCGGACCCCGGACCGGCCGCCCGTCCGGGACCTGGACAGCCTGCCCAATCCCGCCCGGTACTTCACCTACCAGCACGTGGCCGCGACCCGGGGCTGCGCGCGAAGCTGCTCCTTCTGCGGCTCGCCCCGGTTCTGGGGGCGGACCGTCAGGGCCCTCTCCCCGGCCCGGTTCGTGGAGGAGCTCGAGCTCCTCCACGGGAGGGGCGTCTCCTTCTTCTACTTCTCGGACGACACCTTCACCGCGGACCGGGACCGGGTCGTCGACATCTGCCGCCGGATCCTGACCCGGGGGCTGAGGATCACCTGGTTCGCCATCGCGCGGGTGGACCACGTGGACGAGGAGATGCTCCGATGGATGCGGCGGGCGGGCTGCATCCAGATCAGCTACGGGGTGGAGAGCGGCTCGGAGGCCGTGCGCCGCAGTCTGGGCAAGCCCCTGCGGCCGGAGCGCATCCGGCGGGCCTTTTCCCTCACCACCCGGGCGGGCATCCTGGCCCGGGCCTACTTCATCTACGGCTGTCCGGGGGAGACCGACGAGACCGTCCGGGAAACGCTCGACCTGATCCGCGACATCCGGCCCCTGGGCGCCGTCTTCTACATCCTGGACGTGTTCCCCGGGACCGCGCTCTGTGAGCGGATGGAGCGGGCGGGTCGCCTGTCGGAGGCGGTCTGGCTGGATCGGATCGAGGGGATCCCCTACTTCGAGCTGGACCCGGCGATGGGCCGGGACCACGTGCTCGCGTGGGGCCGGAGGCTGCGCGACGGGTTTCACCGGCTCCTGGGCGGGTTCGCCGGGGAGGTCGCGCTCTCGGACGACGAGGAGATGAGGCCGCTCAACGCCGACTTCTGCTCCCGGCTGGCCATGACCTTCAGCCACGGGGACTACGCCCGGACCGAGGCCGTGCCCGATCCGGACGGTACGGCCGGGACGCTCTACCGCCGGTCCCTCGCCTACTTCCCGGATCACCGGGCCTTCCTGGGACTGGCCGTCCTGCACCAGAAGCGCGGGGAGCACAACCAGGCCGCCCGACTCCTCCAGGAGGGGCTGATGCGGTTCCCCGAGAGCGAGCCCCTGAGTCTCTGCCTCGGGATCAGCCTCATGAGCACGGGCCGGCTCGAAGAGGCCCTGACGCTCTTCGAACGGTTCCCGGGCTCCCGGGAGGCCGCGGGGTACGCCGAGCAGTGCCGGAAGCTCAAAGCAAAGCCGACCTCGCCGTCATAGCCGGGGAGGGGCGGTGCGGGTTGTCGAAACGGGCGAGGGCTAGACCCGGAGGGTCAGCCCGTCCCAGGCGATGGTGACCTGAAGCGGGTTCTCCCGGGTGAGGAGACGGGCCAGCTTTCGGGTGTCCTCCAGCAGGCGGTCCAGCTCCCGGTCCGAGTGGTTGGGATCCTGGTGGTAGAGCACGAGGTGTCGGACCCCGGCTTTCTGGGCCATCTCCACCCCGATCAGGTTGTTGGAGTGTCCCCAGTCCTCCTTGACGGTGCAGGCGTCCGCAAAGGTGTACTGGGCGTCGAAGATGAGCAGGTCCGCCCCTTCGAAGAAGGCCGCGAACGGGGACATGTCCTCTTCCCTCTCGTTCTTGTGCTCGGCGTCCGTCGAGTAGATTACGGTCTTCCCCCCGCGCCGGAAACGGTAGCCGAAGGATTTCCCGGGGTGGTTCTGCTCCTTGGGCAGGACCCGGAACCCCGCGATCTCCACCTCCCGATCGGGTTCGAGCGTCTGGAAGCGGATGTCGGCGCCGATGTCGCAGAAGGGGAGCGGAAAGAAGGGATCGCTCTGCTGGGTGGCAAAGGCCTTCTCCAGCTCCGGGTGGCAGCCGTAGAAGGTGACCCGGTTGTCTCGAACCAGGGCCGGGGTGAAAAAAGGAAACCCCTGGATGTGGTCCCAGTGCAGGTGGGAGAGGACCACGTGAAACGCCTTCGGCCGTTCCTCGTTCTCGAGCTGCATGACGTGGTTGCCGAACTCCCGGAGACCGGAGCCGGCATCGCAGAGGACAAAGGCGTCCCCGTCGCGGATCTCGATGCAGGAGGTGTTCGTCCCGTACGTGGCCCGCTCGCTGAAGCGGAGGTGGCGGTCCATGAACCCGTCCAGGTCGCTCTCCGGACCCAGTCCGTGCTCGATCGCCTTTTCCAGCGCATTCCGGATCTTTGCGCGTACGTCCCCGGCGTTCAGTGACGCGGGCAGGGACCCCCGGGTCCCCCAGAATCGCACATCCATGGCCGTTTTCTCCGTACGGGCGCCTCGGAATCCCGCCGTCCCGCATGCACACCACGGAATCGGGCAGGGTGGGTTTCGATTTCCTCGACGGCATTGCAGTATATAGAAACGGCAAGAACCTGTCAAAACTTTAGCCATAATGACAGGGGCTCAACCGGCAGGTCGTCGTCGAAGACCTCCCCGGACCGGACCCACGGCGATCAGGTAGAGGAGACGGGAGCCGTCGTCGAGCCCCAGGAGCGCCCGCGCCTCGCCGTCGTAGAAGGCCCCGATCCCGCAGCACCCCAGGCCCAGGGCCGTGGCGGCCAGGTAGGTGCGATGGCCGAGCCGGCCCGCTTCCAGCATGGCGTGGCGGTACCCGCGCGGCCCCCGGGTTCGGTCCAGAAGATCGAGGTCGGCCATGAACAGGACGTGCAGGGCCGCGCCGGCCGCCCAGGCCTGATCCAGGCAGATCCGGGCCATGGCCGAGGTGAGATCCCCGGTCCGAACGGCCCCGAACAAGCCCCGGGCGGGGTCCAGGAGGTAGAACCCCGGGGACGTCTCCTTTACCCGGCCGACGATCATCCCCAGCCCGACGGCGGCACGAGGATCGGGACCGTTTCCGCCGGAGGCGAGCGCGGCCGCCAGCAGGGAGAACGCCTCCGGCGACAGGGGCTCCCGGACGAAGTTCCGGCTGGAGCGGCGGGCCTGCACGACGTCCGCATGGGAGCCGCCGGGGAGCCAGTCGCCCGCCGTGGGGAGCGCCGACCAGGAGGAGGGCTCCGGGCCGAGCCGATGAACCATGGACAGGGGTGGGTGCTTCTCCTCCGGGTGGCGCACGGTCTTCCCCTGCTCGTGGATCTCCCGCAGCATCGGGTAGTCCACCTCCGCGTCGCTGGTTCGGCTCGCGCGGAGCACGGACTCCGGGAGCGGGGCCGCGTCGAGGATCGGATCGGGGCCTTTCTCACCGGCCGGGTCGACCCAGGCGAGGGCGACCTCCCGCGACGTGTCGAGGCCGAGCAGGCGGTTCAGGCCGTCGTCGGCGAAGTCCAGCCCGACGGTCGCGGGCCGCCCGAGGGCGGCGAGGGCGAGGACCAGGGACTCGACGGCGTGCCCCGTGTCGAGGAGATGGTATCGGTAGGAGCGGGCGCGGTACTTCCACGCGCTTCGGAAGAGGACGGCCGAGAGGAAGAAACGGACGACCGGGTCCCCGCGGTCCGGGAAGGGGGCTTCTCCGCGGATTCTGTGCAGGCGTCCCTGGAGTGGTTCGTAGTGGTAAACGCCGTCCCCCAACCCGCGAACGCTGCTGCAGGCCAGGTAGATCTCCGTGGGGTACAGGGCTCCGGCCGAGGGCACGCTCCGCAGGACGTGCTCGCCCCCGGCATGGCGCATCACGGCGGTGGGGGCGCAGGCGAGAAAGAGCACCCGGGCCAAATCCTCGAGGTTGGCGGGGACGGCCTCGAGGACGGAAGGACGCCCGCCCGAGAGAACGTCGCCGGCGGCCCGCGTCGGTTCCAGCGTCCCTCGGGGGAGCGCGACCTGGGCCGCGTCCTCGTAGGCCTTGAACGTTCGGGGCTGGTGGGCCCAGTCCAGGGTGTGAGGGGACATGGCGTGGCGGTCGTAGCTTACGGCGTCGTGGTATTCCTTGGCTCCGAGCGGCATGGCGTTCCTCCTCACCCCCTCACCCCGAAAAGGCCCGCAGCATGAGGGGGATGGCGACGAACGTGCCGAGGGAGCTTCCGATGTTGGTGAACACCACCACCAGGAGGATCCTGGAGATCTTGTTCCTCCAGAACCCCCGCACGGAGGAGAGGTCCTCGGTCAGCCCCTCGAAGTCCCGTACCTTGGGCTTCCCGATGAACGCCTCCACCAGGCCGGACACCCACCCGGCGGCCATCATGGGGTTGAGCGAGGTGAGGGGCGCGGCGGCGACGGCGGAGAGGATCGTCAGGGGGTGGGCCAGGGCCGCCGCCGCTCCGAGCCCCCCCAGCACGCCGTTCGCCAGAACCCACCAGAGGATCATGTCCGTTCCGGCCGAGGAGCCCGCCCGGAAAAAGCCCGTGGCGAAGATGGCCAGGATCAGGAGCGGCAGCCCCCACTTGAAAAGGGCTTTCCACCGCCCGGGCGGGGGGACCACGTCGAGCTCCTCGAGATCGACGGGCGTACCCCAGTACCGCTGGATGCCGGGCACGTGACCCGCGCCCACCACGGCCACCACACGGTCTCCGGGGCTGTTCCGGATTCGTTCGGCCAGGTACCGGTCCCGCTCGTCGATGAGGACGGAACGGATCTCCGGGAGGCTCTCCCCGATCTCGTCGAGCAGGGCCTCCAGGACGTCCTTCTGCTTGAGTTCCTCGATGTCCTCCCGGGTCAGGTCGTCCAGCTCCCCGGAGGAGACCAGCAGCTGGGCGAAGAGCTTGAGCTTGCTCCACAGGCCCATGAGCCGCCAGGCCCTCGCCATGGTGACGCGGATGTCCCGGTCGGCCAAATGGACGGCCGCCCCGGTCTCCTCCGCGGCCTGGACGGCCCGAAGCATCTCCTCTCCGGGGCGGATGCCCAGGTTTCGGCCGATCTTCCTCTGGAAGTAGGCGAGAATGAGGTTCATCAGGAGCAGGAAGGCCTTCTTCTGCCGGATCGCCTTGACGAGGTCCGTCTCCTTCCAGCGGTTGGCCTGGGTCAGGGCCTGGTGCCTCGATTGACAGAGCTCCACGGCCACCGTGTCCGGCCGCTCCTCCCGAATGATTCGTTCCACGAGCTCGGCGCTCTCGTGGGAGACGTGCGCCGTTCCCACCAGCTGGATTTCCTTGCCTTCCCAGGAAAGGCGGTGTATGTCGGCCTGGAGCGCTTCGGTCATGAATGGGGCCTCGTTGGGAGCATGGTCCGGCTCGCGTGCGGGATCCGGCTTCTTACCACAATCGGCCCGGATTTCCAAGGGGGCTCCGGGCGGTGGGGATGTCGGGGGGCGCTGCCCGGATGGGACGGGAAAGGGGCGATTCGCTTCGACTTCGCTTGACTTTTTCTCCTAATTCGTGAATAAGAAAGAAAAAAACTGGGTTTTCACATCCCGCACGATCGGAGGTGGACGGTTGCAGAACGATTACGAGAACTCCATGGCGACGATCTTCCAGACGCAGGTGGCCAAGCACGGCGACCGGGCCTGCGTGGGCTACAAGAAGGACGGCCGTTACCAGGACATCTCCTGGAACGAGATGGACGAGATGGTCCGGGCGCTCGGCTCCTTCCTCATCTCCAGGGGCATCGAGCCGGGGCAGAACGTGGCCCTGTTCTCCCAGAACCGCTGGGAGTGGTGGGTGGTCGACCTGGCGATCCTCTCCGTGGGGGCGGCCAACGTGCCCATCTACGCCACGAACTCCTCGGAGGAGGCCCAGTACGTGCTGGAGCACTCCGAGTCCCGCATCTGCTTCGTGGGCACGCAGGAGCACCTGGAGAAGGTGGTCAAGGTGCGGGACCGGCTCCCCGAGCTGGGCCCCATCGTGGTGCTGGACGAGGGGGTTGAGAAGCCGGAGGGTGTCCTCAGCTTCGCCGAGGCCCTGGAGGAAGGCCGGAAGCAGGACAACCGGAAGGAGTTCGAGCGGAGGCTGAAGGCCATCCGCCCGCAGGACCTCGCGTCCATCATCTACACCTCCGGGACCACGGGCCCGCCCAAGGGCGTCATGCTCAGCCACGGAAACTTCGTCTCCAACGTCCACCAGATCCTGGAGGACTTCAGCTACCTCCTGGGCGACGACGACGTGTTCCTCTCCTTCCTGCCGCTCTCCCACTCCCTGGAGCGGACCGCCGGTTACTACCTCGCTCTCGGGATCGGGGCCACGGTCTACTTTGCCGAGGACTTCTCCAAGATCCAGGAGAACATGGTGGAGGTCCGGCCGACCCTCATCGTCAGCGTGCCGAGGCTCTACGAAAAGATCCACGCCGGCATCCTGAGCAAGGTGGGGGATGCCTCCCCGGTCAAGCGCGGCCTGTTCGGCTGGGCCATCGGCGTGGCCAGGGACAACCTCTCCTACGTGTGTGAGGAGAAGGAGAGAGCGGGCTGGTTCAAGTGCAAGCACGACCTGGCGGAAAAGCTCATCTTCTCCAAGCTCAAGGCGGCCCTGGGCATGGACCGGCTCAAGTTCGCCGTCTCCGGCGGGGGACCCCTGTCCGTATCGGACGCGGAGTTCTTTCTCGGGATGGGGGTCACGGTGCTGGAGGGTTTCGGCCTGACCGAGACCACGCCCGTCACCAACGTGAACCGGCCCGGCATGATCAAGCCGGGAACGGTCGGGCCGCCGGTGAAGGACACGGAGGTCAAGATCGCGGGCGACGGGGAGATCCTGATTCGAGGCCCCCAGGTCATGCTCGGCTACTACAAGGACGAGGAGGCCACCCGGGAGGTCCTGACCGAAGACGGGTTCTTCTGCACGGGCGACGTCGGCAAGGTGGACGAGGATCAGTGCCTGATGATCACCGGGAGGAAGAAGGAGATCATCGTCACGGCGGGCGGGAAGAACATTTCCCCGCAGAACCTCGAGAACGCCCTCAAGGGATCCCGGTTCGTCGAGCAGGTGAGCGTGATCGGGGACCGGAGGAGCTACCTCTCCGCGCTCATCGTGCCGAGCTTCGAGGAGCTCACCAAGTGGGCCGACAAGGTGGGCGTGACTTATGGGAGCCGCGAGGATCTGGTGAAGGACGAGAAGGTCCAGCACCTCTTCGAGAAGGTGATCGACAAGTACATGAGGCCGTTCGCGCGGGCGGAGCAGATCCGGAAGTTCTGCCTCCTCGCGGACGAGTGGACCCAGCAGACGGGCGAGCTCACGCCGACCCTCAAGTGCAAGCGCCGGGTGATCGAGGAGAAGTACTGCGACGAGATCGAGTGCATGTATCCTCAATGAGCCGCCGGTCCGCGGGTAGCCCCGCCGACGGTTCTTGCAGCCTTTGCATCGCACGCCCCGCGCCGCACCCAGGCGCGGGGCGTTGCTATCCAAGGAGGGCGGGAACATCCATGACCCATCCCGGTAAGGCCCCAGGACAGCACTTCATCAGGAACATCATCGACGAGGACGTGCGGAACGGCAAGAACGGAGGTCGCGTTCACACCCGGTTTCCGCCGGAGCCGAACGGCTATCTGCACATCGGCCACGCCAAGTCGATCTGCCTGAACTTCGGGCTCGCCCGCGAGTTCGGGGGGCGCTGCAACCTCCGGTTCGACGACACGAACCCGACCAAGGAGGAGGTGGAGTACGTCGAGTCCATCAAGGAGGACGTCCGGTGGCTCGGTTTCGACTGGGACGACCGGCTCTTCTATGCCTCGGACTACTTCGAGCCGCTCCATGCCTATGCCGTCCAGCTCATCCGGGACGGCAAGGCCTACGTGGACAGCCTGAACCCCGCCGAGATCCGCGAGCACCGCGGCACCCTCACCGAGCCGGGAAAGGAGAGCCCCTTCCGCGACCGGTCCGTCGAGGAGAACCTCGACCTGTTCGAGCGCATGCGGAAAGGGGAGTTCCAGGAAGGGGAGCACGTCCTCCGTGCGAAGATCGACATGGCCTCCCCCAACCTGAATCTGCGCGACCCGGTCGTCTACCGCATCATGCACGCCTCCCACCACCGCACCGGGGACGCATGGTGCATCTACCCCATGTACGACTTCGCCCACGGTCTCAGCGACTCCCTCGAGGGGATCACCCACTCCATCTGCACCCTGGAGTTCGAGGACCACCGGCCCCTGTACGACTGGTTCCTGGAGCAGCTGGGGGTGTTCCACCCCCGGCAGATCGAGTTCGCCCGGCTGAACCTGAGCTACACGGTCATGAGCAAGCGGAAGCTCTTGGAGCTCGTGCGTGGAGGATACGTGAGCGGTTGGGACGACCCGAGGATGCCCACCGTCAGCGGTCTCAGGAGGCGCGGGTACACTCCCGCTTCCATCCGGTCGTTCTGCGAGCGGATCGGGGTGGCCAAGAAGGCGAGCACGGTGGATCTCTCCCTGCTGGAGTACAGCGTCCGGGAGGACCTGAACCGGACGGCGCCCCGGGTCATGGCGGTGCTCAACCCCCTCAAGGTGGTCATCGAGAACTATCCGGAGGACCGGGTGGAGGAGCTCGAGGCCGTGAACAACCCCGAGGACCCCTCCATGGGCACCAGGCCGGTCCCGTTCTCGCGAGAGCTCTACATCGAGCGGGACGACTTCCGGGAGGACCCGCCGAGAAAGTTCTTCCGGTTGGCCCCGGGCAGGGAGGTCCGGCTCCGGTACGCCTACTTCATTACCTGCCGGGAGATGGTGAAGGACGGGGAGACCGGGGAGGTGACGGAGCTCCGATGCACCTACGACCCGGAGACCCGGGGAGGGAACGCGCCCGACGGGAGAAGGGTGAGGGGAACGATCCACTGGGTGTCCGCCCGGCACGCCGTCGAGTGCGAGGTCCGGCTGTACGACCGCCTCTTCAATCGACCGAACCCCGCGGACCTCTCCGAAGGAGAGGATTTCAAGTCGCTCCTGAACCCCGATTCCCTGGAGGTCCTGCCGGCCTGTCCGGTGGAGCCGGGCCTGGCGGACGCCGTGCCGGGTCATCGCTGCCAGTTCGAACGGCTGGGATACTTCTGCGTGGACACCCGGGACTCGGGGCCCGGCCGGCCGGTGTTCAACCGCACCGTTCCCCTCCGGGACTCGTGGGCCAAGATCGAAAAGGCCCAGGCCGGGAAAGGGTGATCGGAACGGCCGGCCGGTGGACGGTCGAGACGGAGACGGCATGGGACGTTTGAAAGGGTTCGAGCGTGCGCACCTTAGAGGGCTTGCCCACCGGCTGAAACCCGTGGTGCAGGTGGGTCGGAAGGGGGTCACAGAGGCCCTGGTCCGGGCGGTCGACCGGGCGCTGGAGGGCCACGAGCTCATCAAGGTGAAGTTCGTGGATCTCGAGGAGAAGGACGAGAAGCAGGCCGTGGCCCGGACCCTCGAAGAAAAGGTCCGTTGCGAGCTCATGGGGATGATCGGACACACGGGCCTCTTTTTCAGGCGTCACGCCGATCCGGAGAAACGCAAGGTCCGGCTCCCCGAGCGGCCGGGGGCGGCCGGAGACGGCCGGGAGAGGCCGGGGGAGGAGACTCGTTGATGGACGTCAGGCGCAGCCTGCAGCTCCTCGAGCTGCCGGAGGGCGTCTCCCTGGAGGAGGCCCGCCGGTCCTACCGGGAGCTGGTGCGGGTGTGGCACCCGGACCGGTTCTCCGGGGACCCGGTGCTGAGGCGCCGGGCCGAGGAGAAGTCCAAGCAGTTGAACGTCGCCTACGAGACCCTGAAGCGTCACCTCGAGCGGGAGGGGGCTCGCCCGGCCTCCGGGTCCTCCGGCAGGAAGCCGGACGGATCGGCCCCGAGCGGGACCACCGAGGTCCTGTTCGAGGCGGGGACGCGGACCCTCCTGACCCTCTGGTACTCCCTGGGTCGGGCGGTGCGGTCGGTGGTGACGGAGACCGAGAGGTCAAAGCGCGGAAGCGAAGGGCCGTAGACGGAAGGGCCCGGGTGTTCAAAGGCTTGCATTTTTGCTGCATTTGTATTATGGAATGACGGGTTTTCGACCGATCTTTCCTCTTCCGCCCTCGAGAGTGACCTCCTCTGTCGAGTCATTCGAACCTGTGGACCGCCGCCATGATCGACAAGCAGACGAAAAAGAAGCTCAAGGCCCTTCGCAAGGAGATCAAGCGGCTGAAAAAGAAGAACGCCAAGCTGGAGTTCCGGCCCTGCAAAAATGATGCGGAGCTGCGCGCCAAGGACGAGGAGCTCAAAGAAATGAGAAGGCGGATCAACGAGCTGGAAAAGGAGCAGGATCGATGCATCCTGAATTCCGGCGCTTTTCAGCACGGGGGGTAGGGGGCCCCGGGGAAGGTCCTTCCACAGGGGGCGAGCGATTGAAGCCCTTTCCACGAGTTCAACCGAGCCGGGCCCGATGGGCCCGGATTCCTTTTGGGGGACGAGGATCGTGAAACAGAAAAACCGCATTGCAGGCATCGCCCGTTATGGGTCGTCCCCCGGCTCCCTGAGGTCCCTGGTCGAGAAGTGCGGCGGGCTGAAGGGGCTCGACGCCGGCGACCGGACCTTCATCAAGCCCAACCTGGTCGCCCTGGACGACAGCTTCCCCATGCCCCTCTACGGCGTGGTGACCACCACCCGTCTCGTGCACGACATGGTGCTCCTCCTCAAGGAGCACGGGGTCGAGTCCATCACCATCGGCGAGGGGTCCGTCTACGGGAAGAACTTCGGCGTGCCCACGGCGGAAGTGTTCGAGGCGCTGGGGTACGGCGAGCTCGTGAAGCGGTACGGGGTCCGGCTCCTGGACCTCCACCGGGAGCCGTTCAGTGGCGAGGATTTCGGGGACTACACCCTGGAGATCTCCGAGCCCGCCCTCTCGGCGGACGTGCTCGTCAACATGCCCGTTCTGAAGACACACAACCAGGCGATCCTGTCCCTGGGGTTGAAGAACCTCAAGGGCTGCCTCTCCATGAAAAGCCGCAAGGCCTGCCACGCCGCCGACGGCGGCCTGGACGGCTATCTCGCCCGGTTCGTGGAGAAGCTGACGCCGGACCTGACCGTGATCGACGGCATCTACGGCCTGGAAAAGGGACCGTTCTACACGGGCAGGGCCGTCCGGATGGACGTGCTGGTCGGGTCGACCGACCCCCTCTCCGCCGATCTGGTCGGGGCCGCAGTGGCCGGCTTCGATCCGGCCGGGGTTCCCCACCTCCGTCTCTGCGCCGAGAGGCAGGGGCGCTCCACGGACGCGGAGGGTCTGCTCCCGGCCGGGGACGACGTCGGTTCCGTTCGGAGGCCGCTCGAGTGGGACAACACGTGGCGGGAGGACGACACGGGCCCGCGGGCGTGGGACCGGCTGGGCGTTCGGGGCGTCCGGCTGCCCAAGTACGACGCCACCCTCTGCACGGGCTGCTCCGGTCTGTACAGCCCCATCCTGGTCATGATCATGGCGGCCTACCGGGGGGAGCCCTTCAACGAGATCGAAATCCTCACGGGAAAGGCGGCGGAGCCTTCCGGGACGGCGGGCAAGACGGTGCTGGTGGGCAACTGCATGATCAAGGCGAACCGAAAGGCATCGGGAATCCGGGAGGCCGTGCTCGTCGAGGGGTGCCCTCCGGGCATCGACGCCATGATGGACGCCCTGAGGTCGTGCGGTATCGAGGCGGACGAGTCCGCGCTCATGTCGTTCCGGCACAGTCTGAACAAGCGCTACGAGGGAAAGTCGGAGTTCGACACGTCGTTTTTCACGGCGTGACGGACTCGGGGCTTTGAGCGTTCCGCCTTCGGCAACGCCTCGTAACCTGTTGAGATGCCGTGGGCAGATCTCGAGGCTTCGGGCCTTTTGCGACGCTGTCCCATTTGACGCATTCGCAAAAAACCGCTCACGCGAAGAAACGGGCCAGGCGGGGGCGGCTCCGGCCGGGTTTTTGCCTTGACTCCCACGGGGCCATTTGTTACTCAGAAATCCCCACTCTCTCGAGGACTGACGGATTCGCAAAAAGCCGCTCACCCGCCGCCGGAAAGGTGGTCGTCCATGGACATTCCGGGGGCGGGCGGATCTGAAGCCATCGGGCTGGTTGCGACCTGATTGAGGATTTGCACACATGGCCAAGAAGATCAGCAGGAAACAGCTCCTCAAGGGGCCGGACGAGTTCATGACGTTCAGTGAGCGTGCCGTGGCCTACGTCCGGGAACACGCCCAGGCGTTCATCTACGCCGGGGTGGTGGTGGTCGTGCTTCTCCTCGGCTATCTCGGTGTCACGTGGTACCTGGGTTACGAAGATACGAAAGGCCAGGAGGCTTACAACAAGGCCTACTCCGAGCTTCGCAAGGTCGAGGCCTCCGGGGCGGAGATCACGTCCCCCGAGCTCCCGGCCGAGCTGTTCGAGCAGGTGAGGGCGGACTACGGCCTGGCCCGGGTGAGCGACCTGGCCCTGCCCCAGCTGGCCCGCTTGCGTTTCCAGCAGGGCAAGGTGGACGAGGCGATCTCGCTCTATCGGGCGTTTCGGGAGGAGAACCGTGAGAAAGCGGCCTACGTGACCATGGCCGGCTTGGCCCTGGCCGCCTGCCACGAGGCCAGGCAGGACTACGAGTCCGCCGTTCAGGAGCTCCGGCCGCTCGCAGAGAGCGCGGAAACCTTCCCGCGCGACCAGGCCCTGGTCCGTCTCGTCCGTCTCTACCGGCTGAAAGGGCAGATGGAAAAGGCCCGGGAGACGCAGGAAACGCTTGCCGGGGACTATCCCGACTCCCCCTTTCTCCCGTTTACCCGGGGGTTGCTCGAGTAGCCGCCCGCCGCCTTCACCGGACCTCTCTCCTGCAGCCCGCCGCGGGACGGGCGACCCCCCCGGTCCGCAGGGCCGACCCGTTTCCCGACGGCAATGCGCATCCACTCACGCTGTCTGCAAATTTTCTTGACAGTTCCCGGGCCTTCGGCTACACGTTCCATTGTAGCTAAAATATAGCTTCGGAGGGGCGTATGATCGTCACGGAGATACTGGCGCGCAATGCCAGGATGTATGGGGATGAGGTGGCTCTCGTGGAGCGGGAGCCGGCGAAGAACCTGAGACGTGAGATCACCTGGAAGGAGTTCGACGAGCAGGCCAACCGGGTCGCCACCGCCCTGACGGCCCGCGGTGTCGGAAAGGGAGACAAGGTGGTTCACCTGATGATGAACTGCCTGGAGTGGCTGCCGGCCTACTTCGGCATCCTGCGGACCGGCGCCTGGGCGGTGCCCCTGAACTTCCGATTCCTCGCGGACGACATCCGATACTGCATCGACATTGCCGAGGGAAAGGCCCTCCTCTTCGGCGAGGAGTTCGTCGACCGGGTCGACGCCATCCGCTCGGACATCCCCGGGGTGGAGACCTTCGTCTTCGTGGGCCCGGACGAGCTGAAGCCGGACTACGCGGAGCCGTACGAAGGGTTCCTGGCGGACGGCACTCCCGAGGATCCCGAGGTGCCCCTTTCCATCCTGGACGAGGCGGCGCTCTACTTCACGAGCGGCACCACGGGGCAGCCCAAGCCGATTCTCCTCACCCACCGAAACCTGGAGTTCTCCTGCATCGTCGAGAACCGGCATCACAACCAGACCCACGAGGACAACTTCATCTGCATCCCTCCGCTCTACCACACGGGTGCGAAGATGCACTGGTTCGGCAACTTCATCGTGGGCGCGCCGGCCGTCATCCTCAAGGGGATCAAGCCGGAGTGGATTCTGGAGGCCGTATCCGAGGAAAAGGGCACCATCGTCTGGCTGCTGGTGCCCTGGGCCCAGGACATCCTCATCGCCGTCGAGAACGGCGACGTCCAGCTGTCCGACTACCAGCTGGACCAGTGGCACCTCATGCACATCGGGGCCCAGCCCGTGCCTCCGAGCCTGATCAGGAACTGGAAAAACGTGTTCCCGCACCACAACTACGACACCAACTACGGCTTGAGCGAGACCACCGGACCGGGCTGCGTCCACCTGGGCATGGAGAACCTGCACAA
>CAYUBQ010000034.1:0-41140 GCA_964443135.1 uncultured Desulfobacterales bacterium | reverse complement strand
ACGGACCACGAACCACGGCCCTTTTGCACGAACCACGGCCCTTGCCGACGGAGCGCTCATGCCCCTGCTGGAGAGGCGGTTCACGATCCGGGCCAACGACTTCGTCAAGGCCGGGGAGGTCTCGATCGAGGTCCGGGGCATATTGAAGAAGGTCGGGTTCGATCCGTCGCTCGTCCGCCGGGTGTCCATCTGCGCCTACGAGGCGGAGATGAACGTGGTGATGCACGGCGGCGACGGCGAGATGCTGCTCCGGGTCGAGCCGGAGAGGATCCACCTGGAGTGCCGCGACCGGGGCGGCGGCATCGAGGACATCGAGCTGGCCCTCAAGCCCGGGTACTCCACGGCCAAGCCGGAGCACCAGGAGATGGGCTTCGGTGCGGGCATGGGGCTTCCCAACATCAAGAAAAACGCCTCTTTCCTGGACCTGGACTCGCGGAAGGGAGGGGGCACACGCTTGACCATGAAGTTCGAGGTGGATGATGGGCGCGGATGATCGGGCGTCGGCCGGACGGCCCGTCCACTGCGTGGAGGTGGACGAGGACCTCTGCAACGGGTGCGTCCTCTGCATGAAGGCCTGTCCCATGAAGGCCATCCGCCTGCGCGACAACGTCGCCCGGATCGAAGGGATCTGCATCGACTGCATGGAGTGTGCGCGGGTCTGTCCCCGGGGGGCGATTCGGGGAGTGTGGTCCGGGAATGTGTCCCTGGAGGAGCGCTCCGAGGACGTGGTCTGCCCGTCCACCGTTCTCTACTCCCAGTTCGGGGAGGATTATCTCCCGAACGACGTACTCCTGGGGCTCCGCAGGATGGGGTTCCGGTACCCCTTCGACCAGTCCTACACGGTCGAGCTCTACGAGGTTGCCATCGAGCTCTTCATCCGGGAGCAGCGGCAGACCGAGGAGCCGCCTTTCCCCCTGATCTCGGCGGTCTGTCCGGCCGTGGTCCAGATCGTCGCCTGCCGGTTCCCCAGCCTGCTGAAGCACATCCCTCCGCTGGCCACGCCCCGGGAGTTGGTGACGAGAGAGGCGAAGCTGCGCCTCTCCGCCAAGCACGAACGCCCCCCGGAAGAGATCGAGGTGCTCCACGTGGTTCCCTGTCCGGCGTTGATGATCCAGGAGACCAACCAGGCGAACCGGGATCGGGCGGTGGGCATCAACGCGGTCTACGAGGAGCTGAAGAAGGCGATGCAGGAGATCGAGGAGGACCGGGTCCTGCACTACTCGGGGGGCGTCGGCCTGGGCTGGGGGATCTCCGGCGGCGAGATCGCCGGTATCCGGGCCAAGAGCATCGCGGTCTCGGGCGTCCACGAGACGATCCGCTACCTGGAACGGGTGGAGATGGGGCTGCTCGACCACATCGAGTATCTCGAGTGCCGGATCTGCAAGGAGGGGTGTGTGGGGGGGCCCTTCACCGTGGCGGACCGGTACCAGACCAAGCAGCTCGTGCAGAGGTACGTGCGCATGTTCGGGGAGGAGCGGAGGGTCAAGCAGAACTACCTCAGGAAGATCTACCGCGAGGGCTGGTTTCGGGCCGAGCGACAGGTGCTGCCGATCCGGACGGAGAAGATCGACATGACCATCGCCGAGCGGATCGAGCAGCAGAAGCGGGTGGAGTCCATCTTGAGAAGCCTGCCGCAAAAGCACTGCGGCATGTGCGGCTCCCCGGACTGCCGGACCTTTGCCGAGGACGTGGTGGGCGGAAAGGCCCGGCTGAACGACTGCACGCGGCTGGAACACCCCGCGGGAAAGGAAATCGTCATTTGAAGGTTCGAGAGATCATCGAGCGGTTCGGGTTGACGCCGGTCGCCGGGGAGACCGGCCTGGACCGGGAGGTTCGGGGCGGCTACTGCGGGGACCTGTTGAGCGACGTCATGGCGAACGCCGGGGACGGCGCCCTGTGGCTGACCATCCAGTCCCACAAGAATGTCGTGGGCGTGTGCGTGCTGAGGGAGATTGCGGCCGTGGTTCTGGTGAACGGCCGGGAGCCGGACGACGACACGCGTGCCAAGGCGGACGAGGAGGGGATTCCCATTCTGACCACCGGGCGGTCCGCCTTCGAGACCGCAGGCCTCCTGTACGAGGCAGGCGTCGGCAGGACGGGGGAATGAGACGGTACCGGGCGGATCTCCACATCCACTCCTGCCTGTCCCCGTGCGCGTCCCTCGACATGAGCCCCAGGGCGATCGTGGAGAGGTCCGTGGAGCGGGATATCGACGTCATCGCGCTCTGCGACCACAACTCGGCCGAGAACGTGGGCGCGGCCATGCGGGCCGGCAGGCGGTCCGGGCTTCGGGTCCTCCCCGGCCTGGAGATCAACTCCGAGGAGGAGGTGCACACCCTGGCGATCTTCGACACGGAGGAGCAGGCCCTGGCCATGCAGGAGCTCCTGTATGCGGCGCTGAAGGGCTCGAACCGCCCCGACGTCTTCGGGGACCAGGTGGTGGCGAACGAGTCGGACGAGGTGGAAGGGTTCTGCGACCGGCTGCTGATCGGCGCGGTCGGAATCGGCCTCCTCGAGGTGGTGCGGGAGATACGACGGCTGGGAGGGCTGAGCATCGCCGGCCACGTGGACCGGCCGAGCTACAGCGTTCTGGGACAGCTGGGCTTCATACCGGACGACCTCCTGCTGGACGCCCTCGAGGTCTCGGCGCGGGGTTCCGTCGAGTCCGTGCGCGGGGCCGTGCCGGAGAACCGAAAACCCGCCCTCGGCCTGGTGACCTCCTCGGACGCCCACGAGCTCGACGACATCGGCTCGGCCACGACGTGGCTCTTCGTCGAGTCCCTCGAGGTGAAGGAGCTGGCACTGGCCTTCCGGGGGGATCGGGGACGGAGGGTTGAAATTCCGGCCCGAACCGGGTAAAGAGGGGTTCGGGCGGCGCGGCACCGGGAGGAAGGGACTGAGGGATCTCTCGCTTCACATCATGGACGTGGCCGAGAACGGGCTGGACGCCGGTGCGGATCTCGTCCGGATCTCCGTGAGGGAAGACCGGGAGGCGGACCGGCTGGAGATCACCATCGCCGACAACGGCCGGGGCATCCCGAAGGAGAAGATCTCCCAGGTGCTGGATCCCTTCTACACCACCCGGACCGCCCGCCGGGTCGGGTTGGGTCTCAGCCTCTTCCGCGAGGCGAGCCGGAGGTGCGAAGGGGCGTTCCGGGTGCAGTCCGAGGAGGGAGAGGGGACCGAGGTGACGGCCTCCTTCCGGCTGGGCCACATCGACCTCCCCCCACTGGGGGACGTGGCCGGGACCCTGGCGGCGCTCATCGCCGGAAACGGCCGGGCCGACTTCGTATACACCCACGAGACGGACGGCCGGAGGTTCGAGCTGGACACCCGGGCGATCCGGCGGGAGCTGGAGGACGTCCCTCTCCACCACCCGGAGGTGATCCGCTACGTGACCCGGACCGTTCGGGAGTTCCTGGCCGAGAGGTGACAGCCGGGAGAAAGAGGACGACATGCCGAAGCTCACGATCGAAGATCTCAAGAAGATCAAGGAAAAAGCCCGGAAAGACACGGCGCTGCGGAGCGGCGAGGCCACCGTGAAGGTCACGGTGCACATGGGGACCTGCGGCATCGCGGCCGGGGCGCGCGAGGTGATGGACGCCCTGCTGGAGGAGGTCGCCGAGAGCGGCCGGGACGACATCCGGGTGGTGAACGCGGGATGCATGGGCATGTGCAGCAGCGAGCCCAACGTCACCGTGGAGATGATGGGGCAGGAGCCGGTGATCTACCAGCACATGGACCGCAACAAGATGCGGCAGGTGTTCAAGCGGCACATCATGCACGGGGAGGTGCAGCCGGACTTCGCGCTGGCCCGCATGCAGTGATCTTCGAACCCGGCCGTTCGGGGCCGGGCCGATCCGGACGGAACGACCCTCATTCGACCGCTCTGCTCGAGACAAGGGAGCCCAGATGAGCACCTACAGAACCGAAATCCTATTGTGCGGCGGGACCGGCTGCCGCGCCTCCGGGAGCGAGGAGGTCAAGGCGGCGCTGAAAGAACAGATCGAGAAGCAGGGTCTCCAGCAGGAAGTCCGCATCGTGGAGACCGGGTGCAACGGCTTCTGCGCCCAGGGCCCCGTGGCCGTCGTGCAGCCCGAAGGGATTTTCTACCAGAAGCTCGACGCCGACGACATCCCCTACCTGGTGGAGGAGCACTTCCTCAAGGGACGCCCGGTCGAGAAGTACTTCTACAAGGAGCAGGCCGGCGCGGAGACCATACCCGTCATGGGGGACATCCCCTTTTACTCCCGCCAGGAGCTCATCGTCCTCAAGAACCGAGGCGCCCTCGACCCGGAGAAGATCGACGAGTACATCGCGCGGGACGGGTACCTGGGCGCGGGAAAGGCGCTCCTGGAGATGACCCCGGAGGAGATCATCGCGGAGCTCAAGACCTCGGGGCTGCGCGGGCGGGGTGGTGCGGGCTTCCCCACCGGGCTCAAGTGGGAGTTCGCCCGCAGGAGCGAGGGCGAGGTCAAGTACGTGCTGTGCAACGCGGACGAGGGCGATCCCGGCGCGTTCATGGATCGGAGCGTCCTGGAGGCGGACCCACACGCCGTGCTCGAAGGCATGATCATTGCGGCCAAGGCCGTGGGAGCCCACCGGGGCTACATCTACTGCAGGGCGGAGTACCCCCTGGCCCTGCGCCGGCTGGACATCGCCATCCGCCAGGCCAGGGAGTACGGTCTTCTGGGAGAAGACATCCTGGGAAGCGGCTTCGGCTTCGACCTCGACGTGTACCGGGGCGCCGGCGCGTTCGTCTGCGGCGAGGAAACGGCCCTGATGCACTCCATCGAAGGCAAGCGGGGCATGCCGAGACCCCGCCCGCCGTTTCCCGCGGTCCAGGGTTTGTGGAAGCGGCCCACCGTGCTGAACAACGTGGAGACCTACGCGAACGTCGGCCAGATCATCCACAAGGGGGGGGACTGGTACGCAGGCATCGGCACGGAAACGAGCAAGGGGACCAAGGTGTTCGCCCTGACAGGCGCCGTTCGGAACATCGGTCTCGTGGAGGTCCCCATGGGAACCTCGCTACGGGAGATCATCTTCGCGGTGGGCGGCGGCATCCCGGAAAAGCGCAAGTTCAAGGCGGTCCAGCTCGGCGGCCCGTCCGGCGGCTGCGTCCCCGAGTCCCACATCGACACGCCCGTGGACTACGAGTCCATCGCCGAGGTGGGGGCGATCATGGGCTCGGGCGGCATGATCGTGATGGACGATCGGACGTGCATGGTCGACATGGCCCGGTTCTTCATGGACTTCATCCAGGACGAGTCCTGCGGCAAGTGCACGCCGTGCCGTGAAGGGACCAGGAGGATGCTCGAGATCCTGAACGAGATCACCCAGGGGCGGGGGGAGCCCGAGGACATCGTCCTGCTGGAGGAGCTGAGTGCGATGATCCGGGACTCGGCCCTTTGCGGCCTGGGGCAGACCGGTCCGAACCCGGTGCTCTCCACGCTTCAGTACTTCCGTGACGAGTACGAGGCCCACGTCCACGAGAAACGATGCCCGGCGAAGCGTTGCCCCGAGCTGCTCGAGTTCGTGGTGGACCCGGAGCGCTGCAAGAAGTGCGGGAAGTGCGCCGAAGCCTGCCCGGTGGGTGCGGTCCGGTGGGAAAAGAAACAGACCGCTTCCATTGACAGGAACAAGTGCATCAAGTGCATGAGCTGTATTGCCGCCTGTCCCTTCGACGCCATCGATTGAGGCGGAACGAACCCCGGCGGACACAGGGTGCCGGCCGTCCGGGAAGGGGAACGACCTTGACATCCGGGGAGGTTCATTATAGAAATCGCGGGATTCGATCCGGGGTCCATCCAACGTCAACCCAGCCGGTGTCCTGATCACCGTAAGCGCGTGAGGGCAGCCCGTCGCCTCGGCCCTTCGACCTGCGACCCCAGGCCGAACCGCTCTTTCCCGTCCCCCGAAGGATCGCGGGAAAAGCGCCGGGGGAAGGCCGCTCGAAGGTCGGAACGCGCTCGAGGTGCGATTGAGAAAAGACCATGAAAAGACTCAAGGGAATACGAGCTCCGAAACTGGATACGGGTGAGCTGAGCCTCGAACCGAAGCGGTTGCCGCCGCCCTCCCGGGTGGTGATGCCTCTGGAGTACCCCCAGGGTGCCGTCGACGCCGTGGTCGAGGTCGGGGACTCCGTTCGCGAGGGGCAGTGCATTGCGCGGGACGCAAACGGGATCCTTCC
Source organism: uncultured Desulfobacterales bacterium (assembly GCA_964443135.1). Lineage (GTDB taxonomy): Bacteria > Desulfobacterota > DSM-4660 > Desulfatiglandales > HGW-15 > JAIPEI01. Next base: position 34,947 of record CAYUBQ010000034.1, on the reverse strand, counting down.
GGACGTCAGGGCGTCCATCGCCGGCCGGGTGACGGGGATCCAGCCCTGGCCCGCTCCCTTCGGGCGGGAGTCGGTGTCCGTGAGAATCGAAGCGAGCGGAGAAGGCGGAGAGCCCGAGAGGCTGTTCGAGGAGGGGCATGCACCCCGCTCTCCGCAGGAGCAGCTGCGCCTGCTCTCGGAATCGGGGATCCGCGACACCGACGTCTATCCCTGGCCCCTTGCGGTACGCATCGCCCAACCCGCCTTGACCCCTCCGGTCCTCTTCCCGTTCGTCCCGGACCTCAGGCGGCCCCTCGACTGCCTGATCCTGAACGGCGCAGACAGGCAGCCCGGCGTGCTCTCGAGAACCTGCGCCCTCCACACCATGGAGGAGGACATCCTGACCGGGATTCCGTTCCTCAAGGCCTTGTCCGGCGCTGCGAGAACCGTGCTGGCCGTCTCCTCCGGGGAAACCCTCGGCGGCTCCTTCGAGCGCGGGCTCCGAATGGCCGGGGTGGAGCTGGTGCGGCTGCCGGACCGGTATCCCGTCAGCCTGGAGCCGCTCCTGGTCCAGCACGTGACCGGCCGGGAGATCCCTCAGCCCGGCGGGGATGCGCGCACGGTCGGGGTGGCGGTCGTGGACGTGCCGGCCGTGGCCCAGATGGCGGGCGTCCTCCTGAACGGGCGACCTCACACCGAGGCCCTGATCCAGATCTCGGCCCCGTCCCAGTGGATACACATCTTCCTGCGCGTCCGGGAAGGGACCCTGCTCGAGGACGTGCTGGAGCACCTCAGCCCCGCACCCCGGGATCCGGCGCGGTTGATCTGCCGCGGCCCCTTTCTGGGACACGCCATGTACGATCTCCGGGTCCCGCTGATTCAGCAGACCGAGGCGGTCTTCTTCCAGGAGGAAGCGGACCTGACCCCGTTCGAGGACGAATCCTGCATCAACTGCGGGAGCTGTGTCCAGGCTTGCCCCATGCGCCTGTTCCCCAACGAGCTGAGCCGGCAGTGCGAGTACGGCCGCTTCGAGGAGGCGGACGGGAACGACCTGTTCCGCTGCATCGAGTGCGGGATCTGTTCCTACGTCTGCCCGGTCCGTCGGCCCATGGTCCATCTCATGCGGTTCGGGAAAAACGAGCTGTCCGCTTCGAGGGAGGAGCGATGAAACGTCCTGATCTTCACGTGTCCATGTCCCCGTTCGTGCACTCGGGGGACTCCGTCCGCAGGATCATGCTCGATTACCTGCTGGCGCTCCTTCCCGTCCTGTGCGCGGGGCTGTTCTACTACGGGTGGCCGGCGCTGAAAATCGTGGTGGTCTGCGCCCTGACCGCCGTCCTCACGGAGCTGCTCTGGCAGAAGGTGATGGGGCGGCAGATCCGCATCTCGGACGGAAGCGCGCTGGTCACCGGAATTCTTCTCGGGCTGGTCCTCTCCTCGCTGGTCCCATGGTGGCTGGCCGTGGCCGGGGCCTTCACCGCCGTGGTGGTGGGGAAGCATCTCCTGGGCGGCCTCGGCAATCATCCGTTCAACCCGGTGGTGGTGGGATGGACCTTCGTCCAGGTCTCCTACAGCGCGTACATCGCGGACTACCCGATCCCCCACCCCCTCTTCGGCATGAAGACCGGCGCCTATCTCGCGGACCCCTACCTCGTGTCCCTGTCCGAGGACATGGAGATGGCCTCCTGGGTGCCCTGGACCGACCTGTTCGTCGGCAACGTCCCCGGCGAGATCGGCACGGGCTGCGTGCTGGCCGTTCTCCTGGGTGGGGTCTATCTCCTGGCGCGCGGTCGCATCACCTGGCACATTCCGGTCGCCTTCGTCGCGTCCGCCTGGCTGTTCGGCATGATCTTCCACCAGGTCGATCCGGGGAGCTACGCCCACCCGACCTATCACGTCCTGTCGGGGTGGATGATGCTGGCGGCCCTGTTCCTGGCCACCGAAAAGGGGACCGCGCCGCTCGGCGTGCCCGGGATGATCCTCTACGGCGTCGGGTGCGGTCTCCTCACCATGGTCATCCGCATGTGGGGGGTGTACGTGGAGGGTGTCCCCTTTGCGATCCTTCTGATGAACGCCCTGACCCCGCTCCTGGATCGGGTCAGGCCGAGAGCCGTGGGGAGGAGGGTCGAAATTGCGTGAGCTGCTGAGGATGGTGATCGTCTTGGCCGTGATCTGCGGCTGTTCCGGACTGGTTCTTTCCTTCACCAACCAGGCCACCCTGGAGCAGAGGGAGAACCAGCTCCTGACCTACGTGCAGGGACCTTCCATCCAGTCCGTGCTGTCCGGTCCCGGGTACGACAACGACCCGATCCAGGACCGGTTCACCGTGTCCCTGGGAGAGGACGAACAGGGAAACCCCGTCGAGCTGACCGTGTTTCCGGCCAGGAAGGGGGGCGAGACCGTGGCCATGGCCTATGCCTCCTCCGGGATGGGGTACGGGGGGGAGATCGAGGTGATGGTGGGGTTCGACCTGGAAGGGAACCTCACCGGTCTCAGCGTCATGACCCACGCCGAGACCCCGGGCCTGGGCGCGCGGATCGAGGAGACCGCGTTCACCGAGCAGTTCCGGGGCCTGGAGGTGACGGACGGCGTCCAGCTGTCGCAGGACGGGGGGGAGATCGACGGGATCAGCGGAGCGAGCATTTCCGCCAAGGGTGTGGTCGCGGCGATCAACAAGGCCGCGGGCGTCTTTTCCAAGGTCAAAGAGGAGGTAAGCTGATCCATGCGTGTCGTGAACGAGTTCACCAAGGGCCTCTGGAGGGAGATACCGCCGTTTCGACTGGTGCTCGGCCTCTGCCCCGTTCTTGCCGTGACCACCGCCGCCAAGAACGGCATGGCCATGGGGCTGGCCACGACCTTCGTGCTGGTCTGCTCCAACGTTCTGGTCAGCCTGCTCAGGAACGTGATCCCCAGGAAGGTTCGAATCGCGGCCTTCATCGTGGTCATCGCCTCCTTCGTGGTCATCGTGGAGCTGATGATGCAGGCCTACTACTACCCGATGTACAAGGTCCTGGGCCTGTTCATCCCGCTCATCGTGGTGAACTGCCTCATTCTGGGAAGGGCGGAGGCCTTCGCCTCCAAGAACCCCCTGCTGCCTTCCCTGGCGGACGGCCTGGGGATGGGGATCGGCTTCACGCTCTCCCTGACCTTTCTCGGGGCGGTGCGGGAGATCATCGGGAACGGCACCCTGTTCGCCATGCCGGTGATGTGGAGCAGCTACGAGCCCTTTTCCGTGATGGTCAAGGCGCCGGGGGCCTTCCTGTGCCTCGGGGTGATCCTGGGCCTCATGAACTGGGTCAGCACCCTGCAGAAAAAGCGGGGCTGACGACCGGGGGCCGAGCGCTCCTGTCGGCCGAAACAACCGCGGGGACCGCAGCCCGGTCCCAGGGAAGGATCAAACGATGTCCGATTTCCTGCTTCTCTTTGTCGGCGCCGCCTTCGTGAACAACGTGGTCCTGGTGCGATACCTGGGCCAGTGCCCGTTCTTCGGAGTCAGCAACCGGCTGGACACGGCCATCGGCATGAGCATGGCCGTGGTGTTCGTGATCACCCTGGCGAGCGCCGTGACCTGGAACGTCCAGCACTACGTCCTGAACCCGTACGGGCTGGAGTACCTCCAGACCATCGCGTTCATCCTGGTCATCGCCACGCTCGTGCAGCTGGTGGAGATGTTTCTCCAGAAGTCGGTGCCCGCCCTCTATCGCGCCCTCGGGATCTTTCTTCCCCTGATCACCACGAACTGCGCGGTCATGGGCGTGGCCGTGCTCAACATCCAGAACGACTACTCCTTCGTGGAGACCCTGGTGTTCGCCTTCGCCTCCAGCATCGGCTACGGCGTCGCCCTGACCCTGATGACCGGGGTTCGCGAGCGGCTCAACACCGCACCCGTGCTCTCCAACCTGACGGGGACCCCGGCGGCGCTGATCACGGCCTGTATGCTCGCCCTGGCCTTCATGGGGTTTGCAGGGTTGGCTCAGTAGGATCGGTCCGGTGAACGACCGGGCCACGGAGTGACATCATGCTCGAAGCGCTTTTGGCCATAGGGGGACTCGGACTCATCGCGGGCCTGGGGCTCGCGGTCGCGTCCAGGGTGTTCTACGTGTACGTCGACCCCAAGATCGTGGCCGTGGAGGAGGCCCTCCCGGGTGCGAACTGCGGCGGCTGCGGCTACCCGGGGTGCAGCGGGGCGGCCGGCGCCATCGTGAGGGGCGCGGTGGAGCCCAACGTCTGTGTGGCCGGAGGGAGCTCCGTTCACAAGGAGATCGCCTCCGTCCTCGGGGTGGAGATCAAGGAGCGGGAGCCGGAGATCGCGAGGCCCGGCTGTACTTACGGGCTCCAGGACGCCGACCTGAAGTACGTCTACGACGGCTTCGGGGACTGCCGGGCGGCCGTTCTCCTGAACGGGGGCTCCAAGGTGTGCCCCGTCGGCTGCCTGGGGCTCGGCACCTGCGTCCGGGCCTGCCCGTTCGGTGCGCTCTCCATGGGGCCGGACAACCTGCCCGTGGTGGACGAAGCGCTCTGCACCGGCTGCGGCACCTGCGAGCGTGTGTGCCCGAAGCAGATCATCACCCTTTCCTCCCACTCGAGGCGGGCGATCGGGGAGTACACCACGGATCAGTGCACGGCGCCCTGCCAGCGCGCCTGCCCCGCAGGGATCGACGTGCCGGAGTACGTCCGGCGCGTCGGGGAGGGCGACTACCGGGGGGCCGTTCGCACCATCAAGGAGACGAACCCCTTCCCCTCCGTCTGCGGCCGGATCTGCGTCCATCCCTGCGAGTACGAGTGCAGGCGGAACCTGGTGGACCAGGCCGTCGCCATCAACCCGCTCAAGCGCTTCGCCTCGGACCGTGAGCGGCTGTCCGGGGAGCGCGTGGGGACCTACCGGGCGCCCGAGACCGGCAAGCGGATCGCGGTGATCGGAGGCGGCGCCGAAGGCCTGACCGCGGCTTACTTCCTGAACCGGCTGGGGCACGAGTCGGCCGTGTACGAGGCCTCCTCCCGCATGGGCGGCCTCCTGCGCTACGGGCTTCCCCGGAACCGCCTGCCGTCCGAGGTCCTGGACTGGGACATCGAGGGCGTCCGGGAGGCCGGGGTGGCCTTCGAGACCGGGCGACGCCTGGGACGGGACATGACCGTGGGGTCTCTCCTCCAGGAGGGACGCGACGCGATCGTCGTCGCCCTCGGAGGGTGGGACACCCAGATGTCCCAGCGCACCCCCGGCGAGGTCCTGAACCCGTTGCCGGGCGTCTACCTCCTGCTGGATTTTCTCCTGGCCCTCAGGGAGGGAAAGCCGCGTGTCCTGGGGAAGCGGGTGGTCATCCTGGGAGGGGGCAACGCCGCCCTGGAAGCCGCGCGGGTCCACATCCGGGAGGGCGCACGGGAGGTCCACATGGTCTTCCGGGACCCCCGAAGCAGGGCCCCCTTCTCGGAAGAGGTGCTCCAGGATGCGGAAGAGCAGGGCATCCAGCTCCATTTCGAGACCTCCGTCACCCGCATGATGGGGGTGGACGACGAGCTGACCCACCTGGAGCTGACCCATTTGGGGGCGCCCGGAGAGGCCGAGCCGGAAATCCTGGCCGCGGACACCCTGCTGACCGGCTCCGGACGGTTTCCCGAGCTCGTTTACGTCCCCCAGGCGGACGCGGGGGAGGCGGAGGCCGAATCCGACCGGGGCACGACGGCCTGGGAGACCCTGGTCCCGTATGCGGGCCCCTCCGCCAGGGAGGTGACCGGGGTGTTCCGGCCCGGGGAGGCCAACGCCGACTACCGTGCCGTGGTGGAGGCCATCGGTTCGGGAAGAAGGGCGGCCTCCACGATTCACCGGTACCTGACCGGGGAGAGCGTGGAGGGGCCGGTGAACATGATCCGGGCGGACACGCGCGTCTTGAGCCTGGCCGACCTGGAGCCCGTGGCCACGGCCCGGCGGGAGCCGGTGCCGGCTCCCCCCGTGAAGGAGCTGCACGCAGACCCGACCCTGGAGGTGGAGTCCACTTACAGCGAGGAGCAGGCGCGCCGGGAGGCGAAACGGTGCCTGCAGTGCGGTCTCATCTGCTATCGCAGGCCGAGGACGGAGGGCCCCCTTCACTAGCGGGGAGGATGCGGCTCATCCGGGGGAGGTAGTCCGAAGAGGGCCGGGAAGCACTCCGCTCGAAACGCCTCACGAGAAGGAACGCCCCCACCATGGCCAGGACACCGGCGGCCAGTGCATAAGGGGTGGGATCTTCGACGGTGCCCTCGACCCAGAGGTTTCCCACGTAGGCGCCCGCGACGAGGGCGACCACGGGGACCAGGTACACCAGGAACGAGAGCTTCAAGACGGAAGCGGCGGGCAGGGAGATCTCGACGCGGTCCCCTTCCTCGGCCCCGAGCTCGTTGGCGACCTCGACGCGCATGGTCCTTCCCGAAAAGGTTTCACAGGCCCCCCGGCTCCGGCACTGCTCGCAGGCCGAGGACCGCTCGACGAGGATTACGGCGGTTTCGGGAGAGGCCTTCTCGACAACACCTGTTTCCGTCAGCATGAACGTCCTCGACACAGCGCCGGCGCAGGGCGCAAACGTTGAAAGGGGATCGCAGGCAGCGGGCTTCGTTCACCACGGAGCTCGTGCAACCATAACCGCGTCGGTCTCCAAGGGCAAACCATTTTCCGGCGGTTTCCCGCGGAGGCGATCTTTTCCCAACCCCTCGCACGGAACGACGGCATCTCGGTCGAGGGCGTGATTGCGAAAACCCATTCCCTGAAGAGGCGCGGAGCGCCGAGAAAGAGCGAATCGCCATGGAAACGGAAAACAGGATGACCATCAACGGCCTGGAGGTGGGCTTCACCCCAGGGGAGACCATCCTGGATGTCGCCCGCAGAAACGACGTCCACATCCCGACCCTGTGTTATCTCGAGGGGGCCTCTCCGACGGGCGCCTGCCGGGTCTGCGTGGTGGAGGTCAAGGGGGCCCGGAACCTGGTGGCCTCATGTGCGGCGCCGGCCGCCCCCGGCATGGAGATCCTCACCGAGAGCCCGAGGGTGGTACAAGGCCGGCGGTTGAACATCGAGCTGCTGCTGGCCTCCGGCCAGCACAACTGCCTGGTGAAGGACGCGGGCCTGGACGACTGGACCGACTTCCAGCTCGAGGCGCTCGAGAGCGAAGGACACAAGGACATCTGCCCGGCCTACGGGGACTGCCGGCTGCAGGACCTCGCCATCCTGTACCGGGCCCGGTCGGACCGGTTTCCCGCCGCGGAGATCCGCTACCCCGTCGAAAACGTCAACCCGCTCATCGTGCGGGACTTCTCCCGATGCATCCTCTGCGGCCGGTGCGTGCAGGCCTGCAACGAGATCCAGGTGAACAACGCCATCAGCTTCGGGTATCGGGGGAAGGAGTCCAAGATCGTGGCCAAGGGGGACCAACCCTTGAAGGAGTCGGACTGCGTTTTTTGCGGGGAGTGCGTCCAGGCATGCCCGGTGGGAGCGCTCGTCCCCCTGTCCGATCTGGAGCAGTGCGGGTTGCAGGAGGAGGCCGAGAAGATCCGCACCACCTGCTCCTACTGCGGGGTGGGATGCCAGATCTTCCTTCACGTCCGGGACGGCCGGGTGATCAAGGCCACCGGGGTGGAGGGCGTGGGTCCGAACCACGGCAGCCTCTGCGTGAAGGGGCGTTTCGGGAACGACTTCGTTCACGACGAAGGCCGCCTGACCAGGCCTCTGATTCGGGAGGGGGACGGCTTCCGGGAGGCCGGGTGGGACGAGGCCCTGGACCTGGTGGCCGGGAAGCTGGGCGCCCTGCGGCGGGAGTCCGGGGCGGACGCCCTCGGGGTGCTCTCCAGCGCCCGGATCACCAACGAGGAGAACTACCTGGCCCAGAAGTTCACCCGCGCCGTGCTGGGCACCAACAGCGTGGACCACTGCGCCCGCCTCTGACACAGCGCCACGGTGGCCGGTCTGGCCGCGGCATTCGGCAGTGGCGCCATGACGAACCCGATTCGGGACATCGAAAAGGCGGACGTCCTCCTGATCACCGGATCCAACACCACGGAGAACCACCCCGTCCTCTCCTCTTACGTCAAGCGGGCCGTTTCCTTCAAGGGGGCCAGGCTCATCGTGGTGGATCCCAGAAGGATCCCCATCACGGGGTTCGCGGACATCTGGTTGAGGCAGACCCCGGGCACCGACGTGGTCTGGATCAACGGCTTGATGCGCGTGATCATCGAGGAGGGGCTCTACGACGAAGAGTACGTCCGATCCAGGACCGTCGGCTTCGACGACCTGAAAACCGCCGTGGAGCCGTTCACGCCGGAGCACGTGGAGCAGGTGGCCGGAATCCCTGCGGACGATCTGATCGCCGCAGCCCGGTTGTACGCGAGCCGGAGGGCGGGGTCCATCCTCTACACCATGGGCATCACCCAGCACATCTCCGGAACGGACAACGTCAAGTCCCTGGCGAACCTGGCCATGCTCTGCGGCAACGTCGGGGTCCGCGGCGGCGGTGTGAACCCGCTGAGGGGGCAGAACAACGTGCAGGGAGCCTGCGACATGGGCGCCCTCCCGAACGTCTACACCGGCTACCAGAAGACGGCGGACCTGGCGGTGCGGGAGCGCATGGCCCAGGCCTGGGGCGTGGAGGCCCTGCCGGACCGTCCGGGCCTGGTGGTGACCGAGATGATGGAAAGGGCCCACCAGGGGGAGCTGCGCGCGCTGTACATCATCGGCGAGAACCCCATGGTGAGCGACCCGGACCTGGCCCACGCCCGAAAGAGCCTGGAGAAGCTGGACTTTCTGGTGGTGCAGGACATCTTCCTCACCGAGACGGCCCGCATGGCGGATGTGGTGCTCCCCTCGGCCTGCTTTGCCGAGAAGGACGGGACCTTCACGAACACGGAACGCAAGGTGCAGCGGGTTCGAAAGGCCGTGGAGCCCCCGGGCGAGGCCCGGGAGGACTGGCGCATCATCTGCGATCTCTCCACGCGCATGGGATACGGGATGCAGTACGAGAACGCACAGGAGATCATGGAGGAGATCGCCGAAGTCACCCCCTCCTACTGCGGCATCACCTACGACCGTCTGGAGCGGGAGGAGATCCACTGGCCCTGCACCGGCTCGGACCACCCGGGAACGCCCTGCCTCCACATGGACCAGTTCACCTGCGGCCTGGGCGTGTTTCACGCCATCGACTACCGCCCTCCCGACGAGATGCCCGACGAAGAGTACCCCCTCTACCTCACCACGGGCCGGGTGCTCTACCAGTACCACACCGGCACCATGACCATGAAGAGCCGGGGGCTGAACGAGCGCGCCCCGGAGTGCTTCGTGGAGATCTCGGACCGGGACGCGGAGCGCTACGGCGTCCGCAACGGCCAGCCCATGAAGGTCAGCTCCCGGCGGGGGAGGATCGAGGCCAAAGCCCGGGTCTCGGACACGGCCGTGGACGGCACCCTGTTCATCCCGTTTCACTGGGCCGAGGCGGCTGCGAACGAGCTGACCAACGCGGCCCTGGACCCCACGGCCAAGATCCCGGAGTTCAAGGTCTGCGCGGTGCGGATCGAACCGTAGGCCGTCAGGGCGTACCGAAGAGAAACGCACCGCAGGCAAACGTCCATGACCGGCTTCCGGTCACCCCCGCTGATGAAAACCGCTGTTTTCGTAGGGCGGGGTTTTACACCCCGCCGTGCTTGTTGCAAGCCTTGCGGCGGCATATGAAATGCCGCCCTACGCCCGGCCCATCGAGGGGCGTTTCCACGGCAGAGAGCGCGAAATCCGTGTCGCGGGGCACGGATTTTGCTTTTCTCATAAACTGTGGGCGAGGGGCTGTGGGCCGGCAGCCCGGCCGGTCTCCGGGCCGATCCAGGTGCACCGGGCAACCGGCGAATCGGAGCAGAAACCATGACCAGATGGGAAGTCAAAACCCGCACGTTGATGACGGCCCTGGCGGTGGGACTCTTCCTGGGGACCGCAGCCCGGGCCCAGGACGGATCCGGAGGAGCGGGTGACGTCGCACTTCCGGACACCCTGAGGAGCCTCGACATCCGCGAGCGCTTCGTGCCTCTCCAGGGGGTCGAGGCCGCCGGGCGCATCGACGCCCTGGAAGGCACGGTCGTGGTGATCCACCGGGGCACCGGCGAGGGCTACTTCGGCCGGGAAGGAGACCCCGTCTACGAGAACGACGCGCTCGAGACCCTCCGGGGATCCCGGTGCCGCATTCGATTCCGCAACGAGGACGTGGTCACCATGGCCTCGGAGACCCGATTCGGCGTGGACACGTACCGGGAGCAGAGGAAGGCGGAGAAGCCGCGCTCCCTGTTCAGCATGCTCAAGGGCAAGGCCATGTTCTACGCGCTGAGGCTCTTCGACCGCAGGGACCGGGAGGTCACCGTCAAAACCCCGACGGCCGTGGCCGGGGTTCGGGGCACCAAGTTCGGCGTGCACGTCTACTGGGTGGAGGACGCGTCCGCGGGCCGTACCGGGGTGCGCGTGGCGGCGCTGGGAAGCCCGGCGGGAATGCTTCTCGGTCAGGTCCGGCCTGCGGGGAACAGCTTCACCGACTGCTTCTCGGAGGACGGATCGGTGGACGTGAACGGGCGGATCGTCACGCCCGGGAGCATGTTCCGCGGCCGGGACGGAGCCGTGGTTCCCACCCCGCCGGGGTACGTCCGGGCCTTCGAGGCCCGGACCTCAGTAAGGGGAGGCGGGCCCGAGGGAGCGGGCCCGGGCACGGGGACCGGGGACGACCCGGCGGGCGACGAGGAGGGCGAGGCGCCCGTAACGGAAGGCGAGACCACGAGCCCGGGCACCTCGGCGGGCGTGGCCGACCTGGCGGCCGACACCACGGTCCAGGAGACCGGGCTCCAGACCCAGGAGAGCGATGCGGCGGGCGGAGGCATCGCCGAGGGCCGGACCGCCGGGCGGGTGAGCGGGCTCGCCATGCTCCTCGTGAGGTCGACCGGCTTTCCCTGGCACGTGACCTCCACGAGCGGACCCTTCTACGTCCACGGCCCCAACCCCCTCGGCGACGGCGCCGACACCCACGTGGCCTACGAGCTTCAGCACGAGGGGGATGCGGATTACCGGCTCGTGCTGCAGGAGACGGACGCCACCGGGAGCAAGGCCCAGGTGACGGCGTTCGATTACGGAGCATACAACCCCACGCTTCCCACCCCGTTGCGCACGTTCACCTACTTCCAGGGCGGGAGCTACAAGGACGCGAGCGGGCACTCCTTCCTGGAGTGGGGCTGGTGGGAGGACACCCAGGATGACGGAAAGATCGGGGAGGCCGGTGCGGACTGGTTCCTGGCCGCCACCCAAAAAATCTGGCACATAGAGGGGGATCGGACCCACCCGGACACCATCGACTACCTCGGGCGGCAAGGTGCGGCCTTCTCTTACTCGGGGGACGCCCACGGCGTGTTCCTGGACAGCAGCGGCACGCCCCCGCCGATCGCCGAGCATCTGGCGGGCAGCTTCTCCTGCGACATCGACTTCGGATCCCGCCGGGTCTCGAGCTTCAAGATCGACGCCACGGGCGGGGACTACGGCGTTCATCTCAACGGCTCCGGCACCCTGAACGCGAACGGCGAGCTGGACGTGGACGACCTCACGGGAACCCTGTCCAAGCAAGGCACCCCGAGCCCCGTGCAGGACGAGCCGACCGGTGCGGGCGGGGTGGTGCTCGGAGCCGAGGCCGAGGGCGTGGGCGGGGCCTGGCACGCCCACGACGGAGGCCACTACTGGGCCACCGGGGAGTTTCACGGCAGGCGCTGACCCCGCCCGCCCGGATGTCGGGAATGCATGGTTCCCTGGAAAGGAAGTCCGGATGACCGTCAGTTCGCCTGCACCTTTCGACGCCTTTCGTGAGATCCGGGACAAGGCCCTTCTGTTGAGCCTGGGCAGCGCCTACCTCTGCGAACCGCCGTTCCTGGCCAAGTACGGCGCGGAGGTGGAGCACGCCCTCTCCCGGCTGGACCGGGACATCCACACCCTGAAGGAGCGGTTTCCGGGAAGGTCCACCCAGGAGGTGGACACGGACAGGATCCTCCGGGGTATGCGGAAGCTGTCCGAACAGATGCAGGAGGCCGCCCCGGCGTTCCGGAAGGAGTGCGAGGCGGGGGGGGTCGGCGCGGCCCTGGAGGAGCAGTTGAGGTCGCTCTCCGAGGCGGTTCGGGAGGTGCGGCTGCAGGTGGAGGGCGAGCCGGCCGGGTACAGCGGAACCGAGGCCGTGGCCGGTACGGTGGCGCGGGCCGGTCGTGCGGTGCTCGGGGGGTTCGGCGTTCTCGGGAAGGCCGTGGGGGTGATCCTTCTCGCCCTGATCGTCGCCTTCGGATACCTCTTCGTCACCATGGAGCGGGAGACGGTCTTCGAGGAGGAGATCGAGGCCCGCCGGCAGCAGATCCAGCTCCTGAAGGAGGACCTTTCCAGGCTGGAGCGGGAGAAGATCGACCCGCTCGAGCTCAGGATCCGAAAGCTGGAGCGGGAAGGAAGCGGCCGATCGGACAAGGTCCGCGAGCTGGAGCTCAGCGTGAAGCTGGGAGCGCTGGAGCAGGAGGCCGCGACCCTGCGGGGCGAGATCAAGCGGCACGAGATCGGCATCCAGACAGCGGAGGAGGCCCTGACGTCCCTGGAGCGGAAGGGGTTCCTCGAGCGGTTGCTGCGGCAGTGACCCCGCCGCTCACCCGCCGCTGGAAACGCCATACCCTGTTGATATTCCCGGGGCGGATCTCGAGGCTCGGGGCTTTTTGCGACGCCATCGCGGGGTTTCAGATCATCAGGTCCCTGAACGTCTCCTTGGGCCGGGGAGAGACGGCCAGGATCGTCTCTCCATCCACGCCCTCGAGCCGGATCTCAACCATTCCTCCCTCTTCCACATCGCTGTAGGCGGCCGTGATGGCGGCGGCGGTCTCCATCTCCGGGCGCTCCGCTCCGCCGGGTACGAGGGCCGTGGGACCGGGCACGCCCACGGGTCGAATCAGCGTGTCCCCCCTGCCGGCCAGCGCCTGGAGGTCCCGGTTCTCCCTCTTGTTCCTTCCCACGATCACCTTGGTGGACGGCCCGATCCTGAAGTGGCGCCCCACCTTGAGGGCCTCGATGTCCCGCACCCCGGGCCGGGGATCGGTCCCGAGGAGGTCCCGGAGCCGGATGGAGAAGGTCTGGTCCGTCAGCAGGCACCCCCCGGCCGGCGAAGGGTAGTCCCGGATCCCGAGCTCCCGGGCCAGGGCCATCTGGGGCTTTCTGGATCGGCCCGAGAACCCTTTGAGGGCCTCCCTGTCCACCCATCCCTCCTGCTCCGGCACGGTGGGCGGCAGACGCTTGGCGCTGAGCGGACGCAGGACCAGGCCCGGGTATCCGCTCTCCGACTCAACCACGGTCAACGCCTTTCGGTTCTGAGACATGGGTCGCTGCCCGAGGACCTCGCCGGTGACGATGAATCGGGCCCCTTCCTCTTGGAGCAGGTCTCCGGCGGTTCGGATCATCAGGGCGTGGCAGTCGATGCAGGGGTTCATGTTCTCGCCGTAGCCGTGCTTGGGGCTCGTGACCACGGTCAGGTGGGGTTCGGTGATGTCGACGACGCGGAGCGGGAGATCGATCCCGGATGCGTACTGCCGGGCCTTTGAGGGCCGGAAGAACGGGGTTTCGAAGAAAACGGCCAGCACGTCGACGCCCTGGGCCCTGATCAGCTCTGCGGCCAGCAGGCTGTCCAAGCCACCGGAGAATACGGAGAGAGCCTTCATCACGGGTGTTTTCCCCCTTCGACTCGAGGAGAGGCGGCCCTTCTTCCGGAACCGAACGACCGCGTTCGGGCCCCGTCGAAGCCCGGAAGGATCAGAGTCCGACTTCGGAGAGCTTCCGGACGGCCTCCTTCTGCTTGCGGTTGAGCTTGCGGGGGACCGCGATGGTGACCTGGACGAAGCAGTCGCCCCGGCCCTCTCGATTCATGCGGGGCATGCCGCATCCCTTGAGCCGGAGTCGGGCGTTGGGCCGGGTGCCGGGAGGCACCTTCATCCTCAAGGTCCTGCCGTCGATGGTGGTCACCTCGACGTCTCCGCCGTTCACCGCCTCGGAGAAACGGACCTCCCTGGTCACGTACAGGTCGTCGCCCTGCCTGCGAAAGACGGGATGATCCAGGACCCGGACCTGGATGAAAAGATCGCCTGCGGGGCCCCCGTGGGGGCCGGGCTCTCCTTTTCCCGCCAGCCGGAGCCGCTTCCCGGTCGCAACGCCGGCCGGCACCCTGACGTTGATCCGCTCCTGTCCGCTGCGGGAAGGATAGGCGACGGTTTTCTCCGTGCCTCGCGCGGCATCCTCCAGCGTGACCGACAGCTCGTAGATCAGGTCCTGTCCCTTGTTGAAGGCCGGGCCGGCCCCCCCGAACCCGGCAGGGCCCTGCCGCTGGGCGGGTCCCCGGCCCCGGAACGCGGAGGCGCCGGAGCCGCCGGAGCCGCCGAAGAACTGGGTGAAGATGTTCTGCCCCCGCCCTCCGCCGAATCCGAACTCCCGGAAGATGCTCCCGAAATCGAAATCCCGGAAGATGTCCTCCTGGGAGTAGCGGTTCTGGAAGCCTTCGGCTCCGAACATGTCGTACTGCTTGCGTTTCTCGGGATCGCTCAGGACCGCGTAGGCCTCGCTGACCTCCTTGAAGCGGGTCTCGGCCGTCCGGTCCCCGGGGTTGTGGTCGGGGTGGTACTTCATGGCCAGCTTGCGGTAGGCCTTCTTGACCTCGTCTTGCGAGGCCGATCTGGAGATGCCCAGGATCTGGTAGTAGTCTCTGTCCGCCATGGCTCACCCGGAAAAAGTCGCTGGATTCAATTTGAAAAAGTAATCACCCGCGACGGCAAGTCAAGGCGGAGAGGGCATCTTGTGCCGTCATCCGGTCCCGGCACCGCCGGTCCGATCGAGGTAGTACAGGGTCGCGCCCACCGGCGCAAAGGCCAGGAAGAGGAGGTTCAGGCCGGGAACGAGAAACGGGATGCCGAACCCGAGGTGGAAGGGCAGGGAGCGTTTCAACAGGCCCCATCGTTCGCCGAACGGTCTGCCCCGCCTTGCCGGCGTCAAATCCGTGTTGTCCCAGGCCAGGAAGACGATCGCCGCGGCCGAGGAGAGAGGAACCAGGACGGGCCCCAGCGGCGTGAACCAGCCCAGGGACAGGATCACCAGGGAGACGCCGACCGGGGCGATGGCCCGGGGGATCTCCTGCTTGATCAGGAAAAAGAACAGGGTGAAAAAGGGCATCGGCTCCCCTTCCTCCACCCGCCCCGTGACCGTTCGCTCCGTGATGCGGGACATGACGTCCATGACGAAGACGTTGAAGAGGATCTGGGAGAGCAGGTAGGAAAAGAGCACCGAAAAGGCCACCAGGACCAGGGTGATGAACCAGGCGATCAGGTGCCACAGCCAGAGCACCCACGCGCTCTCCGGGCGTGCCCAGAGCGCGGCCATGATGTCCTGCTGGTAGACCAGGATCAGGCCGGCGATGAGGATGGTGACAACGAGCACGATGAGGAAGCGGAGGATCCCCCAGAAGAGGAGCCTGCCGCTTCGAAGGCCCATCGTGAAGCCCCTGAGATTGTATCGAATGCCGTGGAGGATCTGCATGGCGTGTTTCCCCCGTGGTCTACGTCAACGGGATGTGAGCCGGTAGTCGAATGCGGCTCGGATGTTCAGCCGCTGGACGCGGACGTGCTCTGGAAAGGGCGGGAAGGGCGATGCGGTCCGCACCGCGCGGCACGCCTCTCGGTCCAGGATCTCGTGGCCGGAAGGATCGAGGATGCGGATGGAGGTCGTCTCCCCGCCGGGCGACAGAGAGAACACCAGGAGCAACCGGCCTTCCAGCAGGCGCACGCGCGCCCGGGGGGGATAGGACCAGTGCGCCAGGAGCCGGTCCTTGACGACGCGGGCGTAGTCCACGTACCGGCTGTCCTTGGTGTTCAGGCTGATGGTGTCCTCGAGGGGCGTTACGGGCTCGGGCTCCGGTTCGTCGCGAAGGCGGGCCTCCTCGGCCCCGGGGTCCGTCTCCTCCTGCAGGTCCTCCACGGGCGGGCGGATCAGCTCGAGCCGATACTGCCTGGCCCGGGCCGGACCGAGCAGGGACGGAAAGGCCTTCTGGAACCCCGCGAACGCGAGGAGGTGCGCGGCCAGCGAAAGGACCACGGCGGCCCGGAGCGAGGGTCTCCCCCGGGACCTGCGACTACTCTTTGCGCTGCGGATTCGGAGATGCATTCACCCAGAGGTCGGTCCGCTTTTCGAACCACCACTCCGTGCTGTCGGTGTCCAGGATGTCCTCGGCCATCGCCTTGGCGGACGAGGACTGGAGACGCCGTACGGCGTAAGCCAACCAGTCGGAAGCGTACCGGTTCCCGAGGTCCAGCTGCTCCTTGAGCTCGAGGATGAGATCGAGCTGGTCCGCATCCCTGGCGAGCCGTGCTTCCGTGGACTCCCCGGCGTTGAACTCCCGGACGAGGTCCGTGATGTCGCCGCCGAACGGCAGACCGGCGGCCAGGTCCTCCAGGGCCTTGTCCTCGTCGGCGTTGACGTACCGTTTGTTCACGTAGTTGAGGTCGCCCGTCCTCGCCTCGTGCAGGTCGTGCATGAGACAGAGAAGGACGGTCCGGTTGGGGTCCGCGCCGGTCTCGTGAAACGACAGGACGTACCCGATCACGGTGGTCCGGAAGCAGTGCTCGGCCACGGACTCGCGACCGGACCCGAGAAACTGGTAGCCGCTCCTCGGCGTCTTCTTCAGCATCCCCACTTCGAAGAGAAAGTTCGCGATGGCTTTCATGGATCACTGAATAGGGAGAAGCGCTGCAAAAGTCAAGGCCCGTTTCCCCGCGCCCGCCCGCAGACGCTGTACCGACCGGAAACGGGAAAAGCCGTGTGAAGCATGGTTGACGCATTCGCAAAAACCCGCTCACGCGCCGCTGGGGAGGATATCACCTGTTGAAATCTCGGGGGCAGATCTCGAGGATTCCGGCTCTCCGCGACTCCTCCGTGATTCGCGTCTTGATTTATTTCCGCGCGATCATTACTATCTCCCTGTTGTGCCGGACCGACAGGTTGCGCAGCTCCGCGCGTTCCGGCCACAGGGAAAACCAACCCATGAGAACGTGCCATGAACGAATCGAACTCCAGGAGAATCCATACCTACCCCGATCCGGTCCTGCGGGGGGTCGCCGAGCCGGTGACCGACATTGACGAGGAGACCCAGGCGCTGATCGACTGTATGGCCGAGACCATGTACGCCGCTCCCGGGATCGGCCTGGCCGCCAACCAGGTCGGAGAGCTGAAGCGCGTCGTGGTCTACGACCTCACGTCGCGGGAAAATGGACCGGATCTCCAGGTGCTCATCAACCCGGAGATCGTGCTCGCCGAGGGGGGAACCACCTACGAGGAGTCCTGCCTGAGCGTTGTGGACTATGCGGCCGAGGTCGCCCGCAGCGCGAAGGTGAAGGTGCGCGGCGTCGACCGGGACGGCCGTCCCGTGGACGTGGAGGCCGACGGCCTCCTGGCCATCTGCCTGCAGCACGAGATCGATCACCTGAACGGGGTCCTCTACATCGATCACATCAGCAACCTGAAGCGCGCTCTGTACAAGAAGAGGATGAAAAAGCTCATGAAAAAAGACGCATCCTCCGAGTGAGCATGGGCTGCTCTCCCGAAAAACTCCCGGCCTCCCCGCGCGTCGTCTTCATGGGGACGCCGGACTTTGCGGTCCCGTCGCTCCTGGCGCTGGCGGACGCCGGGTACGAGGTCCGGGCGGTGGTGACCCGGCCGGACCGGCCGAAGGGGAGGGGGCGGAAACGGGTTTCCTCCCCGGTCAAGCGGGCCGCGGAGGAGCGGGACCTGGACGTCCTTCAACCCGAGCCCGTGAACGATCCGGCCTTCGTCCAGGGTCTCCGGGGCCTGGCGCCGGATATCCTGGTGGTGGTGGCCTTCGGCCGGATCCTCCGGGCGCCCCTTCTCTCCGTCCCCCGCTGGGGCACGGTGAACATTCACGCCTCCCTGCTTCCCCGCTACCGGGGGCCCGCGCCCATCCAGTGGGCGGTCCTGAACGACGAGGACCGGACCGGCCTGACCCTGATGTGCATGGACGAGGGGCTGGACACCGGCGCGATCCTGTTCCAGGAGGAGGTGGGGATCGCCCCGGACGAGACCGCCGGACGGCTCCACGACAGGCTGGCCGGCCTGAGCGGCGATTTCCTGGTGAGGTCCCTGGAGGCCCTGACCCGGAGCCCGGGGACCCGGACGCGCCAGGACGAGGAGCGTGCCACCTATGCCCCGAAGATCGACCCCGCCATGACCCGGATCGACTGGGACCGGCCGGCGGGGGCCGTCAGCGCACAGATTCGGGCCCTGGACCCGGCGCCCGGCGCCCGGACCGTCCTCGGGGAACGGACCCTCAAGCTCTTCGGCGCGTACCCGGCCGGTTCCGGCGGAGAGGGCCGTCCGGGCCGGGTGGTCGAGGCGGGGGACCGGCTGGTGGTGGAGACCGGTGACGGACGGGTGGCCGTGCGGGAGATCCAGGCCCCCGGACGGAGGCGCATGACTGTTCCCGAGTTTCTGCGCGGCTTCCCCCTGGAGGCCGGGAGCCGCCTCGGGGCGGGGTCCACGCAAGATCGGGCTGGTTCACCTTGAAGAACGGCACCACACCGGAAAAGAGGAGGTTCATCCTCCTGCTCCTGCTCTCCTGCGTCGTCCTGGTGACGCTGGCGGCGGTGCTCTGGTGGGTGCCCTACGTGGGGTTCGCGTCCATCCACCCGAGGCTGCCCCTGCTCATGGCCCTGGTGTTCGCCGGGGCCGTGCTCTTTCTCCTGGGCGGGGCGCTCACCCTGGTGTTCACGATCCTCCGCGGGAAGAACCTCTTCTTCAACCGCCGCATCCGCGGGGTGGTCATCCGATGGCTGTTCCCCCTCCTGGTCGCCGTGGGCAAGCTGGTGGGAATCAGGAAGGACCAGGTGAGGCGGAGCTTCGTGGCCATCAACAACCAGCTGGTGCTGGCGGAGGCCCGCAAGGTGCCCCCGGAGAAGCTCCTCATCCTGCTCCCCCACTGCCTCCAGTATCACGAGTGCGCGGTCCGGATCACGGGGGACGTGGAGAACTGCAAGGCCTGCGGCCGGTGCAAGATCAAGGACCTGGTGGCCCTGGGAAGGGCCTACGGGGTGTCCATGGCCGTGGCCACGGGGGGTACCCTGGCCCGGAAGATCGTGGTGGACAAGCGGCCCCACCTGATCATCGGCGTGGCCTGCGAACGGGACCTGACGAGCGGCATTCAGGATTCCTATCCCATCCCGGTCTTCGGCGTCCTCAACCGCCGGCCGAACGGCCCCTGCTTCGACACGGACGTGGACCTGGACCTGGTGGAGGAGGGGGTGCGCACCTTTCTCGAGCATGGAAAAAACCCGACCGAGAGACCTGGCCCTCTCCATACTGAGTCAGGAGGCCGCGGGGAGCGGGCGCTGGGGTGATCCCCTGGACGAGGCCTTTCGCCGGCACCCCGGCCTCACACCGCTCGACCGCGCGTTCATCAGCCACCTCGTGCTCGGCGTGTGGCGCTGGAGAGGGCGGCTGGACTGGATGCTCTCGCGGGCGTCCAGTCGTCCCCTCCGATCCCTCTCTCCGATCGTCCTGAACGTCCTGCGGCTCGCCCTGTACCAGGTGCTCTACCTGGACCGGGTGCCCGACTCGGCCGCGGTCAACGAGGCGGTGGAGCAGGTGAAGGCGCGGGGGCTCGGCCGGGCCGCCGGCTTCGTGAACGGCCTCCTGAGAAACCTCTGCCGGACGCACCGGGGGATCGCCTTCCCCGATCCGGAGGCGGCCCCGGTCCGTTTCCTGGCCGCGACCCACGCCTACCCCGAGTGGCTGGCGGCCCGCTGGCTCGAGCGCTTCGGTCTCGAGGAGGCCGAGGCGCTCATGGCCGCCCAGAACCGGATCCCGCCGCTCGACATCCGGGTGAACCGGCTGAAAGGGACCCCCGAGGCGCTCAGGCCGGCCCTCGGGGAGGAGGGCGTGGAGGCCGTCCCCGTCGAAGGGGTTCCCGGCGCGCTCTCCCTGTCGGGCTCGAGGGGCCGGGTGGACGGCCTCCGAACGTTTCGGGAGGGCCTGTTCCAGGTGCAGGATCGAGGGGCCCAGGTCGCCGGACACCTGCTGGCCCCCCTGCCCGGGGAGCGGATCCTGGACCTCTGCTCGGGCCACGGCGGCAAGGCCACCCACCTGGCGGAGCTCACCGGGGACCGGGCCCGGGTCACCTCGCTTGACATCCATCACGCGCGGCTGGTAGACCTTCGAAGGACCTTGACCCGCCTCGGGCTGCGGCAGGTCGAGCCGGTGCAGGCCGACGGGACCCGGGGCCTGGACCGGCTGTTCCGCACGACGTTCGACGCGGTCCTGGTGGATGCCCCCTGCTCCGGGCTGGGCGTCCTGAGAAGGCACCCGGACGGGAAGTGGAACCGGTCCGAGGCGGACCTTCCGAGGCTCGCCGCGCTCCAGAAGGCGCTGGTCCTCCAGGGTGCGCAACGTCTCCGCCCGGGCGGACGGCTGCTGTTCGTCACCTGCACCGTCGCGAGAGAGGAGAACGAGGGCGTGGTGGAGAACGTCCTCCACGAGCGGCCGGACCTCTCCCTCGCCCGCCTGGACGAGCGGGCCCCGCCCTGGGCCCGGCGGTTCGTCGACGACCGGGGCCTCTTCAGGACGCTGCCCCACATCCACGATGCGGACGGGTTCTTCGGGGCCCTGCTGGTCAAGAGCTGAGACGATGGCCGCCCCGATGCATCCAGGGGCTCGGCGCACACCCTTTTCCGGAGGCCCACCCATGGCCAAGATCGCCCCATCCATCCTGTCCGCGGACTTCACCCGCCTGGGGGAGGAGATCCGCCTCGTCCAGGGGGCCGGAGCCGACCTCATCCACGTGGACGTCATGGACGGACACTTCGTCCCCAACATCACCATCGGGCCCCTGATCGTGGAGGCCGCGAAAAGGGCCACCGACCTTCCCCTGGACGTCCACCTCATGATCTCGGACCCGGACGCCTACGTGGACGCCTTCGCGGACGCGGGCGCCGACAGCATCACCGTCCACTGCGAAGCGGTCCACCACCTCCACCGGTCCATCCAGCGCGTGCGCATGACCGGGGCCCGGGCCGCCGTCTCCCTGAACCCCGCGACCCCGCTCGACCTGCTCGACTTCATCCTGGAGGACGTGGACATGGTCCTCCTGATGAGCGTGAACCCGGGCTTCGGGGGGCAGAAGTTCATCCCGTCCGCCCTGACCAAGATCGAGCGCCTTCGCCGGACGATCGACGACCGCGGGCTGGAGGTGGAGATCGAGGTGGACGGCGGGATCGACCCGGACAACATCGGCGCGGTCTACGCCGCGGGTGCGGACGTGTTCGTCGCCGGATCCGCGATCTTCCTGAGCGAGGACTACGGCCGGACCATCCGGCGCATGCGCGAGGCGATTCAGAGCGCCGGCAGGACGTGAGCGGCCCCGGAACAGGGGGGACCGTTCGAAAAGATTTTGACGAACCCGGAGGCGGGTGTTATATTTCGAAGTTCGATTGCCGGAGGGATGGCCGAGCGGTCGAAGGCGGCGGTCTTGAAAACCGCAGACTCGTGACAGCGGGTCCGAGAGTTCGAATCTCTCTCCCTCCGCCACGAGAAGGACCGTTGCATGACAACACGCGGAGAGATGGCCGAGTCGGCTGAAGGCGCTCGCCTGCTAAGCGAGTGTGGGGTGTAAAGCCTCACCGAGGGTTCGAATCCCTCTCTCTCCGCCAGATCAAACAGCGAGGCGGCCTCTGGGCCGCCTTTTTTGTGCTCTGTGCCAGCCGTGACGCCCCACTTGACGCCCCAATTTCAGAACTTTCAGGTGGACTTTCAGTTGAAGACCCATGAAAGCGCCGAGTCGATGCCAGGAAGATCCAATGGATGCACTTCACCTCAGGACTCTCGGATTGGGAGGTGTCCTGGCCAGCTGCGGGGAGGAACACACAGAAGTCCAACTCGTCGATCTGCTGCCCTACAAGACCGTCTATTTCGGGTTCAGCATGTATCCCTGTGGCTTGCGGAATACGAAGAATACCATGAGGTCGATCAACCATCCGGCCACCTACTATCTTCGATGGGAGGAGGCGGGAGTCAAATGCGCGAAGGGGGTCAGAGACAAAGCCCAACTCCGTCGTGTTTTTTGACCGCCGGATCAAAATTGGTTTCCCGGAATAGTGAGGGTGTGGGCAAAAGTCCCAGTTGTCGAAAGCCGGGCAGCCGTCAAGACGCACGAGCAGGGACTGGATCAAGGCTGTTCCTTGGTCTTCTGACTCAGCCGGATCGAAGCCCTTTTCCAGAAGTTTTTCCAGCAGGCCACAATTGCTCGAATGGCAGGTATACAGCAAGCTGGAAAAAGAGGTGGTCGATGAGGAGCGCGATAAGAAGGACATCTGAAGATCGATATTCTTTCGAGAATCGGGTTTGCTTATTTTCCTAAATTAGAGTATTTTCTTGAACAGGAAAACAGGGGGAATCAGGAAAATGCCAACAGAAAACGAAATGCTCGAACAGCTCCGGAAGGGAGAGGTCTCGCTTCCTCCCCTCTCTTTTCGTCTACTGCGGGAGAAACCTGACATAGGGAAAAACAGCCGTCTTGATGCGCTTGTGGAGGCGTCGTGGGGGAAGTCCAAGGCGAAATTCGCGGTTGAGTGTAAACCCCTCTCAACGCCCAAATCGTTTCAGGATGGGATCAACCGCTTGAAGTTGTCTCCATTGCCGAGGGACTGCAATACGATGCTGTTTGTACCCTTCCTGAGTGAACCGCAGTTGATGGAGTTGGAAAGGGAGGGAATCAGTGGGCTTGATCTCTGTGGGAACGGAGTCGTGATTGCAAAGGGCAGGTTTGCCGTTTTTCGCAGCGGCGGGAAAAACCGTTTCACCTCGTCCGCGCCGATCAAGAATATCTATCGAAGGAACAGCTCCATGGTAGGGCGGGTCTTCTTGGTCCGCCCCAGTTACAAAACTGTCCGGGATGTCTCCGAAGAGATCAACCAACGGAACCCCTTGGTGGAGCAGGATGAAAGAACGCCCATGAGCCTCTCCACGGTCTCAAAGGCATTGAAGACCCTGGAGGAGGACTTGATCATCACGCGTGAGTCCGCCATTCGCCTGCTGCAGCCGGACAAGCTGCTGGCAAAGCTGAGTGAGAACTATGTCCCCCCGAATATCAAGACCCAGGTTCGCCTCAAGGTCTCTGAGGAGAAGGAATCTGTAACGGAGTTGTTGAGAAAGGCTTCAAAATATCTGGGTCTCCCTCTGATCGGTACCGGGAAATCATCGGTGGGACGATATGCCGTCATGCAACGGGGTGGGCTCTTGTCTGTTTACTGCCCCCGCCTGGATGGGCTCCCGGAAAAGGTGGAAGGCAGTCAAACGGATCGCTTTCCGAACCTTGAGCTTTTGGAGACCGAGGACGAAACGGTTTTTTTCGATCGCCGGGATGAGGGGGATTTCTGGTGGGCCTCCCCCGTACAGGTGTACCTGGAGTTGATGGCCGGAGACAAACGCGACAGGGAAACCGCCGAGCAGGTGAGATCAAGCATCATGAACAACCTCGAGGCAGTGCTTCCATGAATCCTGTCACAGACCTGAGGACATCCCTGCTGGACTTGCTCCGTGAGCTGGACGGCTCGGACATTCGGCTCATCATCGGTGGGGGCTTTGGCATCTATCTCAAGATAGAGCACGTGCAGCAGCTGGGGATCCGTACGCTGCTGGAGGAGTGGCCGGAACCGCGGTCAACGAACGATCTCGATCTTTTTCTCCGAGCGGAAGTCCTCATCGAATCCTCAAGAGCAAGACCTCTTGCTGAGGCCATTGAGCGATTGGGGTATGAGGTCGTCCCGGGAGCTGAAAAATACCAGTTCGTCAAACCAGGTCAGGTGGGCGGGGCCGCGGGCAACGTCAAGGTGGACATCCTCACAGGACCTCAGGCCTGTTTTCAGGACACACGAGTTCAGGTGGACGCGCGCCGTGCTCGCCCCAATCCGTCTGTCGGTATTCACGCCCATCCGGTAGACGAAGCACTCACACTGGAGGAGGGCCTTTTGGCCGTGCCTCTGAAGGGGCGACTCAGTTCGGGCGATCCCTGGGAATCCGAAATCAGCATTCCCCATCCCTACACCTTTCTCATGATGAAGCTCTTTGCTTTCAGGGATCGTCTCGATGATCCGGACAAGGAGTTTGGCCGCTACCATGCTCTGGACCTTTACTCGATTCTTGCGACGACTTCGGAGGAAGAGTGGAGATACGGCCTTGAGATGAGCTACCGCTACCGTGCCCAGCCTTACGTGATCGAGGCCGGCAGGCTGGTTTCCGAGTACTTCACCCACCTCGATCAACTGGGTGTTGTTCGACTCCAGGAAAGCCCTTACTATCACCCCGAGCTTCAGCTGGACACATTCATTTCGGCACTGAAAGAACTGTTTCCCGGGGCCATCGCATTCACGCCGGCTCAAGGACAAAGATGGGATGGGTGACGTCCCACCTGACGCCCCAATTCCTTTTCAGAGTGCTCCAAACCGCACCGATTGGGGCCTCACTGGGGCGTTGGAAAACCCCGTCAAACCTGGAAATCCGCTAAAACCCGTCGCATCGCCTGCTAAGCGAGTGTGGGGTGTAAAGCCTCACCGAGGGTTCGAATCCCTCTCTCTCCGCCAGATCAAACAGCGAGGCGGCCTCTGGGCCGCCTTTTTTGTGCCCGAAATCATCGGGAACACCCGATCGAGACCCTGCATCCGTTCTCTCACGAAAAGCCGGTAGCGGACTGCACGCTCGGGATGGGGAGGCAAGATCCCGGACCGGCCCGCCGCCGATGGAAATCCCACGCGTTCGGTGCTACAATCAGAGCTCCGAACCAGAGGAAGGAACCTGTCGTCGCGTACGGGTATCCATACCTGATCGCCCGCCGGGACCCTGAAAGGCCGAGTTCAGCCGGATGATCCGGGAATCCGAAATGGCGAGCGCCTCCCTCGCGGCGTGCCCAGGGAATCGAACGGGATCCGCTCCCGGCGCCTGCCGCCGTCACCGCGCTTCCTCGAAGGGAATCCCGCTTTTCGCGGCCCTGCTCGTCCTGATGCTCGTTGCCCTCTACTCCGCGCTCTGCTTCGGCGGGGGAGGGTGGAGCGCGTACCGGAACAGGATCTTTGGATTCGAGATCCGGTATCCTTCCGCCTTCACGATATCCGAGGGCTACAAGCGGACGTGGTGGAAACCCGAGCATGGGAGGGGGGACCTGCTCCGGCAGGGCGTGTCGGTTCGATTTCTCCCCCCGGGGTGGGAGGCGGAAGGAGCACTGCTGTTGGAGGTGGCCTGCCGGCGGTGTGATGGACTGCCTCCTTGCTCGGAGATGAATGGCGAAGGGAAGCCCGTCCTGTTGAACGGGACCCGCTTCTGCCGTACCGGGTACGTGGATCGGGCCATGGGCGGGCAGTGGGGTGGGAACATCGAATACATGGGGTTCGGCGACGGCGTCTGCTGCAGGATCGTCTACTTCAGCCGCAATGGGTTTTCCGTCGATGATGAGGGGAATCCGTCTCGGTTGCCGTCCGAGGACGCTTTCGATCCCGACCGGGACCCCGGCCTGTTTTCCAGGATGATGGAATCCTTTCGTTTCATCGAGAGAGAGAAGCCGTAAGCAGGGCGTGCCCGGTGGTCGCTGCAGCCGGAGCGCCCCAGGAAGAACGATCGTCTCAGATCATCACCACCATGGAGGGCCGGATGAGCGAGAGCCAGATGGAGCTGAACGAGAACCGGGTGCACCAGCTGGAAGCGTTTGCCCGCCTGCTTCCCGACGTGCTGGGTCACGTCAGGGACCAGGCGGTCGAGACTTACCGGGACGGCGTCCTGGACGGAAAGACCAAGCGGCTGATGGCCCTGGCGATTGCCCTGGGGGCGGGGTGCCGCAACTGCGTGCTGGGCCAGGCCTCGTTCGCCCTGGAAAAGGGGGCCACCCGGGAGGAGATCCTGGAGACCATCGCCGTGGTGGTGAGCATGCGGGGGACGACCGGGGTCGCGGAGTCCCTGCGGGTCATCCAGTTCCTGGAGGAGCAGGGGATGCCGGGGTGAGGCGGCCGTAGTCCATGGCCAGGATGCGGTCGGCCACGCTGTGGAGCCAGTCGAGGTGGTGGCTGATGACGACCAGCGTGGCTCCCCACCGGTTGCGGGCTTCCAGTGCGGCCCGCTGGATGAGCTCGCTGCTCTCCCGGTCCACACTGGCCGTGGGCTCGTCCAGGAGCAGGACCCGGGGCCGAAGGACCAGCCGGGCGGCCAGGGCGACCCGCTGGGCCTCGCCGCCGGACAGCTCGCGCCAGGAACGGTGTGCGAACCGGGCCGGGTCCAGGCCGACCTGCTCGAGGGCCTCAGCCACCCGGGACCGGGTGTCGGGCGTTCCGCGGATCTGGAGGCCGTAGGCCACGTTGGCCCGCACGGATCGCTTGAGCAGGTAGGGCTCCTGGCTCAGCATGGTCACCTGCCGGCGGAGCGCCAGGTCCACCTGATGCCGGGGCCGTCCCTGGAAGGTCAGCCGCCCGGCGGCCGGCGCCTCCACAAAGGCCAGGATCCGCATCAGGGTGCTCTTGCCGGAGCCGTTGGGCCCGGTGAGCCCGATGATGGAGCGGGCCTCGATCTCCAGGCGGTCCACCTCCAGGACCGTGCGGCCGCCGTAGACCTGGCGGACGCTCTCCAGATGGTACAGGGGATCGATCATGGTCCGGACAGCCTCTTCAGTCCGTGCATGGCCAGGTTGACCATCAGCGCCAGGGCCATCAGGACCAGCCCCAGGGCGATCCCGGTGGCGAACTGCCCCTTGCCCGTCTCCAGGGCGATGGCGGTGGTGATGGTCCGGGTGTGCCACTTGATGTTGCCGCCGACCATCATGGAGATCCCCACCTCGGAGACGATCCGGCCGTAAGCGGCCGCCCCGGCCAGAGCCAGGCTGAACCGGGCTTCCCAGAGCGAGGTCAACAGAAGCTGACGCCGGTCCGCCCCCAGGGTGAGCAGGGTCGGCTCGAGTCGCTCGTCGAGGCTCTCCACGGCCGTGGCCGTCATGGCCACCACGATGGGGAGCCCCAGGATGGTCTGGCCCACGGCCATGCCCGGGATGGTGAAGAGCAGCTCCAGGTCCCCCAACGGGCCCCGGTGGGTCATGAAGGCGTAGCAGAGCAGACCGATCACCACGGTGGGGAGGGAGAGCAGGGTGTCGACCCCGACCCGGAGCGGCCTCCGGCCCGGGAAGCGGGCGTACCCCAGCCAGAACCCCAGCGGGGCGCCGACGGCCATGCTGGCCGCCACGGACAGGCTGGAGGCCAGGACCGTGGTCCTCACCGCGGAAAAGGTCTCCGGGTCTCCCTGGAGGAGCAGCTCGAAGGCCCGGATCAGGCCGGTCAGGATGTAGTCCATGGGGCCGGTGGTCGAAGGGGTTCAAGGAAAGGGGCGAAGCGGGCCGGACCGCATCGCCCCTGGTGAGGAAGGCCCGACGTGCGGGGGCTACTTCCCGGCGTTCGGGGTGAACAGCTTCTTTCCCAGGAGCGTGAACTCCCCGATGAAGGCCTGGATCTCGTCCGACGTGATCCACCGGGTGAACTTCGTGGCCAGGGCGTACTGTGCGTTCGGGCAGTTCCCGGGGTTCACGGCCAGGGTGCTGTACTGGTTGAACAGGACCGGGTCGCCCTCCACCAGCACCACCAGCGGCGGGTTGCCGCCGTGGTTGTCGGCGAACTTGATGAAGGTGCCGCGATCCGTCATGGTGTAGGCGCCCTTCTCGACGGCGACGTTGATGGTGGCGATCATGCCCTGGCCGGTCTGCACGTACCAGGCCTCCTTGTCGGGCACGGCCATGCCGGCCGCCTTCCACAGGGAGATCTCCTTCTTGTTGGTGCCGGAGTTGTCCCCGCGGCTCGCAAAGGCGGCGTTCTCGGCGGCCAGCTTCTTCATGGCGTCGACCACGGGCATGCCCTCGACCCCGGCCGGGTCGCCGGGCGGGCCGATGATGACGAAGTCGTTGTACATCACCTCGGTTCGATCCTTGCCGTACCCGTCGGCCACGTACTGCTTCTCCGCGGACGGGGCGTGGACCAGCAGCACGTCCACGTCGCAGTTCTTGCCCATCTCCAGGGCCTTGCCCGTGCCCACCGCGGTCCACTTCAGCTCGATGCCGGTGTCCTCCTGGAACCTGGGGGCCAGGACGTCCAGGAGCCCCGTGTTGTCGGTGCTGGTGGTGGTGGCCATCATCAGGGTGTCGGCCGCAGAGGCGACGACGGGGGCGGCGAGCGCCGTGACCAGGGCCGCCAGTAGACAGCAGATCCGTTTTCGTGACATACCTTCCCTCCTCTAGAGCGATTTCCTTTGTGGGGTCTTCCCGGGACGGCGGGTCCTCGGGGGCCGATCTGTTTCCAAAGGCCGATTGAAACGCATTGTACAGGCGTGGGAGCCTTGTGTCAAGCTCGGCATATGTCTCCCTTGAAACAAGGCCGGCTCTCCTTCGGGTCCTGCAACCGGCGGCGGATCTCCCGGCCCTGGGCGTCGAAGGTGCTCCTGCCGAAGCGGCAGAGCCTGCGCTCCAGCATCTCCCGGTCGCTGTCGCTCAGCCGGGCGATCCATTCGTGGAGGTCCCGCTCGTGCGGAATCCCCGCCGAGGACAGCCACCCCGTCACCTCCACGACGCGGGTGGTGCGCTCGCGGACCGAGTCCAGGTAGGTCTCCGGGTGCGCGTGGCACGTCTCGAACCGCTCCGTCAGGTGGGGCAGAAGGGGCTTTTTGACCGTTTCCAGAAAGGTGTTGGAGCGGAGCCAGGCAATCACATCGTCCCGGGAGTCGGCCTCGCGGGCGAACTGGACCGTGAGGGGGGTGTGCCGTTCCTTGATCACCGGTCTCTCCCGCCCCCGGATGTGCACGAGGATCAGTCGGGGGTTGAACAGGAGATCCCCGACCTCGGCGGGACAGCCGTTGCCCGCGTAGCTGCCGGCGCACAGGAGAGTGAGCTCGATCAACCTGGCCAGGGTCAGGGCATAGATCGGCCCGGGGTCGCAGCCCGTCCCCTCCAGCGCTTCCACCCGGGACTCCAGAAAGCGCTCGTTCAGGCGGGTGGGCGCCGCGTGCCGTTCCAGGTCCTCGTTCAAACGGACCAGCGTTTCCCGGTCGCTCGATCCCGCCCTGCGAGCGGCGGTGAGGGCCGTGCCGGAGCGTGCGGTTTCCATGAGGGGGGTTTCCAAGAAGCAGTCTCCGATTCCCTGAGTCCGTGTCCGGCGGATGAGCGCCGGGAGGCGTTGAGGCGGAAAAGGCATATATCAAGACTGATACAAGGCTTTTGATAGAGGTCCGAGGCCGGCTTGTCAAGGCCGATTCGTTTCCGCCGCCGGATTCCGGCCGAAGGGGGGTGCATCCGGGAGAAAAGTGGGTATACTCTTTCAAGGGAACGGCCTGAACGGTGTGCAACGGAGAGGACGATGAGAGCGTTTGCGTTTGTCTGCCTGATGGTGTGGGTGCTCCTTCCCGGTGCCGGGCGAGCGGCGGAGGGCCCCGAGGTTGGAGGCGGCCCCGGCGCGGAAGGTCCCGTTCTGGCGAAGGTCGTCATGTGCGAGGAGGTCCGGAACGGCGTTCCGCACCGTCCGGCCGTCGTCTTTGCGGCCCATGAGGAGCAGGTGGTCTGCTTCCCGCGGTTCGCCCCCGTGTTGAGCCCGGGACCATTCGGGTGGTCGGCTCGAAGGGGGTGCTCGAGCGCGTCTCCACCCTGTACACGGAAAAGGCGCCCTTGAACGGCCTGAAGGAGTCGGGTGAGATGACCCTCGACGTGGTACTGGCTCCGCCTTCGTTGGAGATCGCCCCCGGCTCGACCGCGCAGGTCACGGTCAACTACGTCGTGGAGAGGTCGGGGCAGGGGGAGGAGGAAGGTTGAGGAGCGCGTTCGCCGCGCTCAGGGCTGTTTTCAGGAGGTGATCAGCCCGAGAACGTCCACGGAAAGCGCGATCAGGCTGTGCAGCACCAGGCAGGGCCACAGGCTCTTCGCCCGCAGCGCCGGGATGCCCGGGAGAAGGCCGAAGGGGATGAACGAACGGGCGTCTTGTGAGGTTCTTCCCCGACGGGCGGTTCGGGGGGCTCGGGGTTCGGTGAAGGCGGACGGTCCCGGGTCAGCGCCTGATGACCGGGCCGTCCTTGGTGTCGATCAGCTCGACCCCCATCTCCCGGAGCTCGTCGCGGATGCGGTCCGCCGTGGGCCAGTCCTTGGCCCGGCGCGCCTCCTCCCGTTGATCCATGAGGGTCTGCACGCGCTCGTCCGGGGTCTCCGGCTCCAGGCGCAGGACCCCCAGCACCGAGTCGGCCGCGTTCAGGGCCTCCAGGACCTTGTCCCGGTCCCCGGCCGAGAGCCCCGTGCGGTCCATGATCCGGTTGATCCTGCGGACGAACCGGAACAGGGCGGCCAGGGCCTGAGCCACGTTCAGGTCGTCGTCGAGGGCGTCCAGGGAGCTGCGGCGCAGGTCGTAGATGCGCTGGTCCATCTCCGCGTAGGAAGGCCCGTTCCGGCTGTTCAGGAGCTTCTTGACGAAGGTGTCCAGCTTGGCCAGCGTCTTCCGTGCGGTCTCGAGCTTCCTCCAGGAAAACGTGATGGGCTTGCGGTAGTGGTGGCTGATGAGCCAGTAGCGAACGTCCCGCCCGGTGAACCCCTTCTCCTGGACCTCCCGGAGGGTGAGGTCCACCTGGGTCTCCTCCTCGCCCTGCACGCCGCTCTGGACCACGCTTTCGTTGTGCAGCCAGTACCGGGCCGGCGGCTTGCCCGTGGCGGCCCGGCTGATGGCGATGGTGTTCTCGTGATGGGGAAAGAGGAGCTCGATTCCGCTCGCGTGAATGTCGTAGGTGGGACCCAGGTGCTTCAGGGCCATGGCCGGGCACTCCAGGTGCCAGCTCGGCCGGATGTTGCCCCACCGGGTCTCGTAAAAGAGGCCCGCCTTGAGCTCCTGGAGCGTGGAGCGTCTCAGGAGGGTGAAGTCCTTGGGGTTGGCCTTTTCGTACTGCTCCAGGTCCACGGTCTTCCCCATCTGGATTTTGTCCAGGTCCACCCGGGACAGCGCCCCGTACTCCCGGAACCGCGAGATGTCGAAGTAGATGGAGCGGAACTTCTCGTAGGCGTATCCCTTCTCCACGAGCCGCTCCGCCAGGCGGATCATCTCCTCCACGTGCTCCTGCGCCCTGGGATACAGGGTGGCGCGGCGGACGCCCAGCGCGTCCAGATCCTCCATGAAGGCCCGGAAGTAGCGTTCCGTGAAGGCCTCGAGCGGGACGTTCTCCTCCAGGGCACCCTTGATGGTGCGGTCGTCCAGGTCGGTGACGTTCATGACGAGCCGCACGTCGTACCCCCGGAACGCCAGGTAGCGGTGGATCAGGTCGACGAAGACGAGGCGCCGGCAGTGGCCCATGCGGATGTGCTCGCAGAGGGTGGGGCCGCAGGCGTAGATGGAGACCCGGTTCTCCTCCAGGGGAACGAACGACTCCTTGGATCGGGACAGCGTGTTGTAGAGCGTGAGCCGTGTCTTCTTCCGGTCCACGAACAGGGGCGTGCTCAGGTAGCGTTCGCCGCCGTCCGGCAGGATGGTCACGATGCGGCCCCCCTCCATCCCGGCCGCCACCTTCAGGGCCACGGCCAGGGCCGCCCCCGAGCTCATCCCGGCGAAGATGCCCTCCTCGCGGGCCAGCCGGCGGGTCATCTCGTAAGCCTCTTCGTCGTCGACGTGAACGATCCGGTGGGCCAGGGTCTTGTCGAAGATGCCGGGCCGATAGGACTCCTTCATGTTCTTGAGGCCCTGGATCTTGTGCCCCATGTAGGGCTCCACGCCGATGACCTGCACCTCCGGGTCCAGCTCCCGAAAGCGCCGGGAGAGGCCCATCAGGGTCCCCGTGGTCCCCATGGTGGCCACCACGGCATTCAGCTCCTCACCGGTGTCCTTCCAGATCTCCCGGGCGGTGTAGAGGTAGTGGGACCGCCAGTTGGACGGGTTGTTGAACTGGTCCGCGAGCCAGTAGGTGTCCGGCTCGCTCCGGGCCAGCTTGTAGACGTACTCGATGGCGCCGTCCGTGGACAAATGCTCCGGCGTGAACTCCAGGTCCGCGCCCATGGCCCCGAGGATCTTCTTGCGCTCCTCGCTGACGCTTTCGGACATCACCAGGAGAATGCGGTAGCCCTTGACCGCAGCCACCAGGGCCAGGCCGATCCCGGTGTTTCCGCTCGTGGCCTCGAGAATGACCTTGCCCGGGTGGAGGTCGCCGCTCTTCTCCGCATCCTCGATCATGCAGAGCGCGGCCCGGTCCTTGACGGAACCCCCGGGATTGAAGGACTCCAGCTTGGCCAGGATCTCCACGTTCGGGTTCGGGTTGAGCCGTCGAACGGGCACCAGGGGGGTCCAGCCGATTCGATCCAGGATGTTGCCGCGTCGCGGGGTCATGAGGGCCTCTCCGATCCACCGCCTGCCGTGGAATAGGGCGATGGGGCAAACAGACTCTATAACGCAGAACTCGAAGCACTGCAATGCCAATCCCGAAACATTTCATCGGCCGATCCAACCGGTTTTCGATTTTCGGTTTTCCTTTCCTCTCGCGGCTCTTCTCTTTCCTCTTTCTTCTTTTCCCCTGCTCTGGTATGGATACAGGCGAGTGAAGCGTCGAGTGAAGCGTCGAGCATAAGGAGGCGACGGCGGATGAACATTCTCGTCACCGGCGGGGCCGGGTTCATCGGCTCCCACGTCGTGGAGGCCTACCTCGAACGGGGACACCGGGTGGCGGTGGTGGACGATCTCTCCACCGGGAGCCGGGACAACCTCCCCGAAGAGGCCGTGTTCCATCACGAAGACATCCGTTCGAAGGAGATCGACCGGATCGTCGAGCGGGAACGGCCCGACGTCCTCAATCACCACGCGGCCCAGGCGAGCGTGCCGCTCTCGGTCACGGACCCGGTCCGCGACGCGGACGTCAACCTGTGCGGGTTCCTCAACCTGCTGGAGGCGGTCGTCCGGCACGGCGTGGGCAAGGTGATCTTCATCTCTTCGGGAGGCGCCGTGTACGGGGACGCCGAGGAGTACCCGACGTCCGAGGACTGCCCTCCCCGACCCCTTTCTCCGTACGCCGTGGCCAAGTACGCCTCCGAGTACTACCTGGGCTGCTATCGCCATCAGCACGGGCTGGAGTTCACCGTGCTGCGATATGCGAACGTCTACGGGCCCCGCCAGGTCCCCCACGGGGAGGCCGGGGTGGTGAGCATCTTCATGGACAACCTGGTGAACGGGCACCCCTCCGTGTTGAACCGGTTCCCCGACGACGAGGAGGGCATGGTGCGCGACTACACCTATGTGGGAGACGTGGCCGAGGCCAACGTCGCGGCGCTCGATCGCGGCGACGGAGAGGTGATCAACATCGGTACCGGCGAGGGTACCAAGACCGCGGACCTGTACCGGACCGTGTTCGAGACCGCCCGGCGGATGCGACCCTCCATCCCGGACTCCCTGTCCCGGCCGGAGGCCGGTCCCGCCCGGCCGGGGGACATTCCCAGGAGCCGCCTGCGGGTGGAACGGGCGGACCGGGTCCTGGGCTGGCGACCCGCGACCTTTCTCGAGGACGGGATTCGACGGACCCTTCTCTGGCGGCTGGGCCAATCCTATTGATTCTCCAAAAAAACCTACCCGAAACCCTTGACATCCCGATTCAGGGAATTATTTTGTCCCAGTTCTGAACGGATTCGCAAAAGGCCGCTCGCCCGCCGCTGGGCAGGGTGGCCGACGGCCGGGCTGAACCGGCGTCCGCCGCCTGCAGGCCATGGACACCGAGCACGTACTGCGGCCTTCCGGAAGCGGCGACCTTCCGGCGGGGCGCTGTTTGGGGTTTCATCGAGAAGAGCATCTTCGCGATGGTCGTGTTGACGTTCCAACAAAAAATCTGAAATGGGAGGGGAAAAGGAGCATGAAGATCAAACCATTGCATGATCGAGTCATTGTACAGAGAGTCGAAGAGGAAGAGACGACCAAGGGGGGACTCATCATTCCGGACAGCGCGAAGGAGAAACCCATCGAAGGCAATGTGCTGGCGGTCGGTTCCGGGAAGACCCTGGACAACGGCCAGGTTCAGCCGCTCGAGGTGAAGGAGGGGGACCGGGTCCTCTTTGGGAAGTATGCCGGCACCGAGATCAAGATCGAGGGCGAGGATCGTCTCATCATGCGTGAGGACGACATCATCGCCATCGTGGAGTAACAGCCCCCGCGTGGCTTGCGATTCGGAGCAATAACCCTTTCGAAGGAGGAGGAAATAAGGAATGGCTAAAGAGATCAAGTACGGTGTGAAGGCCAGGGAATCCATTCTGAAAGGCGTGGATACCCTTGCGGACGCAGTCAAGGTGACCCTCGGACCCAAGGGCCGTAACGTGGTGCTGGAGAAGAGCTTCGGCTCCCCCAACATCACCAAGGACGGCGTCACCGTGGCCAAGGAGATCGAGATCGAGGACAAGTTCGAGAACATGGGCGCCCAGATGGTCAAGGAGGTGGCCTCCAAGACCTCGGACGTGGCCGGAGACGGGACCACGACCGCCACGGTCCTGGCCCAGTCCATCTACAAAGAGGGATCCAAGCTCGTGGCCGCAGGCGTGAACCCCATGGCCATCAAGCGGGGCATCGAGAAGGCCGTGGAAGCCGCCGTGGACGAGCTGCGCAAGATCTCCAAGCCGACCAAGGACCAGGAAGAGATCGCGCAGGTGGGCACCATCTCGGCCAACAACGACGCCACCATCGGCAACATCATCGCCGAGGCCATGAACAAGGTGGGCAAGGAAGGCGTCATCACCGTCGAAGAGGCCAAGAGCATGGAGACCACCCTGGAGGTGGTCGAGGGGATGCAGTTCGACCGCGGTTACCTTTCCCCCTACTTCGTGACCGACGCCGAGAAGATGACCACCACCCTGAGCGAGCCCTACATCCTGCTCCACGAGA
>CAYUBQ010000033.1:0-41879 GCA_964443135.1 uncultured Desulfobacterales bacterium | reverse complement strand
GCGGTCACTACCGGATGGCCATGTATTTTCTTCTGATATTTTAAATATTTCAGATAGCGCTCCCATGCTATTGAAAAAAAGTGCTCAGAGCAAGAGAAATCAGCATAACGGCAACTTTTAGTACACGGGGTTATGTTTTACCTGACTGAGAACTGTTCGAGGATGGATTCAAGATCGAGAGATGCTTTTGAATCTGCAAGCGAACGAAATTCATCGTGAACCTCTTCCCGTTACGCTGGCGTGGTCATTCTGAAAGGAGGACTCCGGCAGGCTGGAGAATATGAATGGCCCCGTCACGGCCGATGATATTCGCGTAGGGGAACGTCTTGATAATTCGATAATCAGGTAAGGGCCCCAGGCTGATTAAGTATCGCTCCCGGGCAACCCACCACCAGCTGTAGCCGCCGGACTCTGTCGGCTTTTCCTGGCCTGAGCAGTGGTAACCGTTGTGTTCAAACCCCCCGTCTATTTCGCACGGGTCCGCACCGAGTTCTGACAGGACATATTCAACAGCCGTCTGCTGGCTGCGTTTTATCGCCATGAAATCACGTATCGACAAGGTACTCAGCAGCCCAGACAATAGAATTGCCGAGGTCATCAGAATAACGGGAATTTTGCTATGATCAGGATACGAAAAGGACCTGTCAGCCAGCCAGATGATAAGAAAGGCGAACAGAGGAATGAGGTAGCGGTCATGAAAACCGGTAAGTATGATAATCCCGCTGTATATGATCAGACACACGATTGAAAGAAGCGCAATAAAAGAAATCTCAGAGACGGCTTTGCTTTTGAGGCTGAGCCAGAGGCGAAGAAGGGTCTGAAACAGCAGGAAGATCAGGCATGCTCCAGATATGGCTGAATAGAAAACGAGCAGATAAAAAAGCGCCGGTGGAAGAGAGATTGTCCTTTTGATTCCAAGCAGGTATATGTCCTTTAACAGGACAGGGCCAATACCGAAATCATATATGATGTTTCTATGAAATCCCGTAGGCGGGGTGATCAGTTCCAGGAGAATACAGAGTTCAAAGAGACCGGAAACAACAAGAATCAGGATTACAATCCGTTTCAGCGGTACCTGTGATTTGAGCCATTTAAAATGAAGGATGATTATGGGGGATAGAAAGAAACCGCAATAGAGACAGATCAATCCCGCCCTGGAGATTAAAAAGATACCATAGTCGACGATTCCCAGGTCCAACGGGTACTGCACTATTCTCTGGACCACGGGATGACTGGCAACAGATGATCCCAGAGAGGAGAGCCATAATTCGCAGAGTATCCATGGTGCAACGCCAATGGAAATGGCGATCAACGACAATCCTGCTCTGTTAAGTGAGCCTGCCTGGGGGTGGAGGAACAGTGTGATCAGAAAACCAAGCGGGATGACGATGCCGAGTTGTCGGGTAAGGGTCGCCAGCAGTGAGAAGACAAAACCGGAGATGATCAGGTAACCGGCTCTTTTCTCAATCCCGAGATGCAGGAACAGAAGGGAGAGTGCCACCATTGCCATAAAAGTGACATCTGTCATGAAGGTAAAGCTTTGCGATAAGAACAGCGGATTCAGGGTAAAAGTCAACGTAAACAGCAGGGATAACCAACCGGACAGCCGCAGTTTTTTCAGGAGCAGAAAGAGGGTTATGGAGGTGCAGATGCCAAGAAACAACACAGAGCATCGAAGCGTGGTTGCAGAAAAGCCGAAGATCTCAGACCAGATCACCCCCCATATCAGATGAACCAGTGCTGAAGGTCCGCCGCCCCATCCTGTCGTCGCTATTTCCCCTCGCGAAACCAGATCCTGAACGATAAGGGTAAACGACCAGTCATCATTGACCATGAATGTTCCGACAGGACTGATGAAGAGAATTACGCTGGTCCACACTGTCAGCAGTAGGAAAAAGGGCAGGATTGATGAGTGTCGTACAGGGATCATTGGCGGTCGGAAGGTGTATTTTCCTGTTGTCAGTACTTTTTCAAGGAAACTGTAACATTTTACCTGGTCATGTGATAAATATCAGTGACTTTTACATAAAACTTGTTGAGGTAGAGAAGTAGAACATGGATCGAGTTGGCAATACAGTAAAAAAGATGCGTACCCATGGCCTTCGAGGTTTTCCACCACCCACGTTACCAGGCGATGAGGCCTCCTTCAACAGCAAACCCTTCATCCAGAGGAACGAACGGCCCGCTTCACGCCTCCGGGGGCGCCCCGAAAAAGGGATCCCCCGCCGCACCGGCACCGGCCGGAGCAGACGGGGGATCGAAAGGAGGGGTTTTCCCCGGGGGCCCGGTGTCAAAGCAGGTCGTCGACGAGCCGGCAGTCCAGGCCGAAGGCATCGCCCACGCCGGAGCAGGTCACCTCTCCCCGGATCACGTTCGCCCCGAGGCGGATGCCCCGGTTCTCCCGCATGGCCCGCTCCCACCCCTTGTCG
Source organism: uncultured Desulfobacterales bacterium (assembly GCA_964443135.1). Classification (GTDB taxonomy): domain Bacteria; phylum Desulfobacterota; class DSM-4660; order Desulfatiglandales; family HGW-15; genus JAIPEI01. The sequence goes on along the minus strand of CAYUBQ010000033.1, from coordinate 39,450 downwards.
GCGATCTCCACGGCGTAGGGAAGGGTCGCGTCGGTCAAGGCCAGGGTCGACGTTCTCGCCACGGCGCCGGGCATGTTGGCCACGCAGTAGTGGACCACGCCGTCGATGGTGTAGATGGGATCGGCGTGGGTGGTCGCCCGGGACGTCTCGAAGCAGCCCCCCTGGTCGATGGCCACGTCCACCAGCACGGATCCCTTCTTCATGGTCCCTAGTATCTCCCGGGTCACCAGCCGGGGGGGCCTTGGCGCCCGGAATGAGCACGGCCCCCACGACGACATCCGCCTTGGTCACCAGCTCGCGAATGAGCGGCGGGCTGGACATGAGCGGGAAGCAGTTGCTGGGCATCACGTCGCTCAGGTACCGCAGCCGGTTCAGGTCGGTGTCCAGCAGATACACCTTGGCGCCCAGCCCGCAGGCCATCTTGGCGGCGTTCGTCCCCACCACGCCGCCCCCGATGACCACCACCGTTCCCGGGTCCACGCCGGGGACGCCGCCCAGCAGGACCCCGTGGCCCCCGTGGGTCATCTCGAGGTACTTGGCCCCCTGCTGGAGGGCCATCCGGCCGGCCACCTCGCTCATGGGCGTGAGGAGCGGCAGGGACCCGTCCTCGTCCTCGATGGTCTCGTAGGCGATGTTGATCGACCTCCGCGCCATCAGGGCCCGGGTGAGCTTCTCCTCGGCCGCCAGGTGGAGGTAGGTGAAGACGATCTGATCCTCCCGGATCATCTCGTACTCCGACGGCTGGGGCTCCTTGACGTGCATGACCATGTCGGCGCGCTCGTAGACCTCGGCGGGCGTGGCCACCACCTCGGCGCCCGCCTTCCGGTAGAGATCGTCCTCGAAACCGCTGCCCGCTCCGGCGGCCGTTTCCACCAGCACGGTGTGGCCGTGGTCCCTCATGACCTCCACCCCGGCCGGGGTCATGGAGACGCGGTTCTCCGACGCCTTGATCTCCTTCAGGATTCCAACGATCATGATCTCCTCCTCGTGGGCAATGGGTTGACGGGCCTCGCAAAATCCCGGTCAGCCGCCGCTGGACAGGCCTTCTCCTGTTGATACGACCCGGGCGGATCTCCAGCTTCGAGGCCTTTCGCGACGCCGTCAGGATCGATGCATCCGCCCAGCCTGTTTTGCGAAAGCAAGACGCCTGCCAGACCGATCCGCTCCCGCGCCGGGGTCTCGTTTCCCCGAGCCCGGCCGCACCGCACCCCGCACGGACCGGGCCTCTCCGGCGTTCCCATCCCGCCGGGCGGATGTTTCCGCCCGCACCCGCCGGAGCGCGTTTCGTCCTTCGGGCGGTCGCAGATCGTACCATATCCGTGCGCTGGAATGCTCGAACATTCGTGAGGGACGCTGCATTCGGGAACTGGTGCCTTTTGATTCCGCATGGCACGATAGGTTACCAAGCTTTGAATGCGGCCCCACCCAGGCAAAAAAGACCCTTTCTGGATGGAAACGAGCCTAGTGCCCATCCGTAAACGAACTTGGGGCATGGCTTCGTTTCCAATTCAGAAATGGAACGAGCCTAGGACAGCAGCCAGTACAACCCCATCCCCAGCACCACGCTGCCCCCGAGGGAGCGGGTCTTGAGTGCGAAGAGGAAGGTGGGGACCGCCACGTACAGCTCCGGACGGAGCAGGTCGAGATGGCGGGGCTCGCCCGATGTCACCAGGGCGGGCAGGACGAGCGCGCTCAGGACGGCCGCCGGAATCAGGTCCAGCCAGTCGAGGACCCAGCCGGGAAGGCGCCGCCTGGAGAGGGCGAACAGGGGTACCCACCTCGGCAGAAAGGTCACCGCCCCCATGCCGAGCACGATCAGGATGTAGTCGGTTCCACCGCTCACGGTTCTCCCGCCTTCCCCGGCCGTCCGCCTCCTCCGCCCTCCTTCCCCCGCCCCAGGACAACGGTGCCGACGGAGGCCGCCACGACCGTGGCGATGATGATGTACGCGTTCCCGGGCAGGACCAGGGACAGGGCCACCGCCAGGAGCCCCGAGACCGCGGCTGTGATCGCGTGGCGGCGCCCACGGAGCTGAAACACCAGGAGGCAGAGGAACATGGCGATCAGGGCGTAGTCGATGCCGAAGGCCCCCTGGGGGATGAAGCGGCCGGCCGAGGCCCCGGCCATGGTGGCGGCCACCCACACGAGGCAGGCGCTCTGGTTGAGAGCCAGGGCCGGTCTCCAGTGCCATCCCCCGCGGCTGAACCGCGCGTGATTGACGGCGAAGCTCTCGTCCGTGATCCCGTAGGCAAACAGTGCCAGCCAGCCGTGGCCCACCCGCTGCAGGTGGGGGGCCAGGGCCGAGCTCATGAGGAGGTGCCGCAGGTTCACCACAAAGGTCGTGGCCACCACCGCCGAGGCGCCGGCGCCTGCCGCCAGCATGGAGACGGCGATGAACTGGGCGCTGCCGGCGAAGACCAGGAGCGACATGAGCCCCACGTCGAACGGACGGAGGCCGCTCTTCTGCGCCAGCACGCCGAAGGCGATCCCGATGGGCACGTACCCCAGGAAGATGGGCCACGCCGCCCCCGTGCCGGATCGAAGGGCCTGGGGCCAGTCGTAAACGCGGGGTGCCGCGGTCTCTCCCGGCCCCTTCATGCCAGCCCCTGAAGGGGACAGCGCTCGCAGAGGGGCCGCTTCCGGCAGTAGGTCTTGCCGGCCATGACGATCAGGGCGTGGAACTCCCGAAAGAGCGGCACGTCCTCCGGGAGCGCATCGGAGAAGGTGGCCTGGATCTCGTCGTAGGAGGCTTCCTCGTCCACCAGGTCGTGACGGCTCAGGATGCGGTGGGTGTAGGCGTCCACGACGAAGACGGGATGTCCCGCGGCGTAGAGGACGATGGAGTCCGCGGTCTCCGGGCCGATGCCGTTCACCCCGAGGAGTGCATCCCGGAGCTCGCCCGGTCCCTCCCCCAGCATGGCCGACACGTCGCCGCCGTATCGCTCCACGATGAGCCGCACCAGGTTCTTCAGCCGCTTTGCCTTGACGTTGTAGTACCCCGCAGGCCGGATAGCGTGGGCCAGGGCGTCGGCCCCGAGGGCATGCAGACGGGCCGGGTCCAGGAGGCCCTCCCGTTCCAGGTTGCCCAGGGCCTTCTTCACGTTCCCCCAGTTGGTGTTCTGGGTCAGCACCGCCCCGGCCATCATCTCGAACGGGGTCTCCGCGGGCCACCACCCCTGCGGGCCGAACTGCTCGAGCAGGAGGCGGTACATGGCCGTCAGGCGTTCGCCTGTGGGGGATCCGGACTTTTCGTTCATGAAACGTCTCTGCTTCCAGGCCGAACGCTTCGGCCCCTCGGGCCGGCCCATCGGCCCATGGATGATGGTTCATCGCCCGCAGACAGATCGGCGTCCGGCAGTTGAGGAACGCCGGTCCACGAACACACGGTCACCGACACGGACACAGGTCTCTCCCGCCTTGACAGGCCCGGGAAGATACCTTAGATTGACGCTTCGTGTCAACGGAACACGGAGCCTTCCCCCCTCGGAGAGACGTCATGGCCGCGCCCCGAAACCTGAAAAACACCCGCAACCTCGGCATCATCGCCCACATCGACGCGGGTAAGACCACCATCAGCGAGCGCATGCTGTTCTACACCGGACGGGTGCACCGGATGGGCGAGGTCCACGACGGCGCGGCCACCATGGACTGGATGCTGGAGGAGCGGGAGCGGGGCATCACCATCACCTCCGCGGTGACCACCTGTCACTGGCGCAACCACACCATCAACCTGATCGACACACCCGGACACGTGGACTTCACCATCGAGGTGGAGCGGGCACTCCGCGTCCTCGACGGCGCCATCGGCGTGTTCTGCGCCGTGGGCGGCGTGGAGCCCCAGTCCGAAACGGTCTGGCACCAGGCGGACAGCTACCGGGTTCCCAAGCTCGCCTTCATCAACAAGATGGACCGGATCGGCGCCGACTTCAACCGGGCGGTGGAGATGATCCGGGACCGGCTGGGCGCCTCCCCCATCGTCCTCCAGATCCCCTGGGGGGCCGAGGACCGCTTCAACGGCGTGATCGACGTGCTCCGCATGAAGGCGATCCTCTGGGAAGAAGAGACCCTGGGGGCCGGGCTCCAGGAGGAGGAGATCCCCGAGGAGCTGAAGGACGAGGCGGCCATGTACCGCGAGGCCGCCCTCGAGGCGTTGGCGGAGAAAGACGATCGGATCATGGACAAGTACCTGGGGGAAGAGGAGATCCCCCTCCAGGAGATCAAGGAGGCGATCCGCAAGCTCACCCTCAGCCTGGAGCTCGTCCCGGTGCTCTGCGGCGCCGCTCTCCGGAACAAGGGCATCCAGCCCCTCCTGGACGGCATCGTCGACTACCTCCCCTCCCCCATGGAGGTCCCCCCCATCGAGGGGAGGAGCACGGTCACCGGGAAAACCGAGACGCGCCCGGCCGACGTGAAGGGACCCTTCGCGGCCCTGGCCTTCAAGGTGAGCATGGACCAGGGGCGGCGGATGACCTACATACGCATCTACTCCGGCCGCATCCGGGCGGGAGACGCGGTGTACAACCCCCGGCAGAACACCCGGGAAAAGGCGGCCCGGATCCTCAAGATGCACTCCAACAAACGGGAACGGGTCGACGAGGCCTCGGCCGGGGAGATCGTCGCCGTCATGGGTCTCAAGCTCGCCGCGACCGGGGACACGCTCTGCAGCGAGGACCATCCCCTTCTCCTCGAGCTGATGCAGTTCAACCAGCCCGTCATCTCCGTCGCCCTGGAGCCCAAGCGCGTCCAGGACCAGGACCGGCTCATGGACGCCCTGGACAAGCTCTCCGCCGAGGACCCCACCTTCAAGTTCAAGGTGGACGAGGAGACCGGGCAGATCGTGGTCTCGGGCATGGGGGAGCTCCATTTGGAGATCATCACAGGGCGGCTCAGCCGCGAGTTCCACGTGGACACGAACCAGGGAAGACCCCAGGTCGTCCACCGGGAGGCCATCCGCAAGGCGGTGGAGCACGAGGAGATCTTCGAGAAGGAGCTCGGCGGGCAGCAGCACTACGCGGGGGTGAAGATCTCCCTTGCGCCGCTGCCCAGGGGAAGCGGCGTCCGCTTCACCGACCACTGCGAGAACCCGAACCTGAACCAGCCGTTCCTGACAGCCGTCCGCGAAGGCGTCGAGGAGGCCGCCACCAGCGGTCCCATCATGGGGTACCCCGTGATCGACGTGGAGATCGCCCTCCTGAACGTGCGCATCCACGACCTGAACTCCAGCGACACCGCCTTCCGCGTGGCCGCGGGCATGGCCTTTCAGAAAGCGGCCGCACAGGCGGACCCCGTCCTTCTCGAACCCGTCATGAAGACCGAGATCCTGGTGCCGGAAGAGTTCACGGGAGACGTCATCGGAGACCTGAACGCCCGCCAGGGAAAGGTGGAAGAGATCACCAGCCGGGGTCCGGTCCAGGTGATCGTCGCCAAGGTGCCGCTCTCCCGGATGTTCGGCTACTCCACGGCCCTCCGATCCGCCTCCCAGGGCCGGGGGACCTTCTCCATGCAGTTCAGCCACTACGACAGCACGGAGTAGCGCCTTCGGTTCGGTCGATCGTCGACCCCGTTCCCCCAGGCTTCGAACCCCGTCCGTCCCGCCTCACAGCCAAAAACCGTTTGACAAACCAACCTTTTTCGTATTTAGAATATTCCGTTGCAGAACGGCGTCGGGTCACTCAAAACCAGCATCAGGAGGTGCCAATGAATGAGGAAAAGGGTTTTTACGAGAGGCTGGAGGAAAAAGGGGTCTCCCGAAGGGACTTCATGAAGTACTGCGGCTTCTTGACCGCGACCATGGGGCTGTCCTCGTCGTTCGTCCCCAAGGTTGCGGAGGTTTTCGCCGCCCCGAAGCAGCGCCCCCCGGTGGTGTGGCTGCACTTCGCAGAGTGCACCGGCTGCTCCGAGGCCACCCTCCGATCCATGTACCCCTGGATCGATCAACTCGTTCTCGAGATCCTGTCCATCGAGTACCATGAAACCATCATGGCCGCAGCCGGCCACCAGGCCGAGGACGTCCTCCAGTCCGCCGTCAAGAAGCACGAGGGCAAGTTCATCTGCGTGGTGGAGGGCGGCATCGCCACCAAGTACGACGGGGCCTACGGCAAGATCGGCGGGCGCACCTTCCTCGAGATCGGCAAGGAGGTCACCTCCAAGGCCGCGGCTGTGGTCTGCATCGGCAACTGCGCCTGCTTCGGCGGGATCCAGGCGGCCGCGCCCAACCCGGGCGGGTACAAGGGCGTGGGAGACGCCCTCGGGATCCAGACGGTGAACGTCTCCGGCTGCCCGCCCAACCCGATCAACTTCGTCGGCACCATTGTCAACTACCTCCTGCTCGGAAAGCTGCCCGAGCTGGACTGGGCCAACCGTCCCCTTTTCGCTTACGGAAAAACCATACACGATCAGTGTCCCCGAAGGTCCCACTACGAGATGAACGAGTTCGTGGAGGAGTTCGGTTCCGAGGAAGCGGCCATGGGCTACTGCCTCTACAAGGTGGGCTGCAAGGGACCGAGCACGTACAACAACTGCCCCATCGTCAAGTTCAACGGCGGCACGAGCTGGCCGATCCAGGCCGGGCATCCCTGCATCGGGTGCAGCGAGCCCGCCTTCTGGGACGACTACACCCCTTTCTTCGAGTCCCAGTAGGCTCGGGGGTCTGATCGAGGCGTTCCAACTCCAGCATTGACGGATTCGCAAAAACCCGCTCACCCGCCGCTGGAAACGTGATCGCTCATTGAAGCTCCAGGGGCGGATCTCAAGACCTCGGGCTTTTTGCGGCACCATCAACATTCCGAAAGCGAGAGGAGACGATATGGCCAAGAGAATCACGATCGATCCGATTACCCGCATCGAAGGCCACCTGCGGATCGAGGTCGAGGTGGCCGGAGGGAAGGTGGTCAACGCCTGGAGCTCCGGACAGATGTTCCGCGGCATTGAGATCATCCTGCAGGGGCGGGATCCCCGGGACGCTCCACTGTTCGTGCAACGCTCCTGCGGGGTCTGCACCTATGTACACTACCTCTCCTCCATCCGCGCCGTGGAGGACGCGGTGGGCGTCAAGATCCCGGACAATGCCCGGATCATTCGAAACATGCTGCACGGAGCCCAGTTCCAGCACGACCACATCGTTCACTTCTATCACCTGCACGCGCTGGACTGGGTGGACGTGGTCAACGCCCTGAAGGCGGACCCGAAGAAGACGGCCGCCCTGTCCGACAACGTGAGCAACGCCCCCTGGGGCGGCGCCAACTACTTCAAGAACGTCCAGCAGCGGATCAAGACCTTCGTGGACAGCGGCCAGCTGGGCCCGTTCGCGAACGCCTACTGGGGCCACTCGGCCTATCAGCTGCCGCCGGAGGCCAACCTGATGGCCGCGGCCCACTACATCGAGGCGCTTCGCCTCCAGGCCAAGGCGGCCAAGATGCACGCCGTCTTCGGCGCCAAGAACCCCCACCTCCAGAGCCTGGCCGTGGGCGGGGTCACCTGCGTCAAGGACCTGACCCCCGACAACATCGCGGAGTTCCTCTACCTCTGGAAGGAGACCCAGGACTTCGTCAAGAACGTCTACATCCCGGATCTCCTGGCCGTGGCCTCCTTCTACAAGGACTGGGGCGCCATCGGCGGCACCACCAACTTCCTGGCCTGGGGCGACCTGCCCCAGTCGGACCGGGAACCCGAGAGCCTGTTCATGCCCCGCGGCGTGATCATGAACCGGGACCTGGCCGGCGTGAAGATGGCCGAGCAGGAGCAGGTGACCGAGCACGTGGCCCACTCCTGGTACCAGGGCGACACCGCCAGGCACCCCTACAAGGGGGAGACCGCACCCCAGCACGGGGAGTACGACACCGAGGACCGCTACACCTGGTTCAAGGCCCCGCGCTACGACGGGGAGGCCTGCGAGGTGGGCCCGCTCGCGCGGGTGCTCGTGGCCTATGCCAAGGGCAAGCCCGAGATCAAGGCCCTGGTGGACAGCACCCTCAAGAAGCTCGGCATCCCGGTGACGGCCCTCTTCTCCACCCTGGGACGGACCGCCGCCCGGGGTCTCGAGACCGTGGCCATCGGTGACGCCATGGAGGGCTGGGTCATGGAGCTGGTGGGCAACCTCAAGAACGGAAACTCCAAGACCTACCAGGCCTGGGAGATGCCCGACACCGGCATGGGGTTCGGGCTCAACGACGTGGCCCGGGGAGCCCTCGGCCACTGGATCGAGATCGAGAACAAGAAGATCAAGAACTACCAGTACGTGGTGCCCTCCACGTGGAACCTGGGCCCCCGCTGCAAGGCGGGCAAGCTGGGCCCCGTGGAGGAATCCCTCATCGGGACCCCGGTCGCGGACCCCAAGCGCCCGCTCGAGGTCCTCAGGACCGTCCACTCCTTCGACCCCTGCATCGCCTGCGGCGTGCACGTGATCGATCCGGACTCCAACCGGGTCTACGAGATCAAAGTCCTCTGATCGGGTCTACCAATCCCCCTCCCTCTCGGGAGGGGGGCCTCCTCCTTCGCCTCCACATCACGGTGCGGAGTCATGAGCAGACCGCAGCAGGCCCCTTCCTCTTCTTCCTGGCTCCGGTTCATCGTCCAGCATCCCTTCGCCGTCCTTCTCCTCACCGCCCTGGTCACCGGTGCGCTCGCCTGGCGTCTGCCTTCGCTCCGGTTCGAGACCTCCATCTACGACATGGCCATCGAGGACCTGCCCGAGACCCGGGCCTACCAGGACTTCAAGAAGCGATTCGGGTGCGAGGAGATGATCCTGGTGGTGGTTCGGGCCGAGGACGTGTTCGACCCGAAGACCTTCGGGGAGGTGGATTCGCTGGCCGCCTCCCTGGCGGAGGTCGAGGGAATCCGACGGGTCGTCAGCCTTCCGGGCATCAAGAAGGAGATGGACCTGACCGGCCAGTGGGACGTGGCTGCGTTCGAGCAGGCCATCGAGCCGGTCGATCTCTTCACCCGCAACCTGGTCAGCGAGGACCACGCCGCCACGGTCATCACCCTCGTCCTGGAGGACGTGCAGAACAAGGCGCCCGTGGTCCGGAAGGTCGAGGGGATCATCGAGGAGCGCCGGGACGGGCTGACGCTCTATCAGATCGGCATGCCCCTGGTCTCCGAGGCCCTGGCCGAGTACACGGAAGCTGATTTTCGACGCCTGCCTCCCGTGACCTTCCTGGTCATCGCCTTGATCCTCTTCCTGTTTTTTCGAAACCTCCGGGGCGTTCTCATCCCGGCCGGGAGCGTGCTCGTGGCCCTGACCTGGACCTTCGGTCTGATGGCTTGGACCGGGGTCCCGCTCAGCATGCTCACCATGATCGTGCCCATCTTCATCATCGCCGTGGGCACCGCCTACTGCATGTACGTGTTTCCGGAGTATATGGAGGCCTTTCGGGAGACCAGCGTTTCCCGTGAGGCGGTGATCGCCTGCTTCGGGCGCCTCTCTTTTCCCACGGCCCTGGCCGTCGTAACCACGACCATCGGGCTCGGATCCCTTCTGCTGAACCGGATTCAGTCCATTCGCTCGTTCGCCCTGTTCGCCTGCTTCGGGATCTGGTGCATGCTCGTCATCATCCTGGTCGTGCTCCCGGCCTTCCTCTCCCTGCTCCCTCCGCCGAAACGGGCCGGCACCCCGGAGGACCGGCCCCTCCGGGGGACCCTCGGAAGAATCCTCGACGCCATGGTCCGCCTCAATCTCCAGCACCAGCGGTGGACCCTCACCGTCGTGGCCCTGCTGGCCCTGGCGGGCCTGATCGGCGTCTTCCAGATCCGCGTGGAGACCAACCCGGTGGGCTACTTCAAGTCGAACACCGAGGTGAGCCGCCACTTCCACGACGTCTACCGGGACATGGCCGGAAGCTTCCCCGTGAACGTGGTCCTGGACAGTGGTACCGCGGACTACTTCGAGGACCCCGAGCATTTGCGGCTGCTCGAGAGCCTGACCCCCTTTCTGACGTCGCAGGAGGGCGTGGACAAGGCCATCTCCTTCGCGGACTACTTCAAGCTGGTGAACTACGCGACCAACCGGTACGAGCCGGAGGCCTATGCCCTGCCCGAGGAGGGCTTCGAGGTCCGCATGGTCATGAACAGCTACAAGACCATGCTGGGCGACGACATGTTCCAGCGGTTCATGAGTGAGGATCTGTCCGCGGCCAACATCCTGCTGCGCACCCACATCGCCAGCAGCGAGCGCTTTCTCGAACTCCGGAAGGACGTCCTGGAACACCTCCGCAACACGCTCCCCGAGCCGTTCGAGGTCCAGGTCACCGGCTTCGGCGTGGTTGTGAGCCAGAGCAGCCACCTGTTGACCCGTGGTCAGATCAAAAGCCTGAGCCTCACCCTCGTCCTCATCTTCGGGATCATGTTCGTCCTGTTCCTGTCCGGAAAGGTGGGGCTGATCGCCATCGTGCCCAACTGCTTCCCCATCATCATGAACTTCGGCATCATGGGCTGGCTGGGCATCGAGCTCTCCGTGGCCACCAGTCTGATCGCCAGCATCGCCATCGGCCTCGCCGTGGACGACACCGTTCACTATTTGGTGCGATACAACCGGGAGTTCAAGAAGGACCTGGACAAGGAGCGGGCCCTTCGGGACACCGTGCGGAGCGTGGGACCTCCGATCCTCGTCACCACCCTCACCGTCGGCCTGGGGTTCTTCGTCCTGACCTTCTCCCACTTCGAACCCACGGCCGTGTTCGGGCTGATGATGATGATCACCATGGCCTCGGCCCTGGTGGGGGACCTGATCGTCCTCCCTTCCCTCATGACCCGGGTCGAGCTGGTGACGGTCTGGGACCTCCTTCGCATGAAGCTCGGAAAAGACCCGCAGGAGGGCATGCCGCTCTTCGACGGCCTCTCCCGGAACCAGGTCCACTACATCCTCATGGCCGGAGCGCTGAGCGAGTACGAGACCGGCGACGTCCTGTTCCGCAAGGGGGAGATGAGCGACTCCATGTACGCCGTCGTCTCCGGTGAGCTCGAGGTGGTGGATGTCCTGGACGACCCGGGCTCGGACGACGCAAGCGGCACCCGGCGGCGGATCTCGACCCTGAAGGCCGGCGACACGGTGGGGGAGATGGGGATGGTCCGGGCGTGTCAGCGATCCGCGACGGTGATCGTGACCCGACCCTCGGAGCTCCTGCAGATCAACGACCGGATGATCCGGAGGCTCCACTGGCTCTACCCCCCGACCGCACAGCGGTTCTTTTTCAACCTCATGAGCGGCGTCTGCGACCGGCTGGAGGCCATGACCGAGAGCCTCGCGGACGTGGCGATCACGGACGGCCTCACGGGGCTCCTCCTCCGGGACCACTTCCTGGCCACCGTGGAGCTCGAGATCGAGCGCGCCTCCCGCTACGAGTCCGACTTCTCCCTCTGCCTCCTGGACCTGGACAACTTCGGCGGGGTCAACCAGGCTGTCGGGCGGGAGGCCGGGGACCGGATCCTGGCCGGGGTCGGGGCCTTTTTTCGAAACCACATTCGCAAGAGCGACGCCGTTTGCCGGTACGGCGGCCAGAGGTTCGCCCTCCTCCTGGTGAACAGCTCCGGCCCCAAGGCGTTGAACGCGTGCGAGCGGTTCCGAAAGCGGCTTTCCGAAACGCCGTTCCCGGAAAACGGCACACCGATCCACGTGACCGCGAGCATCGGGGCGGTCTCGGTGGACCCGGCGGTGGTCGAGTCCGCCGAGGAGCTCGTCCACCTGGCGTCCCGGGCCCTCCTGCGGGCCAAGGAGCGGGGAAAGAACCGCGTGGAGATGTACGACGGACCGCTCGAGTGATCCGCCTTGCACCCCGGCCCGCACCGTGCTAGGTTGCGGTCTCTGTCGCGCACCGATCGTGTTCCGGTCTCCCGCGCACCGGACCGGCCCCGCGCCGTGAAGGCAAGGACAAGGAAACGGTATGGAAGCAAAACGAATCACCATCCTGGGCGTGGGAAACATCCTGTTCCGGGACGAGGGCGTGGGCGTTCGGGTGATCGAACGGCTTTATGAGCAATACGATTTCCCCGAGAACGTCCACCTGGTGGACGGAGGCGTCCTCGGCCTGGGACTTCTGGGCGTCATCTCCGAGACCGACCATTTGGTCGTCGTGGACGCGATCCGCAACCAGGGTGAGCCCGGGACCCTGTACCGCCTGGAAGGGGACGAGGTTCCCAAGCGGCTGTACGCCAAAAACTCCCTTCACCAGGTGGACCTGCTGGAGACCCTCGCCGTGATCCCGGCGCTGGACCACGAGCCCGAAACCGTCATCCTCGGGGTGGAGCCCGAGGATATCGATACCATGAGCATCGAGCTCTCCCCCCGGGTACGGGAAGCCGTGGGGCTCCTCGTGGAGGGGGTGCTCAGGGAGCTCGTGCGGCTCGACGCCGCCGCCCGGGAGAAAGGAGCCAAGGGGGATGTGCCTTGCCATACCTGCGAAGATCGTCGAAATTGAAAACGACATGGGCCTTGTGGACATGGAGGGCGCTCGGAAGACCGTGAGCCTTCTGCTCCAGGAGGACGCCGAGGTGGGGGATTACGTCATCGTGCACGCGGGGTTCGCCATCCACCGCATCGACGAGGAGGAAGCGCTGGAATCCCTCCGGATCCTTCGGGAAACGGTCTCCACCCTGTACCCGGAAGACGACGAGGAACCGCTCCCCTGAGCGCGAACCCGTCAACTTGAGACGACGCGTCGAGATGCCTCAGCGCAACTGATCCGCCACCGCAGCGGCCACCGCCTACGCCCCACCCGGCGGCGGGTGAGCGTCTTTTGTCGCGAACCCGTCAACTTAAGACGACGCTTCGAGAAGCCTCAGCGCAACTGATCCGCCACTGCAGCCGCCATCGCCTAAGACCCACCCGGCGGCGGATGAGCGGGTTTCGCGAATCCGTCATTCCTCCTTGACAAGCTTTTCTGCTTTTGACTATGATTTGTGGTGCTTCGTGAGTGTCGAAGCCGAATGAACCGGGGTCAAGAAGCCCTTTGGGGCGAGGGAGAATCCAGGAAAGGAGGTGTTACGGTAGATGAAGAGTCACTTATTCAACCTGATGCTGGTGGTGATGGTCGGTGTGATGTTCGCCTCTGTGAGCGTGCTGACCGCCGCGGAGTGCGATGCACCCGATGAGATCGTGATCGACAACGACGGGTACGCGGCGGACAAGAAGGGGCCGGTGCCGCTCACCCACAAGAAGCACGCCGAGGAGTACGACACGGCCTGCACGGACTGCCACCATGTGTTCGAGGACGGAAAGAACGTCTGGAAGGAAGGCGATCCGGTCCAGAAGTGCGTCGAGTGCCACGACTACGAAAAGAGCGAGGGCGATGCCAAGAAGCTCCAGCTGGCCTTCCACGCGAACTGCAAGAACTGCCACAAGGAGGCTTACAAGGCGGGCAAGAAGGACGCCCCCTTCAGGAAGTGCAACGACTGCCACGAGTAAGCCGGACGTTCAGACCGGTCCATGAGCCGTTGAAAGAGGGCCGCTTCCTCCAAAGGAAGCGGCCCTCTCCTTTTCCCGGCCCGGCCTCGTCGGGGAGCAGCACACAAGAAAAGCGCCCTGCCTCCGTAGAGGGCAGGGCGCTCATTCCCGATCCTGTCCAAAACCCAAAAGGAGGTTCAGACCTCCGTCACGGTGATGGCTTCCTGATCACAAACCTCGACACAGCTCTCGCAGCCCAGGCACTCCTCTGCGTTGACCGGATCCGCCTTTCCGTCCACGATCTCGTAAACGTCCACGGGGCACACTTCCACGCACTCCTCGCAGCCTTCGCATTTTTCCTTGTCCACCACGACTTCGTAACCCATGCTCGCATCCTCCATATTTGGAATTGATTAAGAATCCAACATCTTGTGTTCTGAATTCGGTTCGCCGCCGGAGCGACACGGCTCGATTTAACAAAGGAGCCCCACCGTGTCAAGTTGTTTTTGGCCCCAAACATCCATGACCGGTGTCCCCCCCGATCACCCCCGCTGATGAAAACCGGCGTTTTCGTAGGGCGGGGTTTTACATCCCGCCGTGCTTGTCAAAAACCTCGCGGCGGCATATGAAATGCCGCCCTACGCCCGGGCCCATGGAGAGGCATTTTCACGGCAAAAAGCAGACCCCGACCCGGGGTTCGGATCGGGGGTGCCTGTTTTCTGTTTGTGCGGCAATCCAAAAACCCGCTACTTGGTGCCGGCCCCGTAGTAAGAAACGCCGGCCGCCTCCTCCTTGACGCCGATCGCCATCTTGTAGAGCACGGTGAGGATGAAGAACCCCGTGGCAAACACCCCGATGGAGATGGCCATCTCCGGCAGGGTGGGCCAGTAGGGCGTCACCCGCTCGAAGGGGTTGGGTGTGAATCCGGCGATGATCAGGCCGAGGCCCTTGTCGATCCAGGTGGCGATGATGACCGCCACGCAACCCACGGCCAGGGTGTCCAGGTTTCTCCGGGTGGCGGGCACGATGAGCAGGATCAGCGCCACCACGGCGACCGCGGCTGCAGTCCACATCCAGGGGACCAGGTAGGTGTAACCGTCCAGGCCGTGGAACAGAAACTCGATGGCATGCATGTGGCCGGGGACCTGGCTGTAGAACGCGGTGAACAGCTCCAGCAGGAAGAAGAACACATTGATGATGAAGGCGTAGGCGACGATGCCTCCCAGGGTCCGGATGGCCTGCGTGCCCGGGTCGAAACGGCTCACCTTGCGGACGATCAGGCAGAGCAAGAGGAGCAGCGCCGGTCCGGCCGCAAAGGCCGACGCGAGAAACCGGGCGGCCATGATGGCGGTCAGCCAGTAGTGGCGGCCCGGAAGGCCCGCGTACAGGAAGGCCGTGACCGTGTGGATGCTGAAGGCCCAGGGGATGGAGACGTAGGCCAGGACCTTGACCCACTTCTGGTAGGGGATCCCCTTGCGCTCCGCGCTCAGCACATTCCATCCCACCACGATGTTCAGGAGCAGGTAGACGCTCAGCACCGTCATGTCCCAGAACAGGATGGAGTTGGGCGTGGGGTGGATGATCACGTTCATGATGCGGGTCGGCTGCCCCACGTCCACGAAGACGAACAGCATGCACATGATCACCGCCGCGATGGCCAGGAACTCGCCCAGGATGGTGATGCGGCCGAATGCCTTGTAGTCGTGGAGGTAGTAGGGAAGCACCACCATCACACCCCCGGCGGCCACACCCACCAGGTAGGTCAGCTGGGCGATGTAGAACCCCCAGGAGACGTCGCGGCTCATCCCGGTGATCTTCAGGCCTACGAAGAACTGGTAGAGGTAGGCACCGAGCCCGATGCCCATGAGCACGAGCAGGAAGAGCAACCATCCCCAGTATCTCTGACTTCCTCGAATTGTCTTCTCTAGCATATCGACCTCATATCACGTAGAAAACGTTCGGGCCCGTGCCGAGCTCGGGTTTCCGCCGGATTGTGTACTGTTCGCGAAGCACCGCCCGGGGCTCCGATTCGGGGTCCGCGAGGTCCCCGAACACCAGGGCGCCCTCCACCTCCTCGGCGGCCGCCTCCACGCACGCGGGATACTGACCCTTGGCCAGGCGCTCCGCACAGAAGTTGCACTTCTCCACCACCCCCATGCTCCGGGTGGGGTAGTCCGGGTTCCAGGGGAACCCGGGATTCAGGGCCGCCGGGGCCTTGCGGGGGTCCCCCCAGTTGAAGCTCCTGGCCCCGAACGGGCAGGCGGCCATGCAGAACCGGCACCCGATGCAGCGGTGCATGTCCATGATCACGACCCCGTCCTCGCGCTTGAAGGTGGCCTTGGTCGGGCAGACCCGGACGCAGGGCGGGTTGGTGCACTGGTTGCAGAGCAGGAGGAAGGGCATCTCCTCGACCGCCTCGGTCAGGTACTCGTTCTCCCTGCCCGGGAAGGAGTGGTGATAGGTCTCCTTCCAGAGCCACTTGACCTCCTCCTTGGGGTTCCCGATGTTGGGGACATTGTGGTAGCGGTGGCAGGCCTCGACGCACTTGTCCATCAGGGCCTCGTCCATCTTGTGCATGTCCACGACCATACCCCATTTCTGCGCCTCGCCGAGAGGGGCTTCTCGAGCATCCAGGTCTCCCGGGGCCAACAGCTCAAGGGCCGTCGTCCCCCCCAGGCCCGCCAGGGTGGAGAGCCCGGCGATCTTCAAAAACTCTCGTCTGTTGACGCCCATCACTCACTCTCCTTCGGTGCGATGTGACAATCCCAGCAGAAGGGATCCACGTTGGCGTAGGTGTGGCACCTGTCGCAGAACTTGGTCTTGTTCGAGTGGCAGTCCATACAGGTGACCTGCACGCTCTTGTAGTAAATCTTGCCCGTGAGGTCGCTCTTGTAGTACCGGTCCGCGTCGCGGACGACTTCATCCCGCCACTCGTCGAGCAGCTTCATGTGCTCGGTCTTCATGAAGGGCGTGGCCTCCACGCACGTTTCGGCCTCCTTGGCCTTGGGCGTGAGCTCGCGCTCCGGCGCCCTGGACGCCTTTCCGGCCGTGTAGAAGAACGGGAACAACAAGAGGGCCAGACCGATCACAAGCCCGGTTATGATCTTGCCGCCGTCATACATCCTCTTCCTCCTCCATGCCGGGGAGCGGTTCTCCGCGCAGATCCGTGGTCCGCTCCTGCTCCCCGTCCAAGATTAGGGCGTTGCCGACCATTTCGTGGACTCCGGTGACATCCACCTCCGGGACCCAGTAGTTCATGAGGTCCGGAAAAGCCGCCCGGTCGATGGCGCAGACGCAGGCCAGCATGTTGACGCCGTGCTTTTCGTGGACGTGCCGGACGGCGTTCGCCCGCGGCAGCCCGCCGCGCATGCGGAGCTCCATGTCCTCGCCCGCGTTCAGGCCGGCCCCGCTCCCGCAGCAGAACGTCTGCTCCCGGATCGTGTTCTCGGGCATCTCGTAGAAGTGATTGCAGACGTTCCGGATGACGTACCGGGGCTCCTCCAGAAGCCCCATTCCCCGCGCCGGGTTGCAGGAGTCGTGGTAGGTCACCACCAGGTTGTCGTTTCGGCTCTTGTCCAGCTTGAGCTTGTTGTTCCTGATCAGGTCGGCCGTGAACTCGGTGATGTGGACCATCTTGGTGGACGCGGCGTTCTCGAACTTCGTCCCGGTGATGGGGGAGACCGGGACCTCCAGATGATCGGGCGGCCCGTTGAAGGTGTCCATGTACTGGTGGATGACCCGCCACATGTGGCCGCACTCCCCGCCCAGGATCCACTTGACGCCCAGCCGCTCGGCCTCGGCGTACATCTTGGCGTTGAGACGCTTGGCCATCTCGTGGCTGGTGAAGAAGCCGAAGTTCCCGCCCTCGCTCGCGTAGGTGCTCCAGGTGATGTCCAGGCCCAGGCTCTCCAGGTAGTGGAAGAGGATCAGGTAGCCCATGGCCGTGTAGGTGCCGGGGTCGGCGAACACGTCTCCCGAGGGCGTGATGAAAAGGATCTCCGCGCCCTTCCGGTTCATGCTGGGGTTCGGCCGGATGCCCGTGACCTCCTCGAGGTCGTCGCAGAAGAAGTCGATCATGTCCTTGTAGGCGTGGGGCTGGATCCCCAGGTGGTTTCCCGTGCGGTAGCAGTTGGCCACCGGGGCGGCCACCCAGTCCACGTTGAGGCCGATCAGGTTGAGGAGCTCCCGCCCGATGATGGTGACCTCGGCCGTGTCGATCCCGTAGGGACAGTAGAGGCTGCAGCGGCGGCACTCCGTGCACTGGAAGAAGTAGTACCACCACTCCTTCAGCACGTCGTAGGTCAGCTCCCGGCCGCCCGCGATCTTGCCCATGATCTTGCCGGCCGTGGTGAACTCCTTTCGGTAGACCGAGCGCAGGAGCTCCGCCCGCAGCACCGGCATGTTCTTGGGGTCTCCGCCGCCGATGAAGAAGTGGCACTTGTCCGCGCAGGCACCGCAACGGACGCAGATGTCCATGAACACCTTGAGGGACCGGAACCGGTCGAGCCGCTCCCGCAGCCCTTCCAGGATGATCTCCTTCCAGTTCTCGGGGAGCTTCCAGTCCTCGTCCATCGGGTTCCATTCCCGCGGGTTGGGCATGCCCACGTACTCGAGGCTCTGCGGCTTGCCGGCATAGAGCGCGATGCCCGGTCGGATCTGGACGGGTGTGTCCATCCATCCCAGCAGTCCCTTGTGCAGGGACGGGGAGTGATCGATCTGTGTGAGTTCTTCGGGTTTGGGAAGGTCAGCCATGACTACTCCTTTTCTCCGGTCTCTTCTTCGGAGGCTTCGCCTTCGGGTTGTTCGGGTGCCTTCTCCACGGGCAGCCCCGCCTCGACCATCTTGTCCCGGAACTCCTCCTCGTACTCGTCATAGGTGTGGGTCTTGACAGGGTGGCTCCAGGGGTTGACGTGCCGCACGGCCCGGCTGTTGTTGGCCAGGTTCCGGGTGGGGCTCAGGAAGACGCCTCCCAGGTGGACGAGCTTGCTGAAGGGAAAATAGAACAACAGGACGCTCACGAGGAACAGGTGGATGTAGAACAGGACGCCGACGTTTCCCGGAATGGTCGGGTGGAAGCTCACCAGACCCATGGTGAGCTCCTTGACGGCCACGATGTCCACCTTGAGCAGGTAGCGCATCAGGATGCCGGTCAGGCCGATCGCCCCGATCAGAAACAGCGGGAAGTAATCCCCGGGCAGGGAGATGTGACGGATCTGGGCGGACAGCAAACGGCGCACAAAGAGGAACCCCACCGCCGCGAGGAGCGCCAGGCCGCTCAGGAAGAGAGCGGGCAGCTGGAATCCGGTGAGCGGGGCGATGCCGATCTCCATGAAGCTGTCCAGCTTCTCCAGGAACGTGACCAAGAAGGGGACCGGCTCGGTGAAGAACCGCAGGTGCCGGATGATGATCACCAGGAACGCGTAGTGGAAGAGCAGGGCGAAGAGCCACAGCCACTTCTCGAACTCGTAGGTGATCCTCGGCCCGTTGCGGAACTCCATGCGGGTGTTCCTGAAGAGAGATCGAAAGAGGAGCACCTCGAAGATCATCCGGAGCACCACACCGCCGTTTCCCTTGGGATTGTCGACCCGGTTCGCCTTGATCCAGGGGAGGGACCACTGCTGACCGGCCGTGGTGGGAATCCGGAACGGCACGGGCGACCTTCCCCACCCGATGACCTTCCCGACGAGACCCCCGAAGAAAAAGAGCAGGGCCGCGTAAGGGATCACGATGCCGAACAGGACGCGCAGATCGAACGCCCACACGCCCACCCAGGGGATCAGGACGAGCAGGGTGACCACTGCACCCGAAAACACGATGCTGACCACAAAGTTCATTGACTGCTACCTCGTTTCAAGTTGGATTCAGTGGATGATTGACCCATTCGCAAAAACCCGCTCACGCGCCGCTGGAAGCGCTGTAACCTGTTGAAACTCCACGGGCAGATCTCAAAGCTTCGGGGTTTTTACAACGCCATCATGATTCTCGCTGTCCTCTTCAGATTCGGAAGCGGTCTTCCACGAGGGGACCTCGCTGATCAGCCCCGCCCTTCGAAGAAGTGCGGAGACCTGATTCTTCATCTGATCGGCCCTGAGGATGTAGAGCTTCTCCTTGCAGGACACGTAGACATCGAGCGCCACGAGAACGACCTGGTCGATCCGGGCCTCCAGGGTCTCCACCTCGCGCCCCAGCTCCCGCTCCCGGCCGGCGTCCGCGACGACCTCCCGGACGATGGGCTTCAGCAGAAAGAGAAAGGAAAGGCTCTGGGAGGGCGCGAACTCCTGGACCGCGCGGATTCGAACGATCCGGTCCAGGGAGGCCCTGAGGCGCTCGGCGTCCGAAGGCTCCAGGATCTCCCGGAGAAGGTTCTCCAGCTCGGTCGAGAAGGTGTGCCCCACCGGGTTGGCGAACTGGTCCTTCTGCTTCTTGAAGAAGCGCCTGGAGTCTGGGGGATAGCTCTCCAGCACCGCTTGCAGCCATCGGGACTTGACGGCGTCCCGTTTTTCCAGAAGGAGCTCTTCGAGGGCCATGGGGAAACAGTGCGTCAACTTGTGAATATGGTTCCGGAAATTGTGTCCATTCGCCGGTCTGTACCGCGAGCGGACTATAGACAATACCCCCCGTAGTGTCAAGGAAAAAGGCGGGTGGCGGTGTCAGTGTCGGTGGGGTGAGACCGGGGCGCGTTCACATGTAAGGCCGGACGTCCGGATGCTCGAAAGCCGCCTCGATCTCCCGCACCGTCTCCGAACCTCTCCGGCGACGGTGGCGGACCAGATGCTTCAGGTCCTGTAGGATGGCGTAGTAGGCGGGCACCATGGAGAGGATGAGAACCGTCGCGAAGGCCAGTCCCCACATGATCGCCGTGGCCAGCGGCGCCCAGAAGGGGGACTTTCCTCCCAGGCCGAAGGCCATGGGGGCCAGCCCGAAGATGGTGGTCAGCGAGGTGAGGAGAATCGGGCGCATGCGCACGTGGCAGGCCCGCAGGATCGCCAGGTAGAGATTGTCCTCCTCCTCACGGTACCGGTTGATGAAGTCGATCAGCACCAGGGAGTCGTTCACCACGATGCCCGTGAGGGTCAGGAGCCCCACCAGGGTGACGAAGGTCAGGGGGTTCCCGGTGACCAGGAGCCCGATGATCACCCCCAGCGTGACGAAGGGAATGGTGATCATGATGATGAACGGCTGCCCGAAGGAGTTGAACTGGAGGGCCAGGATGAAGAAGATCAGGAACAGCGCCAGAGCGCCGGCGTTCCTGAGCTCCAGGAGCGAGGTGTCCGTCTCCTCCTGGAGCCCCCCCGCGACCATGCGGGCCCCGGGGTAGTCGCCGCGGATCTCCTCGAACCGTTCCCTGGCCATCTCGTTGGCCTTGACCGCGGTCATGCGGTCCCCCCGGATGCTGGCCAGGAACCCGTCCTCCTCGCCCTCCTGCTCGGCCCGGATGTTCGCGGTGAGCTGAACGGTCTGCTTCCCCTCGTAGTGGTAAATGTCGTGAAAACCGGGGGCCATTCGAATCCGGGCCACCTCGCGGAGCGGCACGGTCCGCCCGCCCGGCAGGATGCAGCGGAGCCGGGTCAAATCCTCGAAGTCCCGCCGGTACCCGGGAAGGACCCGGAGCACGATCTCCTGCTCCTCGTCGCCCCGGTTGTACGTGCCCACCGGAAGCCCGTGGAACGCCGCCTGGACCATCATCTCCAGGTCGGCCTGGGAGAGGCCGAGCTCCCGGGCGCGCGCCTCGTCCACGGTCACCTCCATGAACCGCTTGTCCCGGGAGTAGCTGTCCCGGACGTCCACGATCCCCGGATGCCCGGCCAGCGTTTCCCGGATGCGGCGGGAGATCCCGGCCGACTGCTCCCAGGCCGGCGCCTGGATCTTCAGATCCACGTCCGCGCCCACGGGCGGTCCTTCCAGCATCCGCTCCAGCGCCAGGGCGACCGCCCCCTGCGCCGTCAGGTAGCGCTCGACATCGTCCCGGACCTCTTCCAGGATCTCCTTCACGCTTCGGTCCCGCTCCTCCTGGTGGGTGAGCACCACGTTGAGCATGCCGAAGTGAGGTCCGTAGAGCGGCTCGTAGTTCACCTCCTTCATGCCCGCGACGGCGATGGGGGCCACCAGGTCGGGGGCCACCTCCCGCCTGACCAGGTCCGAGAGCCCCATCAGGACGGTCTCGGTCCGGTCGAGGGACGCGCCCACGGGCAGGTCGAAGTGGATGTTGAAGCGGGGATACGCATCGGTCTTGGGAAACATCTCGAAGTCGGTCTGAAAGTAGAGGAGGAAGGCCAGGACGGTGGAGAGCACGATCACCAGCACGGACACGTAGCGGTGCCTGAGGAGGCGCTTCAGGTAGGGATAGTAGAGACGCCGGAGCGGGG
The DNA here is from genome assembly GCA_964443135.1 of uncultured Desulfobacterales bacterium. Lineage (GTDB taxonomy): Bacteria > Desulfobacterota > DSM-4660 > Desulfatiglandales > HGW-15 > JAIPEI01. The sequence goes on along the minus strand of CAYUBQ010000033.1, from coordinate 17,709 downwards.
TGAAGACGTCCGGCCCCCGTCTCCCGGTGAGACGTTGGAGGGACCTCTCCGGGGTCAGCTCCACCACGTGGCTCGGGAGCATGAAGAACACCTCGAAGAGCGAAGCGGCCAGGGCGAAGAGCACGACCTGGGGGAGGATGGCCAGGTAGCGGCCGATCACGCCGGTCACCATGAAGAGGAGGGGGAAAAAGGCCGCCATGTTCGTGGTGACCGACGCCAGCACGGGGCCGAACACCTCCCGGCTCCCCTGGATCGCCGCCTGGACCGGCTTCATGCCGGTCTCCATGTAGCGGAAGATGTTCTCCAGGACCACGATGGCGTCGTCCACGAGGATCCCCAGCACCAGGATGAGACCGAAGAGCGTGACCCCGTCGATGGCCAGGCCGAAGGCGTGCATGAGCGTGAAGGTGATGAGGAACGCCACGGGGATGCCGATGGAGGCGTAGACGGCGTTCCGCAGGCCCAGCGCGATCCAGAGGATGAAGAACACGGCCAGGACGCCCAGAAGGGCGTTGCTCTGGAGCTCCCGGATCCGCTTTTGGCTCACCCTCGCCTGGTCGAAGTACAAGGTCCAGTCCAGACCCGGGAGCCGGCCGCCCACGTCCGCCATCAACCGCTTGACCTCGTCGACGATCCGGATCATGTCCGTGTTCTTCTTGCGCTGGACCGCCAGGACGAGGGCCGGCTCCTTGTCGATGAAGGTCCGGGTGACGGCCCGCTCCAGGGTGGGCCTCACCCGGGCCACGTCCTCGAGGTACACGGTCCCGCCGTCGCCGCCCGCGAGGGCCACCCCGCCCAGCTGCTCCGGAAGATCCGGCTCCCCCACCAGCCGGATGGTCGCCTCGTGATCCCCCATCTCCAGCACCCCTCCGGGGCGGTTTCTGGACCGCTCCGCCAGGGCCCGGGCCACCTGGGGAACGGTGATCCCGTAGCCGGCCATCCGCAGGGGGTCGAGCTCCACCCAGACCTCCTGCTCCCGCTCGCCGTAGATGTTGATCTCCGAGACCCCGTCGATCTCCTCCATCAGCTCGCCCACGTCCGAGGCGATGTCCTGGAGCTGCATCATGGGAAGGGAACCGGAAAGGCCCACCAGGCAGACCGGAAAGATCGCGGTGTCGACCTCCAGGACCCGGGGGGCCTCCGCCTCTGCGGGCAGGTCGTCCACGCGGTCCACGGCGTTCCGGACCTCCTGCATACCCTGGTCGATCTGCCGCTCCGAGAGGTCGGTCTGAAAGAAGACGTCGATCTTGGAGGTGCTCTCGTAGGAGTTGGACTCGAAGCGCCGGATCTCGGAGATGCCCTGGAGCTCCTTTTCGATCCGGTTGGTGACGAGCTTCTCCATCTCCTCGGGGGAAAACCCGGGGCAGACGGTGATCACCAGGGCTCTTCCCACGGTGAGATCCGGCTCCAGGTAGCGCGGCATGGCCCGGTAGGAGTAGACGCCGAGGACCACCACCAGCAGCAGGGTCATCCGGACCACCACGGGTCGCTCTATGCCGAATCGGGTCAGTATCATGCTGGTGTCGTAAAAAGCCCTAAGGCGGGCTGCCGCCCGCAACCCGGCAGAGAAACGGACGGCTCTGGAGGCCGGGGCCTTCCTCCGCTTCCTCTTGTTTCACCACGGAGGCGTCGGAGAGCACGGAGAAAACGGGACGAGAAGTTACGGTGAGACCTCGAACGACACCGGGTCCCCGTCCCGCAGCCCGGCCGGCGTGGTGATCACGGTCTCGCCCGGCTCCAGGCCCTCCACGATCTCCACGCGGCGTTCGTAGTAGTCCCCCAGGGACACGGGCCGGAAGCGGGCCCGCCCCTCCTCGGCGACGAACAGGCCGATCCGCCCGTCCGCTTCCGCGAGCCAGTCGGAAGGGACGAGGATCCGCGGGCGGGCCTGGTGGAGGGGGAGGATCAGCCGGACGGTCATGCCGTCCGCCATCCGGGGGTCGTGCTCCTCCGCAAGGAGCTCGACGGGGAAGGAACGGGTCCCCGCGTCGGCCGTGGGCGACACGAAGACCAGCCGGCAGGGAAAGGACGCACCCCCCAGGGCATCCACCGTGAACCGGTAGGTCCCCCCCTCCTCCAGCAGCGGCCGGTCGCCCTCCGGAACCGAGGCCCGGACCTTCATTAGGCTCTTGTCCGTGATCCGGGTGACGGGGGTCCCCGGAGAGACCACCTCCCCGACCTCCACCCGGCGAAACGAGGCGATGCCCCTGCAGGGGGCCCGCACCCCGGACTTGCGGAGCCGGTCGCGGGTGACCTCCAGTGCGGCCAGGGCCTGCCGGTGGCGCGCGCGAGCCGCCATGCGATCCTCGGACCGCGGCCCCTTCCGGGCCAGCCCCAGCCGCTCGCGGGCCGAGGCGACGTTCGCCTCAGCGGCCTCCAGGCCCCGGCTCGCGGCGTCCAGCTCGCTGTCGGAGACGGCCTGCCGATCGAAAAGACCCTGGATCCTGTCGAAGTGCCGTTGGGCCTCCCGAAGCCGGGCCAGGGCCTGATCCAGCCCGGCTCGGGCGATGGCGATCTCCTCGGGACGGCTGCCCGTCTCCACCTTGTCGAGCTCGCTTCGGGCCACCGCCAAGGCCGCCTCGGCCTGCCGCACCTCGAGCTGGATGCTTCGGGTGCCGATCTCGGCGAGGACCTGTCCCGCGGAGACCCGGTCGCCCCGTTCGAACTGGAGGCGCTCCACGGTTCCGCCGAGCTCCGCGGCCACCTCCACGCTCAGACGTGCCCGGAGGGAGCCCAGGATCTCGGCACTGGACCGGACCGGCTCCGCAGACGCCTCGGCCACCTTCACCGCGGCCGCCCGGGTCGAACCCGGCTCGGCCCCGGCCGTGCCCTCTCCGGACTCCTCACAGGCGCCGACGCCCAGGAGCAGGCCGGCCAGGAGACAGAGCAGTCCGATCCTCCATCCGTACACCATGGGCTTGCCCTCCGGCACCTTGCAGGAAAACGGCGTCAGCGGTGTCGCGGACCGGGAGAGGCCGTGCTTCGAGCCGCCCGTCGCACTTCCTGCACAAAGGCCCGAACCTTCGCGAAGTCCTTCTTGAAACGGATCGGCCGACCCTGCTCGTCCACGGCGTTGGTCCGGGTACAGCTGTCGGCGCCGGCCGCCCGGGTGTCCACGAGATGCTCGTAGACGTTCTCCGGCGAGAGCCCCCCGGCCAGGACGACCGGGTTCCGGCTGTGTGTGACGAGGCCGCGGAGGAGGTTCCGGTCTCCGGTCCGACCCGTGATCCCGATGTATCCCTCCACCGGCTCCCTACCCAGCCAGGTGTCCGTGAGAAAAAGATCGGTCAGGGGCTCCAGCCGCTCGGCGATGGAGAGGGTCGGAAAGTCCTCGAGGTCGTGCCCCTCGTGGGGAACGGGGATGGAGCGGATGATGCCCAGCCCGGGGAACCGCCCCTTCAGGGCGGCCTGGGCCTCGAGGAAGGGGTCCAGCTCGAGGGCCCGTCCCTGCTCGTCCGTCAGGGTCTCGCAAAAGTGCACGAAATGGGGCCGGTAGTAGTCCAGCGCCCGGTAAAGCGTCTCCTGAGAGTCGAACAGGGGGATCAGGCTGTTTCGGGCGCCGCTGCCCTCGGTGAGCCGGACGACCTCCCGGATGAGGGGCTGCCGCCACTCCTCCTCCGAGAGCAGCACGCTGCCCAGGTGATCCACGCCCAGCTCGATGCAGCGTTCGGCTTCCTCGGGCGCCTGGATTTCGTAGATCTGGACGATCATGGGGTCGACTGCCGGATCGGGGTTCTCGGGAGTCCGGGGCGGGCTTGGAAATCCCCACCGCCGGCTGATGGTTCCCCTCTATACCAGGGCTCGGGAGGTTTGTCCAACCGCTGATTCACCCCCATCCCCAACCTGAATTGTTTTGCGTTTCCCCGGGGGATATGGTAGTTCATAATCCCGAGTTTCCCCGGAAATCCGGGTTCACGGACCGGGGGCACAGGACAGAGCTTCATGGGAAAAGCCGACACCTGGAACGACCACTACGCGCGCCGGGCCAGGAGTGAGAAATGGCTGGCGAGGTCCGTCTACAAGCTCGAGGAGATCGATCGCAAGGTCCGGCTCATTCCACCGGGTGCGCGCGTCCTCGACCTGGGTTGTACACCGGGCTCGTGGAGCCAGTACGCGCTCCGGAAGACCGGGGCTCGAGGGCACGTGGTCGGGGTGGACCTCGCAGTACCTGAACGACTCTCCGCGCCGAGCTTTCAATTCATCCGTGGCGACGTCCGGGAGATCGACCCGAAACGCCTTCTCGAGGAGGTCGGCCCCCGGGATCTCGTGATCAGCGATCTGGCGCCGAAGACCACCGGGGTCAAGTCGGCCGACGCGAGCCGGTCCGCCGAGCTGGTACGGGCGGCCCTGGGCATCGCGCGGGTTCTTCTGCGGCCCGGGGGGAGGTTCCTCTGCAAGGTGTTCGAGGGCGAAGAGGCCCAGGAGCTGAGGCAGGAGCTCTCACGGGCCTTCACCAAGGTTCGGTCCATCCGGCCGAAGGCCGTCCGAAAAGGCAGTCGGGAGATCTATCTCCTGGCCGAGAATCACAGGGAAAACGATTGACGCATTCGCAAAAACCCGCTCACGCGCCGCTGGGGACGATATAACCTGTTGAAATCTCAGGGGCAGATCTCGAGGATTCGGGCTTTTTGCGACTCCATCAACGATTCACGCCCCTGAGATCACACCACCAGGAGGAAGCCGATGTCCGGTCATTCGAAATGGAGCACCATCAAGCACAAGAAAGGGGCCGCCGACGCCAAGCGGGGCAGGATCTTCACCCGGCTCATCAAGGAGATCACCGTGGCCGCCCGGATGGGGGGCGGGGACCCGGATGCGAACCCCCGGCTGCGGACCGCCATCGCCTCGGCCAAGGCGGAGAACATGCCCAAGGACAACATCGAGCGGGCCGTCAAGAAAGGAACCGGCGAGCTCGAAGGCGTGAACTACGAGGAGGTCAACTACGAGGCCTACGGCCCAGGGGGCGTGGCCGTTCTGGTGGAGTGTCTCACGGACAACAAGAACCGGGCCGTGGCCGAGCTGAAGCACATCATGGACCGGCACGGCGGGAGCCTGGGGGAGCCCGGCTGCGTCGCCTGGATGTTCAAGCAGAAGGGTCTGATCGTCCTGGACCGCGAGGAGGTGGACGAGGAACGCCTTCTGGACCTGGCCCTGGAGGCCGGCGCCGAGGACGTGAAGGAGGAGGAAACCACCTTCGAGGTCATCACCGAGCCTTCGGACTTCGAGCCGGTCCGGGCCGCCATCGAGGAGGCCGGCCTGGCGTACGGCATGGCCGAGGTCAGCATGATCCCCCAGAACACGGTCCAGCTGGAGGGCAAGCAGGCCCAGCAGATGCTCAACCTGATGGAGGCCCTCGAGGACGCCGAGGACGTCAACAGGGTGTACGCCAACTTCGACATCCCGGACGACGTCATGGAGGCCATGGGCTGATGCTCGTGCTGGGCGTGGACCCGGGCTCCATGATCACCGGGTACGGCCTCGTGGAAAAAGCGCAACGCCGGCTCCGCTGCGTGGACGCCGGTGTGATCCGGGCCTCCGGAAACACGCCCTTCTGCGAAAGGCTTCACGGCGTCTTCCGCGGCATGGTCGATCTGATGCACCGCCACGAGCCCGGCGAGATGGCCATCGAGAACGTCTTCTTTGCGAAAAACGCCAAGAGCGCCCTCAAGATCGGGCATGCCCGCGGCGCCGCCCTGGTGGCTGCGGTGGAGTGCGGGGTCCGGGTCCACGAGTACTCTCCGAACGAGATCAAGCAGTCCGTGGTGGGATACGGGCTCGCCCGGAAGGAGCAGGTCCGTTCCATGGTGATCCGGATCCTGGGCCTCGACTTCGAGCCCGCCCTCGACACCTCGGACGCCCTGGCCGCCGCCATCTGCCACCTCCACACCCGGCGGTACGACGGCTCGTAGCCGGAGGCGGGAGGCCGACGGCGGCACCGACAACCCGAAACCCGACATCCAGGACCGCCACCATGATCGCCCACCTCCGCGGCACCCTCCTCGAAAAGACCCCGCGAAGCGTCGTGGTCGAGAACCACGGCGTCGGGTACGAGGTCACCGTGCCGCTCTCCACCTTCTACGCCCTCCCCGACGAGGGCGAGGTGTCGCTGCACGTCCACACGAACGTGCGGGAGGACGCGATCACCCTGTTCGGTTTCCACACCCACGTGGAGAAGGCCGTCTTTCTGCTGCTGGTCTCGGTCTCCGGCATCGGCCCCCGGCTCGCCGTCAACGTCCTTTCCGGGATCGGCCCCGGAGAGCTCCTCGAGGCGATCGCCGGCGGCGACGCGGCGCGGCTCCGGGCGATCCCCGGCGTGGGCAAGAAGACGGCGGAGCGCATCGCCCTGGAGCTCAAGGACCGGGCCGAGACCCTCCTCTCCGAGCACGGTGCGGTGGAGAAGCCCGAGGGCGGCGCCGGCGCCGCGGGCGACCGGGGAGCGGCCAAGGACGCCGTCTCGGCGCTGGTCAACCTGGGATACCCCCCGCGCTCCGCCAAACAGGCCGTGGATAAGGCCGCACGCGGAGGCGACGCCGCCGACCTGGAGGCGCTGATCCGGGAGGCCCTGCGCCTGCTGTCCTAGGGGGGATTCCGGGGACACCATACTGAATTCCCGAAGCCGGCTGGAAGAGCCCACCCTATCTGACGAATTCAGTATGGTGTCCCCGGAATTCCCCCCCGGAATTCCCGAGAACTTTTTTCACCCGAGCCCCGCAGAAGGTCCCATGGAAGAGCGCATCATCGATCCCGAACCCCAGCCTGACGAGATCTCGGCGGAGGTCAACCTGCGTCCGTCCAGCCTGGACGAGTACGTGGGCCAGGAAGAGCTCAAGAAAAACCTCCGGATCTTCATCGAGGCCGCCCGCAGGCGGGCGGAGGCCCTGGACCACGTCCTGTTCCACGGGAGCCCCGGCCTGGGAAAGACGACCCTGGCCCACATCATCGCGCGGGAGCTGGGGGTGAACATCAAGAGCACGTCCGGTCCGGTGATCGAGCGCCCGGGCGACCTGGCCGCCATCCTGACCAGCCTCGAGCCCCACGACGTCCTGTTCATCGACGAGATCCACCGGCTGAACCACGTGGTGGAGGAGATCCTCTACCCCGCCATGGAGGACTACCAGCTGGACATCATCATCGGTCAGGGGCCCTCGGCCCGGACCATGAAGATCTCCCTCCCGCCCTTCACCCTGGTGGGCGCGACCACCCGCACCGGCCTGCTGACCCCGCCCCTCAGGGCCCGCTTCGGCGTGATCCTCCGGGTGGACTTCTACCGGGCCGAGGATCTCCAGGAGATCGCCCTGCGGTCGGCCCGCCTGCTCGACATCCAGACCCGGGACGAAGGGGCGTTCGAGATCGCCCGTCGCTCCCGGGGCACGCCCCGCGTCTGCAACCGGCTCCTGAGGCGGGTGCGGGACTTCGCCCAGGTCCGGGCCGGCGGCGTCATCACGCGGGATGTGGCCGTGGAGGCCCTCGCCATGCTGGAGGTGGACGACCGCGGGCTGGACCGCATGGACCGCCACATCATGCTCACGATCATGGAGAAGTTCGAGGGAGGGCCGGTCGGAGTGGACACCCTGTCGGCCGCGGTCAGCGAGGAAAAAGACACCATCGAGGACGTCTACGAGCCCTTCCTCATCCAGGAAGGGTTCCTCAAGCGCACACCCCGCGGCCGCGTGGCCACGAAACGGGCCTACGAGCACTTCGGCCTGAAACCGGCCTGCGGACGGGGCGACGCGGACCAGAAGCGGCTGTTCTAGCCGTCCCGGCCCGGCGCTCCGCCTGCCGGGACCGATTGACAACGTTCTCCAATTCCACTACCGTCGAAGGAGGCCGGTCGGCAGTCCGGATCCGCACGGAGGGGACGAACCATCTCGAACTTCAGCCAGACCCACAGCAGGATCACGACGTTCCACATCCTCCGGAGACAGGACCGCAAGCACCTGAAGAACCAGCTTCGACTCCACTCCAAGTGGCAGAAGACCGTCCTGATCATCCCCCTGCTCGCCAGCGAGTTCACGGAGCCCGCCAACCGGCCCGTGTTCGAGAACATCCTGAAGCAGCTCGCCGGCACCTCCTATCTCTCCAACATCATCTTCGGCCTGGACCGGGCCGGGGAGGAGGAGGCCCGCGAGCTCCACGGGCTCATCCGGAATTACGGCATCCGCAACCACGTCCTCCAGTGGAACGACGGCCCGGGCTTCTCGGCCATCTACGAGAAGCTGGCCCAGGCGGGGTTCAACATCCAGGAACCGGGCAAGGGGCGGAACATGTTCCTGAGCTTCGGGATCGCCCTGGCCCTGGGGTCCAAGTCCGTCGGTCTCGTCGACGCGGACATCCGGACCTTCAAAGCGGTCCAGCTGGACCGCCTTTTCTACCCGGTGGTCACCCTCAACTACGACTTTTCCAAGGCCTACTACACGCGCATCCGCGAAGGCGCCCTGTACGGCCGGGTCAAGCGCCTCCTGCTCGATCCGCTGCTGCTGACCCTCAAGCGCAAGTTCACCGAGAGCCAGGACGAGCGGATGCTCCGTCTGATCGACTTTCTCCTGGGGTTCAACTACCAGCTCTCGGGAGAGGTGGCCTTTCACTCGGACCTGTTGAAGAAGATGCGCTTCGCCACGAACTGGGGCGTGGAGATCTTCACCCTGATCGAGGTGTACCGGAAGGCCTCGTCGGCGGCCCAGGTCATGTTCACGGACCGGCCCTTCGACCACAAGCACCAGGAGGTGTCGGAAGGGGATCACAGCAAGGGGCTCAACCGCATGGCCGTGGACATCGTGACCACCCTGATGAACGCCCTGGTCATCGAGGAGGGCCTCGAGATCTCGGACACCTTCATCCGGGACCTCTCCATCACCTACCAGGCCGTGGCCGAGGAGCTCATCAAGAAGTACTCCGACGACTCCGGGTTCAGCTTCCTGAACTACGACCGGGAGGGAGAGGAGATCCTCGTCAAGCACGTGTTCCGGGACTCCATCCTGCACGCGGGCGAGCTGCTGACGTCGCCCATGAGGATGACCGAACGGTTTCTCCGGCTGGTGAACACCCATCCGGAGTTCAAGCCCTTCCTGGAGCAGGGGCTGGCCGAGACCATTCTCCGGGTGGAGGAGAAGACCCGGCGGGCCCTGTTCCAGACGCCCACCACCGTCTCGTGGGAGCGGGTCTCCAACAAGCTCCCCAACATCTTCTACGACCTGATCGAGGCGGTGGAGGGGGAGAAGCGGCGCTTTCAATGAGGAGAAAGGCAGAGGCGGACCTCATCATCTTCACGGACCTGGACGGCACCCTGCTGGACCACGACACCTACGGGTGGGAACCGGCCGCAGAGGCCCTCGAGCGCTGCCGGGGGCTGGCCGTCCCCGTGGTCCTGGTCTCCAGCAAGACCCGCACCGAGATGGAACGGCTTCGGGACGGTCTCCGGCTCGTGTGGCCCCTGGTCTCGGAGAACGGCGGTGGCATCGCGTTCCCGCCCGACTGCCCCCAGGCGCCCCCCACGGAGGCGCTTCCCGACGGCCGGGGCGGGCGGGTGCTGCAGCTGGGGGTCCCGTACGTCGTGGTGACCCGGGCCCTCCGGGAGATCCGGGCGGAGCTGGGCCGACCGGAGATGAGGGGCTTTTCCGACATGAGCGTGGAGGAGATCGCCCGGATCACCGGGCTGTCCCGGGAGGACGCGGAGAGATCCGCGCGGCGGGAGTACGACGAGCCGTTCGTGATGAACGGCTCCGGGGAGGCGGACCTGGGTCGCCTCGATCGCGCCGCGCGGAAGCGGGGCCTCCGGGTGACCGCCGGCGGGCGGTTCCTGCACCTGTTCGGGGCGTGCGACAAGGGAAAGGCGGTCTCCCTGCTCACGGACTGGTTCCGCAGGGAGCACCCGGGGGCTCGAACGGTCGCCCTGGGGGACAGCCCCAACGACCTGCCCATGTTGAGGCGCGTGGACGAGCCCGTGCTGGTTCGCTCGTACCGGCCCCGGGAGGAGATGGAGGAAGCGCTTCCCGGCATTCGAATGACCGACAGCCCGGGGCCCGAAGGTTGGAACCGGGCGGTCCTGGACCTGCTGGCGACAAGCGTGAACGCATGAAACGCACCCGCACCGGAACGCGATTTCCGGACGCAAACCGGCGATACGGAGGCTTGTGCTGAGATGTTCGAGAAAGAGGTCAACCCCGACGGAGTCGACAAGGCGGACATGGTCGTCTGCATCCCATCCTACAACGAGGCGGATTCCATCAGCTACCCGGTCCGGCAGGCGAGCGAAGGACTGGTCAAGTTCTTCCCCGAGATGCGCTCGGTCATCATCAACACGGACAACAACTCGCCCGACGGGACCCGGGAGGCCTTCCTGAGCACGCCCACGGAGCGGTCCAAGATCTACCTGTCCACCGCACCCGGCGTCAAGGGCAAGGGGAACAACTTCCGGAACCTGTTCGAGAAGGTCCTGGAACTGGAGGCCCAGGCCGTGGTGGTGGTGGACGCGGACCTCAAGAGCATCACCCCCCAGTGGATCCGCCACCTGGGAGAACCCCTGTTCAACGACTTCTCCTACGTGGCCCCCCTCTACGTCCGCCACAAGTACGACGGCACCATCACCAACGGCATCGCCTACCCGCTTTCGCGGGCCCTTTACGGGCGCCGGGTGCGGCAGCCCATCGGCGGGGACTTCGGGTTCAGCGGGGATCTGGCCCGGGTCTACCTGGAGAACCAGGCGTGGGACGAAGCCACGGCCAACTTCGGCATCGACATCTGGATGACCACCATCGCCCTCAACCAGGGCGTGCCCATCTGCCAGTCCTTCATGGGGCGGCCCAAGGTCCACCGGCCCAAGGACCCGGCCTCCTCCCTCGGTCCCATGTTCCGCCAGGTCATCGGCACCATCTTCTCGCTCATGTCCCACTTCGACGACACCTGGATGCGGGTCAAGTACAGCAAGCCCACGGCCATCTACGGGTTCGGGCTCGGCGAGGTGGAGATGCCGCCCAAGGTGGACGTGGACGCCAAGAAGCTCTTCGAGAAGTTCCTCGCCGGGTTCGCCCCCTACGAGGAGGTCTGGAAGGAGGCCCTCTCCGAGGACGTCTACGGCAAGCTGATGGAGATCAAGGGGATGAAGGAGCGGGTGTTCGCCTTCCCCACCGACCTGTGGGCGCGGATCCTCTTCGACATGGGCGTGGCCTACCGCGACCGGGTCCGGGAGCCGGACGAGCTGATGGAGTCCCTGATCCCGCTCTACTACGGCCGGACCTTCTCCTTCGTCAAGAAGACCCGCAGGATGTCCACCCAGCAGGCCGAGGAGGCCATCGAGGAGGATTGCGTCACCTTCGAGATGACCAAGCCGTACCTCATCAAGCGTTGGAACGGGGAGCTGTAAACCCTATCTTACCATGATCAACCGCACATCCATCACGTTCGTTTTGGTGGGGCCGGTCATCAGCAGGTCCCCCGTGGCCGAGAAGAAGGTGTAGGCGTCGTTGTCGTCCAGATAGGCCTCCGCCTCCAGCCCCGCCGCGCGCCCCCGCTCCACGGAGGTCGGGTCCACCACCGCGCCGGCCGCGTCCGTGGGGCCGTCGTTCCCGTCCGTACCCCCGCTCAGGATCGCGATCCGGGCGTCCAGGCCGACCAGCTCCAGGGCGGCCGCGAGCCCGAACTCCTGGTTCCTGCCGCCCTTTCCCTTTCCCCGGATGGTCACGGTGGTCTCCCCGCCCGAGATCACGCAGGCGGGCGGGGCCAGGGGGCGTCCGGTCTTGAGCATCTCCCGGCCGACGGCCGCGTGCACCTTGGCCACGTCCCGGGTCTCCCCTTCGATCATGGAGGAGAGGATCAGGGGGGCGTATCCCAGGGACTCGGCCTCCCGGGCGGCTTGCTCCAGGGCCTGGATGTTGCTCCCGATGACGAGGTTCGTGACCCGCTCGAACGCCGGATCCCCCGCCTTGGGGGTGTCGGGGATCCGGCCGCCCCGACCCTGCTCCAGGTGCTCCCGCACCGCGTCGGGCAGGTCCGGGATCAGGCCGTAGCGGTCCAGGATGTGCCAGGCCTCCCGAAAGGTGCTCGCGTCCGGGACGAAAGGGCCCGAGGCGATGACGTCCATCCGGTCCCCCACCACGTCGGAGAGCATCAGGTTGACCGTGACGGCGGGGGCCGCGACCCGGGCCATCTGGCCGCCCTTGGATCCGGAGATGTGCTTTCTCACGGCGTTGATCTCGTCGATGCTCGCGCCGCACTCCAGGAGCCTCCGGGTGACGGCCTGCTTTTCCTCGAGGCGGATGCGCCCGGCGGGCTGCGGAAGCAGGGCCGACCCCCCGCCCGAGATCAGGGAGACCACCAGATCGCTCTCTCCCGCCCCCTCCAGGAGCGCCATGATCGCCCGGGTGCCCTCCACGCCGTTCCGGTCCGGCACGGGGTGATCCGCCTCCACGATCACGGTCCTCTCCAGCGTCTCGGCAAACCCGTACTTCACGTTGATCCGACCCCCGGTGATACGGTCGCCGGCCAGCTCCTCCAGGGCCCGGGCCATGGGCGCCGTGGCCTTGCCCCCGCCCACCACCAGGACCCGCCGGAAGGCGTCCAGGTCGAGATCCCCGGCCGTCCCCGGAGTCTCTCCCAGGAGCAGACGGCTCCCCTCCCTTCGCACGAACCGCTTCACGGCCTCGTAGGGGTCCACGCGCCGGACCGCGGCCCGAAAGACGGCCTCCGCATCGCGCCTCAACCTTGCCAGGTCCTCTTTCCCCACCGTCTCCCCCATCTCCTGCGCCTCCTCTCTTCCATAGCGGAGCAGTCCGCCGAGAAATCCCAGAAAAACACTATATATGGTGTTTTAACTTGACATTATCATCTATAGGTTGTAGGGAAGGGTTCAGGTATCGGTCCCCCCTCCCTCAGCACCTCATCGGCCCTTCCGGGCATCGAGCGAAAGGAGACCATGGACCGGAGGCGGTTCATCCGACAAGGAATCCTCGGCCTGCTCTGGGGCGTTGCGGGCCTCGCCGGGCCGCTCCGATCCCTGGCCCTCGGGTCCCCCTTCCCCCGACCGAACCACCCCCCTCGCATCGCCTTGATCATCGACGACATCGGGTTCAGCCGGAGCCGGGCCCGGGCCTTCCTGGAGATCGGCATCCCCATGACCTACGCCGTGCTTCCCCGGCTCGCCCACTCCCGGGATCTGGCCTTCGAGATTCACCGACAGGGGCAGGAGGTCATGCTCCACCAGCCCATGGAGCCCTGCAACGCGACCCTGGATCCCGGCCCCGGGGCCCTGTTCGTGAAGGACGCACCGGACAAGATCGTCTCCACGGTCCGGGAGAACCTCGCGGAGCTTCCCTGGGCGGCCGGCGTGAACAACCACATGGGCTCCCGCTTCACCGCCTCTCCCGAAAAGATGTCCCAGGTCCTGCCCGCGATCCGCGACCAGGGGCTCTTCTTCGTGGACAGCCTCACCTCCGGACGCTCCACGGCCTACCCCACGGCCTGCAGGCTCCACATGCCCGCGGCCTGCCGCAACGTCTTCCTGGACAACCGGCCCGAGGAGGACCGGGTGCTCCGCTGTCTGGAGCAGCTCCACGCCCACGCGCGCCGGCAGGGCGGGGCCGTCGGCATCGGCCACCCCCACCTGGAGACCTCCCGGGCCGTGGCCCGTTTCGTCTCCTCCCTGCCGGCGGACGCCGTGGAGTTCGTTCACGTCTCCGGGATCCTTTGACATTCCCTGCATGATACCAGAAGATGGCCGTGGAACAAAGGCGGACCTTTTGCCCGGAGGCCCTGTTCGGAACACGGAAAACAACTGGGAACGCCCATGACGAACTACGAAGCCCTCATCCGGGACAACCTCGCCGCCGCCTTTGGGGACGGCGACGAATCCCTGGCAAAGCGTCTGCCCGGCGAACCGGACCCGGAGGGCGTCACCTTCCGCGCCTTCGGCTCGACCTGCCGTGTCACGCCCGACGCGATTCTCCTGGACGACCGGCCCGAGACCGGCCCCCGGGGGGTCGTGCTCTCCCTCTACGCGGCCGGGTCCGCCCCGGACGCCATGGTGCCGGCGCCGATGGTCTCCTTTCGAGACCTCCCCGGCAGCATGCCCTACCAGGGCGCCTTCGTAGCCAACACCGAGCGCCCCCTGGTCCCCCGGGTCCCCGAGATCCATGCCGCCGCACCCGGGATCCTCCGCGCCCTCGGCGGGAGCGATGCGCCGCCCGAGGAGACGCCCGGCGACTTCTCCCTCCTGCTCTTTCCCTTGCCCAAGGTCGCGCTCTTGTATATCTTCTACCTGCCGGACGAGGAGTTCCCCGCCTCCGCGACCTGCCTCTTCTCGAACAACGCCCGGCGGTTCATGCCTTTGGACGGGCTGGCGGACACGGCGGAGTACACGACCCGGATGCTGCTGGAGCTGATCTCCGAGGAAACCCCATGAACGAGTCGTTGAAGGCCTCCATTCCGCTCGAAAACGGCCTGACCCTCGAGCTTTACGACGAAAGCCGGCCCGTGGGGGACTGGTGGCTGGTCCTTCTCCTGGTCCGCATGGAAGTTCCTCTGGACCCGGGGCTTCTGGGGTCCGAACCCGAGGGGGATCGACTGTTGAGCGCCCTGAGGCGGGAGCACGGGGACCGGCTCGAGTACCGGGCCGAGCTCAAGAAGCACTTCGTGGCCGGGAAGGAGAAGGAGCGCGTCCTGGAAGGGTTCACGGACATCGTGCTCCAGGAGAAACGCCCCTACCTGGCGCACCCGGACTTTGCCAGGCGCTTCGCCCTCTCCCGCGTCGCGGAGCTCCGGCGGAAAGACCCCCGGTCGATCGAGTGAGGGGCCGGCCTCCCCCTTCCCGGCCCCACGGGGAGCCGTTTCATGATCGTTGCCGCAAGCCAGCCCTACTTCGCGCCCTTTCCCGCCTTTTTCGTCAAGGCCGCCCTGGCCGACGTGTTCGTGATCCTGGACACGGTGCAGTTCCCCCGGGGGACCACCTGGGTCTCCCGCAACCGGTTCAAGGGCCCTCGAGGGCCCTTCTGGGTCACCGTACCGGTCTGGAAGAAGGGCCTGGGTCTCCAGCGCATCCGGGACGTGCGGATCTGTCACGAGGGGCGCTGGGGCGCCAAGCTCCTGAAGACCTTCCGCCACGCCTACCAGAACGCCCCCTGGTTCCGGGAGCAGCTGGCCGTGTGGGAGCAGGCCCTGGGGTCCCGGTTCGAGAGGCTCGTGGAGTTGAACCTGCTCCTGATCCGGCACCTCCGGGACGCCCTCGGCCTGCGGGCGCGGCTGGTCCTCCTCTCCGACCTGGGGATCGACGCCTCCGGCCAGGACCTCCTCGTCGAGATCTGCCGCCGGCTGGGCGCCGACTCCTACCTGGCCCAGGACGCCGCAAGGAGCTACCTCCGACCGGAGCCGTTCCTCGACGCCGGCCTGGACCTCCGCTTCTACCGGCCGCCCTCGCCGGTCTACCCGCAGCTCTGGGGCGGGTTCGCCGGGAACCTCTCGGCCTTCGACCTGGTCTGGAACTGCGGCCCCAAGAGCGGAGAGATCCTCCTCCGGTCCACCCCGCCGATCCGCTGAACCGGGACCACGAAAAAGCCCCTGGAGCCTCGTGGGTCCCAGGGGCTGAAAAACCATCATCGCCTTCGAACCGCGGCTATCCGGCGGACCGCACCGCCCGGACGCCGCTCAGGTCGCTCATGGGAAAGTCCAGGAAGAAGCCCAAGTGGAAGTTGCCCTTCCAGGCCCGCTCCACCCCCTTGGTGTCGGCGCTCCAGCAGTGCTTCAACGCGGCACTGAAGACCGGCGCCAGGAACAGGTCGTCGTTCATCCACGACCGCTCCATCAGGCTGGCCAGCTCCTCCACGGTGGGAAGGCGCCAGTCTGCGTGACCCGCAAACCGCTCCCGGTTCAGCTTCTCCACGTAGTCGCCGGCCTCATTCCAGTCCACCACCCCCGGGGAGCCGCCTTTCTGCCACATGAGCCCGGTCCTGCGATCGGTCACCGTGCCGTCGTTGTTGTCCCGGTAGCTGTTCTCGAACTCCCCGTTCGGGTTGCAGAAGTCCCCGTTGTAGGTCCAGCAGGTGGCGTAGAAGTCGTTCTCCGCGAGGAGGCTCTTGACCCCCTCCTCGGAGAGGTCCTTGGGCTGCCGCCGCAGGGACACCGGCTCGGGGGGAGGGGCCGGCGGAGCGGTCTCCGGCTCGAGTTCCTCGGGTCCACCACTCGGGACCGAGGCCACGGCGGGCGCCTCCTCCCCCGACAGGACGCGCTCCTCCCGGTCCCGGTCCCCGGTTTCGTACTCCAGGGTCTTTTCACCCGCAGGAGACGGAGCCGCCTCCGCCCTGGACGTAGCTGCCGGCTCCTCCACCTCGTCGATCCCGGGGGCCTGGACGCCCACCACGATCTCCTCCTCGGCCTCGGGCGATCCAGCCGCAGGCGGCGTCTCCGCCTCAGCAGGCGCGCCCCCCGGCTTCCGGGGCTCCTCCACCTCGCCGATGCTCGGTGCCTGCGCACCCGCCACCACCTCCTCCTCGGGCTCGGCCGGTACAGGCGCAGGGGGCGCTTCCGGCTCCACGGGCGCGGCCGCCGGTTCCCGGGATTCCTCTTCGGAAGGAGCGGCCTGCTCCTCGGGAACCTTGCGGCCGGGCTCCTCCACCTCATCGATACCGGGGGCCTGGGCGCCCACCACGATCTCCTCTTCGGGCTCGGTCCTCGCAGGGGCGGTCGGCGCAGCCGTTTCCGGGGCGGCCTCCCGCTCGGACGGAACCGCCCGGACCCCCTTCGAGGGTTCGATTGCGGCCGGCTCCTCCTCCGAAAGGGTCGGAGGCTCGGTCCGGACCGCGGCCAGGACCCGGTCGTCCGCCCGGTCCCCGGCCCGCGCCACGGCCATGGTGGCGGTCTCCGGCTCGAACGTCCGAACGTAGGCGCCCTGCCGGAGCCCGCTCTTCAGGGACCACGCCGTTACCTTTTCGTCCACGTAGGCGCCCAGTTCCATCATACTGACCACGCCGTCGCCGTTCCCGGCCACCTCACGGTCCGCCTCGCCCTGGACCCCGGCGATCAGCGCGCCGCCGAACACCCCGTAGGGGGCCTTGTCGTGGTCGTGGGAAAAGGTGCCCTTCTTCGCCGCGTAGAACACCGACGAGACCTGATCCCGGATGTATCGATCCGGATAGACCGCCTCGAGACGAGGCCCCTTCTTCCAGATCTCCTTCCGGGCCCCGTCCAGGAACAGGATGCGCTGCGCCGCCCGGCTCCGGGCCAGGAACTCCTGCACACCCGCCAGCGGAACCGCCGTCCTGGGGACGTTCCGGACCATGGCATCGGCCGGCAGCAGAAAGCTCCGGCCCCCCGGGTCGGCCACGCCGTGGCCCGAGAAAAAGACGAGAAGCGTGTCCCCCCGGTCCACCCTGGACAGCACCCGTTCCAGCGCCGACAGAATGTTCTTGCGGGAGGCGTAGGCCGGCTCCTTCGAACCCGCCTCGTCCGTGAACACCAGGACCCGGTCGAACCCGCCGCGGGTCTCGAGCGCCCGCGCCAGGTCGCGGGCGTCGTTCGCCGCATGCGGGAGATCCGCCAGGTCGGGGTCCTCATAGTCACTGACGCCGATGCAGACGGCCCATCTCGTCCCGGATCCAAGATCCGCTGCGACGGCGGCGGACGGGCCGAAAAACAGCAGCGCGGCCATCGCCGCGTAGAACGGTATTCTCATCCATGACTCCCGGGGGTATTTGACCCATTCGCAAAACCCGCTCACGCGCCGCTGGG
>CAYUBQ010000032.1:0-42295 GCA_964443135.1 uncultured Desulfobacterales bacterium | reverse complement strand
TCAAGGCCCAGGCCCTGGCCGAGTCCACCATGCGCCCGGACGCCCGGTCTCCGAAGGGCGCCCTGGGCATCATGCAGCTGATGCCCGGAACCTTCGAGGAGGTGGTCCGGGAGAACCCGTGGATCGAAGGGGACATTCACGATCCCGAGTGGAACATTGCAGCCGGGATCTGCTACAACCGATCCCTCTGGAGGATCTGGGACGGTGACCGCCCCTTCAAGGAGCGGCTGAGCTTCGTGTTCGGCGCCTACAACGCCGGCAAGGGGACCATTCTCGAGGCGCAGGAGATCGCCCTCCGGCAGGGGCTGGACGCGCGGTCCTGGAGTGCCGTGGAAAAGACCCTCCACCGGGTGATCGGAAGCGGGAGCGGGCAGATCGTCGCCTACGTGAACCGGGTTCACAGCATCCATTCCCGCCTCGGTCCGACCCTTGCCCGGGAAACACACCGGGAAGTCCCCCCCGGCACCTGACGGTGTCGCGAGGGTCGGAGGCTTCGAGATCCGTCGGGGATTTCAACAGGTGATCGCCTTTTCCGCCGCGGCCCCCACAGGTTCCTCGACGGCCCGCACAAGCCTCCGGCGGTCCACATCTGCGTCACGCTCAGGCACGCCGAGCCCGGCGCGGCCGACCGGTTCCTCCACGATTCGCGAGACACCGTGGAGCACGTCCGAGCCCGCCCTCCGGAGTCGGGGGGAATGGCCCCGGTCTACGGCATGGCCGCGACCCTGCCCTTCCGCGGCAGGGTGAGCGACCTGTTGAAACGCTATATCGACCTCCTGTACCGATCCTGATCCCGACGACGGGAGCGGAGCCCTTTACTCCCTCTCCAGGGTGATTATATTGGACCAGGCTGCGGGGGAGACGGAGCCCGCAAAGACATCCGTCGCCGGGGGGAGCATTAACCGGCTGAAATGACGAGAGGAATTCCCCAAGCACGGAATTTTTGTGACTCCAATCTTGATTCACAACGTTATTTCCATTAATATCAATAATGTGGCTTTTACCGGCTTTTGTACGTTCTTTGGAATCGAACCCTGCACGGAAGGACGCCAACAGGCGTCCTTCCGTTTCAATCGGTCCCGCTTTTCTTCCGAGCGGAGCCCCGGGGAAGGTCCGAATCGGTGACTCCGGACCGCCTGCGGCGACTCCTCCGGCCGAATCCGCTTCAAAGCCCCCGCGGGGCACGGGACCGGGCAAATGCGACAAGGAGAAATCATGGACGAATCCACAACCATCCAACTGAAAAAAAGCATGCCGATCGATCAGCGCATCGAAGAGGTCAACCGCAGGATCTCGGAATGGATCGAGACGCTCGACAAACCGTTCAATCATGAAACGGATGAGTTCCAGTTGGTCAGTTTTGAGAGTGGAACCAAGCAGTACCGCTATCAATATGCCATTGCTAGAGGAGTGAAAAGCCTCAAAAAGAAGAAATAGCGAACTGTCTTCATTTCGATAACAGGCGAAAGGCCGATTCCTATGGAGCCTCGTTCGGAGAACGACGTGAAGGGGATTGTGGAGGAGATGGCTGAGGATCGAGGCCGAACCATGAACCGTGCGAGCGCACAGAAGCGGGGCGCCAGGGGTTCCTCGAGGGACGGGACGGGACGCGCCCTGCTGTTCGGCGGTGTGGCGGCCGTGGTTCTCCTGGCCGTCCTGTTTCTCCTTCTCGGGCAGAGCGATCGCGGGGGCGATGAGGCCTGGGACGAACTGACGGAGCGAATGAATCGGATCGATTCGAGGCTGGACCGTCTGGAGGGATCGGTCAAGCAGGTTCCCGCCGTGATCGGACGGATGGAGGGGCTCGGCAAGTCCCTGTCAAGGCTCGAATCGGACCAGCGAGCCCTTTCGGATCGGGTGGACCGCATCTCCCGCCGCCTGGAAGCTCTCTCCAAGCGGGCCCCCGCCGAAACCTCCCCCGGGCCTTCGGCCACCGGTCAGCCCGCCACCCACACGGTGCAACGCGGAGAGACGCTCTTCAGCATCGCCAAGCGGTACGGCCTGAGCGTGGAGGCGCTCTCCCGGCTGAACGGGATCGGCCGAAACGACGTCATCCAACCCGGCCAGCAGCTCATCGTCGGCCAAGGCGCAGGGAGCGACGGATAGCTTCTGCGCCGCCGCCGATCCGAGGAGGGCCGGCCACACCAGGGAGGAACATCACATGCTGAAGGACATCAAGAAAGGGCTCTTCGCCGGCCTCGGCGTGGTCCTGCTCACCAAGGACAAGATCGACCGGTTCAGGGAAAAGCTCATGAGCGAAGCCGATCTGAGCCGCGAGGAGGCCCAGCGCCTCACCGACGAGCTGGTGAAGAACGGCGAGGAGCAGTGGTCGGACCTGGAGACCCGGGTTCTGGACACCGTCAGAAAGGGCATCGGCACCCTGGACATCGCCAAGCGCTCCGAGCTGGAGGCCTTGCGCGACCGGGTGGACAACCTCGAGAAGCGGATCGTCATGATGGAGGAAACCAAGCCCACGGCCGGAGTGGAGTAAGTGGACATCCGGACCCTCTCCAAGCTCGGGCGCTTCCGCGACCTGATCGCCGTGATGCTCCGGTACGGCTTCGACGACATGGTCGAACGGCTGGACGTACCGGGCATGGGGATTGTGAGACGCTTCCATCACGCGGACGTCGATCTCACCGCCCACCAGCGGATTCGCCTGGCCCTCGAGGAGCTCGGGCCCACATTCGTCAAGTTCGGCCAGATCATGAGCCTGCGGCCGGACCTCCTTCCACCGCCCATGATCCTGGAGCTCCAGAAGCTCCAGGACGAGGTGGCCCCCCTGGATTTCGAGAGCATCCGCCCGGTCATCGAAGAGGAGATGGAAGGCGCCCTGGAGGACCGGTTCTCCCGGTTCGAGGAGACCCCCGCGGCGGCCGCCTCCCTGAGCCAGGTCCACCGGGCCGTGATGAAGGACAGCGGCCTGGCGGTCGCGGTCAAGGTGCAGCGCCCCGACATCCAGGGGATCATTCGGGCGGACCTGGACATCCTGGAGGCCTTCGCCCGACAGGTGCACGAACGGGTGGAAGGGGTCCAGGTGTACGATCTCCCCAACATCGTCCGGGTCACCCGGAGGCTCCTCCTGCGCGAGCTGGATTTCTCGCGGGAGGCGCGGAACATGAAGGTCGCCCGCTCCTTCATGGACGCGGAGATGGGGGTGAACGTCCCTCGCGTTCACATGGACGTCAGCACGGACAAGCTCCTCATCATGGAGCTCATCCTGGGGACGCGGCTCCGGGATGTGGACCCCCGGACCCTGGAGCACCCCGAGGCTCTGGCGGGAAACGGCCTCCGCGCGGCCATCAAGCAGATCCTGGAGGACGGTTTTTTTCACGCCGATCCCCACCCCGGCAACATCATGCTCACCGAGGGGAACGTCCTCTGCATCCTCGACTGGGGCATGGTGGGCCGCCTCACCACCCGCGACCGGTACCAGCTGATCGACCTGATTCAGACCATCGTGGACCGTGACAGCCGCAAGCTGGTCGACTGCCTGCTGGACATGTCCTCCAACACCGAAGAGCTCGATCGGTCCGCCATCGAGCGGGACCTCCTCGACATCCTGGACGAGTTCTACTCGGTCCCCCTCAAACGGCTGAACCTGGGAAACATTCTCCTGGATATCTCGTCGCTCCTGAGGACACACCGGCTCCGGCTCCCTTCGGACCTGGTGGTGATGATCAAGGCGCTGGTCACGGCCGAGGGCACGGCGAGGGGAATCTACCCGGAGCTGAACGTGGTGGCCGAGGCCGAGGGCCACGTGCACAGGCTGGCGGCCAGACGGCACAGCCCCCGGGTCGCGTGGAAAGAGCTCAGAACGACCCTGGACCGGTTCAAGTCCCTGGCGAGCGGCTTTCCGAACCGCGTCACCCGGATCATGGACAAGATGGACCGGGGCGAGCTCCACATCCGCTTCGAGCACGAGAACCTCGGTCCCCTGCGAAGGACCCTGGACAACAGCTCCAACCGGCTGACCCTGGGGATCATCATCGGCGCCATGATCATCGGCTCCTCCATGATCGTCACCACCGGCATCGGTCCCCTCCTGTTCGGCTTTCCCCTGCTGGGGGTCATGGGCTACTCGGTCTCCGCCGTCCTCGGGCTCTGGCTCGTCTTCAACATCCTCAGGAGCCGGAAATACTGACCCGCTCCCGCGAGGCCCCCCATCGACCTTCCGGTTGAACTCTCACCCTCCCTGCATTATAGTAGCGCGATCAGACTGCACGCATTTTCCAAGCCATCCGAATCACGAAAGGAGTCCCAGATGAGCAACGGCAAGGAGGAACTGAAAGCCAAGCTGCTCGAGATGTATCCCGAGATCAGCCGATACGGACTGTCCGTCGACCTGGATTTCGACGACGTCAAGAACGCCTGGGTGGTCAGCTTTTCGAAGGGCGACGTGAAACGGCACGCCTTCCTGGACAAGCAGGACGCCGATGCCTGCCTCGAGGGCCAGGCCTGCGTCTACCTGGGCGTCCTGATCGCTCAGTACATCAAGGACATGGAAGCGCGCATCGGCGGTTAGATCCACCATCCGCCGCCGGCGGGAAGCCTTGGTCCCCTACGCCCGAATCCATCATCCCGCCGGTCGCCCGGGACATGGACCCCCCATCCTGCTCCGGCGGGACCTCCCGGGCATGCACCTGACGGCCGGCTTCAACCGTACCGATTACCCCCGTCGCACTTCGTGGGTCTCCGGCCTCGCAATGCCGGCCTTTTTCGAGTGAGCGGAGGTCCGTGCCCTCAAACGGGCCCTTCGCTTGTGACCACGCCTCCGTGGAGGTCGAAAACGACGAGAATGGAACCTCTTCACCGTCCGGGGCCGGGCGACGGCCGTCCGTACGGAGGAAATCGCGCATGATCATCCGATGCCACGGGGCCCGCGGCTCGATCCCGGTTTCGGGCGAGGGCTACCTGAAGTACGGGGGTGACACCACCTGCTTCGAGGTTCGGACCCGAAACGGCGAGGTCATCATCGTGGACGCGGGATCCGGGATCCGGCGCCTCGGGAACAACCTCCTGCGGGAAGGCCGATTTCAGTACAACCTCCTGTTCACCCACTCCCACTGGGATCATATCCTCGGCTTTCCCTTCTTCAAACCCATCTACAACGAGCACTGTTCGATCCATTTCTTCGGCTGCCGCACCACCCAGGGCGACATCCAGATGCTCCTCTCCAAGACCATGAGCGCGCCTTACTTCCCCTACCCCTTCGAGAAGCTCAAGGCCGAGCTCCACTACGACCACGAGTGCCGGGACTCCTTTTCCATCGACGGCATCGAGATCGCCTCCATTCCCCTGAGTCATCCCAATGGAGGCGTGGGGTTCCGGTTCACCGAGAACGGCCGCACCTTCGTCTTCCTGACGGACAACGAGCTTCGGCACCGCCACCGCGGCGGCAGGACCTTCGACGACTATGCCTCCTTCTGCCGGGGGGCCGACCTGCTGGTGCACGACTCGGAGTTCACCCCGGAGGAGTACGCCGCCAAGATCACCTGGGGGCACTCCTCCTACACGGACGCTCTCGATCTCGCCATGGCCGCGGGCGTGCGCCATCTCGGCCTCTACCATCACAACCAGGACCGGGAAGATGCCGCCCAGGACGCCATTGTGGCGCACTGCCGCGACATCATCCGGGAACGCGGCTCGAACCTCCGCTGCACGGCGATCCGCCAGGAGGAGGAGTTCGACCTCTGACCGCCCGGGGTTGTCAAGGATTCCGGGTTGTGCTAATGGTGGAACGGGATTCGCTGTGAGCAGGAGGGCCGGCCATGGCCAAGGAGTACTGGACGACCACCGAGGTGATCGAGCTGTTTCGGGTGGAGACCCGCTTTCTGGACGATCTGGAAGAAGAGGAGATCCTCTGTCCGGAGGGCCGGGAAGACCCGGCCAGGAAGCGGTTTTCCGAGGCCGACCTGGAACGGCTGCGCCTGGCCAAGCTTCTTGTGGAGGAGATGGGTGTCAACCTGGCCGGCGTGGAGATCATCCTCCGCATGCGACGGGACATGTTCGCCATGCGGGCGCAGTTCGACGCCATCCTCGAGGACGTGGCCCAAAACGTCCGGCGGCTCCTGCGCTAAGGCGAACCGCGGTCTTCCTTCCGGCCGACTGCCGTCCGGTCCCCTTCGCAGCCCTTACAGCCGAAGCTCCTTCCGCACGCTGTCCCGGTAGGCCTCCTCCAGGCGCTCGGCGGCCTCCAGGACCGCGGGATCGTCCGTCTGGGGCACCTTGACGTTCAGCCTGACCAGGAGGTCGCCCTGAGCCTTGGTCTTGGCGTTGTAGGCCCCCTTTCCCTTCAGGCGGAGGGTACGGCCGCTCTGGCTCTTGGGCGGAATCTTGAGGCTGACGGATCCGTCGGGCGTGGGGACGGTGATCTCCGCTCCGGACATGGCCTCCTGAACGGTCACGGGGATCTCCATGCGAAGGTTGTCCCCCTCGCGCTTCAAGACCGGGTGGGGCTTGACGTGGATAACGAGGTAGAGGTCACCCGGCTGTCCGCCTCGGCCGCCGGGCTCCCCCTTGCCGGCCACCCGGACGCGTGAACCCTCGCGCACGCCTTTGGGGATGGTGACCCGGATCCGCTCGGTACCCGTCTCCCGTCCGCTCCCCCCGCACTGGGAGCAGGCCGTGCCCACCTGGCCGTGCCCGCCGCACTGGGGACAGGCCCGGGTGAACTGCATGGGTCCCTCGGCCACGTTCAGGCGCCCCGAACCCCCGCACGCGGGGCAGGGCCTCATGGTCGAGCCCGGCTCCTGCCCGCTGCCCCCGCATCTGGAGCAGCTCCGGGGCTTCTGCATGGAGAGCTCGGTCTCGAACCCCCGGAGGGCGCTCATGAGATCGATGGTCATCTCGTGCTCGAGATCCCTCCCCCGGGAGGGTTGGGCCTGGCGAAAGCCCGCCCCGGCCCCGCCCCCGGCCGAGCCGAACCCGAACAGATCGCCGAAGATGTCCTCGTAGCTGCCGTACTGTCCGAACCCTCCACCTCCGGCGCCGCCGGCCCCGGCCCAGGTCCGGCCTCCGGCCCGGCCGAAACCTCCGCCCGAGGACTGGTACTTCTTGTACTCCCGGGCCTGCCCCGCATCGAAACCGGCCTGGAGTCCCTCCTCCCCGAACTCGTCGTAGAGCTTCCGCTTCTCCTCGTCCCCCAGGGCCTGGTAGGCGCGGGAGATGTCCTTGAACCTCTGCTCCGCCTCCTCGTTTCCCGGATTGATGTCGGGGTGCCACTTTCGGGCAAGCTTGCGGTACGCCTTCTTGATCTCGTCCTGGCTCGCATCCTTGGAAACGCCGAGGATCTTGTAGAAATCTTCCGCCATGTGTCCTTTCCAACCTGCGGGACGGGGAAACGCTCCGCCGTCCGTTCGAGTGGGCCTCCGATCGGGGGCGACCGGTTCCTCCGGCCGCCGTCCCGTAAAAGTCTACAGAAGCGCTTACCGCTTGTCAAACGAGCCGGAAAGGGGGTCCGGGACTCGGTTCATCGAATGGCGTTGGTCGGATCTCCCTCTTCGATCATCGCGTTCAGGACGAACTTCTCCTCGGAACCGGGCACGTACCCGGTCACCTCGCTCTCCAGGACCACCTGCCCGAGGTCGTTCGTGAATCGGGCCTCCGCCCTGGCGCGGCCCCGAACGCCGATCTCCACGATCGTGAGCTCGCAGACGATCGTCTCCCCGATGTAGACGGGGCGTCGAAATCGAAACCGCATACCCGAGGCGAGCCAACCGAGCTGCCCCCCCACCTCGGTCACCATGGAGGCCACGAGCAGGCCGTGGCAGACGGGGGCTTCGAAGCCCTTGGTCCCGGCGTACCGGAGGTCGAAATGCACCGGGTTGTAGTCGCGCGAGACCCGTGCGAACGCCTCCACGTCCTCCTCTGAAAAGGTCCTCGTCAGCGTGAAGGTGTCTCCGGCTTTCAGCCCCCCCGCCGCCCGCTCTCTCATGGTCGTCATGGCATCTCCGTCTCCTCTGAAATCTTACGCAATTTCACGTGCTACAATCAAGGGTCTTGGTACACCGATCCCTCTCGGGCCGGTTGAAATCGCTTGTCATGCCCCTGGAAATCCTGTAAACAGACGCAAGCATGGATCTCGACAAGGAGGACACGATGAAGGCGCTGGTCACGTACTACTCGGATACCGAAAACACAAAAAAGGTTGCAGAAGCGATTTACGAGGGAATCAGCGAGGCCAAGAAGGACATCATCCCGCTGGACGAGGTGGACGCCGTGGACGAGTACGACGTCCTTTTCTGCGGTTTTCCCGTACAGGCGCACAGCGTCCCCGGGAAGGTGGCGGCCTTCATCAAGGGGCTTCCCGAGGGGACGAACATCGCCTTCTTCGCCACCCACGGCTCCCTTCGGGGCGGCGAGCTGGCCATTGCGGCGTTCTACGAGGCCACCCAGCTGGCCGCTTCCCTGAACGTCCTCGGCACCTTCGGCTGCCGGGGTCAGGTCAAGGGGTCCATCATCGAAGCCCTGATGAAGAAGGTCGAGCACAAGCCGTGGGCCCAGGAGGCGCAAAGCGCAGCCGGGCACCCCGACCAGGGGGACCTCGCAGACGCCAAGGGGTTTGCCAACGCCATGATCACCAAGGTGCGTAGACTGTAGTTTGCTCCGGTGTCCCTGCTCCCCCGGAGCAGGGACACCGCCTTCCCACCACTCGTCCCGAACGTCCCCCGAGCCCTTCGCATCCCAGGGCATCAGGTTATCGTTCAAATCGGGAACAACCTTGAATCTCCGACACGGAAACCCACAGCATCCTCGGGAAAGCGGGGAAGCGGTGGGTCTTTTGCCTCCACGTACAGTCCATGCAAGACGGGGGCCGGTATGAATGACCACGATTCCCATCCTCCCCGTGCACAGCGAAAGGAGGAGGGAATGGGGGATGGACCCCATTGGCACGGTTGGCCGGGGTGGGCTATGGTGAATCCGGGATCCTGCAGCAGAACCGTGCAACAGAAAGGATCCCGCAACGGAAACAGGACGGAGTCGCAAAGCGCCTCGAGTCGGAGATCCGCCCGAGGCGCTTCGGCAGGTCGAGTCTCATTCAGCGGCGGCTGAGCGGGATTTTGCGAAGCCGTCAAACAGGAAACCCATGAACCGGAGCGCCTGCCCGCTCCGCGATCGAATGGAGGCACCCACCATGGCAACCGTAGCGATCAACGGGCTCGGCCGCATCGGGCGGGCCACCCTGAAAATCGTGCTCGACACACCGGGGCTGGAGCTGGCGGCCGTCAACGATCTGATCCCGGCGGACAATCTGGCCTATCTTCTCAAGTACGACACCGTGTACGGCCGATACGAAAGACCCGTGGAAAGCGAAGAGGACAAGCTGATCATCGACGGCAACCCCTACCCGCTGTACGCGGTCAAGGATCCTTCAGAGCTGCCTTGGAAGAAGCACGGGATCGATGCGGTCTTCGAGTGTACCGGCGTCTTCACCCGCGAGGAGGACCTGGAGAAGCACATCCGGGCCGGCGCCGGGAACGTCCTTCTCTCCGCACCGCCCAAGTCCGAGGAGATGCCCATGGTGGTCCACGCGGTCAGTGAACGGGGCGAACCCGCCCGCATGATCTCCTGTGCGAGCTGCACCACCAACTGCATCGCTCCGGTGGTGGAGGTCGTCGGACGACGCATCGGGATGAAGAAGGCCACCATGACCACCATCCACGCCTACACGTCCACCCAGGGAATCGTGGACGGACCATCCAAGAAATGGAGGCGGGGACGAGCCGGCGCGGCCAACCTGGTTCCCACCTCCACGGGTGCGGCCAAGGCGACCACCAAGACCCTCCCCCAGTACGTGGGGAAGTTCGACGGGGTGGCCGTTCGCGTGCCCGTGCCCGTCGGCTCCCTCTCGGACGTAGTCTTCGTGACCGAACGGGAGACCTCCGTGGACGAGGTGAATCGGATCTTCGAGGAAGAGGCCGGGACCGACCGCTACCGGGGCGTCCTCGGGGTGAGCAAGGACCCCATCGTCTCGTCCGACATCATCGGGGACCCGCGCGCCTCCGTGGTGGACCTGGGCATGACCCAGGTGGTGGACGGGGACCTCCTCAAGGTGATGGCCTGGTACGACAACGAGTGGGGGTACTCGAACCAGATGGTCCGGGAGGCCCTTCGGGTGCTCGGCGGCTGACCCGCGTCCCGTTCTTTATGCGAAGCGGGGCGGGTCCGGGGTCGCCGCCTTACAGCCGCCACCCCCAGAATCGCAGGAACCGCTCGAAGTGCCACATGTCCGATTCGGTGCGGTTCCAGGGCTTGAGGCTCGTGTAGAACGGGTTCCCGGTTTCGGACGGGTCCGCATAGGCCTTGTCCGTGCCTACGAAAAAATCCAGGCTCCACCAGCTCATGAGCAGGGTCTCCCAGACCTTGTAGGACGCCTTCACGTGCCCCCGATCCACCCAGGCCCCTGAGTAAAAGCTGGTGGTGCGGTTGCCGCCTTCGACGGAGAGCCGTTCCAGGGACTCCAGGGGGGCCGCGCGGGCGGGGACCGCGCGATAGACCTGCGCCGTCTCCAGGACGCGCTCCTCCACCACCTCCACGTCCATGACCCGGTGAACGTCCGGGCGCAGGTGGACCAGGACCCGGGGCTCCGCCGCTCCGGTGTAGTCGATCTCGGCCGGCAGGCTCTCCCCGAACACGTCCAGCCGCTCGGCCCCGGTCCAGTCTTCGGGGAGGCACCGCTCGGGGAGCTCCGTGGTGGGCAGGACGGCCAGATAGCATCCGCAGGTGTTGACCGTGGTGAACAGGACGGGGCGGTCCGCCGGGTCCAGGGTCACCACCACCAGAAGCCCCACGTTCTTCCCGGCCGTCAGGTGGAAGGGAACCAGGCTGTAGGGAACCCGGGTGAAGTGGATCCGGTAGATCAGGTTGGTGTATCTCCCCCGGTGCGTGGAGAAGCGGCGGATCATGGTGTAGACGGCCGGCTGGTTCGGATCCACCCAAACCCGCACCTCCCCGTCCGGACCGATACCGGCGGAAGGACGTCCGATCCGATTCCACGGATCCCGGTGATTGTACGCCACGAAGACGGGCGCGAACCGCTCGATGAGCCCCCCGGCGCCGATCTCCGTCCGGTAGAGGGAAAGGCGCTGCTCATAGGCGAGCATTCCGGGCTTTACGCATCCCAGGGAGAGGGCCAGCAGGACCCCGAAGGCACCCCAACGCATCCATACCGACATTCGTCAACCTCCTCTCCACGGGAAGCGCCCTCCCTCCCCGCGCGCAGCGGGACGCGCATGTCCGATTCCAGGACAACCTGCGCCCGCCACGATTCAGAAGTGAAATCCATCGGTTGCCTGCACAGGACCAAGACCGTGCCCGATCTTCGGACACGAGCTCCCGCCAGCCACCTCTCCTGTAGTCGGCTCAACACAGGGCCAGAAAGTATGCTTTCGAAATCATTGTGTTTTTTCCGGGAGCCCCCTTTTGGCACCATCCTTGCTGATCAAGAGTGCATCCGATGGGACGGTCTCCTCGAGAGACGGAACGACAAGGTTGCAGGAACTGTTACATCATTGGCCGATTTGGGGGTCGAATCAATCAAAATCGGCCGCTTCGGATGAGTTCCTGCGGGCAGTCTGGTGACCATCGGACCGCCGGTTTACGGCGGGGCGGGGCCTCGGAACGACTTGGGGGGCGAACCGAGGCTCCGAACCAGTCACCATGCTGCTCGTGGGCTCTGACCTGCTTGCCATGGCTGCTGCAGGTCGCAGAAAAGGGAGGCAGGGCTTCGGCCCTGCCTTCTCTTTTTGAACCCGGTTCTCATCTCCTTGCCCCGGCCTCCCCCGGCATGCTCTTTCGATGCGAAGCCCGCCCTGGGGGCTCACCACAGCACAGCCTCGATCTCCGAACCAAGGACCGTCCCATCCCGGGACGGATCGCACGGGGTGGGGTGCTTCCCGTGTTCCGGAGACGGTCGCGCGGTTGCGCGTCGCCACATCGTGGCCGGGGTGTGGGTCCTGGCCGCCTTTGTCGTGCCCTCATCGCCGTTCGGGTCTTTCTGGCCTACGACACCGAGTTTTTCTGGTCCAGCCGGATCGGTTTCGAGGACCGGTTCTGGACGGAGATCACGGTCAAGATCGTCCTGTTCTTCGTCGGAGCGGGGTCGGCCTTCGCCTTCTTCGTCTCGAACATCCTCACCGGAGCCCCCAGAGCCCTGGGGTCCATGGTACGCTGCGTCCTTCTCCTGGCCGGCCTGTTTCTCGCGGTTCTCCTGGGCTTCCAGGCCTGCGGGTGCTGGGAAGAGACCCTGCTCTACCTGAACCAGACAAGGTCCGACATCCCTCGACCCCGTCTTCGAGAAGGTCCCGGGCCCCCGGCGGATCGAGGCCCGAATCGACCAGGGCGCGGAGATGTCGCAGCGGTTGAGCCTCTGGGGACAGCGGGGGTCGGAGGTGATTCGAGGCAACCTGCTGGCCATCCCCCTCTTCTCCGGACAGACCCTGTACATTCTCTTCGCCGAGCCCATTTTCCTGCAGGCGGAAAACGCCCGGCTCCCGCAGATCAAACGGATCGCCCTGGCCGACCAGACCGAGGTGGTCTGGGCGGACACCTTCGAGGAATCCCTGCGAAGGCTGATCGGCGAGGAGGAGACGAAGGGGGAGGCGGACGAGCCCCCCTTCCGCGCCCGGAAGAGACATCGGGGAGGCGGCGATCCAACGGGCCGTGGATCTGTTCCAGTCTTACAAGGACAGGCTCTAGAACGGGGATTTTTCCGCCGCCGGCCAAAAGCTCCAGGAGCTGGACCGGCTTCTCGGCCGGCTGGGGAAAGGGGAGAGAAAGCGAGAGGAAGTAGCCCGGACCCCGGGGCGGGGATCGCGCCCCGGGGTCCGGGATGGTTCATCAGCCGTTCGCAGCCGCGGGCGGCGCGTCGTCCACCCTGAGGGCTTTCGGCTCCAGGGCCTCGTTCAAGGCCTCGTCGATCAGGTCCACCGGGACGAACCGGATGTCGTTCCGGACCTCCTCGGGCAGCTCCTCGAGGTCCCGCTCGTTCCGCCTGGGGAGGATCACCGTCTTGAGCCCGGCCCGGTGCGCGGCGAGCACCTTCATCTTGATGCCGCCCACCGGCAGGACGCGGCCCCGCAGGGTCACCTCGCCCGTCATCCCCACGTCCCCGCGCACGGGCCGGCTGCTGAAAAGGCTCGCCATGGCCAGAACCATGGGGAGGCCCGCCGACGGACCGTCCTTGGGGATGGCCCCCGCGGGCACGTGTACGTGCACGTCGGTCTGCTCGAACGCCTCCGGGTCCGCACCCAGCCTGGAGGCCTTGGACCGCACGTAGCTCTGCGCGATCTGGGCGCTCTCCCGCATGATGTCCCCGAGCTGGCCGGTCAGCGTGAGCCGGCCCTTGCCCTTCATGCCCGTGGCCTCGATGAACAGGATGTCCCCGCCCACCGCCGTCACGGCCAGCCCCGTGGCGATCCCGGGGATCTCGATCTCCTCCGAGGTCTCGGACTCGAATCGCTCCTTCTTCAGGTAGTCGCGCACCAGCTCCGGGGTCACAGTATCGTGGTTCAGGGAACGTCCGGCGATCTTGACGGCGCACTTGCGGCAGACCGAGCCGATCTGTCGCTCCAGGTTCCGCACCCCCGCCTCGCGGGTGTAGTCCCCGATGATCTTGGACAGGGCCTCGTCCGTGAAGGTGAGCTCGCCCTCGCGGAGGCCGTTGGCCCTGAGCTGTCTCGGGACCAGGTATCTCCGGGCGATGTGGAGCTTCTCCAGCTCGGTGTAGCCCTCCAGGTGGAGGGTCTCCATCCGGTCCCGAAGCGGCGCCGGAATGGTCTCCAGCTGGTTGGCCGTGGTGATGAAGATGACGTCGCTCAGATCGAAGTCCACGTCCAGGTAGTGGTCCCGGAAGGCGTGGTTCTGGGCCGGGTCCAGGACCTCGAGGAGGGCGCTGCTCGGGTCTCCCCGCCAGTCCGTTCCCACCTTGTCCACCTCGTCGAGCATGAAGACCGGGTTTCTCGTCCCGGCCCGCTTGAGGGCCTGGATGATCCGTCCCGGCATGGCCCCCACGTAGGTGCGGCGATGGCCTCGAATCTCGGCCTCGTCCCGCATGCCGCCGAGGCTCATGCGGGTGAACTTTCGGCCCAGGGCCCTTGCGATGCTCTGACCCAGGCTCGTCTTGCCCACCCCCGGGGGACCCACGAAGCAGAGGATGGCGCCCTTGCCTTCGGGTGTATTCCCCTCGCTCTCCTCAGCGGACTCCCGGTCGGTCTCCCGCTCCCGCACCAGCTTGCGCACGGCCAGGTACTCGACGATTCGGTCCTTGACGTCCTCCAGGTCATAGTGGTCTTCGTCCAGGACCTTCCGGGCGTCCGCCATGTCCATCCGGTCCTCGCTGCTCACCCGCCAGGGGAGCTCGACGATCCAGTCGAGGTAGGTTCGGATGACCGAGTACTCCGGCGATTGCGGCGACATGCTGCTCATGCGCTTGAGCTCCCGATCGGCCTCTTTCCGCACCTCATCGGGCAGATCGGCGTCGTCCAGCTTCTCGCGATACTCCTCCGCCTCGGAGCCGCCGGCCTCCTCCTCGCCCAGCTCCTTCTGAATGGTCTTGAGCTGCTGCCGCAGGTAGAACTCCTTCTGGGCCTTGTCCATGGTCTGCTTGGTCTCGGACTCGATCTTCCGGCCCAGGTTGAGCACCTCCTTCTCCCGGGTGAGATGCTGAATCAGGATCCGCATCTTGTCGGTCGCCGCATGGGCCTCCAGGACCTCCTGGGCATCCTTCACCTCGAGCCCGGCGTTTGCCGCCACCACGTAGACCAGGTTCAGGGGGTCCATAATCCGGTCCAGGAACGCCGTGATCTCGTCGGGAAGATTCGGCGACAGCTTGACCACCTCCTTGGACAGGTCGCCCAGGCTCCGCTGAAGCGCGTCCAGCTCCACGCCCTCGTCCACCTGGTCGGGCAGGCCCTGGACCTCGGCCCTCAGGTAGGGGTCGGCGTCGAGCCAGTGGTCGATCTGGAACCGCTCCAGGCCCTGGACCATGACCTGAAGGGTGTTGTCCGAGCTCCTGACCACGCGGTCCACCCTGGCCAGGGTTCCCACCTCGTAGGTCTGGCCCGGCTGGGGCTTCTCGATGGAGGAGTCGGGCATGCCCACCAGGCCGATCAGCTTGTCGCCGTTGAGTGCGTCCTCGATCAGCTTCACGGACCGGGGAATCCCCACCAGCAGGGGAACCACGGAGAGCGGATAAGCCACCATGTTCCTCAGAGGAAGGATGGGCAGCTCCCGGGGAAAATCCACAGCGTTCTTTTCATGGCGTTGTTCTTCCATGAGGATTGTGCCTCCTTGTTGTATGGTCTGGCGAACGCCCGTAGAGAACGAACTTCGCCGAAATGTTGTCGCTTCATGAATATTGACTGAAACCTATTTAAAAATAAGAACGGTTGTCCCGATGTAAAGGGCCGGCCGGCAAGGCTTTCCCCTTTCAGATAAGGCTTCGATGTGATACAATAAGCCATAATAAAAACCTTATCAAAGTACGATATGTACATATTTTTGTTTCGATTTTTCCTGCTGCGCCTTGGGCACGCCCGGTGGGGAACCCTCCAGGGGACAACCGCCCGCAGACCCGACCGTGTGGAAGGCGCCGCGGTTGGAAACGGAACAGGCGGAATTGAATCCCCGCATCGAATGCCGTAGAATATTCATCGGGAGTTGCCGGAGGAAGCCGAGCCATGGCCAAGAAGGACTATTTCCGCATCCTGGGGATCGGCCGCGACTGCAGCCCGTCAGAGGTGAAACGGGCCTACCGGAGACTGGCGTTCCGCTACCACCCGGACACGTCCGAGGGCGGGAACGACGCGGCGGAGCGGTTTCGTGAGGTTCGAGAGGCGTACGACGCGCTCAGGGACGAGGAGAGCCGGACCCGGCACGAGCGGGAGCTCGACCCCCACCACGTTCCCGTCCACCGTTCCTCCTCCGGAGACGGGCCCCCGTTCCGCTACGACCCGTGGCCTTTCGAACCCTTTTGGCGAGGCGGCTTCAGGGAGAGACGGGCGCCCCGGAGACGGCATTCCGGGCGATCCGGGCCGTTTTCGCCGTTCGGGAGACGGTTCGGGCGGGAACCTGCCGTGTACGATCTTTTCCTGGCCCCGTCCGAGGCACGAGACGGCACGGAGCGGGACCTGCGGATCTTCCTGCCTCACGAGACGATCCGGGTCACGGTGGAGATTCCTCCCGGCGTGGACGAGGGCTCGCTTCTGGAGGTGGTGGGTCCCCGCACCCGGGAACGGGGAATTCGACTGGTCCTCCGGGCTCGCATCGTGGAGGAGTGAGGGGGGGCGCCCCTCAGCTCCCTCACCACCCGGCCTCCCAGCCCGCTGGATAGGAGCGCTCTTTTTGCGAGCACGCGATCGTCATCCACGTCCCCCCTCAGCACGGACCCCGACACGGAGCCCTCATGAGACCGTCTCCCAGGATCCTGCTCATTCCCCCAGTATCCCGTTGTCTACTCACGGGGATGGACTTCCCGATCGCCCCGGCCGTTCCCTGAGCTACCCCCGGGCTCGGCCCACGGAGAGGCTCGCGGAGAGGATCACGTCGCCTTCCGGGCCGCGGCCAGGAGCTCCTCCTCGATCACGCCCTGGAACAGGGGGACCTTGTAGCCGTTCTGGTCCAGCGGCTGCGCGTTCTCCATGGCCGCCGCCCCCGCCCGGGCCGCGACCTCCGCATCGATCCGTTCGCCGGTGACCATTTCTTCCGCCTCCCTGGAGCGCCAGGGGACCGGCGCGGCCCCGCTCAGCACGATGCGGGCCCGGCTCACCCGGCCGCCCTCGAAGACCAGGGCCAGGGCCACGCCGGCCAGGGCGAAGTCCCATGACCGCCGGGCCCGCACCTTTCGATAGGATCCCACCAGCCCCGCGGGAGGCGGGGGAAGCGCTACCTCCGTCAGGATCTCGCCGGGCCCCAGGACCGTGTCCCGCCGGGGATCCTCCGATGGGGATACGTGAAAGGCCTCCACGGGAACGCTCCGGGTCCCCTTCGGTCCCTTGATCCGGACCGAGGCTTCCAGCGCAACCAGGGCCGGAGCCGTGTCCGAGGGATGGACGATGTAGCAGCGCTCCCCGCCGAGGATGCAGTGAAACATGTTCTCCCCGGCGAACGCGAAGCAGGTGTCCCCTCCTTTGCGCAGGCAGTGGAACTCGCCCCGGTAGTACCAGCATCTCGGTTTCTGGCACAGGTTCCCGCCGATGGTGCCCTGGTTGCGGAGCTGGGGGCTCGCCACCTCCGAGGCGGCCCGGGCCAGCCCCGGGTACTGTTTCCGGACGGCGGGATCCGCGGCCACCCGGCTGATGGAGACCAGCGCCCCGATGAGGAGCCCGCCGTTCTCCGCCTTCCGGACCCGCCGGAGGTCCTGGAGCCCGCTGATGCTCACCAGGGTCTCCGCGCCGAAGACCTCGTCCCGCAGGCAGCCCAGGAGATCCGTCCCGCCGGCGTGGAGGTGGGTCCCCTTTTCCCCCAGGCGCTTGACGGCCTCTCCCAGGCTTTCAACTCGAACATAGCCGAAATTGCTCAACATCTCCTAAGCCTCCTCCCGGCCGCGGGTCAGCAGCTCGCTGAGCCTTGCAGGGTTGATGGGGGTCTCGGTGACCCGGATGCCCGTGGCGTGGTACACGGCGTTGGCAATGGCTGCGGCGGTCGGGATGGTGACCGGCTCGCCCAGCCCCTTGGCTCCGGTGCTGTTCGCATCGTCGTCCGGGACCTCCACGGGGCTCGACACCGTCTCCAGCGGGGCGTCCAGGGCCGTGGGCAGCTTGTAGTCGTGCCAGTTCTTGTTGACCAGCTTCCCGGTCTCCTTCCGGTCCAGCACCCGGAACTCGGTCATGGCAAAGCCCACCCCCATGACGATGCCGCCGTAGACCTGGTTGTCGTAGGTGAGACGGCTCATGACCCGGCCGCTCTCGTGCGCGCCGAGAAAGCGGATCAGCCGCACCTCCCCGCTCTTGATGTTCACCTCCACCTCGCAGAACTGGGCGGCAAAGGGGTTGACCACCTTGTCCTCCGGGTTGGGCCCCCGATGGCCCACGCCGATGAGGACGCCGCGATCGTTGAGGCCCTTGACGTCCGTCACCCGGATCTCCCGGGATCCGTCCCGTGTGGAGATGCGTCCCTGCCCGTGCATGAGCAGGTTCTCGACATCCATGCCCATCTCCTCGGCCGCCATGGCCAGAAGCTTCCGCTTGACCCGGAGTGCGGCGTCCCGAACGGCCGGTGCCTCGGTGGGGACGGTCTTGCTGCCCCCGCTGGGCGTTGCGTACTGGGTGGTCCCCGTGTCCGCGTGCTCGATCTGGATCACGTCCGGCCGGACGCCCAGCTCCTCGGCCGCCACCAGGGCCATGACGGTCTTGGTGCCGGTGCCGATGTCGCTGGCCCCCATGTTGAGGTTGACGCTCCCGTCCGCGAAGAGCTTGATCACGATGGTCGAGGGCGGGCCGCCGCCCCCCACGAACCAGAGGCAGCTCCCCATGCCCACCCCGCGGCGCAGGTGCCCCTTCCGGGGCTCGGACTCGATCTCCTTTTTCCGTTTCTCCCAACCGAAGGCCTCGGCCCCCTGCCTCAGGCAGGCCTCGAGACCGCGGGAGGTATAGGGGGGCCGGCCCTCCCGCGCCTGGCTGTGGTCCGGAACGTTCTCGAGCCGAAGCGCCACCGGGTCCATCCCGATCTTTTCGGCCAGGGCGTC
Organism: uncultured Desulfobacterales bacterium; assembly: GCA_964443135.1. Lineage (GTDB taxonomy): Bacteria > Desulfobacterota > DSM-4660 > Desulfatiglandales > HGW-15 > JAIPEI01. The sequence goes on along the minus strand of CAYUBQ010000032.1, from coordinate 23,610 downwards.
GAGCATCTGCTCGAGGGCCCAGGCCCCCTGGGGATGTCCCGGGGCCCGGAAGGGCCGGGCCGGACCGGCGTGGATGTAAACGTCGGTGGCCTCGGTCCGGACGTTCGGGCAGGAGTAGAGGTCGCGCACCAGCCAGTCCACCAGGGCGGTCCCGCCCGAGGGGAAGGCGCCGCCCGACCCCAGCACGGAGAAGTCCAGGGCGGTCAGCGTCCCGTCCTTCCTGACGCCCGCCTTGAGCCTCATGTGGTTCGCCGGGCGGTTGCCCACGGCCAGGTAGGTCTCCTCCCGGGAGAGAAAGAACTTCACCGGGCGGCCCGTCCTGCGCGCGAGGAGCGCCGCGGCCACGGTGTACTTCCCCGCCTGGAGCTTGCTGCCGAAGCCGCCCCCCATGTAGTGGCCGATCACGCGCACCTTGGAGAGAGGAAGGCCGAGCACCTTGGCGACCAGGGACTGGACGGCGTAGACGCCCTGGGTGGACTCCCAGACGGTGAGACGGTCCCGGTCCCAGGCGGCCACGCACCCGTGGAGCTCCAGGGGCGTGTGAAGCTCGCAGGGGGTGACGTAAGTCTGCTCCAGCACCACGTCCGCCGCTTCGAAGCCTTTGTCCACGTTTCCCCGCTCGTAAGCGTCCTTTTTCATCCGATTGCCGCCGGGGTGGACCTGAGGCGCCCCCTGCTCCAGGGCCCGGGTCTCGTCCACCAGGTAGGGCAGGACCTCGTAGTCCACCGTCACCGCCTTTGCAGCCTCTCTCGCCTGGTAGGGGGACTCGGCCGCCACGGCCGCCACGGCCTCTCCTTCGTAACGGCACTGCTCGGGGAAGAAATCCTCGGTCTTGTCCTTGCTGTAGGACCAGTTCAGCCCCGCCTTCGTGTCCGCAGCGGTGATCACCGCGCGAACTCCGGGCTTTGCGGAGGCCTTCCGGGTGTCCACCCCCCTGACCCGGGCGTTCGGGTAGGGGCTGCGCACCATCGCGCCGTAGAGCATGCCCGGGAGCACGAGGTCCGACGGGTAGACGGCCGTGCCGCTCACCCGCTCGTACCCGTCCACCCTGGAAACGGGTTCTCCCACGATTCTCGTCTCCCCCCAGGCCTCTGGGCTCTCACCGGCATCCGGCGTCTCGGGCACCGGGATGTCGCTCGTGTAGTACATCTCGTTCTCTTGTTTCTTCATGCGCTCCTCCGAGGGGTCACCGTTTCCCGGCGGCCTGCTTCACGGCCTTGAAGATGTTGGCGTAGGCGCCGCATCGGCACAGGTTGCCGCTCATCCCGACCCGGACCTCCTCCGGCGTGGGATCACCGTTTTCCCGCAACAGCCCCTCCGCGGCCGTGACCTGGCCCGGCGTGCAGTATCCGCACTGAAAGGCGTCGTTCTCCAGGAAGGCGTCCTGGACCGGGCCCAGCTCCTCCCCTTTCATGAGCCCTTCCACCGTCGTGATCTCGGTCCCTTCGGCCTCCAGGGCCAGGGTCATGCAGGCGTAGCGGGACGCGCCGTCGATGAGCACCGTACAGGCCCCGCACTCTCCCCGCTCGCAGCCGATCTTGGCTCCGGTGAGGCCCACCCGCTCTCGGAGCACGAACAGGAGAGACCACCGGGGCTCCACAAGGAGCCGGCGACGGTACCCGTTGACGGAGAGGGTGAGGCTCACCATCTCGCCCGGGCCGGCGCCTTTTTTTTCGGCGGCCCGGGCCCGTGGAAGGGCCGTTGTGGCGGCGGCGGCCACTGCGCCGGTTCCCATGGTCAGCAGGAAGCCCCGACGGGTCACCCCTTTCGTGGACCCATCCTTGTCGTCGTTTCGTTTGTCCATGGCTGTCCCTCCTTCGGAAATGGACGAGCTTCGCCCTTTTCCTCGAGCCGGGTCTCGATTTCGGCCGACCGATCAGCGGACGGTTTCCGTTTCCTCATCCCAGTTATGCGTCGAATCCTCCTCCGGGAGGAATGGAGGGAATCCTGTATTCGGGAGGCGTTCAGGATGTACCCTGTGGGGAAAGGGGCGCACAAAAAAGGGCCCTTCGCCGCAGCGAAGGGCCCTTTTTCTCCAAAATCAATGAGCTACTGAACGAGCTGCCAGGTGCCGTCCGGGCTCCGGTAGGCCTTGGCATGCACGGTCTCCCGCCTCCCGTCCACGTACCCGTCGATCTCCACGTCCCGGTACACGCGACCTTCCCTCTGATAGGCGGGCTCCGGCGTGGCCCGGTAGCGATTGCCCGTGTCCGGATTGACCCACTCCGTGGTCCGTCCCGACGGCGCTGTCTCGAGCGTTCGGTTCAGTCGCCGCTGATCGTACTTCTCCCACTCGTTCCCGATCATGTAGCCCAGCACGGCGCCGATGCCGGCGCCGATCAGAGCGTTTTCGCCCCGGCTGTCGTCCGGCCCGAGCTGGCCGCCCACGGCGGCCCCTCCGAGCCCCCCGATGACCGCCCCCTGCTCGGCCTTGCCCATCCCAGAGCATCCGGAAAGGACCACGACCAGGAGAAGGACCGCGGCTGCAGAAGCCGCACACAGCTGCTTCCTTGTCTTCATGGTTGACCTCCCGTTCTCAGAAAGCGTCTTCACACTCACCGCCAATGTAATGCCTCCGGCACCGTTTTTCAACGGAATCCCACCACCCCGGGCGGCTCCCTCATCCTACCCTCCCCTCGGGGGCAAAATACCGTCCTCCACCGATTCCGTCTCCCGTCCCTCCGGTGGAGACTGAATGGACCGGATCCCGAACCTGTGGAGCCCGGACCGGAGGATTCATCAGGCACCCCTTGCCGAGAAGGGTGAAAGGAGGAAACCGTGTTTTCAGACACCACCACCCGCGTGCCCAGGCACACGCCGGACGCCTTGAACGAACGTATCCGGGAGAAGACCCGGTTGAACCTGATCCGATGGGCTACGACGGGGGAGAACATCGAGAAGCGGATGAAGGCGTTGAATCGGGAATGGGACATCGAGCGCGTCCTGGAGGCCAACGCCTCCAGCCTCGTGGTCATCGGCACGCTCCTGGGCGCTTTTCTCAACCCCTGGTTCCATCTCATCCCGTTTCTGGTGGGCGGGTTCCTTCTTCAGCACGCCCTTCAGGGCTGGTGCCCGCCCATTCGGCTGTTCCGCCGGCTCGGGTTCAGGACCCACGCCGAGATCGCCTCGGAGTACTACGCGCTGCGAATCCTCAGGGAAGATTTCGACGACGCCGCCGGAATGCGCCGGAACGACCCTGCATCCCGGGCCGATGAGGCCCTCCGGCTGGCTTGGTGGCACTGATCGGGCGAGGCGGAAAAGGCCGCGGAGCCCCGAACGGAGCCCCGCGGCGGTTCGTGTGCGATAGCCGGTCCCCGTCTACTGGAGGGTGTAGTAGGGAATCCGGTCCTTGTAGATCCTCGAGATCATCCCTTCGTCGGACAGATCCTTGAGGCAGTTCAGCACCCGCTGCTTCTCCTCGTGAATCGAGCCCACGATGTCGTTCAGGTGGAGGACCCTGGACTCCCGCCTGAGGAAGTTGAACACCCTCGTCCGCAGGAACTCCTCCTTCAGGACGTCCGACAGGGTCTCGTCGTAGGCCAGGGCGTTTCGCTGGTCCGTGGGATAGGTGGTCTCGTAGGGCCTCCTCAAGCTGGCCCCCAGCACCCAGCGCACTCGGGGCGTGCGGAGCGTGTCGTGCAGGTCGTTGAGCTTGGCCCTGGTTTCCCGATCCTTGGGGATGGGGCCGAGCTCGTCGATCATGGCCACGAACCGATCCACGGTCCTGGCCAGCTGCTCGGGATGGTTCAGGTCCATGTGGGCCAGGGCGATCCGGTCGCGTTCCAGTCCGATCAGGGACAAGAGCTTTTTCACCAGGAGCACGCGGCTCCAGGTGTGGTCCAGACCGTAGCTGTGATGACACTCCTCCGGGGGGCATCCCAGGAGCAGGAGACCGTTGGCCCCCTCCCAGAAGGCCCGACCCATGACCGTGGCGTCCAGCTGGCCGATGCAGTCCACCTGCAGGAGGTGGAACCGTGCGTTGTGGTGAATCCCCCGGACCCCGGCGTTGTCCGCGGCGGCGGCGCCGCCCCACCGGCAGCCGAAGCCCATGACCTCGTCTCCCGCCAGGTTCCGGGCCAGAACGGACACCAGGGCCTCCCGCTGTGCAGTCGTGTTGTTCTGCAGGACCAGGGCGTGGTAGGGGCACGCCGCGGCGCACGTCCCTCCGCCCGTGCAGGTCATGGGGTCCACCACCCGGGGAATGCCGCCCCCCTTGCCTTCCACGGGAGCGATGCCGCCGCAGTCGCAGATCTCCTTGCACAGCCCGCAGCCGATGCACTTCTCCGGGTCCACGGAGCAGACCATGCGCGGAGCGAACAGGGTTCCGGCCTTGGACTTCTGCATGATCTCCGAGGTGCGGTGAGCGGCCCGCCGGCCCTGCCGCAGGCACTCCCGCAGGTCGCAGGGGTTTCGAGCCGAGCCCGCCAGGAACTTCTCCTCCATGCCCACCTGCTCCGGGCGGACCATCTGGGGGTTGCGCTCGAGGAACTCCTCGCCGTGCACGTGGAGCCCCAGGATCCGGGCCACCTTCAGCTGCTCCAGGCCCGGATGACGCCGGGGCGAGAGCACCAGCTGCTCCCAGGGCAGCTCCCGCTCGATCTGGCTTCCCTGCTCGTTGTAGGTGATGTAGCCGTCCTGGACCGTCGGGCGGACGTTCCCGTCGTAGGGGATCCACTGGATGTTCTCCCGGCGGGCCTGCGCCCTCTCCTGGGCGTTCAACGGCGGGCTGATACGGTCGTTGTACAGGATCTTCAGGTTGCAGTTGCGGTTGTTGTCCCGGATGTGGGTGGCCATGTTCCACGCCGTCCGCGCGGAGAGGTGGGCGTAGTCGGGTTGGTCGGTCTCCAGGTCGTTCACCCAGAAGACCACCGGATGGGCGGGCACGTCGAAGAGCCAGATGTGCTCGTCCATCTCCGTGTGGCAGAGCACCCGCTTTCCGTCATGGCCGAAGTCGCTCCCCTGGTTGAGCATCTCGCCGTCCAGCGCCGCGATGATGGTGCCGGCCTTGTAGATCCGCGGGGGCTGGTTCCCTTCGGCGGAAAAGGTCACGGTGTAGTTGCCCACCATGCCCATCACCTCCTCCAGCTCACCCACGGAGATCCGCTTGACGATGGGATTCTCCTCGATCTCCGTCATGATCTTCATCAGCCGATCGTGGTAGCTTCGCTCTCCGGGATATCGCTCGTGCAGGATCCGGATCTCGTCCTCGACGTCCTCGGTCTGGACCGCCATGATCACCTCGATACCCGCCCGGGCGAGCTCCTGGGCCGCAGAGTAGGTGGCGATGCCTCCGCCCAGGATCATGACCGGGAGATCGATCTCGATCCGCTGCTTGGGGGACGGGGTCAGCTCCTTGAGCCCTGCGGCGGAAGCCTGGATGACCTTGGACGCCTTGAGGGCCAGATCCTCGGGTGAACCGTCGTTGACGGACGCGATGTGATCCCGCAGGTTGATCATGTCGATCTGACCTTCCTCCAGGCCGGTGTCCTCCAGCTCCCGCTCGAACTTCCTGAGCATGATGCGGCGGGCGCAGCCGGCCACGACCAACCGGTTCAGGCCCTTGCCCGTCACCCGCTTCCGGATCTCGGAGAGGCCGGGGCGTTCACAGCTGTAAGGAAGAATCTCCACGTGGTCCACCAGGGGGGAGTCCTCGAGGAGCGCCTGAAGGCGGCCCAGATCCACCTTTCCGTCGATCCGCTTTCCGCACTCGCACAGGAACACCCCTACGGCGGCCCCCTTGATGGGTTGCACCTTTGCGCTCTTTTTCTTCTTCGTCATGGTATACCTCCTCAGTGGGCAAAGCCGTGCCCGGTACGCTCTGCGACATCGCCCCGCACCTTCTCCAGCCGGGCTTCCATGGCGCCCGTAGGGCAGACCGTGACACAGGAACCGCACGCAATACAGGCCTGATTGGGGATCATGTAGGGTGTCGCGATCTGCTTGTGCACACCTCTCGAGCCGAAGGAGATGGCCCGAACGCCCACCACCTCTTCACAGACGCGCACGCACAGCCCGCACAGAAAACACCGCTCCTCCGGGTCTTCCTCCTTGAACCGGGTGCCCGGCACGCCGTACTCCGCCGCCAGCTCCCGGATCTCCTCGGCGGCCGGGCACTCCGCCAGGAGCATCTCCAGGATCCACCGGCGGACGTTCACGACACGCTCCGAACGGGTCTGGATCTCCACGCCCTCCCAGGGCGGGTACATGCAGGAGATCACCACCTTGGACCAGTCCCCCTGCTTCGCCTCGACCACGCAGAGCCGGCAGGCTCCGCTCGGTTTGACCGCCTCGTGGTGGCAGAGGGTCGGGATGGGGATCCGGTAGTGCCTGGCCGTGTCCAGCACGGTCCATCCTTCCTCGGCCTCGACCTCTTTCCCGTCGATGGTGAAATGGATCTTGCCGTTGTCCTTTTCGGTCTTCTTGCTCATGATATTCCTCGCTATTCCACGACGACTGCGCCGAACTTACAGGATTCCATGCACATTCCGCAGCGGATACATTGGGTTTCGTCGATGCTGTGGGGCTCCTTCTTCTCTCCCGTGATGCACTGCTGGGGACAGCTGCGGGCACAGGCCCCGCACCCGGTGCAGACGTCCGGGTCGATCCGGTAGGTGATCAAATCCTTGCAGACTCCCGCCGGGCATTTGCCCTCTCGAATGTGGGCTTCGTACTCTTCCGCAAAGTAGCGGAGGGTGGTCAGGACCGGGTTGGGCGCGCTTCCGCCCAGGGCGCACAGGGATCCGTCCTGCACCGCGCGGGCGAGGCTCTTCAGATCCTCGATGTCTTCCACGCTCCCCTGACCGGATGCAAAGCCGTCCAGGAACTGGAGCATGGACTGGAGGCCCAGCCGGCAGGGGAGGCACTTGCCGCAGGACTCGTCCTCGAGGAAGCGCAGAAAGTACCGCGCCACGTCCACCACACAGTCCTTGTCGTCCATCACGATCATGCCGCCCGAGCCCATCATGGACCCTGCCTCGGTCAGGGAGTCGAAGTCCACGGGCGTGTCCCGCAACTCCCACGGGAGGCAGCCGCCCGACGGGCCGCCGGTCTGAACCGCCTTGAACCGATCCCGGCCGGGTACGCCGCCCCCGATCTTTTCCACCAGGTCGGACAGCGGCATGCCCATGGGGACCTCCACCAGGCCCACATTGTTGACCTTGCCCACCAGGGAGAAGACCTTGGTGCCGGTGCTGTGGGGTACGCCCAGGCCGGCGTACCAGTCCGCCCCCTTCTCGATGATGAGCGGGACGTTGCACCATGTCTCCACGTTGTTCAGCACGGTGGGCTTGCCCCAGAGACCCTCCTCGGCGGACCGGACGTACTTGGGTCTCGGCTCCCCGGCCCGTCCCTCGATCGAGGTGAACAGGGCCGTGGACTCGCCGCAGACGAAGGCCCCCGCCCCCCGGTTGATCTGGACGTCGAACGAGAAGCCGCTGCCCAGGATGTTCTCCCCCAGGAGGCCCAGCTCCCGGGCCTGGGCCATGGCGATGTTCAAATGCTCGATGGCCAGGGGGTACTCGGCCCGGACATAGATGAACCCGTCGTGGGCCCCCATAGCGTAAGCGCCGAGGATGAGCCCCTCCAGCAGTGCATGGGGATCCCCCTCCATCAGGGTCCGATCCATGAAGGCACCGGGGTCGCCCTCGTCTCCGTTGACCACCACGTAGAGCGGCTCCTGCTTGCGCTCCGCCGCCTTGATCGCGGTCATCCACTTGCGTCCCGTGGGAAACCCGGCCCCGCCGCGGCCCCGGAGCCCGGACTCGGACACCTCCTCCACCACCCGCTCGGGTTTCATGGTGGAAAGTGCCTTGGCAAGGCCTTTGTAGGCACCGGCCGCGAGGCTGTCCCGGATGTCCCTCGGATCGATGGTGCCGATGTGCCGCATGACGATGCGTTCCTGGTGCTTGTAAAAAGGGATCTCTTCGTGGTGGGCCACGTGCTCCCCGGTCTTCGGGTCCTCGTAGAGGAGCCGCTCCACCGGCTTGCCCTCCACCAGGGTCGTCTTCACGATCTCCTCGGCGTCCTCCGGTTTGACCTTCTCGTAAAAGATGCCCGAGGGCTCCATGATCACGAGCGGTCCCCGGGAGCAGAACCCGTGGCAGCCCGTGCTCTTGATCTGCGGGACGATCGCTGCATCGAGATTCTCCGCGGCGATGGCCGCGCGAAGGGCCTCGGCCACCTTGGGGCTTCCGTTGGCCCGGCACCCGGTGCCGTGACAGACGATGACGGTTGACCGATCGGGGTCCCGTTCGGCCAGCAATCGTTCGCGATGGGACTCGAGCGCTTCCACCGATTCGAGGCGGTGGCTCCACTGTTCCGCCGTACTGATACGGGCCATGTCTTCCTCCTTATTCCGCGGCAAGCTTCTGGATGGTCTTCTTCAGTTTCTTGGAGGTCACCTGGGCCTGGTACTCCTCGTCGACCACGGCCACCGGTGCCAGGGCGCAGGCGCCGACGCAGTTGACCGTGTCCAGCGTGAACTTGAGGTCCGCCGTGGTCTCCTCGGGCCGGATCCCCAGATCCCGGGTCAGGTTCTCCACCAGCCGCTGGCCGCCCTTGAGGTGACACGCCGTTCCCAGGCAGACCTTGATCTCGTGCTCGCCCCGCGGCTCCAGGCTGAACGACTTGTAAAACGTGGCCACGGCCCAGGCCTGGGTCACAGGGACGCAGAGGTGCTCGCAGATCAGCTTCAGGTTTTCCTCGGAGATGTAGTGGTACTCGGCCTGCACGTCCTGGAGCAGGGCGATGAGGTAGCGCGGTTCCTCGGGATACCTCTCCAAAATGGTGTCGATGTCCTTGCCTTCCTGTTTCACTTTATACCCTCTCGTTTCACATGGATGGTTTCACCGGCTGAAATGGAGGCCATCGGGCCTGTCCTGCCCCCACCAAGAGCAATGGCCGTGCCAAAAGACTAATCAACCGATTTTATTGGATTTAGCTGGAGAGTGGCGGGAAGGAAGAGGAGCGGAACCGTTTCACGGCTGACACAAACGGTCAAGAGTGAAACGCTCAACTCTCTTATATACCTGCTGATTTTTGGGTTTCCTGCAATCAGCGTTTCAATCAGGCTGGATGGTACCGTGAAACGGATTGGAGAGGATAAGTTGAAACAGGCGCGGGAGTGACCCCATGGATCAGTCGAGGCCGTGCAGCTTCATTTTCCGCCACAGCGTGCTTCGGCTGATCCCCAGCCGGTGGGCTGCTGCGGATCTTCGTCCTCTCGCCTTCTGGAGGGCCCGCTGGATGGTGATGCGTTCGTCCTCCCAGCCGCCCGCGGCCTCCCTGGGCACCGGGTCCGTGTCGGGGGTTCGAGAGGCGTCCAGATCGGGCAGGTGAGACCGGGTGATGATCGGCCCCTTCACGAACACGAAGGCGTACTCCAGGGCGTGCTTCAGCTCCCGGACGTTGCCGGGCCAGGGGTAGCGCTGCAGGAAACGGAGGGCCTTGGGGTCCACCCCGCGAACGCCCTTGCCGTAAACCCGGTTGAACACGTCGATGAAGTGCTCGACGAGGACCGGGATGTCGGACTCCCGGTCCCTGAGCGGCGGAATGCTGAGGGGAACGGTTCGCAACCGGTAGAACAGGTCCTCCCGGAAGCGCCCCTTGCGGACCTCCTTCGCCAGGGTCTTGTTGGAGGCGGCGATGATCCTCGAGTCCATCCGGATGGGCCTCGTACCGCCCACCCGCTCAAAGACGCGCTCCTCGAGCACTCGGAGCAGCTTGATCTGGATCTCGGGCTTGATCTCGCCGACCTCGTCCAGAAACAGGGTGCCTCCCTTGGCCAGCTCGAACCTGCCCACCTTGTTGCTCACCGCACCGGTGAAGGCCGCCTTGACGTGGCCGAACAGCTCGGACTCCAGGAGCGTCTCGGCCAGGGCCGAGCAGTTGACCGCGACGAAGGGACCGGTGGACCGGGGACCCTGGGCGTGGATAGCCTTGGCGATCAACTCCTTCCCGGTGCCCGACTCCCCCTCGATCAACACCGTGGCATCGGATGCGGCCACGTCGGGAAGCATGTTCAGGACCTTGTGCAGCTCGGGGCTTTGACCCACGATCTGCGCAGGTTGCTCGCCCACGGTGACCCCTTCCGCCTCGCCGCCCTCGAGCCGGGCGATGGGCCGAAAGGTCTCCACGGCCCCGACCACCAGGCCGTGATTGTTTTTCAGCACCGACGTGTTGACCAGGATGGACTGGGCCTGCCCCTCGCGATCCACGATACGGACGTCCTGGTCCATGCGCACCACGCCGGTCTCCATGGTGAGCTTGAGCGGGCAGTTGCTCTTGCACAGGTCACTGCGGAAGATGTCCCAGCAGTTGCGACCCAGGACCTCCTCCCGTTTGAACCCGGTGATCTCCTGGGCCCTTCGGTTGAAGCTCGTGATCCGCCACCGGTTGCTGATGGTGAACACGCCTTCGGCGAGGTTCTCGAACAGGGTGTCGTACTCCCACACCGGGCTTCGGGAACGGCCCGCCGCCTCTCGGTCGGCGGGCGTCGTGTGGTCCCGGAGGGTGATCAGGACGCCGATCACCTCCTGGCGGTCGCCGTACAGGGGATCCATGGAAAAGGTGACGGACACCGGGAACCCGGACGACAGGTAGACCTTGGCCACGAGGTTGGACCAGGAGTGTCCCTGCAGCGCCTCCTCCCACGCCCGGCGAGCCTCCTCACGGTACTCCGAGGAGATGACCTCGTCGATGCGAAAGGTGTCTCCCCGCCGAAGCCGTCTCCGGAGGAGACGGTCGGCCTGCAGGTTCGATGACATGATTCGCCCGTCCGGGAACAGCACCACCACCCCGTCCCCGTCGGGCAGGTCGTCAAACGACAGATCCCGGTCGTTCACGTCGACGTCGAGCATGTCCTGGACCTGTTCATCGGGTTCCAAGATCGATCCCCCGGGCCGTGAAATCGCGGTCCGTAAGCAGGGAGGAGATGTTCCAGCACAGGGAGCGCACCACCGAGGTCCCCAGGCCGTCCCTCAGCACCCGGTCCCCCTCGGCGTAACCGCGGTCCGCCGCGAGCTTCACCAGGACCTCCAGGTCTTTCCGAGCCTCCGGATCGTTTTCCTCGACTCCCTGCTTGTGCAAACGGCACAGCGTGTTCACGCGGACCACAGAGCAGCGTCTGCAAAAGGAAGCCGTCTTCATACGTCCCTGCCGAAATCCCTTTTGAGAGAGTTAAGTGGTCAGATTCGCAATGCATTCAAGATAACGCTTCGGTCGGATCAAGTCAAGGAAGTCCGAACGGAGGGCGAGGGAGCGGGCCCCCGCTCGAGGGAGCGAAAGGAGGGGCATGGACAACCTCGATCGAACCGGTGTAGAAAGGCCTGGGGCGGGTCGGGTCCTGCGGCTTCGAGCGATGCGGAAGGAGGAGAAGGCATGGTCCAGTCGTACGATGAGGCGGGACGTCCGGCGGACGGATACGGGAGCAACACCGGGGTGTGCGGAGACACCGTGAGCCTGTCTCTGTTCGTCTCCGGCGGGCGCATCACCCGGGCCTCCTTCCGAGTCCACGGCTGCGCCACCACCCTGGCTTGCGCCGCCGCCGTGGCCCGGCTGTCCGAGGGAAGCACGATCCCGGAGGCCTGGGAGATCACCCCGCAGACCGTCCTGGAGGCGGTCGGTCCCCTGCCCCCGGAGTCCGAACACTGCGCCGAGGTGGCCGTGGGCGCCCTCTACCTGGCCCTGTCCGACTACCATGAGAAGGAACGGTTTCCGTGGAAGAAGATCTACCGCAAGGAGTAGCGCTTGCGCACCCGATGCGAAAATACAGGGTGCACCCCATGGATTTCTTCTGAAAATCACGGGATGCTGGAAGGAACAGATACCGGGTCGGGATGAAAGAAGGCCCGCCAGCCGAAAAGGGAACCGACATGAACGACGTTGCCCTGCAGAAACAGATCGACGAGCTGTACAAGGAACTTCGCTACGCCGCCGACGCGAATCAGTCCGAGCTGGAGGAGCTCCGTGCTCGGGTGGACCGGATCCGGGTCGAGATGGCCGCCTTCCGATTGGCCCTCGAGTCCGCGCTGCCCTCCTTCTCCGAGGAGTTCCGGAGAGTCCTCGAGAAGGCCCGGTACGAGGTGAACCCCGAGGCGGATTGACCGCTGATCCGGACCACGCAAAACAGGGCCCGAGACCCGGAATCCGGAAGGGCCGGTCCGTGGCATGCCCCCCTCAGCGAACGTGCCTCGTGAACGGCATGAGCATCAGATGGTGGACCCTGAGCCTCTCCGGCTTGCCATAGGGACCCAGACCGATGGCGCTCACCTTCCGCGTAAAGGGCGGTCCCCACCACGGCGGCGCCGAAGACCACCTGAAGCACGATGCTGTTGAACAGGGTGAGTGCCAGGTTGTCGACCCAGCGCCGCTTCTTGGAGACCGACGGCCGCCGGTAGGGGACCGCCAGCTCCAGCCCCAGAAAGAGGAGCAGCCCGCCCCAGAACAGGACCAGCCGGAGCGTGGACGCACCCATGTCGAACATCAGAACATCTTCTCCGGCGGACGCCGCTCCGGGACGTAGGGGCGATCGAAGGCACCCTCGTTCCACTCCCTGGACACGTAGAGATTGCAGTAGCAGGAGCCGTACTCCTGTACGTCGGGCTCCCGGTAGACGCAGGGACAGATGATGTCCTTGTCCTTGTCGCGGTCCCCCGAGGCGAGCCGGCAGGGGCAGCACATGTAGCCGTAGCGCTCCTTGTTCTCGAGAAGCGCCTCGAGGAGCTCCATGACCCGCACCTTGTCCTCGTTGAAGCAGTAGCCTTTCGGCTCCTGGACCTTCCGGAGCATCTCGTAGAGTTCCTGGGCGTTTGCGCTCATGAGAGTCCCAATGCCTCCTTGATCTCGTCCTCCTTGTAGCCCACGATGACCCGGTCGCCGATGACGATCGTGGGGAAGGAGCAGCGGGGGTTGATCTTGCGCACGTCCTCCAGGATGGCCTGGCGCTCCTCGCCCTCCAGGAGGTCCACGTCGGTGAAGTCGTACTGGACGTCGCATTCGTTCAGAAACTTCTTGGTGGCTTTGCAGTGGCTGCACGTGCTGAGGGCGTACATTTTGATGTCGGGCTGATTTTCCATGCGGGTTCTCCTTGGGGGGCGGTCGGCTCGGCCGGTCCGCCGGTTCGGGTTCATGTGCCTTCGGACTTCTCCAGACGCTGCGGAGAGGGAGGCTGATCGATCCGCTCCACGGCCCCTGCGGCCAGCTCCCGGACCCGAGCCGCGGGGAGGAGGCCGGCCAGGTCGTCGGGGATCTCCGCCTCGTCCGCCAAAAGCCTTCGGAGCTGCGGTCCCGCCTCCTCCATCTCCAGCAGCCCTGCGGCGTGGGCCGCAAGGCCCCGGATGGCCGGATCCCCGGACTCCATGAAGGGGAGCAGGTCGGGGCTCGCCGCTTTCAGGAGGCCGGGACGGACGCCGGCGAGCCTCGCGATCCCCCAGAGCAGCCCCTTCTGCAGGGGCTCGTGCTCCAGGTAGTTGGCGTCCTCGCGGGTGTAGGAGGCCAGGATGTTCACGAACTCCCGGGCGAGCCCCTCGTGGCGGACCAGGACCTCGGCCATGGCCTCGGGCACGCCCCAGCCGATACCTCCGGACTCGTCGTTCAGGTTCCACATCATGCGCCGCAGCACCACCCGGGCCTCCTCGAGGTTTTCACAGGCGAGCTCCTGCACGACCGCCCCCATGACGCGGACCGCCGTCCAGTGGACGCCGGGCTCCATGTGATGGAGCGCGCCGAAGAGCGGGCTCACCAGGACCCGCGCCGGCACGCCGGAGAGCCGCTCCAGGGCCTCCCCCTCCGTACCCGTCTCCAGGGCCTCCAAGACCCGCCTTTTGAGGACCCGGCCTCCAGGCCGTTGCCGGTTGCAGCTATCCGTCATGCTCCCACTCGATGCAGTCCTTCGGGCAGTTGGCGATGGCCTCGTCCACGGCCTCCCCGGGGTCGTCGTGGAGGTCCACAACCTCGATCCGTCCGGTCCCCGGGTTCCTCCGGAACAGCTCCGGGCAGAGCTCCAGGCAGGCCTCGCAGTCCGAGCAACGGATCAGGTCGAGGACGGGTCTTCTTCGGGTGGGCCTGTTCTCGATCGCCGCTCCTTCCATTCCAGGTAGTCGCCGTAGGTGAAGCCCGTGGCCAGGGTGGGGGCTGCGGAGTGGCCCTGCTTCCGGCAGACGCGGCAGCGCTCCTCGCCGCAGCCCTGGCACTGGAAGCAGTCGGGGCATTGTTCCTTCTTTTCCCCGCACCCGGCACGCTGTCCGTCTCCGCAGCCGTGATCACCCTGTCCCATCGGATTCCCTCTAAGAAAAGGATCAGAAGGCTTCGTCGACCTTCCAGACCTCCCAGACCTTGCCCACCAGGTCCGGACCCGGCTCGAGCGTGGTCTTGCCCGGCCGCCATCCCGAGGGCGTGGCCTCGGCCCCGCCCGTCTCGCGAACGTGCTGAAACGCCTGAACCTGCCGGATGAGCTCGTCCACATTCCTCCCCACGGGCGGCGCCAGGATCTCCATGGCCTGAATCACCCCGTCCGGGTCGATGATGAAACGCCCCCGCAGCTCCACGCCTGCGTTCTCGTCGTACACGCCGTACACCCGGCCCACCTTGCCCCCGCCGTCCGAGAGCATGGGGAAGGGCGCACCGCCGTCCACCATTTTGCTCAGCTCCTTGTCCTGCCACATCTTGTGCACGAAGTGGCTGTCCACACTCATGGAGAGCACCTCCACGCCCAGCTTCTGCAGCTCCGGGTACTTCGCCGCAACTGCGGCGATCTCGGTGGCTCAGACAAAGGTGAAGTCCCCCGGGTAGAAGCAGAGCACCAACCACTTACCTTGGTAATCGGAAAGAGACACCTGCCCGAACTGACCGTTCTGATATGCCGGGCTGTCGAAGTCCGGGGCCTTCTGTCCCACCTTCACCGTGCTCATGCTCTCCTCCTTGGGTTTTGAGGACTCACTGGGTGTTTCCGGGGTGTTCGCCGGGTCGCCGCCCGCCATTCCCCCTTTGGGCCGCGCACAGCCGACCTTGAGCTCCTTCATGTCGCTACCTCCTTTCCGTCGTGCCTTGGTCTTTTGGTATTGAGATCCTGAAACAGAAAACGGTTTCATCCCTTCCCCGAGTATTCGAACCTTTTTGTGCGCTCCAGTCCTGCTCGCCGTTCAGCCGGCGGTTGCGGCGGCCGCTCCCTCCGAGGATCCGTCGCCGAGTCGCTTCCGGTTCAGTGCGTAAAACGCCACCGGCACCACCACGAGGGTGAAGGCCGTGGACGCAACGAGCCCGAAGATGAGCGCCCAGGCCAGGCCCGAGAAGATGGGGTCCAGGGTGATGGGCCAGGCCCCCAGGGCCGTGGTGGCCGCCGTGAGCACGATGGGCCGGAACCGGATGGCCCCGCTCTCCAGAATGGCCTCCTTCAAGGGTTTGCCGTCGCGCAGCTCTCCCTGGATGAACTCCATGAGCACCAGGGAGTTCCGGATGACGATGCCGCCCAGGGCGATCATGCCGATCATGCTGGTGGCCGTGAAGAAGACCGGGTTCTCGAACCCGCCCACCGGGACGGCGAAGAGCGCGTTGAGGAGCCAGAAGCCGGGCATGATGCCGATGAAGGTGAGCGGGACCGCCATCATGATGAGCAGCGGCATGCCGAAGGCGTTGAGCTGTATCACCAGGAGCACGTAAATCCCCATGAGGGCCGCCAGGTATGCGATCCCCAGGTCCCGAAACACGCGAAGGGTGATCTGCCACTCCCCCGCCCCGGCCCAATCGATGCGCACCCCCTCCGGAGGAGGGTCCCGCTCGAGTCGGGCCTGCATGTCCAGAACGGCCTCGCCCGGGGCCCGGCCCGCCATCTCGGCAAACACGTAGACCACCCGCTCCAGGTTCTTGTGGTAGATGGGCTGGTCCTCGGGGACCTCCGCGAACCGCCCGAGCTCGGCCAGGGGCACCATGGCGCCCGCGGCCGTCTGGACGGGAATCCGGCGCAGGCCGTTCCGCCCGGACCGGATCTCCCGCGGGAGCACGATCCGCACCCGCAGGGGCTGGCGCTCGTCCGGGAGGTGCACGGTGGCAGGCGACCCCCCGGCCAGGGCGATCCGAAGGGACCGGGTGATCATCTCGGTGGAGACGCCGTGCAGGGCGGCCTTCTCCTTGTCCAGGACGAAGTCGAGCCGGGTCCGCTCCGCCTCGGTGGAGTCGTCGATGTCCACCACGAAGGCCTCCTCGCGCATAACGCGGCGGACGTGGTCCGCCTCCTGCACGAGGTCCTCGTGGGAGCGGTCCGGCGTGCCGTAGATCTCCGCCGCCAGGGTGGCGATCACTGGCGGACCCGGAGGGAGCTCCACGAGGCTCATGGTGACCCCGTGGTCCCGGGCAATGGCCTCGAGGCCGTCTCGGAGCCTCAGGACGATCTCGTGGCTCTGCTGGATGCGCCGTCCCTTGGGCACCATGTCCACGCGAATGTCCGCCAGATGTCCTCCGCGGCGCAGGTAGTAGTGGCGGACCATGCCGTTGAAATCCATGGGCGAGGCCGTGCCCACGTAGGAGACGAAGTTGTTCACCTCGGGAACGCCCCGGAGAAAGGCCTCGAATGCACGGACCATGCGGTCCGTGGCCTCCAGGGGGGTGCCCTCGGGCATGTCCAGCACGATCTGGAACTCGTTCTTGTTGTCGAAGGGGAGCATCTTCAAGGGCACGTAGCGAAAGAGCGCCAGCCCGGCCGACACCGCCAGGAGAATCAGGATGAGCAGGGCGAGCCCCCACCGGAGGAAACGATGATCGAGAAACGGCGTCACCACCGCCCGGTAGGTGCGCCGGATCCACCCGGGGATGACATCCCCTTCCAGCTCCTCGCTCTGATCGCCTCCCTTGCCCTTTCGTTTGAGAAGGTTGTAGGTGAGCCAGGGCACGATGGTGAGGGCGCACAGCGTGGAAAAGGTCACCGTGAGGGGCACGTTGGCCGCCATGGGGGCCATGTAGGGCCCCATCATGCCGGTGATGAAAAACAAGGGCAGGAAGGAGACGATGATGGCCAGGGTGGACATGATCACCGGGGGCAGTACCTCGTCCACGGCGAACAGGGTGGCGAGAACGGGCTTTCGCTTCCGGGCCAGGATGTGCCGCTGGATGTTGTCCACGTTGGTGATGGGGTCGTCCACCACCAGGCCCAGGGAGAGGATCAGGGCGAAGAGGGTCACCCGGTTGATGGTGTACCCGAAGAGGTAATTCACGAACAGCGCCAGGGAGAAGCTGATGGGGACCGCCAGGGCCACCACGAGAGCCTCCCGCCTTCCGAGCGTCAGGGCCAGGAGCCCCACCACGGTGAGGATGGCGAAGGCCAGGGAGCCCAGGAGGTCGTTCACCTTGTCCTGGGCCGTGCGGCCGTAGTTCCGGGTGACCTCCACGTGGACGCCTTCCGGAATGACGGTTTGCTTCAGGATCTCCATCCGGTCCAGGACGTCCCGGGCCACCCAGACGGCGTTGGTGCCCTTCTTCTTGGCCAGGGCCAGGGTCAGGGCGGGGCAGGACTCCTGTTCCTGCGGCAGCCCCTGTACCTCACGGTGCCGCCGGGAGAACCCGATCCGGGTGTAGTGTTCGGCCTCCTCGGGACCGTCCAGCACCCGGGCCACCTCCTCCAGGTAGACCGGCCGTCCCTCGTGGACCCCGACCACGAGGCGGCGCACCTCCTCGGCCGAGGCCACGAAGGAGTCGCTGGTGACGGTCACGGCGCGGTTGGCGCTCGCAAAGCTCCCCGCGGTCACCGAGGCGTCCGTGGACTCGAGGGCCCCGAAGACCTGGAGGGGGCTCACTCCGCGGCCCGACATGCGCTCGGGCAGGAGCTCCACCCGGACCTCCCGCCGCCTCCCCCCCACGATGGTCGCCCGGGATATGTCCTCCACCTCGGAGAGCCGGGATAGGACCTCCTCCCCGATCCGGCGCAGCTCGTGATCCGAGTAGCGGTCCGAGTAGAGGGTGAGGTTGACGATGGGCACGTCGTCGATCTCCACGGGCTTGATCACCCACCCCTTGACCAGCGGCGGCGCCTCGTCGATGTTCATGGAGATCTTGTTGTGGAGCTTGACCAGGGAGCGCTCCCGGTCCTCGCCCACGTAGAACCGGACCGTGACCACGGCGTGGTCCCGGTAGGAGATGGAGTAGACGTACTCCACCCCGTCGATCTGCCAGAGGAGCTGCTCCAGGGGCGTGGAGACGAGCTTTTCCACCTCCTCGGCGCTGGCCCCCGGGGCCTGGACGAACACGTCCGCCAGCGGGACGACGATCTGGGGCTCCTCTTCCCGGGGCGTGATCAGGATGGCGGCCGCCCCCATGGCCAGGGAGGCCAGGATCAGGAGGATGGAGAGCTTGGAGAGGAGAAACGGCCGGACGATCCGGGGGATCAAGCCCTTGGGCGTCTGTTCCGCTTCCGTCATCGCGCCCCCCCGTCAAGGGCCAGGGTCTCCCCCCCGTCGAGACCGGCCAGGATTTCGACCCGGTCCCCCATGACCCGGCCGGTCTTGACGAAGATGCGCTCCCACCGCTCGCCCGCACGGACCGTCACCATCTCGAGCTGCCCAACCCGGACGACGGCCTCGCGGAGCGCGGTCACGATCTCGTGCTCCTCCACGGGGACCAGGAGCCGCCCGAACATGCCGGGGAAGAGGCCTTCGGCCCGGGGGAGGCTCACCTTGACGAGAAAGGTCCTCGTCACGGGGTCGGCGAAGGGCACCACCTCGTCCACGATCCCCTCGAGCTCCCGATCCAGGACGTCCACCGAGACCTTCATGCGGCTCCCGATACGGATCCGATCGATGAGGCCTTCGCGGACCAGCGACTCCAACCGCAGCGCGCCGCGGGTCTGGAGCAGCAGGAGGGACTTCCCGGGCCAGGCCATGTCCCCCGGTTCGGCCATCCGCTTGGCCACCTGGCCGGGCTCCTGCGCCTCGATTCGGGTGTAGCCCAGGGCGATGCGCGACTCCTCCACCGCTTCCTCGGCCTGTCGAACGCCGGCCTCGGCCTCCTGGAGGGCCTGCTGGGCACGTTCGACCCCCGCCCTGGCCTGGAGAAAGGCGGAGCGGGCCCGCTCCATGTCCTGCTCCGTGGCGGCCTCCCCCTGGAAGTAGGTCCGGGTGCGCTCGTAGGCCGCCTCCGCCTCGGCGAAAACGGCCTCGGCCGAACGCACGGCCTGGGCGGCCTGGCGCCTGCGCGCCTGGGCGGAGAGGACCGCCTGCCGGGCCTGGTCCACCTTGGATCGGAACTGGCTCCCGTCCAGCGCCATCAGGACGTCCCCCTTGTTCACGTCGTCCCCGGGGCGTACCTTGACCTCCAGGATCCGCGCCGTCACCTGGGCCTCGATCCGGGTCTCGGTCCGGGGTCGAATCGTGCCCACGGCTCGGTCCACCTCGGTCACGGTCTCCACGCGGGCCTCCACGGTTTCCCCCGGGGCCTCGGGCGTCGGGGGTGCGGGGACCCGGGTCTCGGGCCCGACCCGATTCGGCGTGAACATCCCGGTCATGTAGAGCATGAGAAGAACGAGCAGGACCGCCCCGCCCAGGGGAGGCAGGGCTCGAAGGAACGGTCTGTTTCTGCGGCTGTCGTTCAAGGGGATCTCCTGAGGCGGGCTGACGCCCGCAAACCCAGCAGAGGAACGGCCGGCTCTGGGGGCCGGGGCCTTCCTCCGCTTCCTTCGCTCCGGGAAACCCCGCCCCCGGCCCCCTGCGGCCTCGGTGTGAAAACCTTCTTGTTTTTTTTTGACTTGGGGTTTGACGGATTCGCAAAACCCGCTCATCCGCCGCTGGAGACGATATAACCTGTTGACATCCCAAGGGCAGATCTCGAGGATTCGGGCTTTTTGCAACTCCATCAGGGTTTCATGTGTAAGTCACCAAATAGGGCTCATTTTCCTTCAGCCGGTGCCGGGGGTTCGGCCCAGAGGCCCAGGGCGCGACCCACGTCCGCGCGGGCCTTCTCCCGGTCGTAGCGGGCGGTGATCGCGCGGATCTCCGTCCGTCTCCGGTCCAGCTCGGCGTCCAGGTATCGGGTCACCGTGGCGGAGCCCCCCTCGTACTGCTTCCTGACGAGCCTCAGGGACTCCTCGGCCTGGGCTACGCTTGCCCGGGTCACCTGGATCCGGGCCTCGGCCTCCTCCAGGGCGAGGTAGGCGGACCGGAGATCCAGCTTCACGGACAGGGCGGCCTTGCGGTCGGCGGCCAGCACCTCCTCCAGCAGGGCCTCGGCCTCCCGTACGGCTGCGCCCGTGCTCCCCCCGGTGAACAGGTCCCAATCCAGCGTCACGCCGGCCGTCCAGTTGGCCCGGTCGCTCTCGAACTGGGTCCCCTCGTCGTCGAAGTAGTAGTGTGCCCGGGCGTCCACCCGGGGCAGGTACTCCCCGCGGGCCGCGTCGATGCCCATGCGGGAGCGGATCACCGCGAGCCGCGCCTTTTCGAGCTCCGGCCGGCGCGCCATGGCCACGCGCAGTCCTTCACCGTAGTCCGGCGGCAGCAGCTGCTGCCTCACCCGTCCGTCCTCCTCGAGAAGCAGGTCCGTGTCCGGGTCGAGCCCCATGAGGTTGGCCAGGGAGGCCAGGGCCAGGCTGTACCCGTTCCTGGCGCGGATGAGCTCCTCGCGGGCCTGGGCCAGCCGAACCTCGAGGGAGAGCACATCGGACTTGAGCACCCCTCCGGCCCGGAACCGGACCTTCATGACCCGGAGCTGGGCCTGCACGGTCTCCACGGATTCCCGCGCAATGCGGATGTAGTCCCGGGCCGCCAGGGCGTTGAAGTAGGCGTGGATCACGGAACTCGCCAGGCCGTTGCGGATGCTCAGCCGGTCCAGCTCCCGGATGGAGCGTCCCGTCTCGGCCATGCGCTTTCTCAGATAGTCCCGACCGCCGCGGAACAGGTTCAGGCGGGCCCTCAGGCCCACCTCCAGGTTCTCGAACGGCCCGGGATCGTTGAAGTTTACGCGGGGCGGGAGGCTCCGCTGATCGATGGTCTTGAAGAGGTAGGCGGACGGGGCCTCTCCCTCCATGTACTCGGAGTAGACGGAGATCGCCGGCCAGAAGGCGGCCATGGCCCTGTCGACCATGGCTCCGGATCGGCGGATGCGCGCCACGGCCGCCTCCATGTCCGGGTTGTTCTCGAGGGAGATGCGAACGGCCCTCTCGAGCGAGAGCGGCGTGTCCGGGTCGGGACGGGCCGTGGGAAGGGGCTCCTCCCGATCCATCGCCCCGCCCGTTTCCAGGGACCGGTCCTGCTCCGCGCGGATGCGCCGGTAGCTGTATCGGTCCTCGGAGGCGCATCCGGCGGCGAGAGACAGGAGAACGGCCAGGAGCGCGCTGAAAAAGAGAACGAGGCCCCCGCCGGCCGGCCCGGGCCCGCCGGCGCGACGATCACGCACGCTCGAGAATGGATGCGCTGGAGGGTGCATGGGCTGCCGTCTCCGCCGGATTACGCGGGCAGGGCTTCGGCGATCTCCCGGGCCAAGTCCCGGCAGGCGGCCAGATCGTCCTCTCCCGGCACGTAGTGGCTGCGCACGCCGGCGCCCTTCATGTCGAACTTCATGCCCTCCAGCTCGCCGGCGACGATTTTCACCGCCTCTCCGCTCCAGCCGTAGGAGCCGAACGCAGCGCCGATCTTGTTCTTGGGCTTCAGGCCCTTCATGTAGGTGAGGAAGTCGCCGACCGTGGGAAAGATGCCGTTGTTCAGGGTGGGCGATCCCACGATCACGGCACCGGCATCGAGCACCTCGGTCATCACGTCGCTGCGGTGACAGGCCCGGAGATGCATGGGCTTGGCCGGGACCCCGTCGGCGATGAGGGCGTCGGCGATGGTCTCCGCCATGAGCTGGGTGCTGTGCCACATGGTGTCGTAAACGATCACGGCCTTGCGCTGCGGCTCCATCCGGCTCCAGTCCACGTAGGCCTTGATGATCCGGGAGGGATCTTTTCGCCAGATCACGCCGTGGTCCGGGCAGACCATGTCGAGCCTCAGCCCCATCTCCGTGACCTTGTCCGCCAGCTTGAGGATGAGCGGTGCGTAGAGCATGAGGATGTTCGCGAAGTACTTCTTGGCGTGGGGCATGATGGCCTCGTCGATCTCATCGTCGAAGCGTTCCGGTCCGGCGTAGTGCTGGCCGAAGGCATCGCTGGAGAAGAGGATCCCGTCCTCCCCGCTGTAGGTGAACATGCTGTCCGGCCAGTGGAGCATGCGGGTCTCCATGAAGGTGAGCGTCCGCCTGCCGATGGAGAGCTCCTGGAGGTTGTCCACCGGCTGGTAGTTCCACGGTTGCGGGAAATGGAGGGAGAGGTTCTTGTGACCCATCTTGGAGCAGTAGAGGGGCTTGTCCTCGCCGATGCGGTGCATGATGCGGGGGAGCCCCCCGGAGTGGTCCATCTCCGTGTGGTTGCTGATCATGATGTCGATCTTCCCGGGATCCACGATCTGGCTCACTTTGTGGAGCATCTCGTCCGCAAAGGGCGCCTTCACCGTGTCGATCAGCGTGACCTTTTCGTCCAGGATCAGAAACGCGTTGTAGCTGGTCCCTTCGTAGATGGAGTACCCGTGGAAGTCCCGGTTGTTCCAGTCCACCGCTCCGACCCAGTAGATGTCCTTGGCGATTTCGATGGGACGCATGATCTTCTCCTTTTCTTCTGTTGTCGCGACCCTGCTTCGCAGGCGCATTTACGGAGTTCATCATAGTACAGTACCTGGGCCAAATCAAGGCTGCTTGGCGCAACCCTCTGAGATCACAGACGATATTCAACGGAAAAGGTGAATACGATAACGGGGAGGCAAGGGGCGCGCGTCCCCGCCGGCCGCTCCAATGAAAGAAAAAAGGGCCCGGGCAAGCCAACGCCTCCCCGGGCCCTCATCACTCCATCGAAAGGACCTACGGATCAGGCCGCGTCCAGCTTCTGCCGGTCGGCCATGTCCACGAGCACCCGCTCCCGGGTCTTGTCCAGGCCGAGAGCGGCTCGCTTCGCATCGATGTGGGCGATCATCAGCTTCGCCATCTCGTAGGGGTCCTTGGCGAACCCCCACTTGCCGAAGCCCTGCTCCTCGAGTCCCTCGAAGAGGTGCTGGTGGAACTTGGTCCCCTCCACGATGGGGAAGGTCACGCCGAACACCGTGTAGACACCCGAGGCCACGAAGTACTGCCCGATGGAGATGGCCTTCTCGCTCATCCACTCGGGTGCGGCCCCGGCCACGGGCAGCTCGGCGATGCTCTCGCCCAGCCCGCCCATGCGGACCATCTCGGAGCAGGCGATGAGGACGCGGCTGTTGTCCACGCAGGAACCCAGCCCCAGGACCGGCGGCATGCCCACGGTCTCGCACACCTCGCTCAGCCCGGGGCCGGCCAGGTGGGCGGCCTCGGGGGTGTAGAGCCCGGCCTTGGCCAGGGCGATCTGCGAGCATCCGGTCTGGACGACCAGCACGTCGTTCTTGATGAGCTCCTTCACGAGCTCCACGTGCACCCAGTCCTGCTTGACACGCGGATTGGTGCAGCCCACCACGCCGGCCACACCGCGGATCCGTCCGTTGATGATGTTGTCGTTGAGCGGGGTGTAGGAAGACCGGAACGACCCACCCAGCATGTAGTTGATGTACTCGTGCGAGAACCCGTGGACCCCCATGTTGCGGA
>CAYUBQ010000031.1:39657-42428 GCA_964443135.1 uncultured Desulfobacterales bacterium | reverse complement strand
TAGAAGCTCTCGCTGATGACCTTCACCGGACCGGCCAGGTTGTACTTGGCCTGGCCCATGACCTTTTCCACCCCGGGGTGCTCCAGGTCCGTGGTGCCGAACACCTTCTTGCACTCGTGCTCCTTGTCGACGGTGTACTTCTCGGAAACCTGCATGGTGGCGATGATGGTCCCGGTGTCCACGTCCTTCAGGGCCACCTCGTCCCCCTCCTTCACGTCCTCGTCGTCCGTGGAG
Organism: uncultured Desulfobacterales bacterium; assembly: GCA_964443135.1. Classification (GTDB taxonomy): domain Bacteria; phylum Desulfobacterota; class DSM-4660; order Desulfatiglandales; family HGW-15; genus JAIPEI01. The sequence continues at coordinate 42,194 of CAYUBQ010000031.1, read as the reverse complement.
AAGGTGATGGGGATCGGCCAGAACGTGCCGTCGGCCATCAGGTACTTGTCGCACACGCCCTGCCAGTCGGCCTTGCCCATGAACCCGGTGAGCGGCGTGAACGCGCCGATGCCCAGCATGATGAGGTCCGAGGTCTCCCGGGACGTGGAGGTCAGCTGCTTGAGCGACTTCGCCTTTTTCTCCTCCGCCTCGAGCGCGTCGCCCTCGAGCAGCAGAGGCATCAACCTTTCTTCTTTTCCGTGTGGGGGAACAAGCTTCGACATGGACAGTCCTCCTTATTGAAGTTCAGTCGTGATGATGGCGCACCGGCGCCGAAATCCTTTATATGATAACCGGTTATTATATTGTGCAATTTGGAACAAGCCCCTTTATATCGAAATCCCGTGGACTGTCAAGTAAAAATGAACGAGAAAAAGCCCCGCCGGGGCCGGTTCCCCGGGGAAGAACCGCCTCCGGTACCGGATGGAAGATTTCTGGGTCAACTTTCTGTGATCACAGCTCAATTTGAAGTCAGAACGTTTCGAAACCGACACCCGATTTTTCGAACGATTGTCACGCGCGACCGTGACACGTCGTGCCTTCAGGGAGGTCCGATCATGCATCCTTTGGAACCTCACATCGTCGTCCTCGGTTCGGGCACCGGCCAGCCTTCCGTGGACCGGGCCGGCCCCGGATTTATCCTACGATGCCGGGGGGAAATCACCCTCATCGACCCGGGGCCGGGCGCCCTCCGGCAGCTCGCCCGCATCGGGGTCCACCACAGTGCGGTGGACCAGATCCTCGTCACCCACTTTCACCCCGATCACACGGCGGACCTGATCCCGTTCCTCTTCGCCACACGGTACCCCCCGGTGCTGGACGCCAGGACCCCGTTCCGGATCGCGGGCCCGGAAGGGCTCTCCTCCCTCATGGGGGCGCTGAAGCAGGCCTACGGCCGGTGGATCGACATCCCCGGCGATCGGATGACCCTGCTGGAGTGGCCCCTGGAACCGGGAGGCCCCCGGCCCCTCGGAAGCCTCTCCGTCCGGACCCGGCCCGTGCCCCACACGGAGCAGAGCCTGGCCTACCGCATCGAGACGCCCGGCGGGCGTACGGTGGTCTACTCCGGGGACACGGGGCCCGGCGACGGGCTGATTGACCTTGCAAAGCGGTGCGATCTCCTTATACTTGAGTGCTCCTTTCCGGAGGGGATGCAGGCGGAACACCACCTGAGCCCGGAGCAGGCGGGAGAGGTGGCCGCGGCGGCCGGGCCCGGGAAGCTCCTGCTGGTCCATTTCTACCCCGAGGTACTGGCCGTGGACATCGCGGCCGGATGCCGAAAGGCGTACCGGGGAGAGCTGGTCCTCGCGCGCGATCTGATGGCCGTGCGCGTCTGACAGCGACCACCCGAGGAAGACCCGCCGGGCGGGACGCGAGCCTCACCACGGGAGAGAGGGACCCCATGCCTTCAAAACACAAGTCATCCGCTTCCGTGATCACCGTGGACGAGGCCGTGGGAAAGGTCCTTGCCCACGACATCACCGAGATCCGGCCGGGGCAGTTCAAGGGACCGGCCTTCAAGAAGGGACAGGTCATCCGGCCCGAGGACGTGGAGCATCTGAAGCGGCTCGGCAAGGAGCACCTCTACGTCCTGGAGATCGCCGACCACGAGATGCACGAGGACGAGGCGGCCCTGCGCCTCGCAGAGGCCCTCGCCGGCCCGGGAGTCCGGTTCGACGAGCGCCCGGCGGAGGGGAAGATCGCCCTCACGGCGGCCCACCGGGGCCTTCTCAAGGTGAACGTGGAGGCCCTGGTCGCGTTCAATCTCGTCCCCGACGTCACCTGCGCCTCGAGACACTCGAACACCCTGGTCGAGGAAGGCGACGTGGTGGCCGCCACGCGCGCCATTCCCCTGGTCATCGAGTCCGGGAGCGTGGAGCGGGCGTCCGCTGTCGCGCGCGGGTGCGGCGGCGTGTTCTCGGTCCTGGAGACGGCCAGCCCCGAGGTGGGCATCGTCGTCACGGGAAACGAGGTGTACACCGGGCGAATCGAGGACAAGTTCGCCCCCATCCTCGAGCAGAAGACCGCGGCGTTCGGATGCCGGCTCCTGGAGATCCGTTTCGTACCCGACGACCGCGCTCGGATTTCGGAGGCGATCCACGGCCACCTGGAAAGCGGGGCCGGGCTGGTCATCGTGGCCGGGGGCATGAGCGTGGATCCGGACGACGTGAGCCGGCTCGGAATCTCCGACGCCGGAGGAACGGACCTGGTCTATGGAACGCCGGTCCTTCCCGGCGCCATGTTCCTGTGCGGCCGCGTCGGAGACGTCCCCATCCTCGGCGTGCCCGCCTGCGTGCTCTTCTACCGGGCCACGGTCCTGGATCTCCTCCTCCCGCGCGTTCTGGCCGGCGAGCGGATCACCCGGCGGGATCTGGCGGCCATGGCCCACGGAGGCCTCTGCCTGACCTGCGAGACCTGCCGCTACCCCGTCTGCCCGTTCGGGAAGTAGGGAAAGGGGAAGGGGAAGGGCCGTGTCCGTGGCTCGTGGCTCGTGATTC
>CAYUBQ010000031.1:0-39557 GCA_964443135.1 uncultured Desulfobacterales bacterium | reverse complement strand
GCGGGCACGTCGGGCATGGTTTCCAGGGCCTGGTCGGCCCGTGCCGCCCGGGCCGCGGCCTCGGCGCGGATCTCCTGGAGGCTGGGGGACTCCCGGACCCGCCGGACCAGCCGGTCGTACTCCTCCTCCCGGGCCTCCCCGGACGCGAGCCGCTCCTCGAGCGCCTTCGCCTCTTGGGGGGCCATGAGGGCGAGGGTCCGGATCAGGGGCAGGGTGATCTTGCCTTCCCTCAGGTCCTTGCCCACGGGCTTCCCGATCACCTCCTCGGCCCCGACGTAGTCCAGGAGGTCGTCGATCATCTGGAAGGCGATCCCCAGCTCCAGCCCGAACCGGGCCAGCCCGTCGATCTCCCGTTCGCCCGCCCCGGCCGCGGCCGCACCGCACGCGCAGGCCGCAGACGTCAGGACGGCCGTCTTGGCCGTGATGATCTCCATGTAGGTGTCGCGGGGCAGGTCCCAGTCGTTGGTGTGGGCCAGCTCCAGCATCTGACCCTCGGCCATGCGGATGGACGTGTCGGTGAGGATCTCCAGGATGCGCGGGTTGCCGAAGGCCACGGCGGGCCCGAAGGACTTGGAGTAGAGGAAGTCTCCCCCGAGAACGGCGGCCTGATTCCCCCAGACCCTTGCGGAAGAAGGCTTCTTTCGACGAACCTCCGCGTTGTCGAGGACGTCGTCGTGGAGGAGGCTGGCTGCGTGGATGGTCTCGAAGATGGCGGACAGGCGGTAGAGATCCTCGCCGACCTCGCCGCACATCCGGGCCGAGAGCACGAAGAGCAGAGGTCGCAGCCGCTTCCCCTGACCCAGGACCGAGTATTTCGCCATCTCCTCGACCAGGGGCACCCGGCTGGTCAGCTGCTCCTCCAGTGCCTGGTTGATCTTCGCGAGGTCCGCGTCGAAGCGGGACGGGGGGGAGACCTCCGCCGGCTCCGCGACGGCTTCGTCGCTCTGTGATTCTGGCAAGACACTCAAAACGGACACCCGCGGTTGTCCGGAGACCCGTCGGCTCCGGGGATGCTTTCCCCGCTCGTGATGGGAACCACGCCGGGGACGATCCAATCTATGTTCGAACACCCGCCCTGTCAAAGCAAAACTTCCCGGCCACCGTGAGCCGGCACCCCGGAGCTCAACCGCCCCGGTCCTCCTCCACCACCTCTCCCACCAGGTCGTAGGGATGGGCCTCGGTCACGCGTACCGGCTCGATCCGGCCCGCTTCGCTCCGGCCCCGGTTGATGAGGACCCGGCCGTCCACCTCCGGGGCCATGCCCGCGGTTCGCCCGACCAGGAGCAGCTCCGTCTCCGGGCACGGTCCCTCCACCAGGACCGGCTCGATCCGGCCCACCAGGGACCGGTTCCTTCGAAGCGACACCCCGGACTGGATCCTCATGAGTCGGTCCCGCCTGCGCTCGGCCACCTCCCGGGGCACGGGATCGGAAAACCGGGAAGCCGGGATTCCGGCCTCCGCGGAGAACGCAAACGCGCCCACGTGGTCCAGGTCCGCGGCCGCCACGAACGCGCACAGCTCCTCGAACGCCTCCTCGGTCTCGCCGGGGAACCCCGTCATGAGGGTGGTCCGCACGTGGATCCTCCGGCTTCGGGAACGGATCCGGGCCAGCAGATCCCAGGGCGTTTCCCCGCCCTTCCCCGGGCGATCCATGGCCCGGAGGACGTCCGGGTCCACGTGTTGAAGCGGGACGTCCAGGTAGGGGCAGATCCTCTCCTCCGATGCCACGAGGTCCAGGAGCCGGTCCCCGATCCCGGCGGGGTGGGCGTAGAGGAGACGAATCCACCGGAGACCGTCCACCTCGAGCAGGGCCTCCAGGAGGTCCTCGAGCCGGCGCCCCCCCTCACGGTCGGTTCCGTAGGCCGTAATGTCCTGGGCCACCAGGTTCAGCTCCACCACCCCCTGTCCGGCCAGTGCCCGCGCCTCCTCCGTCAAGGAGCTCGGGGACCGGCTCCGCAGCGGGCCCCGGAGGGAGGGGATCATGCAGAAGGAGCAGCGGTGGGCGCAGCCGTCGGCGATCTTCAGGTAGGTGCTGTACCGGGCGCCGCTCACCAGCCGGGGCGTGTCGGGACCCGGCAGGAAGCCCGGACGCCCGATCAGGAACAAAGGAGGCCCTCCGGGGGGCGTCGCCAGCAGCTCGGCGATTCGGTGGATCTCCCCCGTTCCGGCCCAGCCGTCCACCTCCGGGATCCCGCGCCGAAGCTTGTACCCGTAGCGCTGAACGAAGCAGCCGACCGCGAAGACGCGATCCAGCCGTCCCGCGTTCTTCCGCTCCACCATCTCCAGGATGGTCTCGACGGCCTCCTCCACGGCGGGCCGGATGAAGCCGCAGGTGTTGATCACCACCGTCCCGGCCTCGTCCAGGCGCTCCACGGGACGATACCCGGCCGCCTCGAGGAGGCCCAGCATCTGCTCGCTGTCCACGAGGTTCTTCGCGCACCCCAGACTGACGACGAAGACGTTTCTCTCCCTTCCCGGGGAGCTCCGCTCCATTTCCCTCCCCTCCGGTCCCTTCGTCTCAGATGACGGGCTGTCGCTGTTCATTCGAGGAACCGGGGTCATTCGACCTGCTTCAGGCTGCGCGAGAGGCGCCTCAGGAGGGTCATGGCGAAGTTCTTCAGGAAGATGAGCTGAATGGACTCCGGCGACTTGTCCAGGAGCGTGGCGCTGATCTTCATGAGGATGCAGTCCGTGTCCGCCGTGACCGTGGCCGCCCTCGCCTCTCCGCTGAGGTAGGACATCTCGCCGAAGCACTCGCCTCTTCCGATCACGGCGATGGTTCTGGCGCCCTTTTGCACGGCGGCCCTGCCGCTCAGAATGACGAAAAAGGCGTCGTCGATGTCCCCCTCGGCGACCATGACGCGGCCCTTGGGAAACTTGATGATGCTGCTCGCCTGGAGGACCTGCTTCACGTGCTCGCGCTCGAAGCCCTCGAAGAAAGGGACGCTGTGGACGTAGTCCACGACGTCCTCCGCCTTGACCTTGGCCGTTTTGCCCGTCCCCTTGAGCCCCCTGAGGGCCACCCGCAGATCGTAGGCGAAGTCGGCGCAGGTCTGATAGCGCCGGTTGGGATCCTTTTCCAGGGCTTTCTTCGTGATCCGGGCGAGGACCTCGGGTACATCGGCCCGGATCCGGCGGACGGGTTCGGGGTCCTCGTTGGCGATCCTGTACATGACGGCGTACTCGTTGTCCCCGGCAAAGGCCTTCTCCCCGCAGAGCAGCTCGTAGAGGACGCATCCCAGGCTGAAGATGTCGCTCCTCTCCTCGACCGGCTGCTCGCGGACCTGCTCCGGCGACATGTAGCTCGGAGAGCCGACGATCCCCTCGGAAACCGTCTGGTCCGTCTTGATCTGTGCGATGCCGAAGTCCGTGATCCGGACGGACTCGGCCTTGTTGAGCATGATGTTGGACGGCTTGATGTCGCGGTGGATCACGCCTTTCTTGTGGGCATAGTCGATGGCCCGGCACGCTGCGAAGAGGATCTCGGCCACCCTGCTGAAGGGCAGCAGCGCATCCTGACGGCAGAAGGCCTGCAGCGTGGGGCCGTCGATGTACTCCATGGTGATGTAGCAGAACTCCTCGTGCATGCCGGCGTCGTAGATGGCCACGATGTTCGGGTGCATGAGCCTGCCGGCGGACTGGGCCTCGATGAAGAAACGCTCCCTGTACTTGTTGGCCTTTTCCTCGACCAGGCCGGCGGCCGGGCGGGAGATCTTGATGCCCACGTACCGGTTGATGTAGGGATCCTTGCCCAGGTAAACCACGCCCATGCTGCCCTGCCCGAGCTTGCCGACGATCTCGTAGCGCCCCACCTTCCGGAGGTCCGACAGCTCCCGCAGGAGAGCCCCGTCGACGGGGCTCTCCTCCTCCTTGGAACGCTGGAGGAACCTCAGCTTCAGCCAGCTCGTGAAGCCGTGCTTTTCGGCGTCCGCGCGCCCGTTTGCGCTCTTTGTCGCCAAGCTCCGCGTCTCCTCGGAAGGCAGCGGGTTTGTTCCGGATTTCTTCTCAGTGCCGCGGGAAGAGGTTGGGGGGAAACCCTAGCACAACCCGTGAACGATGTATACCGCCTGCATCTTCGAAACCCTCCCGGCGCGCCGCCGGGGCCCGTGTCTCCGCAGCCCGGCCGGGACCGGATTCCCTCGCGTTTCTTCGGGCGGGCCGGATCCGCGGCCCAACTACCGGAGCCCGGCCTTCCGAAACAGCTCTCCCAGGTCCGGGCGGTTCACGGCGTCGGTGAAGAGCTCCCCCATGAGCCGATCGGCCTGCTCGAGGCCGATGATCTTGACGCGCTCCGCCTCCCCCGACACGTCCTGCCGGACGCGGACGCGGCCCTCCCGGTCCACGCGCAGCTCGTAGGCCGTCCGCCCCTTCCACGTGCGATCCTCGAGGTCGAGCTCGAACGCCTCCAGGGCGACGACCAGCGTCGCGTCCGCCTTGCGCTCGATGGGGACGACCTCCCCGCCCAGCCGGCGGATCCGCATGGAGAACACGTCGCGAAACAGCGACGGGACGTTTCTCAGTCCCTCCGCGGACGGCTCCCCTCCGTCCCGGGAGACGAAGAGGGCCACGTTTCCGGAATGGTATTTGTACGCCTCCCGCGCGGCGGGGGTGAGGATGTCGCGATCCTCCCGCCCATCCCGAAAGTCGACGTACACCGTTCTCCCGTCGAGCGCGCCCCCGGGCTCGGGAAGACGGTAAGAGACCCGAACGTCCTGGACCCCGGCGCAGGACGCGAGGAGCAGGCACGCCAGGACGGCCGGCCCGACGGCACGGACCGCTTGATTTTTGATCCCCATTTCTCTATCCTCCTTGGCGTCGGCGTCGTGAAGGCAGCCGCCGGCAAGTATAAAGCCGGAAGGCCCGCCCGTCCACCTCCGATGGTCCAGTCGAGGAACCGCCCATCCGCTGCGAGAACCCAGAAAGACGCCGGGGCCGCGAGCACCCGGATCTCCGCCCGGAGGGCCCGGGGGACGGCGCCCTTTTCCGGAAGGCCTGGGACGCCGCCCGGGAGCGGCACGGAAACGAGGTCACGTTCTACCTCCCCGGCATGATCCGCTGCGGCGACCGCCGGGGTCGATACCCGGCCGTGTCCATCACGGGCCGGTCCTGTGCGCTTCAGTGCGATCACTGCCGCGGGAGGCTGCTCGACCCCATGATCCCCGCCGACAGCCCGGCCGCCTGGGTCGAAAAGGCCCGGCGGCTGGCCGGCCGGGGGAACCACGGCATTCTCATCAGCGGCGGGGCCGATCCGGACGGGCGGCTGCCCTGGGAGCGTTTCGCACCCGCCATCGCCCGCATCGCCCGCGACACCGGCCTCTTCCTGACCGCCCACGCGGGGTTCCCGGACCCGCAGACCGCCGGGCTCCTCAAGGACGCGGGGGTCCGGCAGGCCCTGATCGACGTCATGGGAGACGACGAGACGGCCCGTGAGATCTACCACCTCCCCTCGCTCGGCACCGTGATCCGTTCCCTGGACGCCCTGGCCGCACACGGCCCGGCCCTCGCCCCGCACATCGTGGCGGGCCTGTACCACGGGCGCCTGCGGGGGGAGGTCCGGGCCCTGGAGATCCTGCGGGCCTACGAACCCGCCGTCCTGGTGATCGTGGTCCTGACCCCGCTTCCCGGAACGCCTCTGGCCTCGTCCTCCTCCCCCCCGCCGCTGGAGGTGGCCCGGCTGATCGCCCGGGCCCGCATCCTCCTGCCCGGGGTGCCGATCGGCCTGGGCTGCGAGCGGCCGAGGAACCGGGCGGGAACGGCCATGGAGATCCTGGCGCTGCGGGCCGGCGCCACGCGAATGGCGGTCTGGTCGGAGGAGGCGGTTCTCGAGGCGCAACGGCTGGGGCTCAGGCCGCGTTTTCAGGAGACGTGCTGCTCGCTTCCCTACCTGGAGCGCTTCTCCTGCCCGGGCCCCGTTCCGCCTCCGGACAGCGGGTAGAGAATCCATCACTGCGCCGGCCGCGGCCGAAGACCCGTTTCACGGAGGAACGCCGCCATCCCCTCGTTCACCTCCCCGGGCCGCTCGAGCATCACCAGGTGCCCCGCCCCGGGCACCCTGAGGAGCCCGGCCCCCGGGATCCCGGCCGCAAGCGACTCCGACAGGCGGAGCGGGGTCAGGCGGTCCTCCTCTCCGCAGACCACCAGGGCCGGCACCCGCACCTCGCCGAGCCGTTCCCGCACGTCGAACCGGTCGCACGCCAGGAAGTCCCCGTGGACCACCTGCGGCGGGCACCGTCGAAGCGCGGCCGCGACCGCGTCCCTCACCTCCGGAGTCGCACCGGGACCCAGCGCCGCCCGGTCGATGGTCTGGAGAAAGCCTTCGAACTCCTCCCGGATCAGGCGAAAGACCACCGGCGCCACGCCGAGCCTGGCCCCGGTGGCGACGAGCACGACCCCCGCCAGGCCTTCGGAGCCGTCCACGGCCATCTGCAGGGCGACGGCTCCGCCCATGGAGTGGCCGGCCAGCACGTAGCGGTCCGGCCCGGCCGCTCGAACGGCCTCCTCGACCCAGCCGGCATAGGCGGGGACGGAGGTCTCTCCGCCGCCGCCCGATCCCCCGTGGCCGGGAAGCTCCACCCGCAGGACCCGGGTCTCCCCCCGGAACCGCTCCTCCTGGGGCGCCCAGAGGGACGCATCCCCCCCGGCGCCGTGCACGAGCACCAGCGGGGGCGCGTCACCGATCCTCCGGCCGGAGGTCTCGACCCGGACCCGGGTCCCCCGAACGATCACCTCCACGGTTCGCCTCCTTTCGTGTCGCCTCCCACTGCTCCAGGACGATTCGCCTCAGGTGGGCCTCCGTGTTCAGGGAGGGGTCGTCCAGGACCCGCTCCACCAGCCCGGACAGGAGCCGCCCCACCTCCGGGCCGGGGGCGAGGCCGGTGATCTCCATGATTTCCCGGCCGTCCAGGGCCAGCCGGTCCGGGCCCAGGACCGGGGCCGCCTCCAGGATGCCTCGGACCCTTCCCTCGAGCTCCTCCAGGAGCGTTCCGCGCAGCCCCGGCCGGCCGTGGGCGAGGATGTCGGCCTTTCGAAACGCGATGAGCGCCGGGACGTCCTCCGGTCCCACCCGCCGGATCAGGCGCCGGACCGCCCCGTCCGACCAGTCGGGCCGGTATCCGATCATGTGGTTCCGGATGAGCCGGCCCACCCGGGCGATGAAGCCGCCCTCCAGCCTGAGCCGCCTCATGACGTCCTCCGCCAGGTCGGCGCTCGCCCCGGCGTGCCCCGGGAACCGCCACCGGCCGTCCGTCCGGGTTCTCACCCGGGGCTTGGCCACGTCGTGGAGCAGGGCGGTCCACCGGAGGAGACGATCGGGGGCCGTCCGGTCCACGGTCTCCAGGATGTGGCGCAGAACGGTGTAGCGGTGGTGCTCGTTCTGCCGCTTCAGATGGCCTTCCAGCAGCTCGGGCAGGACCTGCTTCATGAGGCCCGTACGCCGCATGAGCCGGAGCCCCGCGGAGGGTTTCGGGGCGAGGAGGAGGAGCTCGAGCTCGTCCCGGACCCGCTCGGCCGCGACCGGGCCGATGCGGTCCGCCCGGCGGGAGACGGCCTTCAGGGTCTCCTCCTCCACCCGGAACCCCAGCGTCGCCGCAAACCGCACCGCCCGCAACGCCCGGAGGGGATCTTCCGCGAACCGCTCCTCGGGACGCCTCACCGCCCGGATGCGCCTCCGGGCGATGTCCCCGCGCCCCCCCTCCGGGTCCAGGAGCTCCCCCCGGAGCGGATCGTAGGCCATGGCGTTCAGGGTGAAGTCCCGGCGGGCCAGGTCTTCGGCCAGGGTGCGCCGGCCCGCCGCCCCTCCCCGAAACGGGGTGACCTCGCAGGAGGCCCGCCCGGCCGCCAGGGTCACGGTCTCGTGCTTCAGCCGGAACGAGCGGACCTCGGGAAACAGCCGCACAACGGCATCCGGGTCCGCGTCCGTGGCCAGGTCCCAGTCCCGGATCGGCCGCTCCAGGCAGGCGTCTCTCACGGCGCCTCCCACCACGTAGACCTCGTGGCCCCTTCCGGCCAGCCGCTCGACCAGGAACCGGACGAACGGGGGCATCTCCGCCTCCAGCCGCGCCCGGCTCCCGATACCGGCCTTCTTTTCCGTCGTGCTCGAGCCCATGAACGCCCCCGGCCGAGTATAGGGTTTGAGGACCGCTCGAAATCAAGTGTTTTCTCCGGCCCAAGCGCCCATTGACACCCGGACCGCCCTCCACTAGACTCGCCGCTTCGCCCGGCCCCGTCCGCAGGTGGGAGGGGCCCCGGATCCGCCCCGCCGTCGATGGGCCGGCGAACAGACCCCCTGTGGAGTGTTTCAGATGAAATCCCCCTCCCGAGTCCAAGCACCGCCTCCGCTCGAGGCCGACCGCCGCGTCGAGGACACGGGGGCCGGGGTCCTGCGCCTTCGAGGCGCCCGGCAGCACAACCTCAAGGGCCTCGACCTCGACCTTCCCCTCCACCGCATCACCGTGGTGACCGGCGTGAGCGGGTCCGGGAAGTCCTCCCTGGCCTTCGACACCCTGTACGCCGAGGGGCAGCGCCGGTACGTGGAGACGTTCTCCCCGTACGCGCGCCAGTTCATGGAGAGGATGGACCGCCCCCGGGTGGACTGGATCGACCGGATCCCCCCGGCCATCGCCATCGACCGCAAGAGCCCCGTGCGCACCTCCCGCTCCACCGTGGGCACCATGACCGAGGTCACGGACCACGTGAAGCTGCTCTTCGCCCGGCTGGGGCGGCTCCACTGCCGCGGGTGCGGCAAGCCCGTGGTTCCCGAGACCCCGGAGGACGCCTGGCGGGCCCTCCGGGAGTTCGACGAGGGCTCGCGGGTGCTGATCACCTTCCCGGTCCCGCTGGAGGAGGGCGGGACCGGGGAGCTGCGCCGGGACCTCGCCCGGCTGGGCTTTCACCGGGTGATCGGGCCCGACGGCCTGCAGGACCTGGAGGCCTGGACCCCCCGTCCGGACGAGCGGGAGGTCCACGTGGCGGCGGACCGCTTCCCCCTGCGCCGGTCCGACCGGACCCGGGTGCTGGACTCGCTGGAGCAGGCCTTCCGCCTCGGGGAGGGACGCGCGGACATCCGCGTGGGCCCGGACCGGACCCTCTCCTTCAGCCGGGCCCTGGACTGCGCGGACTGCCGCGTCTCCTACACGCCCCCCACGCCCAACCTGTTCTCCTTCAACAGCCCGGTGGGCGCCTGCGAGACCTGCCGGGGCTTCGGCCGGGTGATCGACATCGACCTGGACCTGATCGTCCCCCACCCGGAGCGTTCCCTGGCCGACGGGGCGATCAAGCCCTGGGGCGGCGAGGGGGAGGGACGCGGGGAGTACCGGGATCTCATGGCCTTCTGCAGGCGCAGGAAGATCCCCGTGGACGTCCCGTTCGAGCGGCTCTCCCCAGCCCACCGGACCGCGGTGATCGAGGGGGAGGGCTCGTTCCACGGGATCCGGGGCTTCTTCGACCGGCTCGAGACCAAGACCTACAAGATGCACGTCCGGGTCTACCTCTCCCGCTACCGCACCTACCGGATCTGCCCGGACTGCGGCGGCACCCGGTTCAAGGAGGAGCCCCTTTTGTACCGTCTCGAAGGCCGGACCATCGGGGAGGTGTACGGCCTGAGCGTGGACGAGGCCGGAGGCTTTTTCGACGGTCTCCCGGTTCCCGCGAACGACAAGGCCTCCCGGCTGGTCCTCGACGAGGTCCTCCACCGGATCCGGTACCTGCAGGACGTGGGCCTGGGATACCTCACGCTGGACCGTCAGTCGCGGACCCTCTCCGGCGGGGAGGTCCAGCGGGTCGCCCTCACCTCCGCCCTGGGGTCCAACCTCGTGAACACCCTCTACGTGCTGGACGAGCCGAGCGTGGGACTCCACCCCCGGGACGCCGGCCGCCTGGTCCGCATTCTCCAGGGGCTGAGGGACCAGGGAAACACCATCGTGGTGGTGGAGCACGACCCCGAGATCATCGCCCACGGGGATTTGATGCTGGATTTGGGCCCGGGCGCCGGGGACCGCGGGGGAGAGGCGATCTTTTTCGGGCCGCCCGGGGAGTCCGGGGAGTCGCCCACCGGGCGGTACCTGTCCGGACGGGTCCGGCTCCCCGTCCCCCGGACCCGTCGAAGGCCCGTTCCGGACCGGTGGCTCACCGTGGAGAAGGCCGGCGGGAACAACCTCCGGGAGATCGACGTGCACGTTCCCCTGGGGCTGCTGGTGGGGCTCACGGGCGTGTCCGGCTCGGGCAAGTCCACGCTGGCCGAGGAGATCCTCTACAAGGGGATCAAGCGGGCCCTGGGCGACCCCCGGGGCCGGCCCGGCCGGTTCCGGGCCCTTCGCGGGCTCGAGCGGATCCACGACGTGCACCTGGTGGACCAGCGGCCCCTCGGCCGGACCCCCCGCGCCAACCCAATGACCTACACCCGGGCCCTGGCCCCGGTGCGCGACCTCCTGGCCTCCACGCCGGAGGCCCGGGAGCGCGGTTTCGGTCCGGGGCGGTTCTCCTTCAACGTGCCGGGCGGACGGTGCGAGACCTGCAAGGGACAGGGATTCGAGAAGGTGGAGATGCAGTTCCTCTCGGACGTCTTCATCACCTGTGCGGCGTGCAGGGGAAGGCGCTTCCGGGATGAGGTGCTCGCCGTGCGATACCGGGGTCTGTCCATCCACGACATCCTCGAGCTGACCGTGGACCGGGCCCTGGAGACCTTTTCCGACCGGAAGAAGATCGTCTCGGCCCTCGATCCCCTGGTCCGGGCCGGCCTGGGCTACATCCGGCTGGGACAGCCCCTGAACACGCTCTCGGGCGGCGAGGCGCAGCGGCTGAAGCTCTCGCGGCACCTGGGCGGCCGGGGGAAGCCCGCCCTCCTCATCTTCGACGAGCCCACCACGGGGCTTCACTTCGAGGACGTCCGGCAGCTGCTCTCGGCCCTCCAGGATCTGGTGGACCGGGGGCACACGGTCCTGGTCGTCGAGCACCACGTGGACGTGGTGAGGGCCTGCGACTGGGTCATCGACCTGGGGCCGGAAGGCGGGGCCGAAGGCGGCCGCATCGTGGCCCGGGGGACGCCGGAGGAGGTGGGAGCCAACCCCGCGTCCCGCACGGGCCGGTTCCTGCGTCCCCCGGAAAGCGGGCGGACCCCGGGCGAAGAGAGGCCGCCGGCCGCGGCCGCGGCCGCGGAGCCGGCCCCCGCCTATGCGACGGCCGTCTCGCTGACCGGAGCGCGGGTCCACAACCTGGACAACCTGAGCCTGTCCATTCCCCGCGACCGCCTGGTGGTGATCACGGGGGTCTCGGGATCGGGGAAGTCCTCCCTGGCCTTCGACATCCTGTTCGCCGAAGGACAGCGACGCTACCTGGAGAGCCTGACGCCCTACGTCCGCCAGTTCGTGGGCGTCATGGAGCGGCCGGACGTGGACACGGTCCGGGGCCTGCCCCCCACCGTGGCCATCGATCAGAAGATGGGACGCATGGGCGGGCGATCCACCGTGGCCACCATCACCGAGATCTACCACTACCTCCGGCTCCTGTTCAGCAAGCTCGGGCGGCCCGTCTGCCCGGGCTGCGGCCGCGCCTTCACCTCGCGGACCGAGGAGGAGCTGGTCCGGGAGATCCTGGAGAGGTACGGAGGCACGGGCGCCTCCGTCCTCGCACCCAAGGTGTTCGGTCGGAAGGGCTTTCACAGGGACGTCCTGGCCGGGGCCCTGAAACGGGGCTTCGCCGAGGCCCGCATCGACGGAGAGGTGCAGGCCCTCGCGGAGGGCATGGCCCTGAGCCGCTACCACGAGCACACCATCGAGATCCTGACGGGCCGGCTGACCCGCTCCGCGTCGCCGGACCCGGTCCGGCGGGCGCTCCGCGAAGGGAACGGCCGTCTCCTGCTCATCGCGAAGGACGGGCGCGAGGAGTTCTTCGGCCTGGAAGGCGTCTGCCCGTCCTGCGGCATCGGCCTGGAGGAGCCGGACCCCAGGATGTTCTCCTTCAACTCGCCCCACGGGGCCTGCCCCGAGTGCCGGGGCATCGGAAGGGTGCCCGCGAAAGGGGGACGGTCCGAGACCTGCCCGTCCTGCGGGGGAAGCCGGCTCCGGCCCGAGTCCCTGGCCGTGCAGGTCCAGGGCCGCTCCATCTGGGACGTGACCGGGCGGCCCGCGGACCGGGCGCTGGAGATCCTGCAGGGGATGCGCTTCTCCCCGGACGAGCGCCCCGTCTCCGACCCGGTCCTGGCGGAGCTGACCGCCCGGCTCTCCTTCATGACCCGCCTCGGGCTGGGCTACCTCGGGCTGGGCCGAAGCGGCGACAGCCTGTCCGGGGGGGAGGCCCAGCGCCTCCGGCTCACGTCCCAGCTCGGCTCCAACCTGGCCGGCGTCTGCTACATCCTGGACGAGCCGACCATCGGCCTGCACCCGCGGGACAACGGAAGGCTTCTCGAGGCCCTGAAGCGGCTGCGGGACCGGGGCAACTCGGTCGTGATCGTGGAGCACGACGAGGACACCATCCGGGCGGCGGACCACATTCTCGACCTGGGGCCCGGGGGCGGCCGCGCCGGCGGCCGGGTGGTGGCCTCGGGCACGCTCGAGGACCTCCGCAAGGTCCCCGGGAGCGTCACCGGCGCCTGGTTCAACGGACGCACCCGGCGCATCACCTCCAGGCTCCGCCCCACCGGGGACCGGCCGGCGATCCGGGTGGTCGGCGCGCGGGCCAACAATCTCCGGGACCTCGAGGTGTCCTTCCCCCTGGGGACGCTCATCTGCGTCACCGGGGTGTCCGGGTCGGGAAAATCCTCCCTCCTCCGCGAGACGCTGGTTCGCGGGGTGAAGGAGCGGCTGGCCGGCCGCACCGGGGACCGGGGCTCGGTGCGCGCGATCCACGGGTGGGAGGCCCTGGACCAGGTCCTGGAGGTGGACCACAGCCCCATCGGGCGGACGCCCCGATCCATCCCGGCCTCCTACGTGGGGTTCCTCTCGCGCATTCGATCCCTCATGGCGCGCACGCCGCCGGCCAGGGCGCGGGGTTTCGGGCCCGGCCGCTTCTCCTTCAACATTTCCGGGGGGCGCTGCGAGGTGTGCAAGGGACACGGCGCCGTCAAGACCGAGATGAGCTTTCTCCCGGACGTCTGGGTCCGGTGCGAGACCTGCGGCGGTTCCAGGTTCAACCGCGAGACCCTGGCCGTGCGCTACAAGGGGAAGAACATGGCCGAGATCCTGGAGATGACCTTCCGGGAGGCCCTGGCGTTCTTCGAGGCGGTCCCCGCCATACGACACGCCGTGGGGACGGTCTGCGACATCGGCCTCGGGTACCTGGGCCTGGGCCAGCCGAGCCCGACCCTGTCGGGCGGCGAGGCCCAGCGCATCAAGCTGGCCCAGGAGCTCGCCCGTCCCTCCGCCGGACGCACCACCCTGTACGTCCTGGACGAGCCCACCACGGGCCTCCACGTCTCGGACGCGGCCCCCCTGCTGAGGGTTTTCCAGACCCTGGCGGACCGGGGCGACACCGTGGCGGTGATCGAGCACAACATGGAGGTCATCCGGGAGGCGGACCACGTCATCGACCTGGGACCGGAGGGAGGCGACCGGGGCGGACGCATCGTGGCCCAAGGCTCCCCGGAGGATCTCCTCCGTCTTTCCCCGGCGTCGCACACGGCCCTGGCGCTGCGGGCGAGCCTGGGAGGCCCGGCCCGCTGACGGATCGCACGGGGAGGCCCCGCCGTCCCCGCACGGTCTTCGGTTGAAATCCCGTCCCGGTTCTTCTATACTGGCAGACCACGTGCCCGGTCAGGCCAGGAAAGGCCTGCCCGCGGGGCGACCCGATCCCGAAAGGCGGAGAAAGGCGTCACCCGAAAGATGAACGAAGACTCCATAGAACAGATCGTCACACAGCGATTGGACAGCCTCTTTTCCGAGGACGACGAGGACGGGGCGGAAGGTACCCCGAAGGCGCCGGCCCGCAAAGAAACGTCGCCGCTGGGCCGCCTCGAGGAGGCCGCGGAGGCGTTGAAGAGCGGAGTCAACCCCGGGAAGGTGGAACGGCTGGCCTCGGAGATCCGCGCCCTCCAAGGGGTCCGGGAGGGCAACCCGCTCTACCGGCCGCTCCTGAAGATGATCTCCATGCTCGCCGACTACCTGCGAGCCGCCCTCCAGTCCGCCGACCGGGACGCCCTGCAGGCGGTCCACTCGATCATCGACTGCATGGGCCGCCTGGAGCCGGACCGGGCCACCCCGGACGCCGAAAAGAGGAGGCGGGTCCACCGGGAGATCGAATCGTTCAAGGCGTTCCGCTCGAAGATCCAGGCCGGCAAACGGGCGGAACCGGCGCCCGTCCCGCCGGAGCAGGCGACCTCCGCCGAGGCCGCCGGGAAACCGCCGGCACCGCCCGCCGAAACCGCTCCCCCCGCGACCGACCAGCCGCCCGTCCCCGAACCCGAGGCGGCGCCCCCCCCCTCCCGGGCCCCGGGGGAGCCTCCTGTCGAGGAGGAACCGCCCGCCCCTCGGGCCGCCGTCGAGCCCCCCGACCTGGAGCCGCTCCGTGAATCGGTGGCCGCGCTGAGCCTCCGGACCGACGAGATCCTGAAGACCCTGCAGGGTCGAGCCGCCCTCGACAAAGAGCTCCGGGACACCATGGCGGGCATGGGGAAAAGCCTGGCGGGTCTGGCCTCCCTGCCCGCCGCGGTCCAGGCGCTTCAAAAGGCCGTGAAGGCCATCCCCGCCCCGCCGCCGGACCCGCGGAACGACCTCCAGACCTGCGTCCGGGACGCCGTGGACGAGCTCAGCGGCGGGCTGGAGGAGGTCCGCGGCGTGCCCTCGGAGCTCCGGGAGATGCGCCGGGCCGTGGACGAGGCCTTCTCGCGCCTCGAGGAGCGATTGAAGTACCTCCGCGGCGAGATCAACGCCATTCGTGCGGACCTCGGGGCCCTGCGCTCCGAGGTCGAGGGCCTCCAAGGCCCTGCCGGGCCCGGGAAGGCCGTCGAGGGACCCAGGGGCGGCGAGCCCGGAGAAGAAGACCGGATGCCGGACCGGGCGGAACCGGCCCCGGCACCCGGGAGCCGGGAGGAGCCGCCCCGGGAACCGGAGCCGACCTCCCCCGTCCCGGAGGAAAGACCCGGCGCGGCGGCGTGGACCTGCTTCGCCTTTCGAGCGGGGGGAAAGATGTACGCCGTGGACGAGCAGTACGTGGTCAAGTCCTCGAAGAGCCCGGGAGGGCTCCTCGAGAAAGGTCGCGACCGGGGCTGGTTGACCCTCGCCGACTCGGCCCCCGGCCTCTTCAGCACCCGGAAGGGCCTGGAGCCGGCATGGAACGACGTCACCTCCTCGGAGTGGAAGCGGATGCATTTCCAGCTGGTGCCGGGCGAGGCCCTGGAGGGTCTGAACGAGACGAGCGGGGAAGGCGTCCTCTTCCTGGGCGCCGGAGACGAACGCCGGGTCCTGTTCACGGACCGACCCGCGGAGCGCATCACCCTCGGGCACGAGGACGAGGTCCAGATGGCCGGTGGCGCGGGACCCGGGTCCGGGGCCGTCCGGGGCTCCATTCTCCGTTCCGGCGACGGCAGCGAGTTCTACTTGATCCTGGACCCGGAGCGGTTGTAGCCGGAGCTCCGCCCTGCAGCGAAGACATCCCCTTGACAACCGGCCTCGAAAAAAGGACATAAGGGGTCCTCGCAAACCCGACCCGGGTTGCGGGAGATGCAGGAAACCATCGACTTTCCGCGGAACACGAACCGGACGACGATCCGTGTTCCCATCCAGGGGTGGACGCCATGAAGCTGCACGAGCACCAGGCCAAGACGCTGTTTCGCTCCTACGACATCCCCGTGCCCGATGGACGGCCGGTCGAGACCGGGCAGGACGCCCTGGCCGCCGCCAAAGAGCTCCAGGGGCCTCCCTGGGTGGTCAAGGCCCAGGTCCACGCCGGCGGACGGGGTAAGGGAGGCGGGGTCCGGGTGGTCCAGAGCCCGGAGGAAGCCGCGGAGGCCGCAGAGGCCATCCTGAGCCGCCCCCTGGTCACCCCCCAGACGGGCCCCGAGGGCAGGCCCGTTCGCCGCGTGCTCGTGGAGGAGGGCGTCGAGATCGCCCGGGAGCTCTACCTGGCCGTGGTGGTGGACCGCGAGTCGGCCGCACCGGTGATGATCTTCAGCCAGGACGGGGGGATGGAGATCGAGGAGGTCGCGGCCGCGAGCCCGGAACGCGTCCTGAGACAGCCCGTCCCGCCCGAGGCCGGCTGGATGCCCTTCTGCGGGCGCAACCTCGTCTTTCGACTGGACCCCCTTCCGGCGCCCGAGACGATCAAGGCCCTGACTGCAACCATGGCCAACCTGTACCGGGCCTTCGTCGAGCTGGACTGCTCCCTTGCCGAGATCAACCCGCTGGTCGTGACGACCTCCGGAGGGGTCCTGGCCGTGGACGCCAAGATGAACATCGACGACAACGCCCTGTTCCGGCAGAAACGTGCGGCCGCCATGGACGACCCTTCGGAGAAGGACCCCTTGGAGCGGAAGGCGGGGGAGTTCAACCTGAACTACATCCGGCTCGACGGCAACATCGGCGCCATGGTCAACGGCGCCGGGCTCGCCATGGCGACCATGGACGTGATCAAGATGGCCGGGGCCGAGCCGGCCAACTTCCTGGACGTCGGCGGCGGGGCCAGCGAGGAGATGATCACGCGCGGCTTCGAGATCATCCTGGAGGATCCGAAGGTCGAAGCCGTCCTGATCAACATCTTCGGGGGCATTCTCCGGTGCGACGTCCTCGCCAGGGGCGTCCTGGCGGCGGCGGAGAAGACGGCGATCGGAGTCCCGCTGATCGTCCGGCTGGAGGGCACGAACGTCGAGGAGGGCCGCCGCATCCTGGAGTCGTCGAACCTGGAGTTCCTGGTGGCCGGGGACATCAGCGAGGCGGCCTCCATGGTCACCCGGCAGGTGTCTCCCTCGTAGCCGCAGGGGAGTCGCGAACCGACGGGGCATCCCGATACACCGCAATTCGAAACGCTCAACTCGGGTGGGAGTCGACAGATCATGAGCATCCTGGTGGACGAGAACACGCGCGTGGTGGTCCAGGGAATCACCGGAAGAGAGGGCACCTTCCACACCCGACAGATGCTTCGGTACGGCACGGCCGTGGTGGCCGGGGTCACCCCCGGCAAGGGGGGGCAGACCGCCGAAGGGATCCCCGTGTTCAACAGCGTGCGGGAGGCCGTGGACGGGGAGGGGGCGAACGCGGCCTGCATCTTCGTTCCTCCCCCGTTCGCCGCGGATGCCGTCATGGAGGCCGCCTGCGCCGGGATCGGGGTGACCGTCTGCATCACGGAGGGGATCCCCACGCTGGACATGGTGCGGGCCGCGAGTTCCCTGAGGCGTTACGAAACCGTTCTCATCGGTCCGAACTGCCCCGGCATCATCTCCCCCGGGAAGACCAAGGTCGGCATCATGCCCGGCCCGATCCACCGGCCCGGCACCGTCGGCGTGATCTCCCGGAGCGGCACCCTCACCTACGAGGTTGTGGATCAGCTGACCCGGGCGGGGCTCGGACAGTCCACATGCATCGGGATCGGGGGAGATCCCGTCATCGGAACCTCCTTCATCGACCACCTCGAACGATTCCGGGAGGACCCCGACACGGAGGCGGTCGTGCTGATCGGAGAGATCGGGGGGACCGCCGAGGAGGATGCCGCCCGGTATGTCCGGGACTCCTTCGACAAGCCCGTCCTCGCCTTTGTCGCGGGCCGCACCGCCCCTCCCGGCAAGAGGATGGGGCACGCAGGCGCCATCATCTCCGGGGGCAAGGGTCGGGCCGAGGACAAGATTGCGGCCCTGGAGTCCGCCGGCATCACCGTGGTGCACGATCTCGGCCGGCTCGGGGAAACCGCCCGCAGCGTGGCCGGCCGCGCCTGAGGCGGCGGCGCACCTTGACTTGTCCCGGGGCCGGTGTTACCATCCTGTTGGTTCGAACGATTGTCCAGCGAAATGGAAGGGTTGTATCGTTCCACACGGAAAGGTTCATCCCTCGTACCCGATCGAGGCATGTTCGAGTCCGCCAGCGATGCCGGGCTGAATGCATGATGGTGGCATAAGTAAGGCCCAAGCCTCTAGATCCGCCCTCATGATGTCAACGGGGTATGTCGTATCCAGCGGCGCGTGAGCGGTCTTTGCGAATGCGTCAAGCATCCTCGAAAGCGCACGACATGGACAAGGTGGTCGACATCCGGGAGCAGATCGACAGGCGGGAGCAGGGGCGCCAGGTCGAGAAGTATCGCGAAAAGGTCCGGGCGATCCTGAAGGTGCTCCAGTGCACGTCCTGCCAGTTCAAGTGCGCCATGTGCGGGAACCACCTCAGCGAGGCCCCGAGCGAAACGGAGACGACATCCGGCCCCCTCGGCTTCGTCTTCTGCGACGGCTGCAGGGGAGAGTTCGAAGACTACCTCGGCATCAGCAGCGGGGAGAAGAAGGCCGAGGTCTTCTGGCACAACAAGGCGTGGCTCGAGATGTGGTCCGCCTGGGTGGACTATCAGCAGGCGATCCATCGGTTCATGCACTCGTCCGAGTTCAAGCTCCTCTTGTCGGAGACCGACGGATAGCCCTTACGCCGTTTCCATCCGGAAAGGGGCTTTGAAAAAACCCCTTTCTGAACCGGAAACGCAGCAATGCCCCCTGTTCGTTTGTGGATGGGCACTACGCAGCGCGGAGGAAAGCCATGTTTGGAATCGGCATGCCGGAATTGATCATCATCCTGATCATCATCCTGATCATCTTCGGGGCCGGGAAGCTCCCCGAAATCGGCAGCGGCATCGGAAAGGGGATCAAGAACTTCAAGAAGGCCACCCACGAGAAGGATGAGATCGAGGCCAAGACGGGAGAAGACGCCGGCGGGGAAGATCGGGATGACCAAAAGGCCTGATTCCCGACCACCCGGGCAGGCTCCCCGGCGGATCGCCCCCCTCCGGTTCAGAACGGAATGTCGTCTTCCGGCACGGTGACGGGCTCATCCGTTCCCCCGCCGCCCGGGGCGGTTTCGCGGGAATCCCGGCCCGGCGCGGACCCCAGCATCTGCATCTCGCGGGCGACGACCTCCGTGGTGTACCGGGTGTTTCCGTCTTTGTCCTCCCAGGACCGGGTCTGGATCCGCCCCTCGATGTAGACCTGCTTGCCCTTGTGGAGAAACTCGCCGCAGATTTCACCGAGCCTGCCGAAGGCCACCACCCGGTGCCATTCGGTGCGGCTCTGCTTTTCGCCGGAGTTCTTGTCCCGCCACTCCTCGGAGGTCGCAATCCTGAAGTTGGCCACGGCCGAACCGCCCGTGGTGTATCGGACCTCGGGATCGGCTCCCAGGTTCCCAACCAGAATCACCTTGTTGACACCTGCCATGGCTTGCTCTCCTCTCTATGGCACCTTTTTCGTGAAATGAACGTGATGGTTCGTGATCCGGACGATTCTTCAGAACCCTATCATGAAGGAAAAAGCGAAATCAAGGGCCTCGGGGGCAAAAAGCGCCCTGATCCGCCCCGAACAGGCCGGGAGCGCGAGATCCGGCCCGATCATTCCAATGGGCTGCAATTCTTTGTTGACGGACGGGGATCAAAAAAAGTAAGGTTCCGTTAATTCAGCAAAATGTCCGGTTTCAGACCGGTCCGGTCCCACCGGCGCCGGGCGGCCGGCGGGACGGAGGCGCGTGGATGCTCAAGGTGATCCCCCTCGGGGGGCTCGGTGAAATCGGCCTGAACATGATGATCCTGGAGATCGAGGAGACCCTCCTGGTCGTCGACGCCGGGCTCATGTTTCCGGAGGAGTACATGCTGGGCGTGGATGTGGTGATCCCGGACTTCCAATACATCCGAGAGAACCGAAGCCGCCTCCGGGCCGTCCTGTTGACCCACGGCCACGAGGACCACATCGGGGCCATGCCGTTCTTTCTGAGGGAGTTCGACGTGCCGGTGTTCGGCACGAGCTTCACGGTGGAGCTGCTCCGGGAGAAGCTGCGGGAGCACCAGCCGGCCGAGACGGCGGACCTCCGGACGGTGCGGGCCGGGGACGTCCTGGATTTCGGACCCTTCCGGGTGGAGCTCATCCGCGTCGATCACAGCATCGTGGACGGTGTCGGACTGGCCGTCCACACGCCCGAAGGCATCCTCGTCCACTCCGGGGACTTCAAGGTGGACTACACGCCGCTGAGCGGTCTGCCCACCGACCTCCCACGGTTCGCCCAGATCGGCGTGGAGGGCGTGCTCGCCCTGCTGTCGGACTCCACCAACGCGGAAAGGGAGGGCTCGACCCTGAGCGAGCGGGACGTGGTGCAGACCCTGGAGGAAATCTTCCGCTCCGCGTCCGGAAGAATCATCACCGCCGTCTTCGCATCCAACATCGCCCGCATCCAGCAGGTGGCCAGGCTCGCCCTGCACCAGGGCCGGAAGATCCACTTCAGCGGAAAGAGCATGCGATCCAACGTGCGCATCGCCCGGGAGCTCGGCTACATCCAGCTGCCCGACGAAGCCCTGATCGAGGAGCGCCGGCTGTCCCAGTACCCGGACCACGAGATCGCCATGATCACCACCGGAAGCCAGGGGGAACCCATGTCCTCCCTCACCCGCATGGCGCAGAACCGGCACAAGCACATCAAGACCCGGCCGGGGGACACGGTGATCCTGTCGTCCCGCTTCATCCCCGGCAACGAGAAGGCCATCACGGCCATCATCAACAGCCTCTACCGCATGGGAGCGGAGGTCATCTACGAAAAGGTGTCGGACATCCACACCTCGGGGCACGCCCACCGGGAAGAGCTGAAGCTCATGCTGAACCTGACCCGGCCGCGTTTTTTCGTCCCCATCCACGGGGAGTACCGCCACCTGGTCAAGCATGCCGGCCTGGCCGGGGAGGTGGGGATTGCAAGGGACCGGATCGTCCTGGCCGAGAACGGCGACTCCATCTGCTTCGAGGGGGGGCGGGCGTTCCTGGGGGAACGGGTGACCACGGGGCGCGTTCTCGTGGACGGCAAGGGCGTGGGGGATGTGGGTGAGGTGGTCCTCCGGGACCGCCGGAAGCTCTCCGGGGACGGGATGGTCATCGCCATCCTGGCCGTGAACGAGCAGACCGGGGACCTGGTCTACGGGCCGGACATCGTCTCCCGGGGGCTCGTCTTCGAGGACCGCCGGGGCACCGTCCTCGAGGACGCCAAGTGCATCGTCCTGGAGATCCTGGACGAGATCGAACGCCCCGCCCGCCTGGACTGGACGGAGATCGCGCCCGACATCAAGCGGGGGCTGAAGCGCTTCTTCTACTCCGTCCTGGGACGGAGCCCCCTGATTCTCACCATCATCATCCCGGTCTAGCAGCCGTTCCGGCCCTCCCGGGTGGAGAGCCGGGATTCACCGGGCAACGAGGTCGAGCACGTGAGCGGGAAATCCAAGAAGGCCTCCAGGGCCGCCGCGCCTCCAGCGAAACCGTCGGCCATCCGAAAAGAGATCCTCGGGATCCTGTTCCTGCTCACGGCCCTGGTGCTGGGCGTGAGCCTCTTCTCCCACCATCCGGGGGATCCCGTGATCTGGGAAGGCGGATCCGCGGACCCGGGCTCGACACGGAACCTCTTCGGCCCCATGGGGGCGCACCTCGCAGGCGCCCTGGTCTTCGCCCTCGGCTTCTCCTCCCTCTGGCTCGTGGGGGTGCTCACGGCCATGGCCCTGTTCTCCTTTCTCGGCCGTTCCATGCCCTCCCCGGCCCTCAACGCAATCTCCGTTCTGCTCCTGCTGGTCTCGTTCTCGGGGCTCCTGGCCCTTCAGCTCCCCGAGACCGTGCCCCTGCGGGGTGGACAGGTGCTCAGCGGGGGGCTGGTGGGCCTGCACGTGGCCGGCGTCATGCGGTTGTTCCTGAACCCTTTCGGAGCGAACGTCCTCCTGGGTGCGGTGTTTCTCATCTCGCTCATGATCACCACGAGGTTCTCCTTCGGGAGCCTGTTCGCCCGGCTTTTCCGGTGGGCGGCGGTCCTCGTCCGCAAGGTCGGCGACCTGGCCGAGAAGCGGCGGGAGCGGAAACGAAAGAAGCGGGTGCGGGCCGCCAACCTGAAACAGGAAAAGGCGAAGCCCCGGAGGAAGCCCACCATCGTGCCTCCCGCCGAGGAACCCCCCAAAACGCCGGAGCAGGAGTCGTTCCCCTTCATGAGATCCGCCGGGTCCTTCGCCCTCCCCGGCCTGGACCTCCTGGACGATCCCCCCGAACACCCGCGCGGGGAGATCGAGCGGGAGAGCCTGGAGATGAACGCCCGGCTCCTGGAGCGAAAGCTGGCCGACTTCAATGTGGAAGGGGAGGTGGTGGAGATCCTGCCGGGCCCGGTCATCACCATGTACGAGTTCAAACCGGCCGCCGGCGTGAAGATCAGCAAGGTGGCCGGCCTCGCCGACGACCTGGCCCTCGTGCTCCGGGCCTCGGGCGTCCGCATCGTGGCGCCCATCCCGGGCAAGGCCGCCATCGGCATCGAGATCCCCAACAACAAGCGGGAGCCCGTGTTTCTCAAGGAGATCCTCTCGGCCCCCGCGTTCGAGTCCTCCACGCACCGGCTGACCATCACGCTGGGCAAGGACATCACCGGCTCGCCCGTCACCGCGGACCTCACGCGGATGCCCCACCTGCTCGTGGCCGGCGCCACCGGCACGGGCAAGAGCGTCTGCCTCAACGCCATGATCAACAGCATCCTGTTCAAGGCCTCGCCGGAGATGGTCCGGTTCCTCATGATCGATCCGAAGCGGATCGAGCTCTCCATCTACCAGGACATCCCCCACCTGCTTCACCCCGTGGTCACGCAGTCCCATGAGGCCACCAAGGCGCTGCGCTGGGCCGTGGAGGAGATGGAGTACCGCTACGGCCTGCTGTCGGACCGGGGCGTGCGGAGCATCGAGACCTACAACCGGAAGCTCGTCAAGGACACCCCCGCGGAGGACGGAGAGCCCTCCCCACGCCCCCTCCCCTACATCGTCATCGTGATCGACGAGCTGGCCGACCTGATGATGGTCTCCTCCAAGGAGGTGGAGGACACCATCATCCGCCTGGCCCAGATGGCCCGGGCCGCGGGCATTCACCTGATCATCGCCACCCAGCGTCCCTCGGTGGACGTGCTCACCGGCATCATCAAGGCCAACCTGCCCACCCGCATCTCCTTCCAGGTCTCCTCCAGGGTGGACTCCCGAACGATCCTGGACGCCATTGGGGCCGAGCATCTGCTCGGAGAGGGAGACATGCTCTACATGCCGCCGGGCGTGGGCCGCCTGACGAGAATTCACGGGGCCTACATCTCGGAGGGCGAGGTGAAGCGGGTGACGGCCTTTCTCAGGGAGCAGATGCAGCCCGAGTACGATCCCGCCATCCTGACCAGGGTGGCCCAGGCCGAGGAGGCGGAGGACGAGGACCTGGAGCTGGACGAAAAGTTCGACCAGGCCGTGGAGGTGGTGGTCAAGACCGGCCAGGCCTCCATCTCCGGGCTCCAGCGGAAGCTCCGCGTGGGGTACAATCGAGCGGCCCGGATGATCGAGGCCATGGAGAAACAGGGCATCGTGGGCCCCTCGGACGGCGTACGGCCCCGGGAGGTCTTCGGCCCCAGGGAGGACGCATGAGACGCCAACGAAGAGGAACCCCGGCCCTGCCGGGCTGCCTGGTCCTTGCGGCCGTGACGCTGTGCCTGGCCGCGTCCGCCCCGGCTGCGGAAGATCCCGCACGGGCGGTCATCGACTGCCTTCGTTCCGAGCTGGGGGACCTGCAGGGGCTCCGCATTCCCTACGAGCGGGTCATCCTGACCTCCTCCACCATGCTCCTGGGAGGGTCGGCGGCCGGGGACCACGCCTCCGGCCTCATGTTCTTCGAGCCTCCCCACCGCCTGAAGATCGTGCAGGAAGCCCCCAGGCGGGAGATCGTGATCGGAAACGGGGAGAGCCTCTGGTGGTACATCCCGGACAAGAAGGAGGCCCACCGGTACAGCGCAGAGGCCATGGGACAGGAGATTCAGGCCCTGTCGGACGTGTTCCGGGGCCTGCGGGGCGTGGAGGAGAGCTTCGAGGTGATCTGGGAGGGACACACCGGGAAAGGGGACCGGCGGATCCGCCTCGTGCCCGACCCGCCCTGGTCCCAGACGGACTCCATCGTCCTGGAGGTCACCGCGGGATGCCGGCTCCGGGTCGTGGAGATCCACAACGCCGTGGGGAACGTCACCCGGTTCACCCTCGGTCCCCTGGAGAAGCGGGAGGGCTTCGAGGAGGGCTTCTTCTCCTTCTCCCCTCCCGAGGGGGTGCGGGTGATCGAGGAGGGATCGTGAAGACGTGGGTCGTGTCCGTGGTTCGTGTGAAAAACCACAAATCACGAGCCTCGAGCCGGGTTTCGAGACGACCCTTTCCTCACCTCTCCCTCAAAACACCCGCCAGGACGTGCCCCGCGCGCATGAGGCTTCGCAGGCTGTCCGCCGGAAGCACGTGGTGGATGTAGGGAAGGGCCGGTCTCATCCCCCGGCAGAGCGTCTGCACGTCCGGGTCCCCGGCCACGGGGTTCAGCCACACCACGCAGCCCGCCTTCCCGTGGATCGCGGCCATCTCCCGCCGGAGCATCTCCTTGGCGCCCAGGTCCCACCCGTCGCTCAGGATCACCACGACGCTGCGCCGGTTGAGAAGCCCCTCCCCGTGCTCCCGGTTGAACTGCCCGAGCGACTGCCCGATGCGCGTCCCGCCGGACCAGTCCGGCGCCGCCTCCGAGAGCCGGTCCAGCACCTCCTCGACGGCGTGCCGCCGGAGCAGGGGAGCGAGGGGGGTGAGGCCGGTGGAGAAGACGAACACCTCCGCCCGTATGCCGCTTCCCTTGATGCCCATGAGAAAGGGCAGCACGAACCGGGCGTGACGGTCCATGGAGCCGCTGACGTCCGCGAGCACCACCAGCCTGCGGAGCCGCTTTCTCCGCTTGCGGTGAAAAAGTCGAAGGGGGTTCCCGCCGGTCCTCAGGCTCTCCCGGAAGGTCCTGCGGAAATCCACGTCTCGATACCTCCGGGACGGTCTGGTCCTCCGGGACGCCGCGTAGCGGAACGGCGCGATCATGTTCCTGAGCGCGAGGCGCGCGAACCGGAGGTCCTCGGCCCGCAGCCTGCCGAAATCCTTTTTCTCGAAGGACGGGACCGGGCTGAACACCGCGCCCTCCAGGCGGGAAGCCTCCTCGGTCCCTGCCTCGGTGCGGTCCCCCCCGTCCGGATCGGTCTCGAGGGAAAGCCTGCGGGCCGGATCCTCCGGGGCGGGCTCTGCCGGGGGGTCTTTCGGGCGGGGTTCCCCGGCCGCGGCCTGCCCGTTCCCGCCGCACCAGAAGGCCTCGTAGAGGTCGTCGAAGAGCCGCCACTCCAGGTCGGAGTGGACCAGGTTGGCGCGCAGGGCGCAGCGCGCGCTCCGCGGGTCGGAGAGATCCAGGGCCTCCAACGCACGCAGGGCCTCCGCCACGGACGAGGGGAAGACCTTGAAGCCGTGCTGCTTGAGGAAACCCGAGAAGCGGATGACCCCCCGGACCAGGCCGTCCTCGCCGGGAGCCGCCTGCTGGTCGCGGAGGCTCACGACCCGCCCGTTTCCTCCAGGTACCCGCTCCGCGTTTCGGGATCGCTCCAGACCTCCTCGCGAAACCTGCGGATGTCGTCCCGGTACTTGAGGATGCAGCCCAGGGTTTCCTCCACCAGCGACGGGTCCAGGCGGGTGCGTTCCATGGCGATCAGGGCGGCGGCCCAGTCCAGGGTCTCGGACACCCCCGGTCTCTTCAGGAAGTCCACCTGCCGCAACCGCTGCATGAACCGGGTGATCTGCAGGGCGAGGCTCTTTTCCACGGACGGGTACCTCGCCGTCAGGATCCGGTACTCCTTGTCGAAGGAAGGATAGTCGATCCAGTGGTAGAGGCAACGCCGTTTGAGGGCGTCGTGGACGTCGCGCGTCCGGTTGGAGGTGACGACCACCATGGGGGGTTCGGCGGCCTTCAAGGTCCCGATCTCCGGAATGGTGATCTGGAAGTCGGCGAGGATTTCCAGGAGGAACGCCTCGAACTCCTCGTCGGCCCGGTCGACTTCATCGATGAGGAGGATGGGTGGGCTCCCGTTGTCCGCACTGATCGCCTCCAGGAGCGGTCGTTGGACCAGAAACTCGGGACCGTAGATCATCTGCTCGATGGCGTCCCGGTTCCGGTCTTCCTGCTCGGCCATCCGGATGTGGAGCAGCTGCTTGGGGTAGTTCCACTCGTAGAGCGCGGTGGAGGCGTCCAGCCCCTCGTAGCACTGGAGGCGGATCAGCTTCGTCCGGAACAACCGGGACATGACCAGGGCCACCTCGGTCTTGCCCACGCCGGGCTCCCCTTCCAGGAACAGCGGCTTTCCCAGCCGGCTTGCGAGAAACAGCACGGTGGCCAGCGGCCGGTCCGCGATGTACCGCCCCCCGGTCATGGCCTCCACCACCTGATCCACCGTCTCGAAGGATCGTTTCGACTGCATGGCTGGTCTCACTTCTTCTTGAACAGGGCTTCGAGCGCCTCCATGGCGTCCCCCCGCTTTCTCCCGTAGCCCTTCTGGATCCGACCGCGGCTGCCCCGGGGAAGGAAGTAGTCGCAGAAGTTGGCGCGCTCCTTGTCCCGGATCCGCTCCGCGCTCACCTCCCGGCATTCGTTGTACGCGCGGGGATCGTAGTACTTGCACTGCTTGCAGCACCGGAGATCACGGCCGCATTTCCCGCACGTGGCGCTCCGGCTCACAGGGCCGATCGTATCGATCTTGAAGCCACAAAATGCGCAGTTCATGGATCGAGGTTCCTCCTTTCGTCCCCCTGCGGCGGGCCCGCCCCCTTTTTCGGGGTGCGGGCTTTACAATCCGGGGGTCTGTCCCTACAATAGCGACCGGTTTGCGCCGGGGCAAATCGGCATTCTGTAAAACGGGGCGCCGGGGACACCGAGCGAACGGACCGTTCACCAACACCCGGACGGCAAAGGGGTCTCCGGACGATCCGAGGTGGGGGGTCCCGGAAGCGAAGATACCCGGAAGCGAATGAGTACGTTTCCTGCTCGTTGATGCGGGTCACCAGGCAGGTCTTGCCTACAGTCACGCGACCGGTGTCGGTCGAGGGGCCGAAGGAACGGCACCTCTCGGAAACCGCGTCGCGCGCGTAACCTGTGCGCAGTACGAAAAATTCTACCAGCACGCGAGGACCCGGTCAACAGGAAACGGGCCCGACCCTCAGGAGGATCGCATTGTCCGGAGATTCGACCACGTCATCGATCGTCTTTGCGGCGGGAAAGGGCAGCCGCATGAAAGGGTACGAGGGGAACAAGACCCTGTTGCCGCTGGTTCCCCGGGAGTCCTCCTTTCGAGGGGATCGCCCCCTGCTCGTCCACATCCTGGAGGAGCTGCCCCCGGGGCCCAAGGCCGTCGTGGTCCACCACCGCAAGGAGGAGATCCTGAGCGCGACAGAAGGCCGGGGCATCGCCTACTGCGATCAACCCGTCACCAACGGGACCGGAGGGGCCCTTCTCGCCGCGCGCCCCTTTCTGGAGACCGTGGAGTCCCGGAACGTGATCGTCACCATGGGCGACGTCCCCCTGGTCCACCGGGAGACCTATCACGCCCTCCTCGCCCGCCTCGCCCGCCACCCGTTCGTGGTCCTGGGGTTCGAGCCCGACGACAAGAAGCGATACGGCCTCCTGGACACCTCGGGCCCCGTTGTTCGAAGAATCGTCGAGTGGACGTACTGGCGCCGGCTTCCGGAGGCGGACCGCATAAGGCTTCGGATCTGTAACGCGGGCATCTACGCCGCCAGGAGGGGGCCCCTTCTCGACTACCTGGCCCGGCTCGAGCAGAGGCCCCACCGCGTCACCAAGGAGCACGAGGGCCGGAAGGTCGAAATCCGGGAGTACTTCATCACGGATCTGGTGGAGCTCATGGCCCGGGACGGCCTCCAAACCGGATACGCCCTCGCCCGTGACGAGACCGAGGTCATGGGGGTCGACGACCCGGCGTCCCTGCGCACGGCCCAGCGCCTCTTCAGCCGCGGCGACTTTCTCCGGACCGCCTGAGCCGCACCGGTTCCCCCTCCTCCACATCCTCGACTCCGCCCTCCCGGAACGCGCTCCTCGGCATCCGCTCCACGATGACCGGGAACTGCTCCGGACGAATGCCCATCCTCTCCAGCCGGAGCCCCAGCGCCTTGGTGTCGATGCGTTCCAGCTCCTGCCCGGCCGCGAAGCGGGACATGAGCAGGTCGGCCAGGTAAACGTGGTCCGTGAGCCCGGGGTTCACCGAGGAGTTCTCCGGTACGTGGTGGTGGCGGATGGCGTCGGCCAGGCTTTCGGGAAGCGCCCATCGCTCGGCCAGGATCCCCCCGGCCTCGTCGTGAGACAGGCCGAAGCTCTCCTTCTCGACGTCGATCAGGTTCTCGCCCTCGAGCTGGGTCCGGCGGTAGAAGAGCGGCGCCGCCGGGGCGATGTACTGATCGAGGACCACCTTCCCGATGTCGTGCAGGAGACCCGCGGTGTATGCGATGTCCGACGACACGAGGCCCGTGAAGGCGGCCAGCCCCTCCGCCGTCATCGCGGTTCCCAGGGCGTGCTTGTACAGGCCCCCTTTGCACACGGAGTAGCCGGTCTCCAGATCCGGGAAGAAGTCGTCCAGGGCCGCCGTGAGGATGAACTGCAGAAGACGCTTCTCTCCCACCATGACCAGCGCCCGGTCGATGGCGTCCGTCTTCATGCCGAACCGGGCGGAGTTGCAGAGACGGATCACCTTGGCGCTGATGATCTGGTCGCTCCGGGTCGCCTCCGCGACGTCCTCCATGTCGTAGGACGGTTGGCGGATCATTCGGATGATCTTCAGTGCGATCTGGGGGATGGGCCGAACCCGCTCCATGGCCCGTTCCAGGTCCTGCCTGCAGGGCGGGATGAAGGCTTGCGGCTCGCCCTGGAGCAACTCCGTCCCGAGGGGGGAGATCCGGCTCTGGAGGGTCTCCAGGTTCAGGCTGAGCCGACAGGTGAAAAACCCGCCGGTCTCCTGGGATCGAATGGGGATGCCCTCCTTTCTGAGAATCCTCTCCACCACGTCCGCGGTCCGTCCCCCGATGTCCAGATCCAGATCGCGCTCCGACAACGGCCCCACCAGGGCCCCGCCGGCCACGCACACCTCCATCCTCCCGGTGGCGGCGCCCTCCCTCTCGAGCGCCTCGAGAAGAAGGGGCAAGCCGGTGGCGGCATAGCTCTCCGGCTGCCAGAGCCGGTCCATGCCGGTGGGTTCGGGCAGGAGAAAATGACCCAGTCCTCCCACGCCGACATGCCGGTCGCAGATGGCCACGCCGATGCAGGAACCCAGGTAGGCCTCCAGGACCTCCTTGCGCCTGGGGGCCAGGAAGAAGCTTCCCGATGCCACGGATCGTGTGGGGTATCGATCGTCCATGGTGCCGATGTCCTTGTGTGCCCGCAGGTTGTCGTTTTTCCGGGCCACGAAGGCTTCTCCCGGTGGAACCCGGGCCGTTCGGAGGACCTGCAGCGGTTTCCCGCCCCGACAGAAGCAAAAATCGCGCCAAGAATGGTTCTGCAGGCAGGAAACTCGATAAGGTCCCGGGATCCGGGTGATCCCGGTTCGAGCGGGAGGAATGCGCAGGGTTGATTTTCGAGGCCGCGCCGTCAAGGCGGCGGGGTCGCCGCCAGACGAATGGCGCCCGGGACCGTCTCGATGACGGCCGGCAGGCGGCCGGGCTGCTCTCCATCCACGTCCAGCAGAACCCTCTGGGCGGACCAGGCCTCGATCCGTTTTCCCACGAAGGTGCGGACCTTGGCCACCCTCTTCAGCTTGCCGTTGTAGAGCTTGGGCAGGTGGAGGAACACCTCCCAGAGCGCGAGGTCCCCGATCACCGTAACGTCCAGAAGGCCGTCGTCCGCCGCGGCGTCCGGGGCCACACACATGCCTCCGCCGTGATACCGCCCGTTGGCCACCGCGACGTTCCAGGCGACCGCCTCCACGACCGCCCCCCCGTCCACCCGAAAGCGGACCCGTTTCCTGCGAAACAGGAGGATGGAGACCAGGGTGGCGCGGATGAAGGAGAGGAACCCCCCCAGGGCCTTGGATCCCCGGTTGACCCGCTCGTCCACCTCTCCGCCCAGGCCGAAGCTGACCACGTTGTGAAAGAACCGCTGCTCCGTCGTCCCCCGGTTTCCCCGATAGGCGATCCTCCCTGCGTCCACCGTCCTGGTCGTGCCGCCGGCAATGACCTCCAGGGCCCGGACGGGGTTCCTCGGTATGGAAAGCGTCCTGGACAGGTCACAGCCCGTGCCGCACGGGACGTAACCCAGAACGCACGAACCCCGCGCATCCGCGGGGCTCGACAAAAGCCCGTTGACGACCTCGTTCAGGGTGCCGTCGCCTCCCACGCAAACCAGCAGGTCGACGCCCGAGGCCACCGCCTCGGCCGCATACCCCAGGGCATCCCCCGCCCCCCGGGTGAACCGGGCCTCGCCGGGTCCGAGGAGCCGCTCCGAAGCACGCCGAATCCGGGGCCACCGACGCGCCGCCGCGCCGGTCCCGGCGTTCGGGTTGACAATGAAGGCCGTTCTCTTCAAGACCTCCCTTTCATCCCGCCGCGCCGGGGTCCACGGGCCTTCGACCCGAGGCGTGTGGTGAAGCCCGATGGGAGTCCGATGAGGTCCGGGGGTGCAGACGGGGCTCGCCGAAGCGGCCTCGAACTCGATCGGCTACGCTCCGGCCGGGACGGCGGAGAGGGGTCCGGGAGGGAGGGTTGGATGCCGGCCCGCGATCGAGGGCCGGGGTCCCCTCTCTAGGTCCGTTCCGCCGGGGACGAGCCCACGGCTTCCACGGTGAACTCGCTGATGTCCTTGGGGAGGTCCTGAAACACGATCATGAACGGGATCCGGTCTCCGGAGGCGATCGCCGCGTTCCCATTCGCGTTTCCCGCGCGCCGCTGCATCCCTTTCTCCAGGGACGTCATGGTCTCGTCCACCAGCTCCCCCTGGGAGAAGACGTTTCCCGCATAGGCCGCCCGGGAGCGAACGTTCCGGCCCTTCTCGTCTAGGATGGAGGCCTTCACCTGGATGAAGCGCCTCCCCTCCGGGTAGTTGTTGATGATCTCCCCGCGGATCACGAACCGCTGCTTTCCCGCCTCGGTGCGAACAAAGGCCCCCTTGACGTCGGCGAAGGAGAGCCGCTTCACCCCGGGATCGGCCGGGGCCCGCTCCTGTGCGGACCGGCTGAACCTCAACGCCTCGGGGATGAGCCCCGGGGACAGCACGGTAACGACGGCGTACGCGGCGGCCGCGAGGAGGACGAGTCCGATCACCGCCCCGAGCAGCCTGGATCCCCGTCTCTTCCCGGCAACCGGGGCGATCTGTTCGGGCTCCTGCGAAAGGTCCTCCTCCTGCTCCTTCTCCTCCGCGTCCTCACGGGTCACCCGATCCTCGATCCCGGACGCCCGCTCGAATGCGTCATCCAGCTCCGGCAGGTTCTCCGGGGAGACGGCCTCGATCTCCTCCTGGGTCTCCAGATCCTCCTCCCCGGCCTCCTCGAACCTTGCATCGAAAGCGAGATCGTCCTCCTCCGGGCCTTCGTCCCGATCGAACGGCTCCTCCCCGCCGGAGGCCGGCGTTTCCGGGGAAGAGGCCTCGCCGGCCGCTTTCAGGTCCGGAGGCGAGTCCAGCACGACCGTTTCCTCGGAGGCCTCTTCAGCCGGGACCGTTTCGGGCTCCTGCGGCTCCTCTCTCGGCGGACGGACCAGGAACACGTGACCGCACCGGGAGCAACGGACCTTGGACCCTTCGTCCTCGAGAAGGGAGTCGTCGAGTCTGAATCTGGATTCGCACTGCTCACAGGCAACGATCATGGACGCCTCCTGTTCCTGAGGTCCCTCATCCCAGCGCATAGATGTCCGGCAGGTTCCGATAGTGCTCGTTGCAGTCCAGACCGTATCCAACGAGAAAACCCTGCTCCACCCGGAAGCCGGAAAAATCGACCCGGACCTCCTCCATCCGGCGTTCCCGCTTGTCGATCAGGGCGCAGACGCGAAGGGAGGCCGGGCGCTTTTTCTCGATCCGATCCAGGATGCTCTTCAAGGTGAGCCCGGTGTCGACGATGTCCTCCACGAGAACCACGTGCTCTCCGGCGACCTCGAGCTCCACGTCCTTCGTCAACCGGACCTTGCCGCTCGATGCGGTGCCCGCGCCATAGCTGGCCGCCTTGATGAAGTCGATCCGGCAGGGGATGGTCAGCTCCCGGACGAGGTCTCCCAGGAAGAAGACCGCACCGTTGAGGACTCCGATGAACAGGGGTTCCCGGTCGGGAAACGACACGGAGATGTCACGCGCCAGGTCGCGGACCCGTTCGCGGATCTGCTCCCGTGAGATCAACCGGGTCAAGGTCTGTCGTGTCTCGTTCATCGCTCTCCGTTGGGCCGGGCCGGAACCCGGGAAGGTCAGGGAGCCTCCTCGACGCCGAACCTGCGCTCCCCCTCCCGGATGGCGTTCTCGAGCGCCACGAACCGCCCCGTCAGCTGTCGGTCCCGTTCCCCGGTGAACGGCTCGCCCTCGTCGGTCAGCTCGGACACCAGCCGTTGTGCGCTCTCCAGGCCCGCTCTCAGCTCGTTCGCCAACCGAACCGCCGCCTCCTCTTCCCAACCCGAGGCGGGTTTGCCGGCAGGGGCGTCCTGCAGGGCAGCCCCCAGGGCGTCCAGCCTTCGGCAAATGTCGTCGAATCGCTCGGAAAGCCGATCCACCCGCTCCGCGTTTTCAGCGGCCCCTTTCTTCCGGAGGTCCGCGATCAACCACGCGAGCCGACCGCTCATCTCGGCCGTGTGCCGATCGAGGAACCCGGCGAACGTCTCCCGTTCCGGGCCCGCCCCGCCGTCACCGCCTCGGATGTCCCTACCCGACCGATCCACCTGATTCCTCCCGTGACAACGCCTCCTCGACCACGCTCTCCGGCCCGTCGCCTTCGGACAGAAACGGGAGGGGCTGCCGCTTCCTGTAGGCCAGCGCCTGGCAGGTCGCGATGAGGCTGCCTCGATCATCGGTCACTCGAATGATGTAGGTCCCTGTCTTACGGCTTCTGTGGATCTCCCTGGACTCGGCCCGGAGGGTCGCACCCGCCCTCGGGGGCGAGTGGTAGGTCAGGGTCATGCTCAAGGCCACGGCCACGGTCCCGTACGCGTTGCAGGAAACCTGGAAGGCCTCGTCGATCAGAGAAAAGATGGCCCCTCCGTGGGTCATGCCCAGAATGTTCGCTACATCGTCCCGGGGCGCCATCTCGACCACCGCACGTCCCGGTTCCAGCTCCAGGAGACGGAGCCCCAGCTTTTCGGCGTAAGGCTCGTTCTCCACCTGCCGGCGGATCCGCTCGATCACGTCCTCGCCCATATCCGCGCCCCCGTTTCCCCCTCCGCCTTCCGACCCCGCCCTTTTAGCAGACATGCGTTTTCAGATCAACCCGAATCCGCGCGGAGAGCGGATCTCGAGACCCCCGGCCCGGAACCGACGCGAACCATGTCCTGGAAGCATCAAGGCGCCGCCCGCCCCTCGTCCTCGCCGCACCCCTCCTCCGGGATCGGCGGAAAGTAGAGGGTGAACGTGGTCCCCCCGGAGCCGAGGCAGTCCGCGCTCTCCGTGCAAAAAGCACAGTCGGAGACGTCGCCGGGGCAGGCGTCCGTATCCCGGGGAATGTGGGGACACCGGGAGGAGCTCATATCGATCTCGAAGTCGTACTGCTCGGAAAAGATCTTCATCCGGAGCAGGTCGGCTCCCTTTCCTCCTGCGTTGAAGTCGAACGGACGTTTCGAGGAGTAGTCCATGGTGTCCTGGGTGGAGAAGAACCCCTCGAAGATCCGGCGGCGGTTCTCCTCGGTGATTCCCACGCCCCAGTCCCGCACCACGAGCTCGCTCCCGGCCCCCTTGGGGCGGACCTCGACCTCGATCCTCCCCCCGTCGGGCGTGTTCTCCACCGCGTTCTTCACCAGCCCGTCCACCACCTTTCGGAGGACCTCCCGCGGCAGGCAGACCACCGGCCCCTCTTCGAGCCGCCTCACCACGCTCAGCTTCCGGTGCGGGAACTCCCCGGCCAGGCGGTCCAGACGGTCCGCAGTGAACCGGTCGAGCCGGATGGCCTCGAGAGTCGCGTCGGCCGGGCGGTACAGCTGATCGATCCGCTCCTTCAACCGCTCGACGATCCCTCCCTCTCCCACCTCCTCCGCTACGAGCGCCTCGAGCTCGTCTGCGCACTGATCGAGCATGGAGGACAGCAGGGTGTGGGCCTTGTACCCCGCCCCCTTCATGATGTCCTCCACCTGGTACTGGATCTCGAGAAGCCGCTGCAGATTCCGCTGCGCCCGCTCGACGGTGGGTTTCCAGCGCTCTTCCGGCACCCCGGCGAACCGCTTCGAGAGAATGTTCAGGGAGGCCGAGAGAACCGAGACGGGCGTCTTGAGCTCGTGGGAGAGGTGGTTGATGACGCGGTCCTTGGCGCGGTTCAGGCTGATCACCTCCCGGTAGGCTTTCTTGAGCTCCTCCGAGAACCGGGCGTTCTCGATGGACAGGGCCACCGTGCTGGAGATCATGTTGAGCAGCTCCACGTCCGTTCGGTCGAAGGCCCCGCTCTTCTTGTTGATCGCGCAGAGCACGCCGATGATGCGGTCCCCGCTTCTCAGGGGGACATCGAGCATGTTCCGCGTGGGGTAGCCGATCTGCTTGTCCACCGGCGAGTAGAAGCGGGCATCCTCAGCGGTGTCGGGGACGATGATCGACTCGCCGGTTCGTATGACGTAGCCCGAGACGCCCTTGTCCGCGGGGTAGCGGATCGTTTTGGCGCGCTTCTGTGAGGTGGAATCTTCGTGGGCGACGCCCAGGAAGAACAGCTCCTGCTTCTCCTCGTCCAGGAGGATCACCTGGGCCCCCTGAACGTCGAGAAGGCGTTTGATCTCGGCGCTGACGTAGTCGAGCAACTCCTCCAGGTCGGGATAGGCGGGGAGCGCGGTGCTGATTCGAAGGAGCGCCTCGTTGTTGCGCGTCATGCGCTTCTCGCGCGTGACGTCCCTCAGGAAGACGAGCTCTCCCCCGGATTCGCCGCCGTCCTCCGTGAAGATGGCTCCACGCATCACAATGTCGATCACCCGCCCGTCCCTGGTGAGCCGCCTGGTCTCGTGACGGCGGATGATCCTTTCCTGGAGCAGCCGCTCGATGTTCTCCTCGTTCTCTTTTTCCAGTTCGGGCGGAACGTACGGAATCCGCCTCCCCTGGAGCTCGCCCAGGGTCCATCCGAACACCTCGGTGAAGGCCGGGTTCAGGTAGCTCACCTTGCCTTCCAGGGTGAACACCACCATGGGATAGGGAACGAAATCGAGGAGCGTCCGGTACCGCCGGGCGGCCTTCCTGCTCTCCTCGTACTGGCGCTGGAGCTCGTACTCGGACTCTTGAAGGGCCTGACGGGAGCGGACCTTCTCCGTCACATCCCTTGCGACCCCGCGAAACCCGACCTTCTCCCCCTCCCTGTTCGTGATCAGGCTCGCCGAGAGCTCCACGATGCGGGTCCGCCCCTCCTCGTCCACGATCTCCCAGACGAGATCGGAAATCGGTTCCCCGGTCCGGTAGATCCTGTTGAACACGTCGACCGCCTGG
The DNA here is from genome assembly GCA_964443135.1 of uncultured Desulfobacterales bacterium. Taxonomy (GTDB): domain Bacteria; phylum Desulfobacterota; class DSM-4660; order Desulfatiglandales; family HGW-15; genus JAIPEI01. The sequence goes on along the minus strand of CAYUBQ010000031.1, from coordinate 3,973 downwards.
CGGGCGTAAGCCCCGCTCATGAAGCGGCTGAAGTTCCGCCACTGCATCTCCTCCCGCGAATGTCCGAACACCCGGGAGAACGCGGTGTTGAAGTAGATGAAATTGCCGTGGATATCGACCTCGTACACCCCGTCTTCGATGCTCTCGATGAACGCCCGGTACCGCTCGTCCGAAAGGCGCTCGGACGGCTTCGCAATCCCCGGGGAACGATCCTCCCCGCCCGGCCCCCTGTCTCTTTCCTCCGCCATGACCCCTCGATGGACGGCTTTGCAGAACACAGCCCGGTCGCAGCCGACAGTGTGACGACCCCGGGGGAATGCCCGGGCGGCTCTTCCCCTGTCCGGCCTTTTGCGACGGCATCCTCATTCAGACGATGCGATCCTCGATCGCGTTTCAGGGGCGGCGTGCTGCCTTCTTCGCCCCGGACGCGTTTCTCGGGCCCCATCGGTGGAGGGATTCTATATCATATGTGCTAGAATTGCCATGACAATTCTGTTGTGGTCTCTTTCCGTCCTGTGCTATGGTCTCCTGCATTTGCAGGGGTCTCTGTGCGAGGAGCCCCGGGTGCAACGCGCGCTCCACGAGGACCGAGCATGGAAAAGCAACCCAAGATCCCCAAGGCCACGATCAAGAGGCTCTCCCTCTACTACCGGAAGCTCGAGCTCCTGGAGTTCGACGGCTATCGCATGGTCTCCTCGGAGAAGATGGCCTGGCTCTGCCAGGTGAACCCCGCCCAGGTACGAAAGGATCTCGGGTACTTCGGTGAGTTCGGGGTCCGCGGCGTCGGCTACGACGTGCGGGAGCTCATGTATCAGATCAAGAGGATCCTGGCGGTGAACCGGACCTGGAACATGGGGCTCGTGGGCATCGGCCACCTCGGGACCGCCCTCGTGAACCACCAGAACTTCCCCGCCCGGGGCTTCACCTTTGTGGCCGCCTTCGACTCCGACCCGGAGAAGGTCGGCCGGCCGCTGGGATCCAAGCTCCGCATCCAGGACAGCCGCGAGCTCGAGAAGGTGGCCCGCGAGAAGGGCATACAGATCGGGGTGATCGCGACCCCCGGGCGGGAAGCCCAGTCCGTGGCGGACCGGTTGTCCAAAGCGGGGATCCATGCCATACTCAACTTCTCCAGGACGCAGATCTCCGTGCCCGAAGGCTGCGTGGTGGAGAACATCGATTTCACGATTCGACTGGACATCCTGACGTACCAGCTCAAGGAGGCGTTGAGATTGTGAGGAAAGGCACCATGGCGAACACGCTCGCCGTCGCAATGGCGGCGCTGGTTCTGGCGGCGGTGACCGCCCTCCCCGGCGGGGCGGAGAAGATCTCCGCCCCCAGGATGGTCCTGGAGGAGACGGACTTCGACTTCCGGGAGGTGGAGGAAGGCGAAATCCTCACCCACGACTTCATTGTGAGAAACGAGGGGGACAAACCCCTGGAGATCGAGAAGGTCACCCCCGGCTGAGGATGCACCGTTCCGACCTTCGATCGGATCATCCCTCCCGGCGGGAAGGGAAAAATCACCCTGAAGCTCGACACCCAAGGCCAGCCCGGATCGATTCGGAAAAGCGCCCGCATTTACTCCAACGACCCCTTGAAGCGGATCCAGGTGATCGCGGTTCGGGCCTCGGTGGAGGTGCCGGTGGTCGTTTCCACCCCTTACCTCTACTTCGCGGGCCTCTCGGACTCCGCCATCACCAAGACGGTCGAGATCGGGAGCCGGGACGAGCACCCGATCCGGGTCGAGCCGGTCTCCTTCGACCTGCCCGACAAGGTGGTCTTTCGCATCGAAGAGGTGAAACCGGGGCGCGAGTTTCACGTACACCTGTCCACCATTCCCGGACGGGCGGGCACCTATCTCGGCACCCTCGTGCTGAAGACGAACCATCCCCGGAAACCCACCGTGACCATCCGTATCCGGGGACGCATCAAGAAGGCCCCGGCCGGCGACGGTGCCGGTTCCCCGGGCAAGGGCGGCGGCTGAAGCGACAGCCCGGAGGAGCGGCACGCCACATGGAGCTGGAACCCGGAGCGCTCGTCGAGATCTTCACGGATGGGGCCTGCAGCGGAAACCCCGGCCCGGGAGGTTACGGGGCCATCGTCAGACAGGGAGACCGAACCCGCGAGATCTCGGGCTGCGAGCGGCAAACGACCAACAACCGCATGGAGATGCGGGCCGTGATCGAGGCCCTGCGCCTCCTCCCCGGCTCCTTCCGCGTCCGGGTCACCACGGACTCCAACTACCTGGTCAAGGGAATGACCGAGTGGATTCCAGGATGGATCCGCAGGGGCTGGGTCAACTCCCAGAAGAAACCGGTCCTCAACCGGGACCTCTGGGAGCGGTTGCTGGAGCTCAGCCGGCCTCACGAGATCGAGTGGCAGTGGATCCGGGGCCACGACGGGCACGTGGAGAACGAGCGGTGCGATCGCCTCGCCCGCGAGGCCATCTCCGACTGCGGTTGACGGCGGGAGGACCCTTGGAGCCGTCCGGTCATCCCGTCTCACCGTGTGCTCGAATCGAAGTCCCGGACGACTCCGTCCCCGATGCAAATGCTTGACGCACAGTTTTATTCATGTTATCCATAAATTCGAAAATTTGACCCACCAAAAACGGTCGTCCCTTTGTCCCTTCTCATGATCCACGATTGAGGATCGTTTCACCTCAGGAGCGTCCAATGAAATGTCCCAAGTGTGGGTACGTCAGCTTCGACCACAACCAGGCCTGTCCCAAATGCAAAAAGGACATCAGCGAAGAGAGAAACAAGCTGAACCTCCCTGATTTCGAGCCGGCGGTACCGTTTCTCCTGGGCGCCCTCACAGGGGAAGCCGAGGATGCGGGGATGAACATCGACATCGCCCCCGGCGGGCCCGCCATGGCGGGGGCGGTCGCAGTCGACGAGGAGATCCCGATCCTCGAGGAGGAGGAAGACGTCGCCTCCCTGGACGAGAATCTCGAGATCAGCATGGAGGAGGACTGGGCCGCCCCCGGGGAGATGGAAGAGGAGGAGTCGGTGGTCGACGAGGATCTCTCCGACTTCGAGACCGCCGAGGGCCTGGAGGCTGCGGAGCCAGAGGAGGATCTGAGCCTGGAGTTGGAAGACGAGGAAGAGTCGGTGGTCGATGAGGGCGATCTCGATCTCTCCGGCATCGAGGAAGACGAAATCTCGCTGGGCCTGGAGGAGCTCTCCCCCGAGGCGGCCGTTGCCGAGGAGGTGGAGCAGGAGCAGGCGACCGGACCCGGCACCGACGAGGACCTGTCCCTGGACCTGGAGGAGCTGCCGCCCGAGGAGGGAGTGGCCGAGGAGATCGAGCCGGAGTCCTCCGCCGAGGCCGATCAAGACCTGTCCCTGGATCTGGACGAGCTGAGCCTCGACGAGGATGAGCTCACCGAGGAGGTGGTCTTCGAGGACTCCTCCCCGACGGAGGAGGAGCAGGAGCCCGAGATCGAGCTGGAATCCATCGCCCTGGACGAAGAGGAGTCCCCCCCCGAAGAGGAGGAGGAGGAGGTCGTCCTGAACCTGGATGACCTGAAGGTCAACGAGACCGGCGAGCTCGAGATCGGGTCCCCGCAGATGGAGGCGGCGCTGGGGGAAGAGGACGAATCCGAAACCATCGACCTGGACGGGACCGATCTGGAGGAACCCGAGGTCGAGGAGGAGCCGACCGAGGTGGCCGCGGAGGCCGCCGAAGCCGAGGACTTCACCATGAGCCTCGACGACCTCTCTCTCGAGGAGGAGCCGGAACCGTCCTCGGGGGACGAGGAGGAGCTCTCCCTGGATCTGGACGATCTCGAGCTGGACCTGGATCTCGAGGAAGAGGAGCCCAAGTCCTCCTGATCTCCGATTTCGTCTTGACCGGCTCGCCTGCAGGGGCTATAGTCGTTGCGATTCGTGCCGAGATAGCTCAGTCGGTAGAGCAGGGGACTGAAAATCCCCGTGTCCCCAGTTCAATTCTGGGTCTCGGCACCAGAAAA
>CAYUBQ010000030.1:40376-46931 GCA_964443135.1 uncultured Desulfobacterales bacterium | reverse complement strand
TTTTTCAATAGAAATGATCCTGGGCCCCATTGTTGGAGGCGTGGGCACCGTGCTGGGGCCGGTTCTGGGCTCCTTCATCCTGTCGCCTCTCCGTGAGGTGACCCGCTCCTATCTTCCGAGTGAAGGTTTGGAAGGCCTCCACCTGATCATCTACGGCGTGCTGGCCATCCTGGTGGTCCTGTTCATGCGCAAAGGCATTATCGTTTACCTGCAGAGGCTTCTGGGCCCGGTGTTGAGGTTGAACCGATGAAGATCCTCAGCATTGTTCGCATGAGCAAGAGCTTCGGTGGCCTCCTCGCGCTGGACTCGTTGTCGTTCGACCTGCAGGCGGGGCAGATCCTCGGCCTCATCGGTCCCAACGGGGCAGGAAAGACCACGGTCTTCAAATGCATCGCCGGCTTCATGCCCCCCGATTCAGGCGAGGTGACATTGGACGGTATCCCCCTGAAAGGACTCAGGCCGGATCAAGTCTGCAAGCTGGGCATGGTGACGACTTTCCAGATCGTGCGGCCTTTTTTGAACATCCAGGTCCTGGACAACGTCATGGTGGGCGCGATGATGGCGGGCGCGCAGGTTAAAAAGGCGCGTCAGCAGGCGAGGGAGATCATCGATTTTGTAGGATTGAACAACTATACGTCGGCGCTGGCCGGTTCCTTGCCCTTACCGCTACGCAAACGGCTGGAGATGGCCAAGGCCCTCTCTACCAAGCCGAGGGTGCTGTTGTTGGACGAGGTGATGGCCGGGCTCACCCCTACCGAGGTAGACTATCTGATCGATCTGATCCGCCAGGTGCGTGAAAGGGGAGTGAGCGTGCTGCTCATCGAGCATGTCATGCAGGGGGTGATGGCCTTGTGCGAGCACATCGTCGTCATCAACTATGGCAGGAAAATCGCAGAGGGCCGGCCGGAGGAGATCGTCAAAGAGCCTGCGGTGCTGGAAGCCTACCTGGGGGAGGAATACGGTTGTGCTTGAAATAAAGGGCGCGGACGCCTTCTACGGAGATCTTCAAGCGCTCCGCGGCGTCGGATTGGAAGTTGCCCACGGTGAGATCGTGAGCGTGATCGGCTCCAACGGCGCGGGTAAGACCACCACCCTTCGCGTTGTGTCCGGTTTGCTCCCTTTGGCTCGCGGAACGGTGGTGTTCGATGGGAAAGACATCACTCGGGAGGCTTCGCCGCAAATCGTGGAGATGGGAATCAGCCATGTGCCGGAAGGAAGGCAGCTGTTCTCGTCCCTCACCGTGCGGGAGAATCTGGAGATGGGCGCCCAGTTTCCCAGGACGCGCCGGAAGAGGACGTCAACCATGGCGCAGGTGTTCTCCTACTTCCCCCGTCTGGCCGAGCGAAAGGACCAAAAGGCGGGAACATTGAGCGGAGGCGAGCAGCAGATGGTGGCCATCGGGCGTGGCCTGATGTCGTTACCTCGTCTGCTCATGCTGGACGAGCCCTCTCTCGGGCTTGCCCCTTTGATCGTGCGGAAGATCTTCGAGATCATAGAGCTGATCAACCGGGAAGGGACGGCCATTCTGCTGATCGAGCAGAACGTAAAACACGCCCTGGGCCTATCCATTCATGGTTATGTCTTAGAGAACGGCGAGGTGGTCATGAGCGGACCCTCAGGCGAGCTGGCCACCGACCCTTCCGTATGCGAAACCTACTTGGGGCTCGCCTCATCAGCGGTTCGAACGGGTCCGGATCAGCCCAAGAAGGCCGGCTGACGAAAAACAGACTTTCCCCCTTTACGACTGAAGAGCGTTTTCTTCATCCTGAAGGAGGCGGTCCCTTCTCCGGACAGCCTTCCGAAGAACGGTGCCCTTTTGCCGACACACAAAGGAAATGTATTATATGCAAGACCCGAATTCAAGGACGATTGGACAGCGTTTTGAGGACATTGTGGGTGGTCACTGCCCTGATGATATGCTGGTTGCGATTTGGAATACAGCCCCCTTTCTCAATGTTTTTGCAGATGTTTCTCTGAAAGATTACTACTTCGACTCAGAAACCAAGCTTCGTGTTCAGTGCAAGTTCCAAGACATGTTTCCAGATTTCTTTTGCTTTCCGGGAATCTGGGCGGATTACGGAGCGCTTGTAGAGCCTTCAGCATTCGGATGCCAGATCAAATGGCCGAGCCAGCAGGGGGTGCCAATGGCACAACCGGTTCTGCGCTCCAATGTGGATATCGCCAACCTGAACCCCATTGATCCCAAAACCGCAGGAATGATGCCGCAGGCGTTGGAGGAGTATCGATATTTCCATTCTTCCATGGATCAAGCATATGCTGATCAGTATGGGTATCTTAATGGAATTGCCGTGTCGTTTGGGCCGGTGGAACTTGCCGCAGTTCTCATGGGGCATGAGAATTTCTTTTTGAATCTTATTAATGAGCGCAGCTCAATTCATGAGCTTCTCAAAAAGACGACGGAGTCGGTAATTCGTTGGCTAGCCGCTCATGAAAGTATTAACGGCAAACTTAGGCGTATTGGTATTGCTGACCATATACCAGGACAAGTGAGTGTAGAACATTTTGAAGAGTTTTGGCTTCCATATACTCAGCAAATCGCAATGGCTTTCCCTGAATCATTGGTAATATATCATAATGAGTATCCAGTTCCTTATCTCAATGCCTTAAGTGAATTTCAGTTTCAAGTTTTCCATTTTGGCGGAGAGCTGGCAGCAGTCAAACAAGCACTGGGTAAAAACATTACATTGATGGGGAATCTCCACCCTGTTCATCTTATGCTGAACGGGCCCAGAAAAGATGTGTTTGAAGAAGCGCTAACTGTCCTTCAAGAAGGCACCCGGGGGGGAAGGTTCTTGCTTTCAACCGCAGGAGGGATCGCTCCGGGAACGCCGCTAGAAAACTTGGAAGCGATGAGAGAGGCCCTTGTTGATTTTACTGAAAAGGGGTCTTGAAGCAGGTTTTATCGTAAATTCACAAAAACGATAGCGAAGCAATAGGCTGGATGTGGAGTTGATAAGGACACAAAGCTGCTAAGTTTTTCTCAGTTCCCCCAATATGATGGAGTCGCAAAAAGCCCGAATCCTTGAGCTCTGCCCCCCGGGTTTCAACAGGTTGTATCGTCCTCAGCGGCGCGTGAGCGGGTGTTCTCCGAATGCGTCAAATATGGGGTTATTTAGGTATTTATTTGATTAATGTGTAACTTTTCTACTTCTTTACTCGTTTCATTCGGAGTGGAATATGCTTATCGTGGGTGAGTTAATTAATGCCAGCCGCAAACCTGTAAAGGAAATGATCGAAAAGATGAACTCCGATGCGGTGGCGGCCCTCGCCACCGATCAGAAGAAGGCTGGCGCGGATTATATTGATGTCAATGCGGGGGTTTTCGTTGGCCGAGAAGCCGAATACCTTCAATGGCTGGTGACCGCGGTGCAAGGTGCGGTCGAGGGACCCTGTTGCATCGACAGCCCGGACCCGGCAGCCATCGAGGCGGCCTTGGAAAAGCACGAAGGAACCGCTATGATCAATTCCATCTCACTCGAGAAAGAGCGCTGGGAGAATCTTCTACCTGCCCTGGCCGGAGCGGGTTGCAAGGTTGTGGCCCTGTGCATGAGCGACGAGGGCATGCCGGAAACCGCGGACGCCAGGATGTCCATTGCCGAAAAGCTGGTCAACGGCCTGGTCAAGAACAACGTGCCTGAGGACGACATCTACGTGGACCCGCTTGTTCAGCCCATCGGAACCAATGATGAATTCGGCCGGGAATTCCTGGACGCGGTCACTCGCGTAACCGTTGAATTTCCCAAGGTGCACACCATGTGCGGGCTTTCGAACATTTCCTTCGGTCTGCCGGAGAAAAGGCTCCTCAACCAAATCTTCATGGCCATGGCGATCGCCCGCGGCCTGGACGGGGCTATCACCAACCCTCTGGACGAGACCATGATGGCCAGCATCGTGGCCGCGGAAACCCTGGTGGGGAAAGATCCCTTCTGCACGAAATACCTGAAGGCCTTTCGCGCAGGTTTGCTGACCGGATGAATGCCAGGCTGCCAATCCGAGTTCTAATTTGCGGGCCTGCGACACGAATAGGGGTTTTACGTCACAGCGGCGGTTTCCTCCCGCGTGATGGGAGGCGCCGGGCTCAGCGATAGGCAACGCCAGGCAGCCAGATCACCAGCTCCGGTCAGTAAGCGATGATCAACATGCCGTCTCCACCCACGCTTCTGAGGACCAGGGCGAAGGCCGTGGCCCCGACCAGGATTCCGTAAATGTAGGCGGATGTGTTGAAGCAGGCGATGGTGACTTCCTTGAGCACGAACCAGCTGAACCTGCGGTTGATGATCGTGAGGATGATGGCGCCGAGGGCGCCGATACCGCTCGTCTCGGTGGGTGTGGTGATGCCCGCGAAAATGGAACCCAGAACCGCCAAAATCAAGCCTGCGGCCGGCAGGATGTTCTTGAAGACGTCCCAGATGATTCGCCACTGGATCGGCTTTCTATTCGGATCCAGGGGCGCGGATTTCGTCGAACGAGCCCGAAGAGAAAGATGTAGGCTGCGCAGAGAAAACCGAGGATCAGCCTGGTTTGTCCTCCCTTTGAAAAGTCCCGGTCGGCCTACCGGTGTTCTCATGCCCGTCGAAGGCGTTCTTTCCGCCCCGCCGCTCCCGTTTCTATAGCTGCCCCGCTTCCCGAAACCCATGGGGTCCTCTCTGTATTTTCCCATTTTGCTCCCGGGGGGTAGGAAAGGAGCCGGATGGGTCTCGATGGCGTGCCCGGGGCGGGCACACCCGGGAACCCCGACAAGGGGTCTTCTGCTGTTTGCCGGAAAAAATGGCCTTGACAGAAGAAAACTCTTGTCTAATGAGATTTATTCTTTATCGAAAGCCAAAGGACCACATTGGCAATTTCCAACCAAGGATTTGAAACCATTGTCCAAAAGCTGAAGGACAACAGGAACAGGATCACGCCCCAGGATGTCGGCGAGCGGCTGCAGGCGCGCCAGCGTAAAGCCGTGCAAGCGGTGAGGGAAAAGGAGAGCTGGACGAAAGCTGAGGAAAGACAGCGAAGGACGCAATCTTCCTCGAGCAAGGCTCAACGCAGGATCGCCACTGAAGGCGCCGATCGGCTCGACCTGTGCAACCGCCCGGGCCTACTGCGCCAGAGTGAGCGCCACGATCGCCTTCGGTTCCACGATGCGAAAGGCGAGGGACTCGGTGACGAAAAACTCGATTCTGTCCCGGTCATGGCTGGCATAACCGATGGAGAAGTCCTTTCCGATCGTGAGCTCGAAATCGCCCCCGCGCACGCTCAGCAGCACACCTCCGTTCAGCACTGGGCTCTTGAGCACGTCCCCTTGAAGGATGTCCCGGATGATGCGGACCTCCGGATACCCTTTCCGCGGGCTCTGCATCAGGCTGTAGTACTGGGTCGGACCGAGCACCAGGGCATAGGGACCTTCAATGCCTGAGAGCTCCAATCGTTCGACGGCGCCGGCCACAGCACCGGTGTACTCCTCGACACGCTCCGGCAGGACCACCGGCTCCTGCTCCGAGCCGGAGAGCATGCCGCTGATGCCTCCTTCCTCGAACCCCCTGTAAATCAGGGTCTCCTCGAATCGGGCGGCCCTCCCCACCACTTCTTCGAGCTCATCCATCTTCGGGTCCACGCAGCCCCTGGTAATGTTGTCCAGCTCCATCTGGGCAATGGTGAACGGCGCGCGAATCTCGATCAACGGCGTCACCTTGCGTTTGCCCCAGTCGATCCCCTGGGGTCCTTCCTGCCCGGAGATCACCAGCCTCCCCTCGTTGACCGCGGCAAGCTCCCAGCCGTGGGGACCGCTGAAATCCACCACGCTCCTCCCACTGAGGTTGCGTTTGACGGCTGCCGCTGCGAGCTCGTCGATCTCCTTCCAGGCCTGGTCACTGACCGGGGCGAACTCTCTCTTGAGTATGCTCGGCATCCTTACTCTCCTTTCATTGAACCGATGTTCAGGCTCCCCGCCTCGGCCTCGTTCGGAGATTCGCTCGCACTTTGCGCCTCTCCTCCTCCTTCTTCTTCCTCGCGCTCGAGCTGCGTGACCGGGGCGGTCTTGAACAGGTAGGTTTCCATCTCTTCGTTGAAGCCGGGATGGTTTCGACGGATCCACTCCAGCAGCATCACGGCATGCTCGATCTCTTCGTCCCGGTTGTGCTCGAGGATGGACCGCAGCTCGTCGTCCCGGGTCGCCTCGGCCCTTTCGTTGTACCAGTTGGCGGCTTCCAGCTCCTCGATCAGGCTGGCTTTGGCACGTTTGAGGTCCAGGAGGGACTCGGACAGCTGCTCCCGTGGTTCATGAAAATGCTCCAGTGCCATTTCGGCTCCCCTTTCCGTGGATGGACATTGGTCCATTGACTCGCCTCTCCTGAGAGGCTTTTGCCCTGGCTTTCGCCTTCCAACCTAGACAACCACTGGGAGTCGGTAAATGGGGAGAGTCGTGTAGTTTGTCTGGGGGGAAGGCGTATGGTGTTGTACTGTGAACGCTCAGGAGTCATTCGGATCCATGGAGTCTGGGTCCGCGAGCCTTGGAATCCGACTTTCGGGGTGCTATCATGGCGGAGG
>CAYUBQ010000030.1:0-40276 GCA_964443135.1 uncultured Desulfobacterales bacterium | reverse complement strand
AGTCTGGGTCCGCGAGCCTTGGAATCCGACTTTCGGGGTGCTATCATGGCGGAGGAGAACCGTTTCGGTGCATCCGGTCTGACATGGCTGACCGTGTCGAAAGTTGAAACTTCGTCTCTTCTCTTGCAAAGAACTTTGCGCACCTGCGTGCGGGGAGGCACTTTGCCGTGAACATGCCCCTCGGTAGCCCGGGCGTAAGGCGCCATATTACAAGCGTGCACGTCCTCGAAGAGATCACCGCTCATGACATTTCTTCTATGGAAAGACTGATGCCGATGGACGCGAGTCCATCCGTAGCCCGATTCGATTTACGGGATGATCGGCGATCGGCGGAATCAACGACTGACGCATTCGCAAAAACCGCTCACGCTCCGCGGGAAACGCTATAACCCACGGATATTCCGTGGGCGGATCTCAAGGCTGGGGGCTTTCTTACGACTCCATCACGACTCGAGTCTGTCCAAGACCCCCATGGGGTGACTCAAGTGATGGGGTGACTCAAGTCCCGGCTCCCTGCCGGACTCGGACGCGCTCAAAAAAATCCATGAGGATGCGACTTGCGGGAAAGTCGATACAAACCGGGCCGAAGAGCCCGGAGGTGGAAGGGGCCCGGGTTCCCGGCCAGTCATGGCCGGCCCCCTCGAGGCGGTAGAGAAGGACGGGACTGGTCGCGTCGGGGCGGCCGTAACGAAGGGCCCGGAATGACATCCCGGCCTGAAGCCCTCCCTGCTCTTCGATGGTGACGGCCTGGCCGCAAGCGTTACAAACCGCCCATCGGCGTGCCGTCTCCTCGGCCGACAGCGTGCCGCCTTCAGGCCGCTGGATTCCTCCGTAAGGAATGACCGGGTCTGCCGTGCCGTGCATGAAGAGGATGGGGACCGCGGCCTCGGGGCGCAGCCTTTCGGCCTGCTCAACAGACAGTGCGGCTGCCACGAGCCCGAGGGCGGCGAACCGGCCCGGGAACTCCACGGCCAGGCGCTGGGCCATGAAGCCGCCGTTGGAGTGCCCTACGAGGAAGACCTCTCCCGCACCCTTGGGCAGGAGTTCCTCCAGCCTGTCGAGGATCCGGCCCAGGAAGACCGTGTCACGGACCCCCAGGCGATCGGCCGGGGAGATCCCCCGCCCGTCGGCCCAGCTCCGTTTCGCCCCTTCCGGGAGCACCACCGCGAAACCGGCCCGGCCGGCCATGGTGCACAAGCCGGTCTCCTTTTCCATCCTGTCGGCGCTCCCGTATCGTCCGTGGAGAAGAACGAGGACCGGGGCGGGTCCGCGGGGGCACCCGCCCGGAGGAAAATGCACGTGAATGCGCCGAGGACGCCCGTCCACACGGAGCGCGACCACCCGGTCAGGGGGGTCTTTCCGCGTCCCCTCGAGGCGGCCATCCGGATCCACGGCAAGACCCCTTTCAAGAAAAAACGGGAGGCACCGAGGTCCCTCCCGTTCATCCCGGCCGGCCAAGCGCTTTGCGCCGCCCGGCCTCCGTCATTGGACTACTTCAGGTCCTTCAGGAGCTCCTGGAGATAGGCCTCCCTCTCCTTGAACATCTCGATGACCTCTTCCCTGGGCAGGACGCGCACGGGGCTGCCGCTTCCCTTCATTTTACCGAGGATCTTCTTGTCCTGGAACATCTTCGGGAACACCTCGGCGCACTTGTCGATCGCCTCCTGAGGGACGCCCTTGGGAAACGCCACGCCTCGGAAGTTCACGCTCGAGTCGTCCACGTCGATGCCCTCCTCCTTGAGCGTCGGGACATCCGGCAGAAAGTCGTGGCGCTCCAGGTCCGCAATGGCCAGGATCTTGAGCCGGTCCTTGTTCCGATACGCATCGGAGAGGTTGTTGAACCCGGCCTTGACCTTTCCGGAAACCACCGACTGCATGGCCGGGACCCCGCCCTTCTCGGGGATGTAGGTCAGCTTCACATCGGCGGCCTTGGAGAGCTGCAGGTAGGCGATGTGGTGGCCCACGAAGAGCCCGGCCCCGGACACGGTGATCTTGCCCGGGTTGTCCTTGGCGTAGGCCACGAGATCCTTGGCCGTGTTGAAGGGGCTGTCCTTGGGCACGATCAGCACCGCGGGATCCGCCCCCCAGTTCGCCACCGGCTCGAAGGTGTCGATGCTGTACTTGGTATCGAACCGAATGGACTGGGCGATGAAGTGGGGGACATTGTACGCGGTCATGGTGTAACCGTCCTTGCTCCCCTTCTGGACCACCCAGTTCCACCCGACCTGCCCCCCCGCCCCGGGCTTGTTGATGATCACGATCGGCTGCCCCAGATACTCCTCTTTTCCCGCCATCATGGAAATGATGCGCGCCTGAAAGTCGGTGGCCCCACCCGGTGAGTAGGCCACAACCATGCTGATGGGCGACTCCGGGTACTCGGCCGAGGCCGAGGGCGCAAAGGTGAACAGGATGCACAACCCCACCACTACCATAAGTGCCTTTCGAACCCATGCCTTCTGATCCATGCTTCCTCCTTTGCTCGATGAGGTTCTTGGGGAATCCCGAATGCCGCAACGGCAAAGGGACCTCACACCAGGTTCCGGCCGGGATCCGGCTAGAACAGCAATCCCTTGGGGGTCTGCACCGCAAGCAGACGATTGAACAGAAAGTAAAGGATCGTGACGAACACCACGGCCGACAGGACCCGCATGGCACCTTTTCTCGGGGTCAAGTCCCCCCAGCCCAGCACGAAGATGACGGCCACATAGAACAGAAAGGCCGACACGTAGAACCCCAGCTTCTCCATCACGGCCAGGTAGACGACGATCAGACCGAAACAGACCAGAAAGGGACCGAGCCGAAACCCCGCAGGTTTTCCGGCCATCTCCTTCCCCATCATGAGGGCCTGGACGAACAAAATCAAACTCAAAACACCAATGATGACGATGAGGACCCTCGGAAAGACGACGGCTCTCGGGTCATCCATCAATGACAGGGAAAAATAGAGTGCGAGGGCACTTGCAAAGATCACCAAGGAAACGATGATTTCCCTTCTCAATGCTTCGCCTCCTTTGCTTTTCGATAGGCCTTGATCTCTCCGTAGACGCTGAATGCGATGGACGCCACCACCAGCCCGATGATGATGAGGTTCATGCCGCCCGTGAAAAAGTAGTTCCAGACCCCCACGTCGGTCTCTGCGATCAGGCGACCCTTGAGGTAGTTGTTCTCTGCGATGGGCCCGAGGATGATTCCCAGGACCACAGGGGCCGGCGAGAAGCCGAACTTTCTTCCCAGGTACATCAGTGTGCCCAATGAAAACATCACAATCACATCGTCAAAGCTGTTTTGGACGCTATACGTCCCATAAACGGAGAGAACCGTGACGGCTGCAATCATGAACAGGTTGGGCACGCCCATCACCATGTAGCTGTATCGGGACAAGAGGCACCCGAAAACGCACATGGCGATCTGGGCCAGCACCAGGCTGCCGATGAACGTGTACGTGATCGGGGCGTTGCTCAGAAAGAGATCGGGCCCCGGGAACAGCCCGTGAATGAGGAGGCCTCCCAGAAGCACCGCGGCCGTAGGGCTGCCCGGGATGCTGAGGGTGAGGAGCGGGATCAGAGAAGGGCCCACCATGGCGTTGTTGGCCGACTCGGCCGCCGCGACCCCTTCGGGAATCCCCGTCCCATAGGCCTCGGGCTTTTTCGAGAACCTTTTGACCTGGTCGTAGGAGATGAGACCCGCAACCTGACCCCCTGCACCCGGAATGACGCCGATGATGGAGCCCACCACGGACCCTATGCTCAAGGGCTTGACCATCTTCAGGGTCTGCACGATGGTCTTGAAGAGAACCCCCTTCTCCGGCTCGAAGGAGGCCGTCTGAACCCCCTTCCTGCCCAGGGTTTCCACCAGAGAGAAGACCTGGGGGATGGCAAAGAGACCGATGAGCGCCGGAACGATGGCCACGCCCCCGGTCAGTACGTCGAGAAAGACGAACCTGGGCGTCCCCAGGAGCGGGCTGTACCCGATGGTGCTGATCAGCAGACCGAACATGCCTCCGATCAGCCCCTTGGCGATGGATCCCGAGGAAAGCCCCGCCATGACGCTGATGCCGAAGATGGCGATCCAGAACATCTCCGGAGGCCCGAACTTCAGGGCGACCTCGGCCAGCGGCGGCGTGAACAGGATCATGATCAGCATGCCGAAGAGCCCGCCCACCAGCGAGCTGATGAAGCAGACGTAGAGCGCCGTCTGGGACTTGCCCTGCTGGGCCATGGGATGGCCGTCAAACAGGGTGGCGATGTTGGCCGGCGCACCGGGGATGTTGACGAGGATGGCCGAGATGGCCCCTCCAGCCACCGTGGCGGTGTAGACGGCGCCCAGGAGGATGAGACCGGTGGTGGGATCCATGTGAAAGGTGAACGGCACCAGCAGGGCGACGGCCATGGTGGGGCTCAATCCCGGAGTCGCACCCAGGATCAGCCCCCCGATGACACCCAGGGACAGGGTCAAGAGGTTGACCAGGGTGAAGGCCTCGGGGAGATACCGGAAGAACTCTGTCATACGCATGCTCCTCGATGACGTCAGGCGAGGACTCAGACCGGCGCAGACTCCTTCGGCCCGGCAGGTCTAAGGACCTTGTCCGTGCAACACCTGAGAAGAAGGATTGCAACCAAACGACATTGCCACATCGCCGTGCGGTCCGCGACGAGTCGGGCGGACATCACCCGGCGCAATGCCTCTTCGGAATCAACCACCCCCCTTCTCGAGCCGCTTCACCAGCTCCGGCAGCTTCAGGCGCTGGATCTTCCCTGACGGCCCCTTGGGAAGCTCATCGAGGAAGTGGAGGAACTTGGGCGTCTTGAAGGGCCCCAGGTGCTCCCGGCAGTGGGCCAGGATCTCCTCCTCGGTGGCCGAGGCGCCGGGCTGGAGTGTGAGGCAGGCCATGATTTCTTCCCCGTAGTCGTCGTCGGGAACGCCCACGGCCGCCGCGTCCAGCACCGCCGGGTGCCTGTAGAGGGCCTCGTCGATCTCCCTGGGGGCGATGTTCTCCCCGCCCTTGATGATCAGCTCCTTGATGCGCCCGGTCACGAACACGAACCCGTCCTCGTCCATGTACCCCAGATCTCCGGTGTGGAGCCAGCCATCGGGCTCGAGGGTTTTCTCCGTGATATCGATAGCTTTATAGTAACCCTTCATGACGTTGTTACCACGGATCATGATCTCGCCCTGCGTGCCCCGTGGAACCTCGTTTCCGTGCTCGTCCACGATCCGGGCCTCGTTTCCCACGGCCTGGCCCGGGGACCCGTACTTCCTCTTGGACGGCTCCAATGGATTCGAGAACACGGGCGCGGCCGTTTCGGTCAACCCCATGGTCTCCACGATGGAGACATGGAACTTCTCCTCGAAGGTCTTGTGCAGGGAGGGGGGCAAGGCGGAGGACGCAGAGCGGCCGAAGCGAAGCTGGCTCAGACGGTAGTCCTTGCCGTCCACATCCGTTGCGCTGCACAGGTAGGAGATGATGGTCGGAACCACGCTGAACCAGGTGCAGCCGTACTGCGAAATCAGCTCCCAGAAGTCCGAGGTGCTGAACTTGTAGGGCATGACCACACTGCCGCCGGTGACGAGCGGGGTCACGGCCGTGACCACCTCCCCGTTGATGTGGTAGAGGGGCAGGGAGCAGAGGGCCCGGTCCTCGGGCGTCAGCTCGTGGGCCATTCCCGTGTACTCCCCCCCTGCAACCATGTTCTTGTGACTGAGGATGACGCCCTTGGGCACCCCGGTGGTCCCGGATGTGTACAGGAGCAGGGCGTCGTCCTCTTCTTCGACATCGGGAAGCTCGTACCCGGAAAGATCCTCCCCTTCCGGAACCACGGATCGGGCGTCGATGTCCACCTCCTTGAAGAGGATCTCCCGATCCACATCCTCGGCAGCGGCTGCGAGCCGCTCCTTCTGGTCCGCGGTGTGAAACACGACCTTCGTGTCCGAGTGGTCGAGCACGTAGGTGAGCTGGGACGGTTGCGACATCAGGTTCAAGGGGGCCACGACGACACCGGCGTACATGGTTCCCAGAAAGAGCTGGGCCGTCTGATACCCGTTCCCCATCATGAAGGACATCTTGTCCCCCTTTCCCACGCCGAGCTTCATCAAGTACTTCCCGAGACGAACGGATTCGTTTCGAAGCCCTGCATAGGTCAGCTCCAACCCGGACTCCGGGGCGAAAAGAAACACCTTTTCCGGGCTCTCCTCAGCCCGCTTCTCGACAAAGTACCTGATCGTCCGCATGAGAGCACGCTCCTTTTCCATATGGTTCTCCGGCCGAGAGCCAGGGCTACGCCTGGTATTCGAAGCCGATCTCGAAAGCCTGCCGGTTCTTGTCATGGAACTTGGGGATGACTTCCAGAAGGCTTTCCAGCATCACCTCCTTTTCGAGGATGTCCACGGTGCCGGCCACATGTCCCAGGACCAGGGAGTTGGCGAACAACGCCTGGTTGAAATGCTCGATGGCAAGATCCTTGGCGGGGAAAGAGGCCTGCTTGCAGGGAAGATCGTTGTCGACGTTGACCACGAAGGCCGGGTCGTAGATGATGAGCCCGTCATCGAGCACAGTGTCCTTGAACCGGTCATAGGCGGCGCTGGACAGTGCGATAAAGTAGTCCGGCTGCTCGCACATGGGGCTGTCGATGATCTTGGGGGACAGGACCACCTGACTTCGGACATATCCCCCCCGCATCTCCGTTCCGTGACTCTTGAGCATGGCCACATGGAGACCCTGCTTCACGCCGGTTTCTCCGATGATTTGACCGAGCCTGACCACGCCCTGCCCGCCAAAGCCGCTGGCGACAATCTCGATTCTGTCTTTCATAAGCTTCCGGTCCTCCTGATTTTTTCCACGCACTCACCCACGTGTTGAGAGAATTCCGGTCTCGATCCACTGGCATCGTGCCAGACACCCGTTGCCCACACGGTGTCTGGTTTCTCCTCCCCGAGCGGCGCAGAGCGCTCCTGGATCCAACGGTAGATGTTGACCGCGTTTCTGGAACCGAGCTCCCGGGAGGCGAAGTTGGTCGGGCAGGGATAGGGCATGTGGACCAGAGAAAATCCACGGTTCTGAATCGCAAGCTTCACGGTCTCCACCGCCCTCGCTCCGTCCATGGCCACGTGCCGCGCCAGGAAGGTCGCTCCGGCCCCTTTCAGAATGTGCATCACATCCATGCCGTCGCTCATGAGGTTGTGTTCGTACATTCCATAAGGGCTGCTGTCCGTGCGGCTGCCCTGCGGCGTGGTCCAGCCGTACTGCCCGCCGGTGGACTGATAGCCGAGGTTGTCGTTGACGATCACCGTCATGTCCGCATTGGAACGGGCCGCGTGAATCAGGTGCATCAGTCCGATGCCGAACGCGTCCCCGTCCCCCACCGTGAGGATGATCTTTTTCTCCGCGGGCAGGGCGATGCGCAGCCCCTTGGCAATGGCATACACTCTTCCGTGGGTCCCCGCGAAGCCGTCCCCTTTCCAGGTGGCGAAGGTCTGCCGGCCCGCGCACCCGATGGACGTCCCCCAGATGATGTCCGCAACCTCGAGGCCCAGCTCCTGAATGGCCTGGACCACGATCTTGTGGTTCATTCCCAGGCCGCATCCCGTGCACGCCGTGCTGGGGATCTTTCGAGACCTCAAGAAACTGGATGTCAGCTCGCTCGCTTTGTATTCCATCTCACCATTCCTCCACGACCCAACCTTTTCGGTTGATGGTTTCGTTTTTCAGGAGTTTTTCGAACGCCTCCAGCAGATCGGGCGTGGTCGGCAGATCGCCGCACGTCCCCAGAAAATGAACCTCCGCGTCCTTGGGCGCCGAGCGCTGGATCTCTCGGACGAGCTGCCCGTCCCAGTTCAGCTCCACCGAGAGGTACTTGGTCTTTCGCTTGAAATGCTCGTCCGGAAAGGGCCACAGGTTGATCAGGCGCAACGCCCCCACCTTGAGCCCCTGCGCCCGGGCCTTCTCCACGGCCGTGTTGACCACCCGGGAGGGACTCCCAAAGGAGGTCACCACCAGGTCCGGATCATCGTCCATGAACTTTTTCTCGTAGTGCTGATTGAACAGATCCCGATGGTTTCGGACCTTGTAAATCAGGCGGTAGGCGTGTTGGTGATGTGCCTCCACCTCCTCGATGTCGTACCCTTCTTCCGTGGGGGTCCAGTCGGAGCAGATCCCTCCGGTGTTGTAGCCCATTTGAACGGGCGGCACATCCAGCTCGTCCGTGCAGGGGTAGAACACCGGCCCCTGGCAGACCTTTCGGGGCCAGGTCCGAAACCCCAGCTCCTTCATCTCGTCCTCGTTTTCAGGGACGGAGATGTCCTCGAACCCATCGGTGATGAGCTGGTCGGCCAGCACCGAGACCGGCATGCGGAATCGTTCCGAAAGGTAAAAAGCCTCCACGGTCATGGCCATGCACTCCTGGGCGGAGTTGGGAGCCAGGCAGATGGCCTCGAAGTTCCCGCCCTGTGTGGGGTACCGCATCAGGTAGAACTCGCCCTGGCCCGGAGCCCCCGTGATCCCGCTCACCGGGCCCACACGTCCGGAGTTCAACACCACCATGGGCATTTCGCAGCCGAGCGCCCATCCAAAGGGATCGGCGTACAGGATGAACCCGGGCCCCGAGGTGGCGGTCATCGCTTTCATGCCTCCGAGGGACGCTCCGATGCACAGATGCATGGCCCCGCACTCGTCCTCAGCCTGAATGTAGTAGCCGCCGACCTGGGGCAACCTCAGGCTCATGGCCTCGGCCAGCTCCGTAGCGGGCGTGATGGGATACCCCGCAAAGAAGCGGCATCCCGCCAGGATGGCCCCTTCGGTGATTGCAAAATTTCCGGTTTCCAAGAACCTCTTCATATCGAAAACCTCCTCCTTATCAGGCTGTCAGTTCGTACACATCGATGGCAAAATCAGGGCATGAAAAATAGCACTTAAGGCAGCCCACGCACCAGGCCGCAGTCTTGACCTCGTGGGGACGGTAGCCCTTGACGTTGAACATGTCCGCCGGGCCGAAGGTATCCACGCCGCAGACCTCCGAGCAGTAGCCGCACTCCTTGCAGTACTCCGTGTTCAGGACCACAGCGAACTGTCTCGCATCGCAGTTGAGGCAGCGCGAGGACTCCTCATACGCCTGCGCCTCGTCGAGGCCGAGCTCCACCTGATCGAACCCCCCGACCCTCTCCCAGGGCTTCAGGTGACGCATGTCGCTCCGAGGCTTCGGGGTGTACGGGGGGTCGGTGAAGGGCATGAGGTACACGGCATCCTCGGGGGAGCAGAGGGTCTCCTCGATGTTTCCGTCCCCGCCCAGATGGCGGTCGATGGCCGAGGCCGCCCTGCGGCCCTGGGCGATCGCCCCGATGATGGAGTCCGGTCCGCTCACCACGTCACCGCCTGCGAAAACGCCTTCCTCACCCGTGGACTGGTCGGCCTCCTCGACCTGGATGCGTCCCCGGTCCAGGTGGACGTCTTTGCGGTCGTCCACATAGGACAGGTCCGCAGCCTGCCCCACGGCCAACACAACGTGCCGGGCTTCAATCTTCTCCGTGATGTCCTCGTCGTAGGTGGGATTGAAGTTGCAGGCGCTGTCGAAGACCGACGTGCAACGGATCAGCCCCAAACCCGTGGCCACCTTCCCGCCCAGCACCTTCTTCGGGGCCAGGGCGTTGTGGAGCACCACTCCCTCCTCCTCGGCGCGAGCGATCTCCCAGGAGTGGGCCGGCATCTCCTCCCGTTCCTCCAGGCAGAACAAGTGCACGTCCTCGGCACCGAGGCGTCTGGCGGTCAGGGCCACGTCGATGGCCACATTGCCTCCACCCACGACCGCCACGGTCCCGTTCATGTCGAAGGTCTTTCCCAGGCCGACGTCCTTGAGAAAATCCCATCCCCAGAGGACCCCCTCCTTGTCTGCTCCCTCCAGCGGGATCCGGACGCTTCCATTGGCTCCGGTGGCCAGGAACAAGGCGTCATGGTCTTTCTCGAGATCCTCGAGAGAGACGTCTTTCCCGATTCTTGTCTCTCCTTTGAACGCAATCCCCAGCTCCAGGATGTCCTGAATGTCTTGTTCCAGCCGTTCCTCCGGCAACCTGTAATCGGGGATGCCGTACCGCATGGCACCCCCGGGTTTGGGGAACGCGTCGAGCAGGGTGACCTGGTGCCCCTTGGTTCTCAAATAGTAGGCCGCGGTCAGCCCGGCGGGCCCGGCGCCCACGATGGCGACGCTCTTGCCCGTGTCCCCGGCCACAGCCTTCTTCGTCTTCCAGCCCTCTCCCCCACGGTCCACGGCGATTCGCTTGATCGCCCGTATGGCGATGGGATCCCCGAACTGCCGGTAAGCGCACACCTCCTCGCAGGGGGCGAAACAGGCGTCGGCGCACACCATGGGCAGGGGAAGCTTTTCGCGAAGGACGGCCACCGCATCGTCGTATCGCTTCTCCTTCACTGCGCGAATATAGCGGGGGACATCCACGCCCGCCGGACAGGCGTTCGTACAGCGAGGGACGACAAAATCCTTTCTTTCAACGCGTCTCGGTTCCATTGGCCCTTTTTCCTCCTCCCAACAATCAATCTCTATGTGTTGACATCGGTGTCGATTACGGTTTGTGAGACCGTTCTTTTTGAATGCAAGGCGGATGCCAGAAGGCACCGATGGTTCAGCGACCTGTCAAAGCCCGGGGCGTTTGCGTAACCCTTTGTTTATTCGGGGTTTTACCGTCTTTGTAGATACACGGGCGAAAGCAATGCGCAGGCGGGATCGGCGTCAGCCAGCCCTCAAAATGTCCGCTTGGCCGGACATGTATATCCACCCGGACACTCAGACACGGATTCGTTCAGGAGAGGCGGGGTCCGCTACAGCCTATCCATTCGAGGACGCAGGCTTTATGCCGCAAGGCTTCTTTTGGGGGTTGGGGTGTCAGCTTGCCACGGGATGTGTCCGATCAACCGGACAGTCCTCATCGATACTTTTCGTACTAGTAAAGAGGCATCAGAGCTGATGAAGCTTGCATTTTTCATAAAGAGTTGAGCGGGATATTCTCAGAAGCTTTGCTGTTCGAACCATATTATGACCGGTTTCTTCCAAAGCGCGAAGCAGGACCTGCCGTTCACACTCGGCGATCTCCTCCGCGAGTGTTCTCACCTTACCTCGGTTTTTCTGCAAACAGGCGGCGACCGGTTCGCCGAGGCAGTCCGGCAAGTGGGATACGTCCAGCAGATCTCCCTCCAACAAGCTGACGGCCCGCTCGATGACGTTTTTCAGTTCGCGTACATTGCCCGGCCAGGCATGGGCCTTCAAACGGTCCCACGCCGAGTCCCTCACCTGGACGTAGTTCTTGCCCAGCTGATGCAGGAAGTGTTCAGTCAAGGCCGGGATATCACCCTGCCGCCCCGTCAGGGGGGGGAGATGCACCGTCATGGTATTGAGGCGATAGTAGAGATCCTCGCGAAAGAGCCCTTTGCTGATGAGCTCCTCGATGTCCCTGTTGGTCGCAGCGATCAGGCGGAAGTCCACATCCACGGCCTTGACCCCGCCCACTCTGTCAACCTTTCGGGTTTCGAGGACCCTGAGGATCTTGGCCTGAGCACTGATGGGAATGTCTCCAATCTCGTCCAGAAAGAGGGTCCCGCGATGGGCGAGCTCGATTTTCCCGGCTTTTCCCTTGGGGTGGGCCCCAGTGAAAGCACCTTGCTCATAGCCGAACAGCTCCGACTCCAGAAGCTCCCTCGGAAACGAGGCGCAGTTGAGACAGACAAAGGGTTTGAGTCGCCGGTGGCTGGCCTGGTGGATGGCATGGGCGAAGAGCTCCTTTCCAGTGCCTGTCGCGCCCAGAATCATGACCGATCCGTCTGTACGTGCATACTTGTGGGCAAGATCCCGGGCCGCCTGAATCTCCGGGCTTTCCCCGACGATCGAGTCAAAGGTGTACGTGGCGGAAAGCATGCTGTCGAGGCCCTTTTTGTACCGCAGCATCCGCTCTTCGATGCTTTTCAGCCTCTTCATCAAATCATTGACTTCAGAAAATCGCTTGAACGCCGTCTGCAGAATCACGCCGACCGTCTGTCCGTCCTTCTTGATGGGAATGCGGTTGACCACATAGTCGATTTCCGACCGCAGGGTACACCTTGCCCACAACTCGCTCTGTCCCGTTTTCAGCACTGTGGGCACCCTGGACAGAGGAAAAAACACGCGAATGTCCTTTCCCGCGGCTTCTCCGGCCCGGATCCCCATGAGGTGCGCATAGAACCGATTCATGTAAAGAATCTTGGAATCGCAGTCGCAGACGATGATTCCGGAGAAGATGGTGTCGGAAATCAAAGACACCAGGGAAACAAGATCGTCCAGATCTCCCACCAGCGCGTTTTGGGGATTCCGACCAGACGCCCTGGATTCAGGAGAAACCAGATTGACCTCGGCGTGGGATGTGGGACACGCAGGGAACTCTTCCACCTGTGATCTCCTTCATGACGAAACCGGGCCCCAACGGCATTGAGACCGCTTGTTGCTTGGAACCACGGTCTCAGACGTCGCAAGCAAGGCTTATTCTATTCGGATGAGGGTTCGAAGTCAAACGTACATGACCGGAGTCCGGTCTCTCCCGCCGATGAAAACCGGGCGTTTTCGCAGGGCGGGGTTTTACACCCCGCCGTGCTTGTCGAAAACCTTGCGGCGGCATATGAAATGCCGCCCTACGCCCGGACCACCGAGGGGTATTTTCACCGCATCCGCAGTCGGGGCCTCGGCTCCCGGTACGACGAGGGTCAAAGACCACCGATCGTGTCGGTATCGCGCTTGATCCCGCGGAAACGGTCGAAGACCATGCGGGCCGATGATCCCGGACGGTCCGGGATTCGAGGGGGCTGGGCCGATCGGGTTCTTCCTCGTTCTCCGAAATACACAACCGACCCCATTGGGCACGCTTCGCAGAGCCCTTAGAGTCTGAGACAGAGGGCCACAGGCCAAACAGGATCCATGGCGAGAGGGGGGTAACCATGCAGTACAACGATTTCGTCAGCGACGTCGAGCAGGCCGGCGGACTGGACTCTTTTCAAAGCGCCGAGCGGGTTGTGGGGGCTTGCCTGGAAACCCTGGGGGAGACCATGCCCGCATCGGAGCGCAACATGCTCGCGGCCCAGCTTCCCAAGGAATTGCGGGAAATCCTGACCAGGCGCAACACGCCCCGGGAGGCCTCGCTGGAGGAGTTCTACAACACCGTCGGGGCGCGTGCCGACCTGGGCCATCCTCAGACAGTCCGGCAGTCCCTGGCCGTGATCCAGACCCTCACCCGGGCGGTCTCACCAGAGCAGTGGAAGCAGGCGAGGGCCGCACTTCCCCCGGAGTACGCAGAGCTCTTCGGGGGGAAGAGGCTGGGTGCCTCGTCGCCGACCCGTGAAGGACTCTCCAAAGCGGAACAGGGACCGCCCCCGGTCGAGCCGGCTTCCGGGGCGGATCTTCTCGAGCACCTCGAGGCGGAGGACGTCGAGATCCAGCGGGCGCTGGAAAAGCTCCGGGACACCGCCTCAACGGAGGCTGGGGAGCGAGAGGTCCTGTTGGAAGAGGTGCGGGACCTGATCCTTTCCAGAAACCGCTCCGCAGAGGAGCGCCTCTATCCGTATCTCGAGATGGTCGCGAACGGTGAGCAGATCAGAGGCCGGTCCCTCCAGGAGAACCGGCGCATCGAGGGGCGCCTCGAGGAGCTGCAGCAGCTTCCCAAGGACGACGACCGGTTCGAGTACCGGGTGGAGGCCCTGATCGGCGAGGTATCGGAACACGTGAGACGGGAGCAGGCGGAGCTGTTTCCCGAAGCACAGAGCGCGATTTCCGGAAGATGACCCCGAAGGAGGCCTTCCTTTGAACCGATTCGCCATTCTCTATGATGACAAGCTGGAAGACTACAACCTGGGTCACGTCATCCAGGGTGGGCGATTTCAGAACTTTGTGGATCACTTGAACGCATTCCTGGTCCGGCACCCGGAGTTCGAGGTGGTTTCCCCTCCTTCTGCTTCAGACGACGACTCGAGGCTGGTGCACACCGATGAATACATCCAGCGCATCAACCGCTGCATCGGCCTGGACCCGCAGGACACACCCTTGTCCCGCGGGTTCGTGCGCGCGGCCAGGCTCCTGGCCGGAGCCGGCAAGCGGGCCGGCGAGCTGGTCCAATCCGGGACGTACGAGAAGGCCTTCGTGGTCGGAGGCGGCGTTCAGCACGCGACTCGAGACCGCGAGAAGGGGTTCGGCGTTTTCAGCGATGTCGGGGTCTGTGCGGAAAACCTGATGCGGAACTTCGCCGTCCAGAGGATCCTCGTCGTGGACACGGACGCCCACGCCGGGGACGGACTGTATCACATCTTCTCGGAAGACCCGAGGGTGCTGTTGATCTCCATCCATCAAGACCCTCATACGCTCTATCCCGGCACGGGCTTCGTACACGAGATCGGGAGCGGAACGGGGGAGGGGTATACGATCCAGGTGCCCCTGCCTCCGGGAGCGGGAGATTGGAGCTACGAGCGTGTGATCGACGAGATCGTGTTTCCCTTGGCCGAGGTCTTTTGGCCTGAGGTTCTGCTGCTGGTCGATGGCTGCGATACGCACTTCTCGGATCAAATCACGGACATGGGGCTCACGCTCCAGGGCATCCGCCGAATCGGGGAGAGGGTGGGAAGGCTCTCCTCGAGGCTGTGTCAGGGGAAGCTGGTCGATTTCATCGGATCCGGTTACAGCCGTGATCCCAACCTGGTATCCCTGGGATGGCTGGCTTCCCTTTCGGGGGTCACCGGCGTTCCCATGGACCTGGAGGGGATCGAGATTCTTCCGCCCCACCTCAAACCGGATGCCGGAATCGAGGAGACGATGGAGACCGTCTCCAGAGTACAGGAGCATCTCGCCCCCTATTGGGACTGTTTCCAAGGCATCCAACCCCCTGGTTGATCTGGAATTCTCAGCCCATATGGGCTTCGGCCGGCTTTTCAGGAGGGGATTGTGAATATGGGGGAGACCCTGTTCGGAGAGCGTTTTCAACTCCTCCACCATCGACAACCGTCATCCCGCTCCTTCCGTCTTCAGCCGATACAGGGGTGGGAATCCCAGGACAAAACGGATGCGGACTTCTCTCTTGCCCGGCCGAGGGCGGGCTGCGGCCTTGCCGCAACCGGGGAACCAAACCCCGGCTTTTCACAGGCAAGCCGGGGGATCTCGTCAAACCACCGAGCCCGAGAAGGAGAGCCCGCGAGCGCAAAGAGGAAAGTCGCGTCACCGCCCGCCTGCAGGGACCGTCGCCCCCGGGCCGGCGCGGGGCTGATACGCTCCCGGGAAGGTGCCCCGGATGGCGGTCCAGCATCGCAAAACAGCGACCGAACGCCGTGACAGGTTTGCAAAAACGAAAACCTGCTCCGGGATCCAGCCGCCATCCTTTCCGGGATTTTTGATCATCCCGTTGATCATCTTGTGCTTTTTCCTTTCCATCCGGCCGTGGCACAAATCTTGCCGCTGCAGATGCACCGGAACCCACGAGAGCTTGCCGCACGACTGCAGCGCGAAGGCAGAGGAGTCCGGATGTCTGCATCCACGGGTGTAATCGATCTCGCAAGGACGGATTCAACCCTCAGACGCGAGCTTCTCCAGCAGCCGGAAGGACGCCGGTTCACGGCCTGCATGACCTGTCGAACCTGTTCCTGCGGTTGCCCGATCACGGCGGTGGACGGCCGGTTCGATCCGGCCAGGATCGTCCGGCTGGCCAACTACGGGCTCCGGGAGGAGATCCTGGGGAGCGACCTCCTCTGGCTCTGCTCCGGCTGCTACACCTGCCAGGAGCGCTGCCCGCAAGGGGTGCGGATCACCGACCTGATCACCCTCTTGAAGAACATGGCGGTTCGGTCGGGCCACGTGCCGCAGGGGATCCGCGCCCAGAAGGAGCTGGTGACAAAGGAAGGGCGGATCTATCCCCTGGACGACTTCGACAACAAGAAGCGGGACAAGATCGGCCTTCCCCCGCTCCCGACGAGCTGCGACGCGGTCCGGGACCTCTTCCCGGCCTGATCGCGCCCGGGTGCATTTCCTCTGCCCCGCCCGATCGCCTTTTCCAGGACGAGTCCGGTCCCGTGCGGGCTCGCCCGGCTGCCACGGAGAAGATGACCTTTCCCATCGAGAGCGTAGGCGCCCTCATCCTCGGCGGCGGGCTCTACGTCAGGCCGGCAGGAGCCGCTCGATCTTCTCCTTGAGCGTGTTGAAGCGGTAGGGTTTCACCACGTAATCGTCAGCCCCGGCCTCGATGCCTTTGAGGATGTCGGTCTTCTGGGCCCTGGCGGTGAGAAAGATCACGGGAACGTTGCGGGTGCGCTCATCCCGGCGTAGCCTGCGGATGAGCTCGTAGCCGTCCATCTTCGGCATCATCACGTCGAGGAGCACCAGGTCGAAGCGCTTTCCCTCCATCAGGTGGCCCAGCGCCTCCTCCCCGTCCTGGGCAGCCGTCACCCGGTAGCCCTCGTTCGTCAGGTTGAACTTGAGAATGGTTCGAATCTGAATCATGTCGTCCACCACCAGGATGGACCTGCGGTTTTGGCCCGCACACCTCCCGGGCCCGGCCGTGTGGGTTGCGGCCGCGTGCTCCCGCATGCCCTCCGCCGGTTCGACCAGCTCCTCGTCCAGGAGAACCCGCAGCAGGCGGAAGGCGTCGTAATGACAGAACCCGCTTTGGTGGACGACCTGCCTGAGGCTTCGGCGTCCGTCGATGAAAGACAGGAGGCGCCACTGGTCGGGTTCGATCTGGATTTGTCGGTTCTCCTTCATTTTCCCGGCGATTCGGAGCACCGTTGCCTCGTCGGGGAGCCCGGCCGCGAGATCCTCGGTCTCGTCCCGGAGCCTCGCCCCTTCCATGAGGATCTCCATGACCCCGATGCGGGTCGTGACGCAAAGCGGCACCTCGGCGACGGAATCCTCGAACTCGAAGGCGCCCCGGTCCAGGAGAAACAGATCGTAGAGGGTCTCCCGGGCCGTCTCTCGGGCGAGCCGTTTCTGGGTCTTCGGGAGAAGGTACCCCCCGTCCTCCAGCAGCTCCTCCAGAAGGCGCCCTTCCACCCGGGCCCGTTCCTTACACGTCTCCAGGGGCCCTTCTGGCGCTGCCTCCCAGAGATGGATCAGGCGGGTCACCCGGTGGATCCTGCGCTCGTCCGAGGCGAACGTGACCTCCCCGTCCTCGAGGTGGACGAGGATCTCCTCCCGACCCCTCCGGACGTGCAGCGCGCCTGACATGCTCTCGGAGGCCAGAAGCTGGAGCAGGCTCGTGAGAGAGAAATGCTCCAGGTCGCCGTTCAGCGGCATGGCCGTCCTCCTTCCTGACTCACCCGCCGCCCTCGAAGGGCAGGGCGAAGACGAAGGTCGATCCCCGGCCCGGATCGCTTTCCACCGAGAGGGTTCCCTCGTGGGACTCGACGATGTGCTTCACGATGGGCAAGCCGAGCCCGGTGCCGGAGATCTCGCGGCGGCTGGACGGGTCGCCTCGGAAGAACTTGTCGAAGATGCGGTCCAAATCCTCCTCTTTGATCCCGATTCCCTCGTCGGAGACGGTGCACACGATCCGTCCGTCGCGCTCGCAGGCTTCGACGACCACGGTGCCCCCGTCCGGGGAGAACTTGAGCGCGTTGTCGATCAGGTTCACGAACACCTGGATCAGGCGATCCCGGTCTCCCAGGATGCACGGCAGGTCCGGGGCCACCCGTTGATCGATGGTGTGCTTCCCGGAGCGATTCTCCATCATGGGAATCACTTCGGCCACGACCTCGTGGAGAGAGACCGGTCGGAACTCGAGATCGAACCTCCCGGATTCGATTCGCGAGATGTCCAGGAGATCGTTCACCAGACCGGAGAGCCGGTCGGTTTCGGTGTCGACGGTGCTCAGGAACTCGCGCCGCGTGTCGTGGTCGCTCTCGGGTACCCGGTCCCGCAGCGCCTCCACGTAGGACTTGATGATGCTCAAGGGGGTCCTCAGCTCATGGGATACGCTGGAGACGAACTCGCTCTTCAGGGCGTCCAACTGGCGGAGGCGCTCCAGCTCCCTGGAGGTGCCCATGTTCCTGAGTACCACGATGACCCCCATTCGGTTTCCCTGGTGGTCCCGCAGAAGGGAGGTGCTGATCCCCAGCGGCATGGCAAGGTCCTCTCCCCACGGATGCTCGACCAGGCTCTCGAGGGTAAAGCCGTCCCGCAGCGCCTTCTGCTTCTCCTTCTCCACCACCTCCGCCCACGGGCGTTCGAGGATCTCCCGGCATTCCCGGCCGATGACGTCGGCCGACCGGAGATTCAGCATGGCGGTCGCGTTCTTGTTGAGGTGGGTGATCCGGCCTTTCATGTCCACGGTCAGGATGCCGTTGTTGATGTTTTCGAGAATGTTGTGAATGTACTCTTTCGAACGGCTCAGGCGCGCGTACAGGTCCTGGTTCTCCAGGGCCACCCCCGCCTGGCTGGCGATGAAGGAGAGCAGCTTGATGTTGGCGGGCGTGAACACGCTGGTCCGGGGGTTGGAGAACATGAGGAGAAAACCCAGGGTTCGCTTGATGCCCTGCAGTGGAAGCACGCTCGCCACCCGGTCGGCATCCTCCTCGCCGGCCGCCAGGACGGAAGCCTGCGCCCACCGACCCTCCTTCAGGACCCACTCCAGGACCTTCTCATCCAGGACGAAGTCGTCCCCTCCCACGTCTTCCGGGAACCCGCGCATCGCGGCCACGGAAAAGGAGTCCGTCTCCTCCCGGTGCAGGTAGAGGACACACGCCTCGTAATCGATGATCTCCTGAATCATGTCGAGGCACATGCGGACAATGTGGTCGAAATCGAAACGGGTGATCAGCTGCTTGCCCATGTCCTGGAGCATGCTGAGAAGATCCATCTCCTCGGTCAGATCGGAGATGGTCCGCTTGAGAAAGTTCAGGTCGGTTTCGGGGCAGCGCTCCATCCTCGGCTCCAGTTCCCGCCCTTCAATGCACCAGGGGCAGAAAGTCCGTGGCCCGGTCCATCTCGTGCTCCAACTCACCGAACAGGACGCGGATCTCGTCCCCGTCCATCTTCAACAGAGACCAGGCATCGTCGTTCACCACGGGGATGCGGTCGTCTCCGCCGTTTCCCAGACCGACGGCGCGGCTCAGGATGTCGGCCAGGTGAACGATGGAGACCACCCGGGCGGACTCCCGGGCCCGGGGCGGGTCGTGGTGGAACCGAACGGCCTTGATGAGGGCCGGCGGCAGGTTCCACTTCTCCGCGACCACGCCCCCGGCCTCTGCGTGGTCGAATCCGAGGACCGCCTCTTCCGCCTCCCTCAAAAGTCGGCCTTTCTCGCGGGCGAGGCGGACGATCAGGAGGTAGTCGTCCCGAAAGCAGCCGTCCAGGACGACCTTCCCCAGGTCGTGGAGCAGCCCCCAGAGAAAGGCCTCCTCCAGATTCTTCATGCCCATCCGGCCTGCCAGGAGCTTGGAGGCGATCCCGCAGGCAAGGGAGTGCCGCCAGAACGAGACGCGATCGAAGAGCATGCCGTCCTCCCTCGGCGGCAGCATACCGGCGATGGAGGCGGTGAGCACAATGTTCCGGATGTTGGCAAACCCCAGGACAACGATGGCCGAGTGAATGGTGGAGATCTTTCGGGGAAAGCCGTAAAAGGCGGAGTTGGCGATCCGCAGGACCTTGGAGGCCAGCGCCGGATCCCGGGATATGGCTTCCCCCACCTGAAGCGCCGACGACTTGGGGTTCTGGATCAGCTGAACCACGCTGTGCGCCACCCCCGGAAGCGTGGAGATGTCCTCGATTCGCCCGAGCCTCCGCTCAACGTCCTGCTTCATCTTCCCCGTCCCTTGCCGAGATGTGATCCGCCGCGGCGGCATAGAGCTCCCGCATGACCGGGTGCCCCAGCACGTCCGAGAACCGATCTCTCAAAGCCTCGAGCCGCTCCTTCGACGTCGGCGGCGCGTCTTTTCTTTTGTTCATCCCGACCCCTTCCCTGCGATCGACCGCCCTCTTCAGGGGGCCCGGGTTGCCTCACGCTTCCCGTTCGAACGAGCCGACCCCGCCAGCGCCTCCGCCAGCGCCCCCGCCGCGCGATCGATCTCCTTCGAGCACGCCTCCACGCCCTCGTAGATGTCCCCCCGTCCCGTTCCGTCCTCCCGAGGCCTCTCGCATTCCGCGTCGAGACAGGCCTGCAGGACCCCCTCCATCCCCGACATGTCCAGTCCGTCCGCCGGCCCGCCCTTCTCCAGCAGTCCCGCCGAGGCACGCACGATGAGCTCCATGGCGAAGTTCGCGTCTTCCGGCGGGACGCGATCCTCGGCGTGATGATACCGCACGGCGTCCAGAAGATTTTCGGGGAGGAAGAAGGTCTTCAGGGTGACCGCCCCGATTTCGGCGTGGTGCAGGCCCAACACCTCCCGCTCCACTTCCACGGCGGAGAAGGGTTCCGAGGCCAGGCGCTCGGCGATCCTGCGGTGCTCGTCCCGGAAGTGGAACGCAATGACCATCTCCCCGATGTTGTGGAGCATGGAGGCCGTGAACAGCTCCGCCGGATCGCGATAGCCCAGGGCGCGGCCCAGCACCCGGGAGAGGCAGGAGCAGAACTGCGCCTCCCGCAGGTAACGCTCGAACTCAAACGGGTCGTCTGCACGCTGCTTCGAAAAGTGGTCGACCAGCTCCGAGAGGAGGAGCACCTGCTTCATGCCGCTGTAGCCGAGCACGCGCACGGCGTAGTCGATGGACTTCACATCCACGCCGTAGTACGCCGAGTTCGCCATGTTCAGGAACTTGGCCGCCACCTCGGGGGAGAGCCGGCGCACGATCTGCTCGAAGTTGCTTTCCGCGCTGTTCAGCAGCGTGAGGATCTCCGCCACCGTCGCGTCGATCAGGGGCAGGTTCTGAATCCGGTCCTCGATTCCGCTTTCCGCCCGCGGTCCTTCCATCGGTTCCTGCCTCGTCTTCCTTGGGTGCGGGCGGTCCCCTTCGAGCCGGGACCGCGGAGGTCGACCCAGCCAACGGGTTTTCGAAAAAAAACCCCGCCTTCGAAAGGAGACGGGGCCCACAGGATGGATTCTCAGCCCCGCTACCCTATCGGCGGAGAGGCCGACGTAGGCCGGAGGATTTGCGTCCCCCCCTTTCGGAAGGTTTGCCCTGGCTCAATGAGCGTCTGTCTTTTTGTATCGGCCGGAGCGGCCCTGAACTGAAAGGGAATTCGCCGCCCTCGGTTGAAACGAAGGCCATTTGAGGGTACAGTGTCTGCCGCGAACCCTCAAAAGGGCGAGACGACTTCAATCTGGGAGCGGTGCGGCATGCTGAAGAGCTTCGGTGGGGCCTTGGGGCGCGCACTCCTGGGGGCACTGCGGGACCTGGCGCCCATCATCCCGGTCATCGCCCTGTTCCAGGTCCTGGTCCTGCGCCAGCCGTTCCCGGACCTGTTGTCCGTACTCGGCGGTCTGGGCCGGTGATCGTCGGGCTGGCCTTTTTCGTCGTGGGTCTCGACATCGGACTCTTTCCCCTGGGGGAGGTGGGTTGCGGGACGCCGAAGCCGCAGGAAGACCTCGAGCAGCGCCCGACCCTGAGAGCCACCGGTCCATGCCGGGGTCGGGCCCCCAGAGAGAGGGAGGTCCATGGCGTACAAGTCGATCATAGCAATGGTCAAACCGAACCTGACCGACACGGTCGTCGATTCGGCGAAGAAAGTCGGCGCCACCGGGATCTCCGGCCTCGAGAGCCGGCAGGCCGGGCGGAAGACGGGCTAGGCGCGGGCGACCGAGGCCCCGTGGCGCAGGGCCACCTTCTCGAACATCCGGACGAGGCCGCCGATCAGCGAGTAGACCGCCCCGGTGTCGAGGTTCCTCTCCACGTCGGCGTCGAAGAAGATGTGAAGGCTGGAATCCATCCCGTCCTCCGGCCGCTGGTAGCAGAA
Organism: uncultured Desulfobacterales bacterium; assembly: GCA_964443135.1. GTDB lineage: Bacteria > Desulfobacterota > DSM-4660 > Desulfatiglandales > HGW-15 > JAIPEI01. Next base: position 18,397 of record CAYUBQ010000030.1, on the reverse strand, counting down.
GAGCACGGGCACCTTGGGAAGCGGGTACAGGACGACGGAGATGTCCGAGTCGAAGAGGTTCTCCACCCGTTTTCCGCTGAACACGTGGAGCATGTCCTCGAAGAGGTCCGTGTACGCGTCCGCCACCTTCTTGAGGGGCTTCTCGCACCGCTGCTCGAAGAGACCCTGCCAGGCGGCCCCGCCCTCGAGCTCCCGGAACGGGACCCAGCTCCCGGAGACCTCCGCGCCCTCCCCTTCGGCCACGTAGGTGAGCAGGGGAATGACGATCCAGGGATGGACGTGGATCTCGGAGGTGACCTTCCCCGCATCGTCCACGTGGACGTCCCGGCCGCAGACCTTGAGGGTCAGCCGGCCCCGAACGTATGTTCCGCCCAGCCGGTCCGCGGCCGCTGCGAGGTCCATGCCGGCCACCCGCCTCTGCAGCTCCCTCACGGTCTCGTGCATCTCCTCCTCGACCGTCTTGCGCGGGCTGGCGTGGCCTTGGTAATGCTCGCGAACCTCCGGGGCGAGCCGGGTGCAGTCCTCCAGCGAGCGTTTTCCCTGGAACACGGCCGCGGCGAACGCCAGGCAGGTGGGTTCGCCGCACTCCCTGCAGTTGGACTTCTCGAGGACTTTCAGGATGTCCACGGGGGTTTTCAGCTCTTCCATGCGCGGTGCCTCGCTTCCGTTCCGGGTGTCGGCGTCGGTATGACCATGCATATCATAATCATCCTGGCCGGTTTCGCAAAGCCTGCTCCGCCCCCGGGAGCGAGGGACCGCTCAGGACTGTCCCCGAAAGGATGCGCGACATGACAACCGACGCCGACCCGACTCCCCGAGGGCTCGAGGCCCTGGTCTCTTTCGCCCGTACCCTGGGCGCCACCCGCGCCGCCGTGATCCCCGCCGAGACGATTGTGGTCGAGGACGACCTGGCCGCGCTCTGCCGCGACCCCCGCTGCCCGAACTACGGGGTGTCCGCCTCCTGCCCGCCCCATGTGTCCGGCCCGGCCGGGTTCCGGGTTCTGCTGGCGGGGTTTCGTCACGCCGTGGTGTTCAAGATCGAGGTGCCCGGGGAGATCCTCCTCTCCAGCGAGCGGCGGGAGGTCTTCCGGCTCCTGCACGAGGTGGCGGCCGGTATCGAGGCGGCGGCGAAAAAGCGGGGTCACACCCGGTCCAGGGCCTTTGCCGGGGGGTCCTGCAAAGGACTCTTCTGCTCCGAGGAGGCCGGATGCCGGGTGGTGGAGGAAGGAGGGGATTGCCGGAATCCCGATCGGGCCCGGCCGTCCATGTCCGGTTTCGGCATCAACGTGCCCACGCTGATGGCGACGGCCGGATGGGCCATGAACCGGACGGACCCGGAAGGCGGAGAGGACGCACCCGGCACGGGGACGGTCTCCGGGCTGATCCTCGTCGGGTGATCCGCAAGGCGGATCGCGTCAGGCGTCCGGGGCCAGCGGCAGGTAGACGTGGAAGGTGCTTCCTTCGCCCGGCACGCTCTCCACGCGGATCTGCCCGTTGTGGGCCTCCAGGATGCTCTTGACGATGGGCAGCCCCAGGCCGGTGCCCGTGATGAACATGGTCTTCTCGTTCTTGACCCGGTAGAAGCGGTTGAAGATCTTCTCCTGCTCTTCCTTTTCGATCCCCATGCCGGTGTCCTGGACGCTGATGCGAAGGTAGTGGCCCTCGGGACGGGCCGAGACCGTGACCTTTCCCCCTTCGGGGGTGTAGTGAATGGCGTTGGTGACCAGATTGGAGAGCACCTCCTCCATATTGGATCGGTTGGCGACCACCCCGGGAAGCGCCGGCAGGGGGGCCAGCTCCAGCCGAATCCCTCTTTCCCGGGCCTTGGCCCCGTGGAACGCCGCCTGGTCCGCCAGGAGCTCGGCCATGTCCAGGGCCTCCTTCTCCTGGGTGATCAGGCCGGACTCGATCTTGGCGAGATCCAGCAGCTCCGACGAAAGATCGGTGAGGGCGGTGATCCGCTCGGAGGCCCGCTTCAGGATCTCCTCCTGCTTCTCCGTGACCTCCCCGGCCAGGCCGTCACGGAGCACCTTGAGCTGGGCCAGGACGGAGTTCATGGGGCTCCGGATCTCGTGGGCCACCATGGAGACGAAGTCGGACTTGATCCGGTCCATCTGCTTGAGGGTGGTGATGTCGTGGAGCAGGGCGAGGGCCCCCAGGTTCCGGCCCAGCCGGTCCCGGAAGGGGACGCAGCGGGCCCCCAGGATGATCTCCTGGTCGTCCCCTTCGGCCTCGTAGCTCAGCTCCTCGGTCAGCTCCTGGAGCTTGTCCCGGGGCATGGCAAGGGCCCGGTCGATCATCTCCAACAGCCGCTCGTCGCAAACCACCTCGTCCGCGCTGCGGCCGATCACCGGCTCGCCGTGGTAGCGCATCATCTTGAGGAAGGCCGGGTTGGCCAGGGCCACCCGCTTCTGGACGTCCGTGGCCATGACGCCGCTGTCCAGCTGGTTGATCAGGACCCGGATGCGGGACTTTTCGTGGGCGATGTCCTGGAGCGTCCGGGTGTACTCGATGGCCTTGTAGACCATCAGCCGGAGCTGGTCCGGGGCGAACGGCTTGGGAATGAAATCGAACGCCCCCTTCTTCATGGACTCGATGGAGTGCTCGATGGTGGCGTACCCCGAGATCACGATGACTACGGTGTCCGGGTGGAGGGACTTGACGTGTCCCAGGACATCGAATCCCGAGAGGCCCGGCATCATCAGGTCCAGCAGGATGATGTCGTAGTGGGCCTCCTCGATCATCTCGATGCCGCGCTGCCCGGTCTCGGCCCGGGCCACCTCGAAACCCTCTCCGGTCAACACCTTGTGACAGCCGTCCCGAATCCGCTTCTCGTCGTCGATCACGAGAATGCGGGGATTGAACGGGAGCTGTTTTGCTTCGGTTTCCTCGTTCACCTTACCCCATCCTCTTTCCGTGAACCGTCGCGGCCGTGCCGGACGGCGTGTGTTGATCCGCTGTTTCCGCCTCCGACTCCCCGTTCTCGGGAACGAAGAGCGGGAGCTCGATCAGAAACGTGGTGCCCTCCGGGCCCGTCTCCTTGACGGAGATCTCCCCGCCGTTTTCCTTCACGATGCCGTAGGCCGTGCTGAGACCGAGGCCGGTCCCCTTGCCCATCCCCTTGGTGGTGAAGAACGGGTCGAAGACCTTGGAGATGTTCTCCTCGGAAATGCCGGAGCCCGTGTCCGAGATCTCCACGTAGACCTTTCGGGCCGGCTTGTTCCGGTAGGTGCGGAAGGTCAGGACCCCCCGCCTCTCCATGGCGTCGATGGCGTTGATCACGACGTTGATGATCACCTGGCTGAGCTGGTTCCGGTCAGCGTGGATGAGCATCATCTCGCCGGAGAGCTCCTTCTCCACGGTGGTGTTGATGAACAGCTTCTGGTCCCGGATGAGACCCAGCCCCTGCTCCACCAGGGAGTTGACCTGAAAGACCTCCCGCTCGGGCGCCGCCTGCCGGCTGTAGGCCAGCAAATCCTTGATGATGTTCTTGCAGCGGTTGGCGTCCTCCAGCACGCACTCCAGATCCTCGCGGTAGTCGCTGCCGCCCTCGAGCCGCTCCAGCACCATGTTGAGGTAGAGCATGATGCCCGTCAGGGGATTGTTGAGCTCGTGGGCCACCCCGGCGGCCAGCTGACCCAGGGAGGCCATCTTCTCCGAGTGCACCAACCGGTCCTGGGCTTCCTTCAACCTCCGTTCCACGGAAAGCCGCTCCCGGAGGTCGTTGTAGATGCCCATGCTGGCCACCTCTTCCTCCCCCTCGTAGATGATGGCCGCCGTCATCTCCACGGGAATCCTTTCTCCATAGGCGTCGATGATCTCGACCTTGGTCGGGGGCAGCTTTCCTTTCCCCCCCACGGACTCGTCCCGGAGCATCCGCATGATCTCCCGGGCCTTTCCCGGCGCGTAGACCTGCTCCACGTTCTTCCTGCCCAGGACCTGCTCGGCGGGATAGCTGAAGAGCTCCTCGGCGGCCCGGTTCATGAACAGGATCTCCCCGGTGCGCTGGGCCGCCACGATGGCGCTGGGCGAGCTCTGGAGAACGCCTTCGAAGAACTCCTTGGTCTCCCGGAGCTCCCGCTCCAGGATCTTGACCCGGGTCACGTCCCGGATGCTCTCCATGATGTAGAGCACCCGGCCCTCCTCGTCCAGGATCGGGGCGAAGACGCGGTCCTCCCACCGCTCCTGGCCGCCGCCGAAGTTGGTCCGCATCAGGACCGTCCGGCTCTTCCCGTCCTCGAGCACCTTGGTGAGCGGGCACTGGGCCACGCTGCAGGGCTCGTCGGTCTCGTAGAACAGCCCGTAGCACTTCTTGCCCACGATTTCGCCCACGCCGCCGAACTTCTCCAAAAAGACCTGGTTGGCGTGGACGATGGTCTTGTCCGGGTTCAGGATGAGGGTGGGAAAGGAGAGCGAGTCGAAGACCCGGATCCGCCAGTCCTTCTCCTCGGCGATCTTTTCTCGGTCGGGGGCCATGGAGCTCCTCTACTCCCAGGGGCGTGCCGGCCGTCAGTCACCCGGTCGGACGAACACCTCCGCCAGTGCGTTCTTCGCCTCTTCCATCCGCTCCTCGGACAGGACCAAATAGATGGAAGAGGCCGAGCAGGCGATCGCCTGGATCGGGATGTCCCGCCCGGTGAGCACCTTCAGGCCGGCGTCCGCAATGCCGTAACGGTCTCCGAAGTGGGGACCGTAGAAATGGATCAGTCCTGCGGGAGAAAACCCCGACACGCTGTCCCGGGAACGCTCCGACAGCAGGCCCCGGAGACGCCGGGTTATCCGCTCCTCCCACCACTGATCCACGAGCAGCCCGAAAGCCACGGTTCGATCCACGGAGCCCTGGCCCAGGACCAGCAGCATCGCCGTCCCGGGCTCCCCCGGGTCCTCCATCCCTTTTCCCAGCCCGTAGAGCTCCTCGGGTAAAGCGGTCCACTGGAGAAAGGCCAGACCAGGGATCTCGCTGAACCCGTAGGTCTTGATCCGGTCCTCCCAGTATACGGCGACGGTCTCCACCTTCCTCCTCCGGGACGCCCGCCCCCCTTACTCCGAACCGCTTCCTTCCCCTTCGGGGATCTCCCCCCGCCGGACGGGGCTCTGGGCGACCGGAAAATGGTCGCGGATCGGCCGCTGGTTGGGCGGCAGCTCGAAAACGGTCTCCAAAGCCGCCGCCGCCGCCTCCAGCAGGGCGTGATCCGTAACGAAGGTGACGGGGGCCAGGGAGGACGTCAGCCCGTGGACGGGGATCCCCGCCCCTGCCAGGGCCTGAAGGGCCCGGCCGAGGACTTGCAGACTGGAACGGTGGGGAAAAAGCGACACCAGCCCCACCGAGGGGGTCACCGCGGCGTATCCTTCGAGGTCCGGGTTCCCGTCGAGCAGGGCCTTGGCGCGGGCATGTTCTTCCATCTCCACGCACCACGAGGCGCGGGAGCGGCCCCCCGGGCACGTGGCGGAGACGAAGGGCATGTTGATGCGGTTCGAGGCCATGATCCCGCACCCGCAGGACAAGGCGAACTGGGGCCGCGGGTGGTTCGCCAGGTGCACCAGGGCGAGCTCACCGCTCAGCTTGATTCCGTCGATCCGGATCTTGTCCATCTTCCGCGATCGCCCGCCGGCACACCTCGAGGCCGAAGGTCCCGGCTACGAGGCGTACGAACCGACGATCTCCATCAGCTTGTCCAGATCGATAGGCTTGGGAATGAAATCGTCCGCCAGGGTGGTGATGCCGTCGCGGTGCATGTACCTCGTCGTGGTCACGGCCTCGCCCACCGCGGTGAGCAGGACCACGGTGATGTCCTTGTAATCGGGATCCTTCTTGATCTCGTCGCACACCTGGTAGCCGTTCTTGTTGGGCATCATCACATCGAGGATCACCAGCTTGGGCCGCTCCTCCTTGATCTTGTCCCAGGCCTGAACGCCGTCATACGCCTTGGCGACTCGATACCCCTTGCTCTCCAGCTTCATGGACACGGCCTCCACCAGGTCCGGATCGTCGTCCACGACGAGAATGAGCTGCTTGTCCGTCATTGTTCGCCTCCTTCAAGGTCTTCGTGTTCACAGCGGCCGAAACAGCCGGGGGCTCCTGCGCCCCATCATCCACCACGTTGCACGGGAAATGCAAGCAAGTTCAGATCAAACCGGATGGCTTGCAAAAAGCCCTGAACCTCGAGATCCGCCCCGGGAATATCAACAGGTCATCCTGTTCCCCGCGGCGGGTGAGCGGGTTATTGCGAAACCGTCAGACCTCGGGACGTGGAAGGAGACCCGCCCGTTCCACGATCTCCGCCACCTTCTGCTCCCACTCGATGGCCATGATGTGGAAACCGCTCACACCCTTCACCTCTTTCAGCCGCTGCATGTCCTCCACGGCCATCCGGATCCCCTCCTCGGCCTGCTTCTCCTTGGGGACCCCGGACAACCGCTTCACCACCTCGTCGGGGACGTCCATGCCGGGCACCCGGTTCTTCATGTACTTGGCCATGCCCGCCGACTTCATGGGGGTGATGCCCGCCAGGATGTACACCTGCTCGTGGAGACCCCGGTCCCGCACCCCCTGCATCCAGGTCTCGAACTTGTCCAGGTTGTAGATGCACTGGGTCTGGATGAAGTCCACCCCCGCCTTGATCTTCTTGGCCAGCCGTGCCACCCGCAGCTCGAACGGGTCGGCGAAGGGGTTGGCCGCCGCCCCGATGAACATCTTCGGCGGGTTGAGGATCTCGTCGCCGCCCTGGAACCGGCCCTCGTCCCGCATGGTCCGGACCACCTGGATGAGCTGGATGGAGTCCAGGTCGTAGACGTTGGCGGCCATGGGGTGGTCCCCGAACTGGGGATGGTCCCCGGACAGGCAGAGCATGGTGTGGATGCCGTGGGCGTAGGCCCCGAGGATATCGCTCTGCATGGCCAGGCGGTTTCGGTCCCTCGTGACCATCTGGAGGATCGGGTCGAGCCCCATCCGGGCGATCAGGATGCAGGCCGACAGGCTGCTCATGCGGACCACCGCCGTCTGGTTGTCCGTCACGTTGATGCCGTCCACGACCCCCCGGAGCAGCTCCGCCTTCTCTTCGACCTTTTCCGGCACGGCGCCCCGGGGGGGCCCGCACTCCGAGGTGACCGCCAGGTTACCGGATGCCAGAACCTTTTCCAGTCTGCTTTCGGTTTTCATGAAGCCAGATCCTCTCTGATGATTCTTCGCGGTCCACCGTCCCGGCTCGTTCTCCAGTCCTTGGGGGGCGCGATGTCCTCGTAGCGCGATTCCAGTCCCAGGGCCTTCAGCCGGTCCCAGATCAGCTGCCAGGCGCAGTCCACATCCGGGTCGATCTCGCACTTGCCGTTGCTGGAACCGCCGCAGGGTCCGTTGAGCAGCCGCTTGGAGCAGCGGGCGATGGGGCAGATGCCGCCGGTCAACCCGAGCAGGCAGTCCCCGCAGCCCTGGCAGCGTTCCGCCCAGACCCCCTGGCGCTCCGAAGCGCCCATGAACTTGGTGTTCACCGCGGGGAAGACGGGGGTTTCCTTGAATCGCCTGGCCACCTCCTGAACGCCGCACCCGCAGGCCATGGAGAGCACCGCGTCGGCCCGATCGATGGAACCGACCAGCTCCTCCACGTACTCCGGGTCGCACTGGCGCTCCAGGGTCAGCTCGGTCACGTCCAGGGTTCTTCCTTCCTTCATGCGGGCCATCTGGAGCGCGGAGGAGAGCAGGGCCACCTCCTTGCGGCCCCCGGCCGCGCACACGGTCACGCACTCGTTGCAGCCCACGAGCAGGATGCGATCGCAGGGCTCGATCAACGCGAGAATCTCCTCGAGGGGTTTCCGCTCGGCTGTGATCATGGTCGTTCTTCTCCTTGAGCGTTATGATGATGCCGCGGCGGCCCGGGTCCGCCCGGCCAGCGTTTCCTTCACGGGGTTGGGCCCCAGGGAGCGGATCTTCCCGGTGAACTCTGCGGTGACCCGCGCGAACCGCTCCCCCATGCCGGCGGAAAGCGTCACCATCTCCACCCGCTCCGGCCCCATTCCGATCTCGTCCAGCAGCTCCTGCACGTGCGAGACCCGCTTGGCCGCCTTGACGTTTCCGTCCTTGAAGTGGCAGTCCCCCTCGAGGCACCCGGCCACCATCACGCCGTCCGCACCCTTCTCCAGGGCCCGCATGATGTGGATGGCCCCCACCTTGCCCGAGCAGGGGACCTTGATGATCTTCACGTTGGGGGGATACGAGAGCCGCATGGTCCCGGCCATGTCGGCCGCCGTGTAGGCACAGTAGTGGCAGCAGAAGGCCACGATCACCGGTTCGAACTCTTTCATGCGAACATTCCTTCCAGCAGGCCGTACACCTTGGCCAGGATCTGATCGTCTTCGTACTGCATCAACTGGATGGCCCCGGCGGGGCACTCCGCCGCGCACAGGCCGCAACCGTGGCACTTGGCCGGGTCGATCTCCGAGTAGCCGTCCGCATTGATGAAGGGAACGTCAAAGGGGCAGATGCGGACGCAGATCAGGCAGGCCGCGCACCGCTCGCCCTGTACCTTCGCCACGGAGGCCCCCAGGTTGATCACGTCCCTGGCCAGCAGGGTCTGGGCCCTCCCGGCCGCGGCCTGGGCCTGGGCGATGCACTCGCTGATGGATTTGGGCGCGTGGGCCGTGCCGGCCACGAAGAACCCCGGGGCCGAGAGGTCCACGGGCCGCAGCTTGATGTGGTCCTCCAGGAAGTAGCCGTCCGTGGTCCGGTTCAGGTGGAAGATGGCGGCCAAATCCTCGGTGGCCTCGTCGTCGGCCATGAAGCCCGTGCTGAGGGCGAGGCAGTCCGCCTCCACGCGGATCTTCCGGCCCAGCACCGGGTCGGTGAAGGTCACCTTCACCCGCTCCCCGGCCGGTTCCACCCCGGGTGCGTCCTCCGGCTCGTAGTGGACGAACACCACGCCCCGCTCGCGGGCCTCGCGGTAGAAGTCCTCCTGGAACCCGTAGGTCCTCATGTCCCGGTAGAGCACGAACACCCGGGCCTCGGGATTGGCGTCGAGGATGCGGAGCGCGTTCTTCACCGCGCTCTGGCAGCAGACCCGGGAGCAGTTGGGGTTGTCCTCGCAGCGGGAGCCCACGCACTGGATCATCACCACGTTCCGCCAGGCGCGGACCTCCGCGGTCCGGTCCTCGAGCAGGCCGTCCAGGTCCAGCTGGGTGACCACGGCCTCGTGCTCGCCCAGGAGGTGGGCCTCGGGCCTCCGGGGCGGGGCCCCGGTGGCGAGGATGGTCGCCCCGTGGCTGATCTGCCGGTAGGCGAGCCTCGGACCGATCTGAAGGCCGGTCTTGAACATCCCCGGCATGCCGGAGTGATCCACGATGACCGCGTTCAGGAGCACCTGGATCCGGTCATGGCCCTGGACCCGCTCCATCAGGCCCCGCATGTAGGCCTGGACGTCCTCCCCCTCCAGGGTTCTTCGAATCCCCCCGGCCACGCCGCCCAACGCCCCGGACCGCTCCGCCAGGAAGACCTTGTACCCCTTGTCCGCGAGCCGCAGGGCCGCGTTCATGCCGGTCACGCCGCCCCCCACCACCAGGATGTCCTTGTTCATGGGAAGCGTGTGCTCGGCGAGGGGACGGGAGAGCGCGGCGCTCGAGACGGCCATCCGAATCAGGTCCCGGGCCTTGGCACCGGCCTCCTCCGGGCTGCCGGCGTGGACCCAGGTGTCCTGGTCGCGCAGGTTGGCGACCTCCACCAGGTACTTGTTGAGCCCGGCCCTGCGCACGGTGTCCTGGAACAGGGTCTCGTGGGTCCGGGGCGAGCAGGCCCCCATGACCACCCGGTTGAGCCCCTGCTCTCGAATGACCTCCTGGATGCGCTCCAGGGACTCCCGCGAGCAGCCGTGGCCGACCACCTCGGAGACCACCACCTCGGGAAGGCCCCGGGCGTAGGCCGCCGTCTCGTTCACGTCGATGAGCCCGCCGATGTTGTACCCGCAGTCGCAGACAAAGACCCCGATGCGGGGCTCCTCGTCGCGGACGTCCCGCTCGGGCGGGAGCTCGCCCGGGAGCTCCGCGGGGTACTCCTCCTCGATCTCCGCCGGCCCATCCGAGGCCGCCTGGAAGTCCGACGCCAGGCAGGCCGCGGCGCTCGCCTGGACCATGGTCTCGGGGATGTCCTTGGGGCTCTGGATCACCCCCGCCACGTAGATGCCCTCCCGCGTCGTGGAGACGGGGGCGAAGCTCGAGGTCCGCGCGAAGCGGTGCTCGTTGAGCTCGATGCCCAGGATCGAGGCCAGCGCCTCCATCTCCGGTGACACCCGGAACCCCGTAGAGAGGACCGCCATGTCGAAGACGGCCCGCTCCGTCCGGCCGTCGTCCGTGACGTAGGTGATGGACAGGTCCCCGGTGTCGCCGGCCGGTTCGATGCTGTGGGGCCGGCAACGGACGAAGCGCACGTCGAAGTCCCGCCGGGCCCGCTCGTAGTAGAGCTCGTAGTCCTTGCCGAAGGTCCGCATGTCCATGAAGAAGACCACGGCCTCGATGTCGTCCTGGAACCGCTCCTTGGTGACCACCGCCTCCTTCAGGGCGAACATGCAGCAGGCGCTGGAGCAGTAGGGAACGTCCCCCTTGTTGATCCCCCGGGAGCCCGCGCACTGGATCCAGGCCACCTTCCGGGGCGCCTTCCCGTCGGAGGGCCGCTCCAGGCGGCCCTGGGTCGGGCCGGAGGCCGAGAGAATCCGTTCGTACTCCAGGCTGGTCACCACGTTGGGGTAGACGCCGTAGCCCCAGTTCGCCACCACGCCCGGGTCGAAGAGCTCCGCGCCGGTGGCCAGGACGATGGCGCTCACGTCGATCGCGGTCTCCCGCGGACGGTCGTCCGGGAGGATGGCCCGGTCCCGGCAGACCCGGACCAGGCCGTCCACGTCCTCGCACCGCTCCATGTCGATGGCATAGGCGTAGGGCGTGGCCTGGGGGTACCGCATGCAGGTGGGGGCCCGGTGGTCCAGGCCCGGCGAGAACCGGACGCAGTCCGGAAACAGCTTGAGGCAGTCGCCGCACGCGGTGCACCGGTCCGTGTCGATGTACCTCGGCTCCGTGGTCAGGGTGACCCGGAACCGCCCGGCCTCGCCCTCCAGCCCGGTGACGCGGGTCAGGGTCCTGAGCTCCACGTGGAGCTCCCGCCCGCTCTCCGAGAGGTGGGGGGACAGGGTGCACAGGTCGCAGTTGTTCGTGGGAAAGGTCCGGTCCAGCTGGGTCATGAGCCCCCCGATGGAGGAGGCCCGGTCGATGAGGATCACGTCGCGCTCGGCCTCGGCCAGGTCGAGGGCCGTCTTGATGCCCCCCATGCCGCCGCCGATCACCAGCACCTTGTTATTCCACTGTGAATGTGCTTGATCTTCCATTGCTTTCCTGTCTTCCCTTTGGATCGATGTCCACGGCCCCTTCGTGCGGCGGCCCTGCTCACATGCCGGCGTAGTCCAGGATGTCCGGGAGGGTGTGCTCCCATCCGAGCGTGACGATCTGCACGCCCTGGGCAAGCCCTTTCAATTCTGCAATGGTTTCGCCGGCGATTCGAAGGCACTCCACCTCCCGGTTCCGGGCCTGACGGATGCGCTGGATCAAGGCCTCGGAGATGCGGTAGGCGGGGAGCGTCGTGGCCATGTACCGGGCGATGCCCACCGACTTCAGAAGAAACACCGTGGGAATGATCGGCACTCCCAGGTCCCGGGTCCGCCCGGAGAGGTCGGCGAAGACGTCGAGATCGAAGACCGGCGGGGTCACGACGAACTGGGCCCCGGCCTTCACCTTCTCGCCCACGCTATCCAGCCGGGCCTCCAGCGCCCGGTCGTCCGCATAGGGCTCGACGGTGCAACCGACCGTGAAGCTGGGGCTGCCCTTGAGCTCGATGCCGGCCATGTCCGCGCCGTCCTGGAGCGAGCGGATCCCCTTCAACAGGGCCAGCTCGTCGAGATCGTTCACCGTCCTGGCGTCGAAATGGTCGCCGTAGGCCATCTCCTCGCCCCGGACCACCATGAGGTTCTGCACCCCCAGCACGTGGGCGGAGAGGAGCTCCGCCTGGATCGCCAGGCGGTTCCGGTCCCGGCAGCAGACGTGGATCACGGCCTCCATGCCCTGCTGCTGCATGAGGACGCCGCCGCCGAGGGCGCTCATCCGCATCATGCCGTCCGCCATGTCGGGGATGACCACGGCGTCGACGCGGCCCTTGACGCGCCGGGCGTGGGTGATCAGCTCCGAGATGTCCACGCCCTTGGGGGTGTCCATCTCCGCCAGGACCACAAACTCTCCTGAGGCCAAACGCTTCTGGAAACTCATGGCTTTCCTTTCTTTTCCAATGAATCGGGATCCGTTCGGACGACCCGCCCGTGTGGGGCCTGCCGGGTCCGCGCGATCCCTTCGATTCCCTTCGGGGTTCCAACCCCCATGAGCGCAAGACCCTCCCAGGCACAGCAAGTTTGGTGCCATGGAAGAGCGGGCCCGATCCGGTGGTTCAAGCCACTGAACTCAATGGACAACACAGGCGTGGAAGCGCGGCCGGCTCATTGCATATACGCACAAACATAAGCATGACCTTGCGGCAGCGCAATGAACCATTGCCGGGCTCAACCGGCGGCGGTCCTTTGATGGACCTCCTCCCCCACCTCCCTCAGGACATCGGGATCCACCTCGGAGACCTCCGCCGCGAGCTTCGACAGGCTCTCTTCGTCCAGACCGGTGGCTTTCTGGATGAGGAAGGTCTCGATCTCCTCGCCTCCGCAGCTGGATCCACAGGCGGTCACGGTGCCCACGCGCTGTCCGTCCTGGAACACGGGTAAAACGACCTTGGCCAGACCGGCCTCGCAGGCTTCGATCACGGGCCGCCGGCCGGACCAGGCCCTCTCCGCCATGTACTGCTGGCTCTGGCCGCAGATCATGGACTTGGACTCCTTCTGATCCCGAATCCGCCGGCAGAGCGGGTTCCGGGTCCCGCTGTGCTGCAGGATGACGTTGTTCTCGTCCAGGAGGGCCGCCGGCATGCCGAGCCGCCGGGAGACCTCGTCGAGGATCGCCTGCCACTCTCCCTCGGACCTGATATCGTATACACCCATGGTGACTCCCTTCCCAGACCGGCGGTGAGCCGCGACGTGAACGTTCGCAAGGATGGCGGCTCGAGCCCGGCACCCACCGATTCCTGTGCAAAATGAACGTTGTGCGCCTTTGCCCGACCAGGCGCCGGTGGAACCGGGGGGAGCATAGCCGGAAGGGGCCCCCCTGTCAATGCCACACCTGGCAAAACCCTCTGTTTTCTGTTACGGTTCCCGAGCCCCCCCGGAAGGTTGTCCCGAGCCGGCCGAGTCTGGGTAGAGATCGGACATGACACCAGAGCGTACATTTCACTGCCCCCACGATCACCACTTCCTGGGGGAGCACCAGCGCCGCCTACGTGTACGTCCTGGCCGACGCACTGACCTCCATCCTGGCCATCGCCGCCCTGGTGGCGGGACGCTTCTGGGGCTGGGCCTTCATGGACCCCGTGATGGGACTGGTGGGGGCCGCGGCCATCATGCGCTGGTCGTGGGGGTTGATGCGCGACACGAGCCGGGCCCTCCTGGACTGCCAGGGGGACCGGACCCTCGAGCGAAGGATCCGGGACACCCTGGAGGAAGGGGGCGCCTCCCGGCTGGACGACCTGCACGTCCGGCGCGTCGGCCCGGGGCACTTCAGCGCTACCGTCTCTTTGACCTCGAGTGGGCCGGAGGGACCGAACGACTTCAAGGAGCGGTTGTGCGGCATCCCCGGTCTCTCCCACGTGACCGTGGAGGTCAACCCGGCGACGCCGGAGGACGCTCACAGGCGAAGGGAGCAGAGGGAGGACATTCCGGCTTGACTAAACCCGGAAGATGTGAAAAGAAACGGCATCCCGTCGGACCGGCCGCACGGCGGTTCCGGCGGACATCATCTGCGAGGAGAGGTTGTTGGAAACCCGTTCGAACGAGGAGCCCGGGAACGGATCAAAGCGGAAGAGAAAGAGCGCGCTTCGGGAGTACGCCGAGGCGGCGGCCATCGCCATTCTGCTCGCCCTCTTCATCCGCACCTTCGTGGTCCAGGCCTTCAAGATCCCTTCCGGCTCCATGGAGCCCACCCTGCTCATCGGCGACCACATCCTGGTGAACAAGTTCATTTACGGGGTGAAGCTGCCCTTCATCCGGAAGACCGTCATTCCGGTGAGCGAGCCCGAGCGGGGCGATGTGATCGTCTTCATCTACCCTGTGGATCCCGGCAAGGACTTCATCAAGCGGGTCATCGGCGTTCCGGGGGACAAGGTGGAGATCATCGACGAGAAGCTCTTCGTCAACGATCAACCCTACCCGCACGATCCCGGCATCTACGCAGAGCGGTCCAACCCCATCGGCAACCCGGGCGGCAAGTACAGCTTCGGGCCGGTCACCGTGCCGGAGGACCGGTACTTCGTCATGGGAGACAACCGGGACCACAGCTACGACAGCCGGTTCTGGGGCTTCGTCTCCGAATCCGCCATCAAGGGCGAGGCCTTCATGATCTACTGGTCCTGGCCCCACTGGAGAAGGACCTTCGACACCATCGAGTAGAGGCATCACCTTACCCCCACCGAAGCGCTGCGAAGCCCGACCGCCTCGTCAATCGTCTCCCCCACCTCGTCGTGGTAGCGAAAGGCGTGGAGCTGCTCCAGTGGGACCAGGCGCACCTCGCTCACGTCCGACGCGGCCCTGGGGCGTCCCTCGACGATCCACCCCCAGTAGTCCGCAATGACGTAGTGATACCGGACCCGTCCGTCGGGGTCCCGGATGACCCGCTCGGCCAGCCGGACCAGGCCCTCGGCCCGGATCCGCACCCCCGCCTCCTCCTCGAGCTCCCGGGCCAGGGCCTCCAGCATGGTCTCGCCGACCTCGACCACGCCCCCCGGGAGGCTCCACTCCCCCAGGGCCGGCTCCCGGGCCCTGCGTGCCAGGAGAACCGACTCCTCCCGGAACATCACCCCCGCCACTCCCAGGATGGGCCTTGCGGGATACTCCCGATTCGACATCGCTCTCCCCCCGGCTCTCAGGTCCACGGCGAAGCCCGCTTTGCCGGCCTTTGCCCTTGTATACCCTCATTCGCTCTGCTAGACTAAAAGGTTCAGCGTCTTGTTTCAACCCATGAACAATACCGTGATGATGGAGGAACGAACGAATGGCCGCACAGACCAAGACCATCGAAGGAAACGAAGCCGCCGCGCACGTGGCCTACGCCATGAGCGAGGTGGCCGCCATCTATCCCATCACCCCCTCGAGCAGCATGGGGGAGTACTGCGATGAATGGGCGGCCTACGGCCGCAAGAACATCTTCGGGCAGGAGCTCAAGGTGGTCGAGATGCAGTCCGAGGCCGGGGCGGCCGGTGCCGTGCACGGCGCGCTCTCCGCCGGCGCCCTTTCCACCACCTTCACCGCCTCCCAGGGCCTGCTCCTGATGATTCCCAACATGTACAAGATCGCCGGGGAGATCATGCCCGCCGTGTTCCACGTGTCCGCCCGGGCCGTGGCGACCCACGCACTTTCCATCTTCGGGGACCACTCGGACGTGAACGCCGTCAAACAGACCGGGTTCTCCCTCCTGGCCTCGGCGTCGGTGCAGGAGGTCATGGACCTGGCCCTGGTGTCCCACCTGGCGAGCGTCCGGGCGAGCCTTCCCTTCGTCCACTTCTTCGACGGCTTCCGAACCTCCATGGAGATCCAGAAGATCGAGCTCATCGACTACGAGGAGATGGCCAAGCTCCTGGACTACGACGCTCTCGAGAACTTCCGCAGCCGCTGCATGAACCCCGAGTATCCCCAGCTTCGGGGCACGGCCCAGAACCCGGACATCTTCTTTCAGAACCGGGAGGCGGCCAACCCCTTCTTCGCGCGCATACCCCTCATCGTCCAGGAGGAGATGGACCGGGTCGGCGACCTGACGGGACGCCGGTATCGCCTCTTCGACTACGTGGGCGATCCCGAGGCCGACCGGATCGTCGTGTCCATGGCCTCGAGCTGCGACACGATCGAGGAGACCGTGAACCACCTCACCGGGCAGGGGGAGCGGGTGGGTCTCCTCAAGGTGCGCCTCTACTACCCCTTCGCCCAGGAGGCTTTTCTGAGGGCCCTTCCCGGGACCGTCGAGAGCATCGCGGTCCTGGACCGGACCAAGTGCCCGGGCGGGATCGGTGAGCCGCTCTACCAGGACGTCTGCACCGTCTTCCAGGACCGGGCCGACAAACCTGTCGTGGTGGGAGGACGGTACGGGCTCGGGAGCAAGGATTTCACGCCCACCATGGTCAAGGCGGTCTTCGACAACCTCCGTTCGGCCGTTCCCAAGAACCGGTTCACCATCGGCATCCAGGACGACGTGACCCACACCTCGCTCGAGATCGGCCCGGAGATCGACACCTCCCCGGTGGGGACGGTCCGGTGCAAGTTCTGGGGTCTGGGCGCCGACGGGACCGTGGGCGCGAACAAGAACGCCATCAAGATCATCGGCGAGAACACGGACATGTACGCCCAGGCCTACTTCGCCTACGACGCCAAGAAGTCCGGCGGCATCACCATAAGCCACCTCCGATTCTCCCCCCACCGGATCCAGTCGCCCTACCTGCTCACCCAGGCCGACTTCATCGCCTGCCACAACCCGGCCTTCGTGGATCAGTACGACCTTCTCGAGGGCATCCGGGAGGGCGGCACTTTTCTCCTGAACTCGCCCTGGAGCCGGGAGGAGATGGAGGAGAAGCTCCCCGACCGGATGAAGCGGACCATCGCTCGAAAGAACGTCGCCTTCTACAACATCGACGCGGTGAAGATCGCCTCGGAGGTGGGGCTGGGCGGTCGGATCAACATGGTCATGCAGGCCGCCTTCTTCAAGATCGCCGACGTGATCCCCCCGGAGGAGGCCTTCGACTACATGAAGGACGCCATCCGGCAGACTTACGGGAAAAAGGGCGACAAGGTGGTTCAGATGAACGTGGACGCCGTGGACCGGGCGGTGGACGCCCTGGAGAAGATCGAGGTGCCGGACGCCTGGGCCGGGGCCGGGCACGAGGCCTACGCGGACCGGGACGAGCCCGAGTTCGTCGAGGAGGTCATGCGCCCCATGCTGGCCCAGCAGGGGGACAAGCTCCCGGTGAGCAAGATGCCGCCCGACGGGATCTTTCCCACGGCCACCACCCAGTACGAGAAGCGGGGCATCGCCATCAACGTGCCCGAGTGGCAGCCGGAGAACTGCATCCAGTGCAACCAGTGCTCCTTTGTCTGCCCCCACGCCGTGATCCGTCCGGTGCTCGCCCGCGAGGAGGACCTGGAGAAGGCCCCGGAGTCGCTCACGACCCTGGAGGCCAAGGGCAAGGAGCTCAAGGGATACCGCTATCGCATCCAAGTGAGCCCCCTGGACTGCACCGGGTGCGGCAACTGCGCCCAGGTCTGCCCGGCCAAGAAGAAGGCCCTCCTGATGAAGCCTCTGGGGACCCAGAAGCAGGAGGTCGCCCACCACGCCTTCTGCCTGGACCTGCCGAGGCCGGGGGACGTCATGCCCGTGACCTCGGTCAAGGGAAGCCAGTTCCGGCTGCCCCTGTTCGAGTTCTCCGGGGCCTGCCCGGGCTGCGGTGAAACACCTTACATCAAGGTGATCACCCAGCTCTTCGGAGACCGGATGCTCATCGCCAACGCCACGGGCTGCTCCTCCATCTACGGCGGCTCGGCCCCGAGCTGCCCCTACACGGTGAACGAGCACGGGCACGGCCCCACGTGGGCGAACTCGCTCTTCGAGGACAACGCAGAGTACGGCTTCGGCATGGAGCTCGCCGTGAGCTACCGCAGGGATTTCCTGGCCTCCAAGATCCGGGAGGCACTCGAAGGGGACGACCTCCCGGACGACCTCCGGGAGGCCCTCACGGGATGGCTCGAGCACCGGGACGACGCCGAGCCGTCCAGGGAGCTGGGGGACCGCATCGTCGAGCTCATCGAGGGGCGGCTGGTGGACCCGGAGGCCGAGCTGGACGACGCCCTGCTGGCGGTCCTGGAGCAGAGCGACTACCTCACCAAGAAGTCCGTCTGGGTGATCGGCGGGGACGGCTGGGCCTACGACATCGGCTACGGCGGCCTGGACCACGTCATGGCCTCCAGGCGGGACGTGAACGTCCTGGTGCTGGACACCGAGGTCTACTCCAACACGGGGGGCCAGTCCTCCAAGGCCACCCCCACCGGTGCGGTGGCCAAGTTCGCCGCCAGCGGGAAGCCCACCCGGAAAAAGGACCTGGGCCGGATGATGATGACCTACGGTTACGTCTACGTGGCCTCGGTCTCCATGGGCGCCAACAAGAACCAGTTCATGAAGGCCCTGGTGGAGGCGGAGAGCTATCCCGGCCCCTCCATCCTCATCGCCTACGCCCCCTGCATCAACCACG
>CAYUBQ010000029.1:0-47369 GCA_964443135.1 uncultured Desulfobacterales bacterium | reverse complement strand
GGATTTCAACAGGTTATATCATGCCCAGCGGCGGGTGAGCGGGTTTTTTCGAATCCGTCAACCCATGAGACAACCGCCCGGCGGCCCGAAGGAAAGCCGGGACCGGGGAGCCGTTCATGAACCCTGAAACGCCGTCCATCACCGTGGTGTACGACAACGTGTCCCTGCGGGAGGACCTGGAACCGGGCTGGGGGTTCTCCTGCCTCCTGGACCTGCCCCAGGGATGCATTCTCTTCGACACGGGCGCCGAGTCCGAGGGGCTGCTGGAAAACATGGCGCGGATGGGGCTCGATCCCCGCAGGATCGAGCATGTGGTGCTCTCCCATGCCCACGATGATCACTGCGGGGGGCTGGGGGGCGTCCTCGCCGCGAACAGCCGCGCCAGCGTGCACGTCCCGGCCTCGTTTCCGTCCCGGTTTTCAGACCTCGTGGCCTCCCGGGGTGCCCGGTGCGAGATCGTTCGCGGGGAAGGCACCCTCCTTCCGGGTGTCCACACCACCGGTGAGATGGGGGACGGCATTCGGGAGCAGGCCCTCGTGGTCGAGACGGACCGGGGGCTGGTGGTGGTGACGGGATGCGCCCATCCCGGCATCGTGGAGGTGGTGAGGCGGGCCGTGGACCGCTTCGGGGATCGGGTCCGACGCCTCATGGGGGGATTCCATCTCATGCACCACGAACCGTCCGGGGTCCGCGCCATCGCCGAGCGGCTGGAAGCCTTGGGGGTCGACCGGATCGCACCCTGCCACTGTACCGGAGACCCGGCTCGGGAGATCATGGAGGAGCATTTCAAGGAGCGCTGCACCCGATGTGGTGCAGGTCTCACGCTGGACCTCTGAACCCTGCAGGTTTCCTGTGCCGCCGGAGCCACGGCTCGAGCCCGGACCCTTGCACCGGAAGCTCGTTTTTCCGTTTCATTCACAGAACGCGATGAAACTGGGGTCTTTTCCGCCTGTGAATGGGGTGTATACCCCATTGACCCACCTTTTCGTGGTGACTATGTTGTATCACTGAGACAGAGACGTGTAGATACCCGGTAGAGAAGGAACGAAACACGACGAAAGGAGAAAAGCAATGGCAGAGCACGAGAAGAGATTTGTGTGGGTGAAGGACAAGGCGGGGAACGAGTACGTGTGCCGGGTCATGGATCTCCAGGATCCGAAGAAGGTCGATGAAAAAGACTTGGAGAACTGCGTGGACGATGCGTCCCGGGCCATTCCCATCGGGGACTGAGCCGGCATCGGATCGAGCTTCCCCAGCCCCGGCCTTTTCAAAGGTGCGTTTTGAGGCCCCAGACGTTTTCTGGCGGCCTCTTCACGTTTCAGGACCCGGCCTTCCCCCTCCAAACCGACGACTTCAAAGGACAGGACCGGAAGGGTGTGTCCGGCCTCTCTTCCCTCGGCCTCCGGAAAATGCGGCCGTCGCCCGATGTCGGTTTCAAGAGACCGCCGACGGGGGATTGCGGGCTCTTCCCGTTGACCGGCGGTGTGGATGTGCTATGTTGTGGGCGATTCAGAGAGGGCCTTTTTCAGGGCGCATGATCGACGTCGCCCGGGAGGATCGACGAAATGAAGCTGACGGATGTGCTGCCGGTGGAGAAATGGGCCGAGCTGGAGCGGGAGATCCACGAGGCGTCCGGGATGCGGCCGCGCGTCTACGACGTGGAGGGGGTGGGCGTCACCGACCGGTCCGTGTTCGGCAACGAGCTCTGCGCCAGGATCCAGTCGATCCCCAAGGCGCAGACGTTCATCTGCGCGGTCGCCCACAACAACATGGCCGTCATGGCGAAGAACACGCGGGAGCCCGTGGTGGAGGAGTGCGATGCGGGCATGGTCAAGATCGTCGTGCCCGTCTTCGTGGGGGACGAGTTCGTCGGGGCCGCAGGGGCGTGCGGAAAGCTGGCGGAGGACGGAGAGGTGGACGCCTTCATGGTCAACCGTTCCTCGGACATCCCCGAGGAGGAGGTGGAGGCCCTCGCCTCGGACGTGCCTTCGGCCCCGTGGAGCGAGATGGAGGCCCTCGCCGCCTTCATCCAGGATCGGCTGAACGAGAAGCTCCGGGTTTCGGAGAGCGGGAAAGATTGACCCCCACCCTCCCGGCAGACGGCGGCCGGGGGTTCGGAAGAAGGGAAGGCGCAGCGTATGCAAAAGGTGACCATCGACGGGGTGGAGCTCCAGCTCAGCGAACCGGACGAGATCCCCATGACCTGGGTGGGGCGGGAGGATCTGATCACCCAGGTCCTGGCTTCGTGGCTCGTCATCGGCCGGAACGACTATCCGCTGAACCCCCGGCTCGTGGGCAAGCCCGGCGTGGGAAAGACCACCCTCGCCTACCACGCAGGCAAGACGTTGGGCCGTTCGGTCTACCTCTACCAGGCCACCATGGACACCCGTCCCGAGGACCTGATCGTCACTCCCGTCCTCTCGGACGCCGGGAAGATCAAATATATGGCCAGCCCTGTCGTCTCCGCCATGGTCAAGGGGGGCGTGGCCGTGATCGACGAGGGAAACCGCATGAGCGAGAAGAGCTGGGCTTCCCTGGCCCCGCTCATGGACAATCGCCGGTACGTGGAGTCCGTGGTGGCGGGTGTCAAGATCCGCGCCCACCGCGATTTCCGGCTCTGCACCACCATGAACGACGACGCCAGCACGTTCGAGCTGCCCGAGTACATCCATTCCAGGCTCCAGCCCCGGATCTACATCGACTTCCCCGAGCAGGACGAGGAGCTGCTCATCCTCCAGGAGAACCTGCCCTTTGCGGACGAGGAGATCCTGGAGTACGTGGTGGACTTTCTCCAGGCGGCCCACGAGGCGGAGGAACGCTACTCCGTCCGGGACGGCATCAACATCGCCCGGTACGCGCTCAAGCGCCTGGCCGCGAAGACCACCGGGGCACCGCCCGGCTCGAGCGAATCGGGCTCCGAGGCGATCCGGTGCATGAAGGAATCGGCCTCCATGATCCTGGACGAGACGGCGGCCGAGTACTTCCAGGTTCTGCTCGAAGAGGATGACGAAGCCTAGCGAGGACATCGAGCGCATGGGGGTGCGTTTCGTCCCCATCCTCCACAACCGCCTGGAGTTCGCCCTCGAGGTCCGGAGGCAGTTCGAGGCGTTCGGGCCGGACTGCGTGGCCGTGGAGTACCCGCCCACCCTCCGCCGAGTGGTCCTGGAGGGCGTCGAGCGGCTGCCGTACCTGTCGGTGGTCCACTACGTCGAAGAGGACGGTACCTTCGTCTACATGCTGCTCGAGCCCGCGGACGGACAGGTGGAGGCCGTGCGTCTCGCCCTGTCGCAGGATCTCCCCGTCTTCTTCGTGGACCGGGACACCGAGGGCTACCCCCTGGATCACGCCCCCATGCCGGACCCCTATGCGCTGGCGCGCATCGGCCATGCCGCTTACACCCGGGCCTACCTCCGCATCCACCGGCACGACGAGCGGAACGAGCGGAACGAGCGGGACGAGCTTCGCGAGCGGGCCATGGCCTATCACCTGAGGGGCTTGAGCAAGCAGGGCAGGCGCGTCCTCTTCGTGGGCGGGCTCTATCACCTGCCCGGCGTTCTCGGGTACATCGAGGGATCCCAGGCCGAGCCCATCGGGAAGCGCAGGCGGGAGGGCGTGGGACTGGCGCACCTGCACGAGGAGTCGAGCCGTGAGGTCATGACGGAGATGCCGTTCCTGGCGGCTCGATACGAGGCCGCCCGCACCGCCGGGCCCGCACGAACCCTGGATCGGCTCGAGCTGCACCAGGAGCTGATCCGGATTGCGCAGGAGGGGTACTGGAAGAACAGCAAGGAGCGCTTGACCCGAACCCAGGTGCGCGTGCTGAACCGGTTCGCGAGGAACTACGCCCTGGTCACGGGAGGGCTGGCCCCGGATTTCCTCCAGCTCGTGGTGGCCGCCCGGGGGGCGGCGGACGACAACTTCGCCTACGAGGTGTGGGAAAAGGGAAGCGACTACCCCTGGCAGACGGAGGCGCCCGGCATCCCCGTGCTTCGCCTTCGAGGGGAGGACCTGTTTCTGGACCAGATGCGGATCCGGTTCCACCGCCGGGTCAAGACCTTCCGCAGGCGGCTGGTGCCGGTTCCCGGCCGGAGGAAGGGCTCCCGGAGAGACCGGGAAGCGTGGAAACGGGAGTTCCAGGGCGTCCAGATCTGCTCCTACCCGCCGGAGGACGTGATCGTCGAGGGGTACGGGGCGCGCCTGATGAAAAAGGCCCTCGAGATCAAGACCGAGGAAAGCGTGCGGGTGGTTCCGTTCACCGCCTCCATGCTGGACGGTCTCGACATCCGCGAGACGCTGCGCGACTGGCACCGGGGGACGGTTTACGTGCGCGAGGAGCGGCCGGTGCGCGGGCGGGTGGGTTCCGTGGTGGTGGTGTTCGACCCGGATTCGCCCGACCGGGAGGGAAACGAGGCCTTCCCTTGGTGCGTCACCTGGCTGGGCGAGCACAGCCAGGAGTCGGACATGGCCTTTTACAGCACGCCGGCGGGCCGGGTCATGGAGGGGCCGGGAATCAGCCGCTGCCAGTACGGCGGTTTCATGCTCACCTACCCGCCGCTCCGGGTTTACGACATCTGGAGGGACCCCTTCTTCGACATGGCTCGAAACAAGCCCGAGCGCCTGCTCATGGCGGCGCTGGACTACAGCCTCGAGAGGAACGTGGTCTACGTGGCCGCCGATCCACCCTCCGGCTGGTGCCGGAGCCTGGCCTCGAGGCTCGGAAAGCGGATCCTCTACCTGCCCATCGGCGTGTTCTCCCCGGTCGCGCTGCGCAGAATCCGGCAGTTCCACGTGCTCGACGGGCACCATGTCCGCCGGTACGCCCGGAAGTACATCGCACGCTAGGCCGTGGCGAGGTCCTCGAGGGACGTCGACGGCCGCAGGTCCGGCAGCAGGATCGTGAATGTGGAGCCCCTGCCGGGCTCCGTGTCGAAGTCGAGCCGGCCACCGTGCTCCTGGATGATCTTCCGGGTCACCGGAAGGCCCAGTCCGGTCCCCTTGTACCCCTTGGTGGTGAAGAAGTCCCTGAACAGCCTTTGCCGGGTGGTCTGCTGGATGCCGGTCCCGTTGTCGCTCACCGTGAAGCGGACCCCCCACCCGGCGGGGCGGTCGACCCGAAGGTGAACGCGACCGTTGCTCTCCATGATGCCCTCCAGGGTGCAGGCGTCGATGGCGTTGCTGACCAGGTTGAGAAGGGCCCGGTGCATCCCGGTCCGGTCCATGAGAACGGGGACCGGATCCGGTTCCGGATCGCTCTCCAGCCGGACGTTGGCCAGCTTGGCCCGCTCCGACATGAGATCCAGCACCTCCGTGGCCAGCTCGTTCGGGTCCACGGGTTCGTACCGGGGTTGGCGTTCCGTGGAGTAGGTGAGCATGTCCGTGACGATGTGGGAGATCTGCTCGATGTTCCGCTCCACCATGCTCCAGCCCTTGGCCACGAGGGAGACGTCCTCCTGACGGAGGGCGGAGTTGATCACGTACCCGCCACCCTCGAGACCGTTCAGGACGTTCTTGATGTAGTGGGCCAGGCCCGCCACCGTCCTGCCGACGGCCGCCATGCGCTCGGCGTTCTCCTTCTCCTTCTGGAGGCGCTGGATCTCCCGCAGATCCTGGACGAAGACGACGCTTCCCACCTCCTTCCCCTCCTCGTAGAGGAGGGTCCCGGACAGCCGCACGGGAATGGCCTCGCCTTCGCGGTTCAGCAGCTCGGACTCCATGTTGAGGAGCTTGCCCGGAGGTCCGTACCGCTCGCCGTAGAAGGCCCCCACCACGTCGCGGCCCGTCTCCCGCGAAAGAATGTCCTGGTGGCTGAGCCGCCCCAGGACCTCGTCCGGGTCGTACCCCAGGATCCTGGAAGCCCCCCGGTTGAAGATGACGATGACGCCGTCGGGGTCGGTGGCGATGATCCCGTCGATGGAGTTGTGGACCAGGTTCTGGACAAAGGCCTCCCTGCGTTCGATCTCGCGGGTCATGTTCACGCGGTCCGACACGTCCTGGTAGGTCACGATGGCCCCCTGGATCTCCCCGTTCTCGTCCCGGATGGGGGCCGCGGTGCAGTAGATGTGCGCGCCCTCCTTCCCGATGTGGGGGAAGTAGCTCTCCGCCTCCCACGCCCCGTCGATCAGAGGAAGCCTTCGGAGCTTCTCGGAGCCGTACAGTCGTTCGACGGCCTCCGGGTCGTCCTCGATAATCAGGTCCGCCATCGTGGGCCTGGGTCCGGGGTAGAACGGCTCCCACTGACGGTCCGTTCCGATCATCTCCTCGCCGGTGAACCCGGTCAGCGCCTCACACGCGTTGTTCCAGAAGGTGATGCGGTGGTTCCGGTCCAGCACCAGCACGGGCACCGGGGTGCCCTGGATGATGCCCTCTGCGTACTGCTTTTGAAGGACGGTTTCCTGCTGCGAGCGCCTCAGCTCCCGGGTCCTCTCCTCCACCTCCGTCTTCAGCTTCTCCGAGTAGAGCCTGCGCGACTCCTCCAGCCGTTTCCGGGCCGTCATGTCCCGCACCATGAGAAGAAAGATGCGCTCCTCCGAAAGCCAGACAATGTCCGCCTCCACCGGGATGTCGCGCCCGTTCTTTCGCATCAAGGTCATGTCCACGGTGACGGCGCCCAGGATCTGAAGGTCGGACAGGTGAAGCGCCAGGATCTTCGCAGAAGCCCCTTCGGCCAGCTCCGAGACCTTCATGGCGAGCAGGTCGTCCCGGAGGTAGCCGAGCAGGTGGAAGAGGCTCGTGTTCGACTCCAGGATGCGGCCGTCGGCATCGAACAGGCAGATGCCCTCCCGGGCGTGCTCGAAGAGCTGGAGATACCTGGAGCGGGAGCGTTGGAGCTCGCTCTCGAGCTCCACACGGGCGGTGACGTCGCGCATGCTCACGAGAAAGCGGTCCGGCTCGCCCGAGGTCTCGTGGAGGGGGCTGAAGGCGGCTTCGAAGCGCCGGCCGGCGCCGCCGTCCGCGAGGCGATAGTCGCGGCGGCAAACGATCCTGCGGGCCCGGTCCTCGCTTCCCAGGGGACAGTCGGGCCCCGGGCAGGGGTCCTCCCGGGCGTACAGGACCTCGTGGCAGGACCTTCCCCGGATCCGGCCCCCGCCCTCCGGGAACAGCTCCGCGAACGCCTGGTTGGCCATCCGGATGGTGTAGTGCGAGTCGACGATGAAGATGGGGTCCGGCAGGCGGTCGAGCAGGCGTGAAGGGCGCTCGCGTGCGATTACGGGTGTCCGGCCGAGGAGGCTGCGGACGGCTGCGAGGTCCAGGACCCCGACGGGTTCGGGTACCCGCTCCCGCGTCCGGGTCAGGAGAGCGGGGTCCCCGGCCGCGACGATGATCAGGTCCGGCCGGGAGATCTCGAGGAGGTCCCGGACCCCGGAAGCGGTCACGATCGACTCCCGGAGCGTCGAAGGCATGTCGAGCGCCCCGGCCCCGGGGGCCGCTACGGCCGACAGGCGCCATCCCAGCACCCTTTCCAGCTCGGAAGAGAACGCTTCGAGCGGGGCGGGGAAATCCGCTGCGTCGCCCGCCAGGGCCACGGCGAGACCTTTTTCGGGGGTCAGCTGAGGGTCTCCCGGACGCATGTCAACAGCCTGTCTGGATCGACCGGCTTTTCGATGTACCCGTCGATGCGGGCGGGCCTGGAACCGTTTTCCGTGCTCTGACTCCTTTGAAGAAACGAGTCCAGGTCGATGCCGGTCTCGCCGGCCACGCCCGTCACCATGATGACCGGGATCCGGCTGAGGGATCTGTCTTGCCCCAGGTCCGTGAGGAGGCTGATTCCGCTCTTCTGGGGCATCATCAGGTCCAGGAGGATCAGGTCGGGGGGATCGCTGCGGATCCGTTCCAGGGCTTCCACGCCGTTTCGGGCGGTCTCGGTCGCGTACCCGGTGTCCCGGAGAACCGTGGAGAGGAACAGGGTCACGTCGGGGTCGTCGTCAACGATGAGAATTC
This sequence comes from uncultured Desulfobacterales bacterium, assembly GCA_964443135.1. Lineage (GTDB taxonomy): Bacteria > Desulfobacterota > DSM-4660 > Desulfatiglandales > HGW-15 > JAIPEI01. The sequence continues at coordinate 39,431 of CAYUBQ010000029.1, read as the reverse complement.
GGTGGGGCATGGTCGGACGTCCCCGCAGGCTTGGGTTGAAGGACGATCGCGTTCAGGAATGCGCCCATTGTAAGCAAGGTGCCCACCCGAGTCAACACCGTCTCCCGTCCGGGGGCGTTTCCCTCGAGAGGCGGTACCCTGGAACCGGCCGGGGCGGAGCGGGGTGGGGTACAAATCGGGCTTGACCCGCGGGGAGAAATGGGGGATCACTAGCCTGTTTACCGTGAAAATCCTCCGGTGGGCCGGGCGTAGGGCGGCATTTCACATGCCGCCGCAAGGTTGGCGACAAGCACGGCGGGGTGTAAAAACCCCGCCCTACGAAAACAACTGTTTTCATCAGCGGGGGTGACCGGAAACCGGACGCCGGTCATGGATGTTTGGGCAGAATCGCCCGCTTCGCCCGAAACCGTTCCGGGGACTTGGGGAGCCCCGCGCCCGGAACGGTCGATGACCGGACACGGGGGACCGCCCGGGCGGTGGCGTCCCGCCCGGCAAGGCACGGCATGGAACCCGATGGAAGACACCCTCGAGCAGAGAACCAGGATCATCCTGGACAGCATCGCGGACGGCGTGTTCACCGTGGACGCCGATTGGCGCATCACCTCCTTCAACAAGGCTGCGGAGCGGATCACGGGCATCCCGAGCGAGGAGGCGATCGGGCACCACTGCTGGGAGGTCTTCCGGGCCAGCATCTGCGAGACCCGCTGCTCGCTCCGGCACACCATGGAAACGGGCGCCCCGGTGCTGAACCAGTCCATTTTCGTCGTCAGCGCCGGCGGCGACCGGATCCCCGTGAGCATCTCCACGGCCCTCCTCAGGGACGCCGCGGGCCGGGTGATCGGAGGGGTCGAGTCCTTCCGGGACCTCAGCGTGGTCGAGGCGCTCCGGAAGGAGCTCTCCGGGCGCCACTCCTTTCAGGACATCATCAGCAAAAACCGGGAGATGCATCGACTCTTCGGCATGCTCGAGCTGATTTCGGAGAGCAGCAGCACGGTGCTGCTGAGGGGGGAGAGCGGCACGGGCAAGGAGCTGTTCGCCCGGGCCATTCACATGCTGAGCCCCAGGAAGGACCGTCCTTTCGTCGTCATCAACTGCGGCGCCCTGCCGGACAATTTGCTCGAGTCGGAGCTGTTCGGGTACAAGGCCGGGGCGTTCACGGACGCCCGGAAGGACAAGCCCGGCCGCGTGGCCATGGCCCAGGGAGGAACTCTCTTTCTGGACGAGATCGGGGACCTGTCCCTGGCCCTCCAGGTGAGGATTCTCCGGTTCCTCCAGGATCACGTGTACGAACCGCTGGGAGGGACCCGTCCGGAGAAGGTCGACGTCCGCGTGGTGGCCGCCACCAACCGGGACCTGGAGGCCAGGGTGGAGAGCGGAGCCTTTCGGGAGGATCTCTTCTATCGGATCAACGTGGTCCGCATGGAGCTGCCCCCGCTCCGGGAGCGAAAGGAGGACATCCCCCTGCTGATCGACCATTTCGTGAAGACCTGCGCCCGCTTGAACGGGAAGGAGATTCACGGCGTGGCCCCGGACGTGGTCTCCCTGCTCATGGCCCACGACTTCCCGGGCAACATCCGGGAGCTGGAGAACATCATCGAGTATGCCACGGTGGTCTGCAAGGGGGGCTGGATCGGGGTGGAGCACCTCCCGGACGATTTCCGGCGAAAGACCGGCATCGGCGAAGGGGCCGGCGCGGGCAAGACACCCGGGGACCTCTCCTGGCGGAGGGTGGAACGGGACTTCCTGCTGGAGTCCCTGAAGCGGAACCACTGGAACCGTGCGGCCACGGCCGCCGCCCTCGGGATCCACCCGAGCACCCTCTGGCGGCGAATCAAGCGGCTCGGGCTGTCGTTGCCGAAGCAGGACGGCCGTTCGAGGAAGCGCTGAGTTACTGCCCATCCATAAACGAACCTTGGGCACTGCTGCGTTTCCAATTCAGAAGGGAGGATTTTTTGTCAAGATCAAGGAGATCAAGAGGTGACGCGGAGGCGTACTGGAGTACGCCGCACAAGGAACCTCGCTGATCGACGATGAGATTGGCAAAAAAGACCCTTTCTGGATGGAAACGAGTTACTGGTTCGCTTTCAGGTACTCCTCGAAGCTCATCTCCTCGTGGGCGTCCGTGTGGATGAACCGCAGGACGTGGAGGAAGGGTTCCGACGGGGCATACCCGGGGAGGAAGAGGATTTTCTCTCCGTCGGACGTGAGGAACCAGCTCGTGGGGTAGCTCCGCACCTGGAAGGCGGCTGCGAGCTTCTGCTCCTCCTCGGCATCGACCTTCACCGGCACGAAGCGTTTCTCGAGAAAGCGGATCACCTCTTCGTCGCCGAACGTGGTCTCTTCCATCCGCGTGCAGTAGCCGCACCAGTCGGTGCGGAAGTAGACCATGAGCTTCTTGCCCGATGTCTCGGCCTGTCGCTTTCCGTCGGCGAACTCTTGCCAGCTGACGCGATCCGCAAGGACGCCCTGCGGTGCAAGGAAAAGGAACAGGAGCATGACGACCGGGACGATCCGGCCCGCGCGACAGGTCTTCATGGAAGGGTCTCCTTCCCGCACCGGCGCCTACTCGCCGAACAGCTTGCCCATCACATCGCAGCTGGTGGGCAGCGGCGGCAGGTCGATCTTCCGGCGTTTCTTGTTGTCGAAGTCATCCAGCGGGTAGATCCGCCCGTGGGTGCGCACCAGATCCTCCTGGGCCCGGATCCCCTGCGGCGCGTGGCCTTCCTCGAGCGCCATGTTCTTGAGAAGCGTCAGGAAATCGGTGATGCTCACGTCGTTGGGACACCGTTCCTGGCAGGTGTAGCAGCTCGAGCAGAGCCAAAGCGCCTCGCTTTCGAGCACGTCCTTTTTCAACCCCAGCAGGGCCATGCGGATGATCCGGATGGGGTTGAAGCGGCTGTCCACCTGGGCCACCGGGCAGCTCGCAGCGCAGGTCAGGCAGGTGAAGCAGGCCAGGAGGTGCCGGGCCTCGGGACGGCGGGCGAGCTCGCGCTTGAAGCCGGAGTCCACGCCGTCCAGCTGAATGGTTTCCGTTTCCATCATGAACGACCGCCTTTCTCGGGGACGTCCCTCAATAACTCAATAACCCCGGTGCCCGGCGCAAGCGAAGCTCCGCCTTTCCTCACCCCTCACTTCTCACTCTCACCTTCTAGTCCATCAACCCCTCGATCATGCCCATGGCCTGCCGGTCGGTGAACATGGGCAGCCAGGCCGCGCCGCTGGGGCAGGCGGCCACGCACAGCCCGCATCCCTGGCAGGCCGACGGAACGACGCGGATCCGATCCTTGTCCCGAAGCCGGGCCTCGAACGGGCAGACGGAGACGCAGGCCTCGCAGAGCGCGCACAGGGAATGGCGGACGGCGGACACCGCACGCGACGCGGGCAGCACCGCGCGGCCCAGGAGGTTGATCGCCCTCGCGGCGGCGGCGCGGGCCTGGATCGCGGTCTCGGCCATGTTCCTCGGCGAGTGGGCCGTGCCGCATACGAAGACGCCGGGACGGTTGAGGTCCACCGGACGCCACTTGGGGTCCAGCTCCCGGAAGAAGCCGTCCTCGTTCAGCTCGAGCCCGAGAAGACCGGCCAGGGGACGGTTGTCCCGGGGTTCCAGGCCGGTGCTCAGGACCAGCAGGTCGGGGTGCACGTCCACCGGCCTTCCCAGGACCGGCTCCTGGAAACGGACCCTGACCCTCCCGCCTTCCTCCACCTCCACCTCCGGCCGTCTCTCGGGCCGGTAGGCGATGAACTGGACCCCCTGCTCCCGGAGCTCCCGGTAGCGGGACTCCATGAACCCGTAGCTCATGAGGTCCCGGTAGAGCACGTAGATGTCCGCATCGGGAAGGATCTCCAGGATCCTGGCGGCGTTCTTGAGGGCGGCCGCGCAGCAGATCCGGCTGCAGTAGGCACGTCCTTCCGGGTCCCGGGATCCGGCGCACTGGACCATGACCACCCGGCCGAGCTCTTCCGCCGAAAGCTCTCCGGCCGCAAGCCGCTCCTCCAGCTCCCCCTGGCGGAGGATGCGGTCGCTCCGACCCGACCCGTACTCCTCCGTTTCCGCCTCCCGGGCCCCGGTGGCCAGGATCACCGCACCGCAGGACAGGGGCTCCTCCCCGTCCCCGGTTCGAACCCGGGCGACGAAGCGGCCCGGCTCGCCGCTCAGGCCGGCGAGCTCCGCGCCCGTGCGCACCTCGATGCGCTCGTGGGAGCGGACCCGCTCCTCCAGGTCCCGGAGGAGGGCGGCGGGATCCAGGCCGTCCAAGGTGTATTTTCTGTGCCGGGACTCCCCGCCCAGCCGGTCCCCACGCTCCAGAAGGTCGACGCCCAGGCCGCCGTCCGCCGCGGTCAGGGCCGCGGTCATGCCGGCCAGGCCCCCGCCCACGATCACCACGTTCCGGATCGAGGGGACCGCTGCCGTCCCCGGAAACTCGCGGTGCTTCTGCTTGAGCACGGCCGAGGTCACGGAGGATCCCGCCAGGCGGCGCTTTTCGTCGGGCTCCCCGGTCCCGAGCCCCGCGCCCCTCAGGTCCACCACCTCCACCAGATCCTCTGCGAGGCTCAGGTCCCGGCCGAGCCTGCGCAGCCGGCGGTCATAGACGTAGGGGGCGCAGGCGCCCACCACCAGGCGGTTCAGGTGTTCCCCGGCCAGCTGCGCGGCGGCCTCGGACAGCCCCTCGGACCGGCAGAGGCGGTCTCCTTCCAGGACGCGCGCCACGTCCGGACGGGACTCGAGGTCCTGTCGGATCTCGTCCCAGGGGAGGTCCCCCTGCTGCCCGTCCATGCACCGGCAGAGCAGCACTCCCACCCTGGGGAGCTCCCGGGAGACGTCCCTCGCCGCCGGGGTTTCGGGTTCCGCCGGTTCGGAGGGCACGCCGGCCCGGGCCGCCGCACCGGCGGCGGCCGCCTCGGCCTGGAGGACGGTTTCGCTGATCTCCTTCAGCCCTGTGGCCGACCCGCACCAGAAGACCCCGGGGCGGTTCGTGGCCGTGGGGTCGAAGCCCCGGCCCGGTGCGAACCCGCACCCGTTCAGCTCCACGCCGCACACCTCGGCGAGCCTCCGCATCTCGGGCGTGCCCGCCTGCCCGGTGGAGAGCACCACCAGGTCGAAGGCCCGCTCCCGGACCACACCCTCCTCCTCCACGTAGTGCTTGAGATAGAGACGGTCGTCCGGTCCGGTCTCCACCGAGTGGACCCGGCACTGGATCAGCTCCGTCCCGGCGGCCTCGGCCTGGAGCTGGTATCGGTACCCCTCTTTTCCGTAAGCCCGCATGTCCATGTAGAACACGGCGGTCTCCGTGTCGGGCGAGCGCTCCTTGACGAGCAGGGTTTCCTTGAGGGCGAACATGCAGCAGATGGAGGAGCAGAAGTCCTGACCGCGCCTGGCGTTCCTGGACCCCACGCACTGGATCCAGGCCGCGCTCCGGACGGGCTCGCCCGTCGAAGGTCTGAGGAGCCTCCCGGAGGTGGGGCCGGACCCGCTCAGGATCCGCTCCAGCTCCAGACTCGTGACCACGTCGGGAAGCGCGTTGTAGTTGTACGCGTCCGGAGGCCCCGGGTCGTAGAGCCCGCACCCGGGGGACAGGACCACGGCGCCGATCTCGTGAACGGCCTCGGTCTCCTCCCCCTCGAGGGAGACGGCCTCGGTGGGACAGGCCGTCACGCACTCCCCGCACCGGGTGCAGGCCTCGAAGTCGATCACGTAGGAGAAGGGGACGTTGTGGGGGACCTCCCGGTGGATCGCCTTGCGGGCGGCCAGTCCCTCGTTGAACCCGTCCGCCACCTCCACCGGGCACGCTTCCTCGCACCGCCCGCAGCCGATGCAGCGTCCCGGGTCCACGCCCCGGGGGCGGGTGCGCAGGACGGCCTCGAACCGGCCCGCCTCCCCCTCGAGGCCGGCCAGCTCGGTCATGGGCAGGATGCGGATGTTCTCGTGGAACAGCCCCTTGCGCATGCAGTAGTCCGAGGCCGCGTCCCGGTCCCAGGCGGGGAGCATCCGGCAGAGGCCGCAGTGGTTGTTGGGGAACTGGTAGTCGAGCTGGGAGAGGATGCCTCCCAGGGCCGGCGAGGACTCGGCCAGGATCACCCGGCAGCCTCGTTCGGCCAGGTCGATCGACGCCTTGATTCCGCCGACGCCGGCCCCGATCACCAGGACCGCGCCCGGGTTCTGTTCAGCCATAGGGTCTCCTGTCCCCTACTCCGCGGTCAGGTCCAGAAACTCCCGGTCCTCGAACACCGAGAGCGGCAGCGGTTCGTCCGGGCTGCGCCCGGGTTCGTACTCGAAGCAGGGCTGGGTGCGCCCGGCCGCCGTGCGGAAGAGCTCCATGACCGGCAGGTCCATGGGGCAGGCCGTGGAGCACTGGCCGCAGCCCACGCAGAGGGTGCTCATGTGGAGCATTCGCGTGATGTGAAAGAAGGCCGTGTCCGTGGGCAGCTTGACCTGCCCCCGCTTCCCGGCCCAGCGGTAGTACTGCTCCGGGTCGTGCCGGAAGGTGTCCGTGAGAAACACGCACTCCCGGCAGTAGCAGACCGGGCAGGCCGCCCGGCAGTTGTAGCAGTTGATGCAGGTCTTGAGGACGTCCCGGAGCGCCGAGAAGGACGAGCTCTTGTCGCCGTACTCCTTCATCATGACGTCCCGCTCTTCGATCCGCCGGGCGATCGTGTCCCGGAGGGCCTGGGTGCGGCCTTCCGGCTCCTCGGCCTCCTCCAGGCCGAGGGCATCCAGGGCCCCGGCCCCGGCGTCGGTCTGGCCGCACAGCACCAGACCGCTCGCCGGATCCGCGCCGAAGATGCGCAGCCCGATGTCCGCGCCTTCGTGGAACGGGTGCTCGCAGACCCGGCACGCCCGGACCAGCGGAAGGGTGTCGTCGCCCCGGGCGGAACGCTCGTGAAAGGCCGTGGCGGTGCGATCCCCGGCCTCCGAGGCCAGCTCCAGGAACTCCTTCGGTTCCAGTCGGCCCGCGCAGTCCGCGGTGATCACGAGGATCTGCTCCCGGTCGGCCTGCTTCAGCTTCACGAGCTCCACGTAGGCCCGGTAGTCGCAGGGGCGGAGGAACGCCGCGATCCGGTACCCCGGCTGCTTGAAGGTGAGAGCGCTCAGGAGCCGGGCGGCGCTCGTGGCCGTCACCGGGGCCAGCGGATCCAGACCCTCGAGGTGCTCCGGGTCCCGCACCAGGGTGTGCATCACCATGACCCCGTCGGGCTGGCGCATGGGCAGGAACACGGCCTGGACCACGTCCTGCTCCAGCAGTCCGGAGAAGAACCCCCTCAGCGCTTCATTGACGTCTCCCGACTCGACGGGCAGCTTCGCGCAGTTCGTCATCGTTCACCAAACCTCCATGAAAAGGGGCCGCCCCGTTCCGCCGGCGCCGCTCCGAAGGACGTCACCCGCCGGGAGCGGTCACGCGACCAGCTCCTTCTCGAGCTCCGTGGGGCCGAGCGCCTTGACCTTCTCCGTCATCTCCCGAATGGTTTCTGCGAAGACGTTCCCCTCGCTCGCCCCGATCCATCGCAGCCAGAGCCGGTCCTCCTGGAGGCCGTACTGAGCGAGGACCGCCTTCATGAGGGCGACGCGGCGCCGGGCCTTGTAGTTGCCGTTGATGTAGTGGCAGTCCCCCGGGTGGCAGCCGCCGATGAGCACGCCGTCGGCCCCCTCGAAGAAAGCCTTGAGCACGTACTTGGGGTCCACCATGCCGCTGCACATCATGCGGATCAGCCGCACGTTGGGCGGGTACTTCTGCCGGGAGGTCCCGGCCAGGTCCGCAGCGGTGAAGGTACACCAGTTGCAGACGAACGCCACGATGATCGGTTCCTGGTCGCTCATGTCCTGCTCCCTAGACGGTATCGACATTTTTCCAAGGTGTTGATCGATCTCTTGGTTTTCGGTTCTGCTTTTCCCTCACCCCTCACCCCTCACCGACACCCCTCACCTCTTGTCTCCCCCTCACCCCTCACCGACACCTTTCACCGCCTCTCAGGCCATCAACCCCTCGATCTCCGCGAACACCTGCCGGTCGGTGAAGTGGCTGACCTTGGCGGCGCCGCTGGGGCAGTGGGCCGCACAGCTGCCGCAGCCCTTGCACTTGGCCTCGTTCACCACGCTCACCCCCAGCCGGGCGTCGAACTCGATGGCCGAGTAGGCGCAGAGCTCACGGCACGTCTGGCAGCCGGAGCAGAGGTCCGGGTCGATGAAGGAGGTCAGGGGGCTCACCTCCACCTTGCCGAAGGCGGAGAGGCTGATGGCCTCGCTGGCCGCCCCCTTGGCCTGGGCCACGGTGTCCGGGATGTCCTTGGGACCCTGGCAGGCCCCGGCCACGAACACCCCGGCGCTGGGCGTGGAGACCGGCTCGAGCTTGGGGTGCTCCTCCAGGAAGAAGCCGTCGCGCCCCAGGCTCAGGCCGAACATCCGGGCCGTCTCCAGGGCGTCCTCCCGGGGCTCCATGGCCGGGCAGAGGAGGACCATGTCCACCGGGATGCGCATCATCTTCCCGAGGATGGTGTCCTCGGCGAGCACGATGAGCTTTCCCTCCTCCTCCGGGTCCTCGGCCTTGTCCGTGACCCGGGCCGCCTTGCCCCGGACCAGCTTGACGCCTTCGCCCTGGACGCGGTTCATGAACTCCTCGTAGCCCTTTCCGAAGCAGCGCATGTCGATGTAGAAGTTGTAGACGGCGGTCTGCTCCCCCACCCGGTCCTTGATCAGGTGGGCGTACTTCAGGGCGTACATGCAGCAGACGCGGCTGCAGTACTCGTGGTAGTTCACGTCCCGGCTACCGATGCAGTGGAGGATGGCCACGCTCTCCGGCGGGCGGTCGAAGCGGCCTTCCGCGTCCCGGACCAGGATCTCGCCCGTGGTGGGACCGGTGGCGTTGGTGAGCCGCTCGAACTCCAGGCTGGTGAAGACGTTGGGGTACCGGCCGTAGCCGAACTGGGTCATGGGCGTGGGGTCGAGCAGGTTGAAGCCGGTGGCGAGCACGATGCTCCCCACCTCGAGCTCCACCACCTCGTCCCTGGCCTGGTGGTCGATGGCGCCCACCTTGCAGGCCTCCACGCAGGCCATGCACTCGGAGCAGACGCCGCAGTTGAGGCACCGAAGGGCCTCCCGGCGCGCCTCGTCCTCGGCGAGTCCGCGGCTCACCTCGTCGAAGGAGGCGGCCCGGCCCTCCACGGGCAGGAGCTCGTCCTCGGCCCGGCCCTCGGGGGCCGTCCCCTCGGGGATCTCGGCCCATTCCCCGGTCTGCTCGGGAACCGCCGGGATCGGCTCCCAGGAGGAAAGGTCACCGCCCTGCAGGTAGGCGTGCATGGCGTCGGCCGCCCTGCGTCCCGCGGCCACCGCCTCGACCACCGTGGCCGGTCCGGTCACCGCGTCTCCGGCTGCAAAGACGCCGTCCAGGCCGGTCTGCAGGGTGTCGGGGTGGACCTCGAAGGTGCCCCAGCGGGTGAGGGGGAGGGCGTCTTCTTCCCGGACCCAGGAGACGTCGGGCCGCTGGCCCACGGCCGGAATCACCGCGTCGCAGGGGATGGTGAACTCCGAGCTCTCCACCGGCACCGGCCGCCTGCGCCCGCTCGCGTCCGGCTCCCCCAGCTCGGTCCGGATGCAGTCGAACCCGGTGACCCGCCCGTTCTCCCCCTGGATGCGGACCGGGGCCGTCAGGTAGTGGATCTCGATCCCCTCGGCCAGGGCCTCCTCGATCTCCTCCTCGTAGGCGGGCATCTCCTCCCGAGTGCGGCGGTAGACGATCCGGACCTCCTCGCACCCCATGCGGAGGGCGGTCCGCGCCGCGTCCACGGCCACGTTGCCCCCGCCGATCACCACCGCCCGGCGGCCGGGCGCGCCGCCCCGGCCCAGGTTGACCTCCCGCAGGAAATCCACGGCGTCCACCACCCCGTCCAGCTCGTCCTCGCCCGGGATGCGGAGCTTCGTGCCGAGGTGCGCCCCGGTGCCCAGGAAGACCGCGTCGAAGCCCTGGTCCTTCAGGTCGGAGAGGGTGAACTCCCTGCCCAGGCGGGCCCCGGTGCGGGCCTCGACGCCCAGACCCAGGATGTGGTCGATCTCCCGGTCCAGCACGTCCGGCGGGAGCCGGTAGTCCGGGATGCCCGCCCGGAGCATGCCCCCGAGGGCGGGAAGCGCCTCGAAGAGGGTGACCCGGTAGCCGTTCAGGCGCAGGTAGTAGGCGGCGCTCAGCCCGGCCGGGCCGGAGCCGATCACGGCCACGCCCTGGTCCCGCTCCTCGATCTCGGGCCTGGGGAGGGCCTGGAGGTCCACGAGATCCGCGGCCGCGCGCTTGAGCCGGCAGATGGAGACGGGCTGATCCACCTCGGCCCGGCGGCACTGCGCCTCGCAGGGGTGGGGGCAGACGCGGCCCAGGACGCCGGGAAGCGGGAGCCGCTCCATGATCAGCCGCACCGCGTCCTCGTACCGGCCCTGTCCGATGAGCTGGACGTAGCCCTGCACGTTGATACCGGCCGGGCAGGCCAGGACGCAGGGGGCCCGGTCCTTCTTCTCGATGGCAAAGGTGATGGGCACGGCCTGGGGAAAGGAGCGGTAGACGGCCTTACGTTCCTTGAGGCCCTCGTCCCACTCGTTCGGCCGGGTCACGGGGCAGACCTCGGCGCACTCGCCGCAGCCCGTGCAGCTGTCGGTGCTCACGTACCGGGCCTTCTTGCGCACCCGCACGCGGAAGTTGCCCACGTAACCGTCCACCGCCTCCACCTCGCTGTAGGTGAGGAGGTCGATGTTCGGGTTCTGCCCCACGGAGACCATCTTGGGCGTGCCGATGCACGAGGCGCAGTCCAGGGTGGGAAAGGTCTTGTCGTACTGGAGCATGTGCCCGCCGATGGTGGGCCGGCGCTCCACCACGGTGGCCTTGAACCCCGCGCTCGCCACGTCCAGCGCCGCCTGCATGCCGGCGATGCCGCCGCCCACCACCAGGACGTTCGGGTTGACCGGGACCACCTTGGCGTCCAGGGGGTACTGGAGGGGCACCCGGTGGATCCCCGCCCGGCAGAGGTCGATGGCCTTCCTGGTGGCCTCGTTCTCGTCCTCGGTGACCCAGGAGCAGTGCTCCCGGATGCAGACCATGTGAAAGGCCTCGTAGGGGTTGAGGCCCGCCCGCTGGCAGGCGGCGCGGAAGGTGCGCTCGTGCATGCGGGGCGAGCAGGAGGCCACCACCACGCGGTTCAGCCCCTGCTCCCGGATGTCCGTCTCGATCATCTCCTGGCCGGGGTCGGAGCACATGAACAGGTTGTCCCGGGAGACCGCCACGCCGGACTCGCCGGCGATGTAGTCCCGGACCTCCTCCACCCGCACCTTGCCGGCGATGTTCGAGCCGCAGTGGCAGACGTAAAACCCGATTCGATCTTCCATGTCACTCTTCTTCCAGGGAGTCACGGACCAGCTCGGCGACGTCGACCACCCGAAGCTCCTCTTCCTTCCCCAGGGTCTTGACGGCGTCCTCGAACATGATGATGCAGTAGGGGCAGGCCGCGGCCAGCAGCTCGGCGCCGGTTTCCAGCGCCTCCCGGACCCGGAGCGCGGCGAACCGCTCGTCCGTCGGGACCTCGTTCCAGAGCCCGCCGCCCCCGCCGCCGCAGCAGAGACTGTTCTCCCGGTTTCGCTCCATCTCCACCAGGTTCAGGCCGGGAACCGCCCGGAGGACGCGCCGGGGGGGCTCGTAGATGCCGTTGTGCCGTCCCAGGTAGCAGGGGTCGTGATAGGTGACGGTTTTCCCCAGCTCCCTCGCGGGCGTCAGGCGGCCCCGGTCGATGGCCTCCTCCAGAACCTCCGTGTAGTGGCGGACCCGGTAATTGCCCCCGAACTCGGCGTAATCCTTGGAAAACGCATTGTAGCAGTGGGGAGACGCCGTGAGGATGCTGCGGACGCCCTTCTCCTCGAACAGCCCCATGTTGTTCTCGAGGAGCTTCCCGAACACCTCCTCCCCGCCCATCTTGCGCACCGCGTCGCCGCAGCACTGCTCCCGTTCGGTGAGCATGCCGAAGGAGACGCCGGCCGCCTGAAGCACACGGACCAGCGCCCTGGCCGCCTTCTGGTTACGGGCGTCGTAGGCCTGGGTGCAGCAGGTGAAGAAGAGGTGGGCCATGCCCTCCTCGAACGACGGGATCTCCATGCCCTCGGCCCACGCCGTCCGGTCCTCGGGATCCCCGGACCAGGGGTTGCCCCGGTTGGAGACGCTTCCCAGCGGACCCTTCAGGGAGGGCGGCACCGAGCCGGTCTCGTTCATCATCATCCGCATGGCGCGCAGAATGTCGACGATCCTGAGCCCGCGCGGGCAGTGGATCACGCAGTTGTTGCAGGTCACGCACCGCCACAGGTCTTCGCTCTCGAACCCTTCGAGCCCGAACTGGGCCAGGCGGATCATGCCCCGGGGCGAGAAGTATCGGACCAGGTTCCAGGGGCACACGCCGGTGCAGGTGGCGCACTGCATGCAGCGCTCCAGGTCCTCCCCGCCGAGCTCCTTGATCGCCTCCGTGACCTCCAGGAACGGGGTTACGGCATCCATGTCCGTGATTCTCCTTCCAGGTCCGGATCCGTCGTCCTCACCACTTCGCTGGTACCATCCCTCGAACGGTCCGTCAACCCCGGGTATCCTTCCACGATGGTAGGAATTGAAGCGGCACCGGCCGGGGTGGGCGATCCGCCCTCCCCGGCCGGCGAGGGACGCCTACATGGCCGTGTACTTCGGTCCTCCGCCCCCTTCGGGCGGAACCCACATGATGTTCTCGAACGGGTCCTTGACGTCGCAGGTCTTGCAGTGCAGGCAGTTCGAGAAGTTCAGCTTGAGGTTCGGCTTGCCGGTCTCCTCGTCGATCTCCATCTCGTAGACGTTGGCCGGGCAGAACCGCTGGCAGGGTGCGTCGTACCTAGGGAGGCACTGGTTGTAGCAGGTGTCCAGATCGAGGACCTTCAGGTGAACGGGCTGCTGCTCCTCGTGGGTCGCGCCGGAGTAGTAGACGTCCGTCTCCTTGTCGAAGGTCTTCTTGCCGTCGAACTTGACGGCCCCGGTCTGCTCCGGGGTCGGCGAATCGGTCCCGTGGACGTCCTTCATCGGTTTCAGGTGCGTGAAGTCCGGCTCGGCGGGGAGACGATCCTTGAGGATCCGTCCGCCCAGCACGTACTGGAGCCCCGCCTTGAAGAGCGCGGTCCACAGCCCGCCCTGAAAGGCCTGGTGGAAGTTGCGGACCTTGTGGAGCTCCTTGCCGATCCCGCTCTCGTACAGGCTCTTCTCGTAGGCGCTGAGCCGATCGTCCGAGCTGTCCTGTGCGAGCAGGGCCTGGAGGATCGTCTCGGCCGCCAGCATGCCCGATCTCATGGCCACGTGGACGCCCTTGATCTTCTGGCTGACGAACAGGTTGGCCGAGTCTCCCACGATCAGCCCGCCGTCGAAGGTGAGCTTGGGGATGGAGAAGTACCCGCCCACGGGGGCCGTCTTGGCGCCGTACTGGGTCAGGGTGCCGTCCTGGATGATCTCGGACACCACGGGATGCTCCTTGAACCTCTGGAAGGCCATGTGCGGGTCCAGCGCCGGATCGGCGTAATCGAGCCCCACCAGGAGCCCGAGGGCGACCCTGTTGTTGCTCATGCCGTAGACGAACCCGCCGCCGTAAGTGTCGCTCTTCAGGGGGTAGCCCATGGTGTGAAACACCTTCCCCGGCTGGATGCGTCCTTCGGGCACCTCCCAGAGTTCTTTTACCCCGACCACGTAGCTCGTCGGGTTCCTCCCCCGGTCCAGGCCCAACCGCTCGACCAGGGACTTGGTCAGGCTTCCCCGGGGGCCCTCGCCGAACACGGTCACCTTGGCCTTCAGGTCGATTCCCGGCTCGTAGTTCCCCTTCTTCTCCCCGTTGGCGTCGATACCCTTGTCGCCGGTGCGCACCCCGATCACCCGGTCCCCGTCGTAGAGGATCTCCGTCCCGGCGAACCCGGCGAACACGTAGGTTTCCTGCTCCTCCACCAGGCCGCCCAGCCACTCGGTGAGCTTGGACAGGGTGACCACGTAGTTGCCGTGGTTGTTCAGGGGCGGCGGCGTGAAGGGCGCCTTGATCTTGCCGTTTCGGGTCAGGAGGCAGACCTCCTCCTCCCGGACCTCGGCGTCCAGGGGGGCCCCTTTCTCCTGATAGTCCGGGACCAGCTCCTGGAGCGGGGACGGGTCGATCACGGCCCCGGAGAGGCTGTGGGCGCCCACGTAGGGCCCCTTTTCGAGCACGGCGATCATGGGCGGGTCGAGGGGCTCGCCCTCACCGCCCCCTTCCACCTTCTCGTTGTGTGCGTTGACCAGGTTCACCAGGTGCAGCGCTCCGCTGAGGGAAGCCACCCCGCCGCCGACGAACAGCACGTCCACCTCCATGACTTCTCGTTCTTCTTCCACTGGCAGATCTCCTCCTTCCTGAATCGGCATGGCGCTCGCAGGATCCCGATACCTACCCCGCGCTCCGTCCGACGCGGTCCCCGTATCTCCCTGGGCTTGTGCCGGTTTTCTGGATGCTTGCGCAATCGAAGACTATAGCACCGATGCTGAACCCGGTTCAATGTTTTTTTGTGAAATCACGCACAAGGAAGGTGGAGCAGGGTGCCGGCCCGGGGCCGCCGCACGCTTCAGACGCGAGGTCTACTCCCAGAACGGCTCCTTGATGTCCGGGTGGTTCCGAAGGGTCTTCAGGAACTGCTCGGTGCGGCGTTCGAGCCGGCGCTTGAGAATCTGCACCACGCCTTCCATGATGCGGAACCCCAGACTGTGATCCTCTTCCATCAGGGAGACCAGTCGGCCCGCCGGGATCATGAGGACGTCGGAGGCCTCGGTGCAGACGGCGTGCGAGGTGTAGTTGGACGCCTCGGGCAGCAGGGCGGACCACCCGAAGGAGAAGCCCGGCTTGATCGCACCGAGCGAGATGAGGATGGTTGGGGATGCCTGCACCTCCAGCAGCACGCCCCCGCGCAGGAGCATGTAGAAGTACAGGGCCTTGTCTCCCTCCCGGAAGATGACCTCGCGGCTCTGAAAGTCGCGCAGCTCCACAAAGGGCCGGATCTTGTCCAGCATCTCGGGCTCCAGAGCTTTTAACAGGTTGATTTTGGTGAGTTCTTCCAAGGAGACCATGGGTTCCCTCCTGTCGGTGGTTTGATGATGTCCTGTGGCATCAGGCCAGAAGAAAGGCGCATATCAGGATCACCCCGGCCAGCAACGCCCCGAGCCCTGCAGGAAGCATCCCGTCCCGGACGTTGCGTGAGGCGGCCGCCTGTTTCCCGGCCAGCTCCTCGCCCCGGATTCCCGCGAGACGCCAAAAGGCCGACAGGAACATGAGAACGATCCTTGCCGGAGCGTCCGCAGAGAGCCTGGCCAGACCGGTGGCCGCACCGTCCACGAACACCCTTTCCGAGCCCGCGTTGAGGCGGTTGAGGGCCCGGTCCGCCCATCGGGTGACGGCCGCCCCGCCTTTTCTGTAGAACCAGTCCGTGTCCAGGTTGACGGCCCGCATTTCCGCCGGGTAGATGCCGGACAGGATCAGCAGAGCAAAGGCCAGTGCGCCGAACATGAGGAGCTGGAGCTGGCCGATGACATGGGCCCCCGTGTAAGGGACGTAATCCACGGGGTAGGGCAGAATGGCGTACAGCGGGGCGGGGTACACGCCCAGGAAGACGCACAAAAGGGCGGCCGAACCCATGGCCGCCAGCATGTTCCAGGGTGGGTCCTTCGCGCGGATGTGGGCGTCGTGGCTGAAGAACATGAAGAACGGGACCTTGATGCCCGCATGATGGAACACGCCGGCCGAGGCGAACTGGAGCATGAGCCAGACCATGATCAGGTGGTTGTGGCCGGCGGCGCTCACGATCATGGATTTGCTCACGAATCCCGAGAACAGGGGAAATGCGGAGATGGATGCCGCCCCCACGATGCAGAAGATGCAGGTCAGGGGCATGGTCTTGTAGAGCCCTCCCAGATCGGTGCATCGGATGCGCCCGGTGACGTGGAGCACGCTGCCCGCAGCCATGAAGAGGAGGGCCTTGTACAGGATGTGGCAGAAGGCATGGGACACGGTGCCGTTGATGGCCAGGGTGGTTCCGATCCCGATGCCGCACATCATGAACCCCACCTGGTTGATCAGGCTGTAGGACAGGACCCCGCGGATGTCGTTCTCCAGCACGGCGTAGAAGATGGGGAAGAAGGTCATGACGGCCCCGAGCCAGATCAGGATCTCCGCACCGGGATAGGCTCGGGCCATGAGGTAGACCGCGCTCTTGGTCGTGAAGGCGGAGAGAAAGACCGAGCTCGTGGGTGTCCCTTCCGGGTAGGCGTCCTTGAGCCACGGGTGCAGGGGCGGGATGGCCGCGTTGACTGCGATTCCGATGAAGATGAGCCAGGACCCGGCGCCGTCCAGTCCGATGTAGTCCACACCCAGGCCGCCCGTCTTCCAGAGGTGAAGAAGAATGCCGGCCAGCAGCACCAGCCCTCCGGCCAGGTGGATCAGCACGTAGCGAAGGGCCGCCGCCCGGGCCGACGCCGTCCGTCCGGCCAGGACCAGGAACGCCGAAGCCAGGGCCATGAACTCCCAGAAGACATACAGTGAGAAGAAGTCGCCGGCGAACGTCACGCCCAGGGCGCTGCCCGCATACACCATGGCGGCGGTGTGCTGGAGGTCGTCCTTCACCTGGAGAGAGTAGACGAAGCCGATGAACGCGATGAGGCTGAAGATGTACCCGAACACCCGGGAGAGCCGGTCCACGCGGAGCAGGGCGAGGTCATGGCCCAGGAAGGAGAACGTCCATCGGGTGCCTTCCGATGCCGTGTGGACCGCGGCCAGGGCCAGGAGCGGCAGGAGCAGCAGAAGGGCCGACTTGGCCCGGCCCCTCAGAAAAGGGATCAGCACGGCCCCGCAGACCATGACGAGCCCGGGCGGGAGATCAATCGTCATAGTAGTCCTCGTCCCTTCGGATGAGGCGTCTGAGCACCTTGGCCACCAGCACGAGCAGCACGCAGGAGACATACCCGTACGCTGCGAAGAACCCCGGTATGTTCTCCCAGTAGAACTCCCCGTGCTTGTGGACAAAGAGATCGGCGATCAGCAGCACGCCCAGGCCGGCGAAGAAGAGGCGGAGAAAGAGTCGAAGGTGCTCCGGTTTGTCGAACCGACCTTGTTGACGCTTCATGTCAGAGGGCTCCTGCAAAGCTCACGAGCAGCCAAGCGACACCGGCGACCACGGCCGCATAAAAGGCCTTTCGGTAGCCGGGTACGGGGGCGTGGCTCAGAACGGTCTTCTCGCCGATGGGCCTTTCGCGGGGTTCGTCCATGCGATGGTCATCCTCCTGTGATCTGAGCGACCGCAAGCCCGGCCAGATCGGCAAACGGTCCCGGGTGAAAGAACAGTGTCAGGGAGCAGATCGCCGCCACCAGGATCGGGGCGAGGCACCAGGCCGGGGCCTCGCCCGCGTGCTCGGGGAAGGGCGTCGAAGGAGCGGCGAAAAAGGCATTGTACACGATGGGCAGGAAGTAGGCCGCGTTCAGGAGCGAGCTGACCAGCAGGACCACCAGGAAGCCGACCTGCCCCGCTTCGAGGGTCCCGATGAGCAGCCACCACTTGCTGAGAAACCCGCCGGCCGGGGGGAGCCCGATGACGCTCAGGCTGCCGACCAGAAAGGCGCCCATGGTCCAGGGCATGCGCCGCCCCAGCCCTTTCATCTCGCTGACGTTCTTGAGCCCCGTGGCCACGAAGATCGCGCCGGCGCAGAAGAACAGCGTGATCTTGCCGAAGGCGTGCATGGCGATGTGAAGAAGGCCCCCGGACATTCCCGACGGAGTGAGGAGCGCCACGCCGAGCACGATGTAGGAGAGCTGGCCGATGGTGGAGAAGGCCAGCCTTCGTTTGAGGCCGTCCTGGGACAGGGCGATGAGCGAGGCCGTGATCACCGTGATGGAGGCCAGCACCCCCACCAGGGTGCCCAGCCCCATGCGGCCCAGGAGCTCCACGCCGAACACCCCGGTCAGGACCCGGAAGATGGAAAAGGCGCCCACCTTGACCACGGCCACGGCGTGGAGCAGGGCGGAGACGGGGGTGGGGGCCACCATGGCCGCGGGAAGCCAGGCGTGGAACGGCATCACCGCGGCCTTGGCCAGGCCGAAGACGAAGAGGAGGACCAGGAGCAGGGCGGTTCCCGGTTCGACCCGGCCGTCGAGAAACCCGTTGCCGGTAAACTCCAGGGTGCCGGCCGCCAGGTAGCAGACGATCATGGCGGGGAGGACCAGGCCCACGGAGCCGCCCACGAGGTAGGCGAGGTACTTTCGGCCCGATCGGCGGGCCTCCTCGTCCTGGTGGTGGGTCACCAGGGGGTAGGTGGCAAAGGAGAGCATCTCGTAGAAGAGGTACAGGGTGAGCAGGTTGGCGGAGAACGCCACGCCCACGGTGGCTGAGAGGGCCAGGGCGAAAAAGGCGAAGTATCGGGTCTGGGCGTGCTCGTCCAGCCCCCGCATGTAGCCGATGGAGTAAGCCGAGGTGGCGATCCACAGGCTCGACGAGACCAGGGCGAAGAGGAGCCCCATGGCGTCCACCCGAAAGGCCAGGGAGATGCCCGGAAGCGGCTCGAACACCGTGAAGATCAGCCGCCCGCCCTCCAGGACCGCGGGCAGCATGGAGAGCACCAGGGCGAGCTTTGCGAAGGCCGCCGCAAAGGTCCAGAGCTCCCGGCGGTCGGGGGATCGGCTCAGGACGATCAGCGGCACGGCCGCAGCCGAGACCAGGACGGCCAGAAGCGGTTTTATGGAGATCACGGAATCCATCACGTCAGGCCCGCCGGCAGCACGTGTTCAATGAGCGATGTGACGATGTCGCCGGTGTACAGTCCGATGATCACCGTGGCCAAGGCGGCTGCAAGGAGAGGGACGAGCATCTCCAGGGGCGCCTCCCGGGAAGGAACGTGCCCTCCGTGTCCTTCTTCGCCCGGGGCCGATTCGAAGTATGCGGTCTCCACGATGCGGAAGAACAGGATCGCATTGATGAGGCTGCTTGCCAGGAGGGCCGTCATAAAGCCGTATTGACCCGCCTGCACAGCGCCGGAGAGCAGGTACCACTTGCTGAAGAACCCGCAGGTGGGCGGGACGCCGATGAAGCTCAAGGCGCCGGCGGCCATGGCGGCGACGGTCCAGGGCATGGTCCTCGCGAGCCCCTTGAAATGCTCCAGGTCGACCCCGCGGACTCTGAAGGCGACGTTGTGGATCACCAGGAAGAGACAGAGCGTCATGACCGCGTCGTTCAGGATGTGGAGCATGGCGCCGGTCATGCCGGCCCGGTTTCCCAGCCACGCCCCTCCCACCATGTAGCCGATCTCCGAGATCAGGACGTAGCAGAGCATGCGCTTGATGTTTCGCTGGGCCAGGGCCATGAACGCGCCCGCAAGAATGGCAAGGGTGGCCAGCCAGACCACGGGCGTGGCGAGGTCGAGCACGGAGTGGGCGTAGGACGGAGGGAACACGGAGAGCATGAGCCGGATCATCACGTAGACCATGACCTTGGTCATGAGGGGAGCCAGAAGTCCGCTCGATGCGGAAGGCGCATGGGTGTAAGCGTTGGGAAGCCAGAGGTGCATGGGAAAGAACGCCATCTTGATCCACACCCCCGACATGCAGAGAAGAAAAGCGACCTGTATGGCGGAAATGCTCCGTACGCCCGGGAGAATCCCGGCCACGTCCGCCATGTTCAGGGATCCGGTCATGATGTAGAGGTATCCGGTTCCCAGCAGGTAAAAGCTGGCTCCGATGGTCCCCAGGAGGAGGTAACGCAGGCTCGCCAGGGGGGCGGGGTCCCGGCCCAGGGCGATGAGGGCGTAGCCGGTGAGCGATGTGACCTCCAGCAGGACGTACAGGTTGAACAGGTCCCCGGTCGCCACGATGCCCATCAGCCCGGCCACAAAAAGGACGTACAGGGTGTAGAAGGCCCCTTCCCGGTCCGGGTGCTCCCTTCGAATGTCCAGGCGCCCGGCCGCCAGGTTGACCAGGGACACCCCGGCGACGACGACCAGGACCATTGCACCCAGGGCGTCCACCGCGTACCCGATGCCCCAGGGCGGCTCCCATCCTCCCAGGCGGTAGTGGACCGGCCCTGAATCCATGACCTGCAGGAGCAGATCCACTGCGCCCGCAAGGGTGATCCCCAGGCCCAGGAAGGCGAGGGGAAAGCAGAGCCGCCGCCGGACCCAGCCCGCACCGCTGACCAGCATGGCTGAGAGCAGGGGGATGACGACGACGAGAGCGGGCAGGTGTTGGCTCATGGGGTCCGGTTCCGGGTTTGACCGTGAAAATGCCCCTCGATGGGCCGGGCGCAGGGCGGCATTTCACATGCCGCCGCAAGGTCTCCTATGCCCGTGTCGCGTTCTCCTCCCGCATCCGCTCCCGGGTCTCGTCCTCCTCCAGGGTCCCGTAGCTCTGATACACCTTGACGGCCAGGGCCAGGGCCACGCCGAGCGTGCTGACCGATACCACGATGGCGGTCAGCATCAGCACATGGGGGAGGGGATTGGCATAGTCCGCCGCGTGTACCGCGTGATGGGCGCCGTCCGGTGCGTGCATGAGGATGGGAATGGTGGCGTCTTTCTTGTAGCCGATGGAGATGTAGAACAGAATGATCGCCGTTTGAAAGATGCTCATCCCGGCGATCTTCTTGACCAGGTTGTTCTTGGCGATCATGGCGTAGAACCCGATCATCATGAGCACGATGTACAGCCAGTAGTTGTACCGGGCCGCGATGAGCTGCAGCAGGTCCTCCATGCTAGAGCCCCTCGTCCATGCGTCCCGAGGACGCCAGGTTCCTGTAAATCGCGATCATGGTGGCGGAGACCGTCACACCCACCCCGATTTCCACGAGCAGGATGCCCAGGGATCGGGCCGCCACCGGGTCCACCGGAAGCCATGCGGCCAGTGCGGCGTAGTCCAGGTAGTTGCCTCCCGAAAGCATGCACAGCACGCCGGTGCCCGCATAAATCAGAAGGCCCAGAGCCGCCAGCAGGGCCACGGTCCGTTCCCCCACCCGTTCCAGCGAGACTCTCAGGTTCGTGCTGATGGCCATCAGAATCACGCTGGCTCCCAGGATCACGCCGCCCTGAAAACCTCCTCCCGGGCTGTGATGGCCGTGGGCGAGGACGTAGAGCGCGAAGAGCTGAATAAAGGGGATGAGGATCCGGCTGATGGTGGAGATGATGACGTCGTGGGGGACCCACAGGGCGTCGATCCGTTCGAAGGCCTCGGACTCCTTGGGGATTTCCCGGTCCCCGATCACGTGGATAGTGACCCCGGTCAGGAGGTGCCGGTAGTAGCGGTCCCGCGTGCGGGTCCCGAAGATGCGCAGGAGGATCACGCAGACCGCGCCCGCCGCAAAGATCACCGTGGCCTCGAACATGGTGTCGAAGCTGCGGTAGTCGGCGAGCACCGCGGTGACGATGTTGGGAACCGAGGTCTCCTCCATGCCCCTTTCCAGGTAGTGCGGCGAGACGTGGGTGCCGGCCGGGGAGGCCGGGTCCCCCCATGCAGGGAAGTCCACGGTACTGTAGAGCAGGACCGCGCCCGTGAATGCCGCAATGATCAGACCGGCCAGCCTCAATCCTTGGTCCTCCGCGTGGTTCGAAAGACGGCGGCCACCAGGAACACCGTGCTCACGCCCGCTCCCACGGAGGCCTCGGTGAAGGCCACGTCCACCGCGCCCATGACCGCCCAGAGAAGGCACATCAGAAAGCTGTACGCACCGAAGAGGACGGCGCAGCCCAGGAGGTCGCGTACGGAGATCACGGCCACCGCACACAGGATCACCAGGATCAGAATGAGCAGGTCCAGGTGCCAGATCATGCCGTCTCTCCCGACTTCTCTTTGCTCCACGGCTCCAGACCGGCGCGAATCGCGGCATCCACCATGGCATGGGTGGCGGTGGGGCTGGAGAGGAAAATGAAGACCACGATCAGCATCAGCTTGATCCCGGCGAGAACGGACTCCAGGGTCAGCGGCAGGATGCTGTAGAGTGCCAGCCCGGACACCATCATGAGACCGCCCAGGGTGTCCAGCTTCCCTGCCGCGTGGAGACGGGTGTAGCAATCCGGCAGGCGCAGGATGCCGACGCATCCGCCGGTGAAAAAGATCAGTCCTGCGATGAGGAAAAGGGCGGCGATCCAGCTCATGGCACGGTTGTCCCCCTGCAGGCGGCTCGAGGAGGGCGAGCCCTTCAGGGCTCTTCGGAAAGCCCGCGTCTTTTGTGGAAATATCGCGATGCCGTCAGCACCGCCAGGAAGTTCAGCAGGGCATAGGCCAGGGCGATGTCCAGGAACATGTCGACTCTTTCATAGATCAAACCGACGAGCACCAGCAGCACGACCGTCTTGCTTCCCACGGCATTGGCCCCCATCATGCGATCCAGGATGGTGGGGCCGAAGGCCGCCCGGTACAAGGTCAGGAGCATCAGGACGATCAGGAACACGGCGCAGGCGAAGAACAGGATCTGCATGGTCAGGCGCCTCCGAAGGCCCGTTTGATTCGGGTTTCCATCTCCCCGGGAAGGGCGCCTCCGGACATCCTGTCGATGGCGTGCACCTTGAAGTCGCCGTCCCGCTTGACCGAGACGGTGATGGTGCCCGGGGTCAGGGTGATGGAGTTGGCAAAGGTGACCAGGGAGAGCCGGGATGCCAGAGGGCTTCGAAAACGTACGATGTGGGGGTCGATCAGGTCCACCATTCGGGGGTGGAACACGATCCTGAGGATGCGGAGGTTGGCGAGCAGGATCTGTCCGAGGAGCCACGGGACGTAGCAGGCGAAACGCAGCCAGGCCCGGCCGAGACCTCGAGCCCGGAGCTCGGGGATCAAATCGCCCGAGAACAGGGTTACGAAGGCGCAGGAGATCAGCCCCAGGACGAGGTGAAGGGCGTCGAATCGACCGGAAAGAACGATCCAGAACGCGAACAGGATGACAAAGAGGACCGGACGAGCGCTTCGGCCCTCGGTCTCCTCCCGGGGCCGGGTGGGTCTTGTGTCGAGGGCCTCGGAGAGGCGTCGGTGCTCGACCGGCATGGTTCCCCCGAAAGAGGGGGGGCACCCAGGCAATCCCAAACCGGGGGCCGGACCGCGTTTCCGCTTCGAGGGCGGACGCGGTGTCCGGTTCAGAGAGGTCCAGCGCGGCAGCAGCGGGGAAGTTCCGGCTTCATCGGGGCCGGAGCACAAGAGCGTCAACGTCTCGGTTGAACTGTTCGGCTGAGAGTCCTTCGGATGTCCCTATTGATAGATCAGCGATTTCACGATCTCAACGGCTTTGTCCATGGTGAGATGGTTCATGTTGAGCACAATGGTGTACAGTCTCGGATCGTCGTGGCTGGATTCCGGGTCGAAGCAGTCCAGGAAACGCCTCCTGATCATGTCCGCCCGCTTGATGGCTTTGTCGGCCTGGCTTTCCGTCATCTTGTACTTGCTCATGAGAAACCGTCGCCGATGCTCGTCGTCGGCCACGAGCAGGACGTGGACGGTCCCGGGATACCCCTGGAGGGTGATGTTCCCTCCCCGCCCGATGATCACGCAGTCGCCCTTCTCGTAGAGATTGACGATGACGGACTTGACCTCGTCCACGTAAGCCTTTTCGTAGACGTACCCATGCTTGTCCGCATGTCGTTCCAGGAACTTCGGGCTCACGATCAGGTTGAGCAGCCTGTCGAGCTTCGAGGTCCCGCGCTCCTCGAAGCACTCGATCTGCTCGCAAGAGACGCCCACGCTGTCCGCAACCTCTCTGATCAGCTGGTCGTTCACCAAGCGGTATCCGAGATCCTTTGCCAGCCGATCGCCCAGCGTGATTCCGCCGGCACCGAAGTTCCTGGAGATGGTGATGACTGCCATGGCCGCATTGCCCCTTTCTGCCGAAGAGGTGAGAACGGAAAGCTCCTCCTCCATGTCCGTTCGATTATATTGCAGCCCTCTACTGCATGTCAATCAAGATGGAGTCGTAAAGAGCCCGAATCCTCGAGATCCGCCCCTGGGGTTTCAACAGGTGATATCGTCCCCAGCGGCGCGTGAGCGGTTTTTTGCGAATGCGTCAATCAGGGCTTTGTCGAAATCCGTGCGTACCGGACTCCCACATGCATCCTTTCTTTTCCCGAGAGGGTCCTCGAACGGTGAGGTTGCAGCGGAACCGGCCTCATATGCCGATTCCCAGGTACAGCCCGGCCTGGTACACGACGAGGGTCACGGCGTAAGCCACGACGAGGTTGAACCCGATGGAAAAGGCGGCCCATTTCCACGAGCTTTCCCGGCGGATGCTCACCACGGTCACGAAGCAGGGCACGTAGAGCATGGTGAAGAGCACCAGGGCGAAGGCGCGCAGCGGGTTCCAGGCCGGGTCGTTTCTCAATCGCCCGGACAGGGACCCCTGCTCCGGGGAGGGGGCCTCGCCGAGGGAGTAGGCCGTGCCCAGGGTGGAGACGATCACCTCCTTGGCGGCGAACCCGCCGACCAGGGCGATGTTCACCTTGTAGTCGAACCCCAGGGGGGCCGTGACGGTCTCGAGGGCGCGGCCGATGGAACCGGCCGCCGTGGCGAGCAGCCGCTCCCGGCTGCGGATCCGCTCCAGCTCGCGCATCCGGTCTCGAAAGGTCGCGTAGGCAGTGCGGACCGGTTCTCCCTCGCCCTCCACCGGGGACGGAGACAGGACGATTCTCCGGACCGCCTCGGCGAGCCCCTTGTCCTCCACCTGCGAGAGGTCCCTTCGTTGCTCGGTCTCGGAGGCGCCTCGGAGGTCCATGACAAGGTCGCGCAGGCGTTCGAGGGCCAGGGCGTCCGGCACCAGGGGACGAACCGCGGGCTGCGAGAGGAAGGTCGTGCGGATCCGGTCCTCCCGGGCGTTGAACTGTTGCTCCCGCTCCTCCGGCAGCCCGGGGTAGGTCATCATGGCCCAGATGAGGATGGAGATGCCCAGGATCACGGTCCCGGCCTTCTTGATGTACTGCCAGGTCCGCTCCCAGGTGTGGATCAGGAGCCCTTTCATGGTGGGGGCGCGGTAGGGCGGGAGCTCCATGACAAACGGGGTCTTGGGCCCGCGGAGCACGGTCGCGCGGATGAGCTTGGCCGCGAACAGGGCGAAGAACCAGGAGATCAGCGTGAAGAGAAACAGCATCTGCGCCTCGCCTTCCTGAAAGAAGGCCGCGATCAGGAGACCGAACAGCGGAAGCTTGGCCCCGCAGTTCATGAAGGGCACCACCAGGAGCGTGGCGATCCGCTCCTTGGGGTCCCTCAACGTCCGTGTCGAGAGGACCCCGGGAACGGCGCAGCCGCCGGAGATGCCTCCGCTGACGAGCAGGGCGATCACGGAGTTCCCGTGCAGCCCGAACCAGCGGAGCACCCGGTCGAGCATGTAGGCCACCCGGGCCAGGTAGCCGGAGTCCTCCATGATGGAGATGGCGAAGAAGAGAAACATGATCAGGGGCACGAACCCGAGCACGCCCCCCACGCCGTCGATGACGCCGGAGACCACCAGAGACTCCAGCGGGCCGGCCGGCAGAACGGCGGAGATCCCCGACTTGATCCAGCCGAAAAAGGCCTCCACCCACTGCACCGGAGACTCGCTGGCCCAGAAGGTGAACTCGTAGATGGCGTAGAGGATTCCCATCATGGTGAGGGGCCCGAGGAGCCGGTTGGTCAGGACCCGGTCGATCCGGTCCGAGACGTTCAGGCGGGACTCGATCCGGCTGCTGACCGCTTTTCTCGTGATCCCGGCGATGTGTCCGTAGCGGTGATCCGCAATGATGCCTTCCGGGTCCTCCTCCAGGGTGTCCAGGGTGTGCTTGGAGACCCGGCGGCATATGGCGGTGGCCTCCTCGCTCAGCTCCGGGTCCTTGGCGATGAGGCCCATGATCTGTTCGTCCCGCTCCAGGCACTTGAGGGCCAGCCAGCGGGGCGCGTAGGTGTCCCCGTGTATGTTTCCGCGTTGGATCACGGCCTCCAGCTCGTCGAGGCTTCGATCGATGTCGTTGCCGTAGGAGATCAGAACGGGGCTCCAGGCCGGAGCCTGTTCGGCGAGCTCCACGACCCGGTCCAGGAGATCGTCGATCCCGCGCTTGACCCGGGCGACCGTGGGGACCACCGGCACCTGGAGGAGCTCGGAGAGGACGGAGATGTCGATGGACAGGCCGCGCGACTCGGCCACGTCCACCATGTTGAGTGCGAGGATGAGCGGGACGCCCAGCTCCCGAAACTGGAAGGTCAGGTAGAGGTTCCGGTCCAGGTTGGACGCGTCCACGATGTCCACCACCACGTCCGGCTTTTCGTTGACCAGGTAGTCCCTCGCCACGATCTCTTCCAGGGAGTAGGCCGTGAGGGAGTAGGTGCCGGGGAGATCCACCACCTCGATCTCCCGGCCGCGGTGACGGACGCGACCCACCTTCTTCTCGACGGTGACACCCGGATAGTTGGCGATGTGCTGGCGGGCGCCGGTGATGGCGTTGAACGCGGTGGTTTTTCCTGCGTTCGGGTTCCCGGACAGGGCGATTCTGATCTTTCCATCCATCATGCGCTGCTTTTCACGCCCACGCCACGGGCGGGAGCTGGTTTTCGCCGGCTCCGGCCGGGGATCCGTCGGCCGGGGGAGTTAGTCGGCGGGCAGGGGTTCCTGCGGTTCGCCCAGGAGAAACGTGCCCTGCTCGATCCACGTCTTGAGCGCCCCGGCGATCTCCAGGGCGCGGGTCCTCGAGGATAGGGGGACCGTGGCCACGTCCTGTCCTTCGAACCGGATGGAGCCGCTCATCAGGTCCGCGTAGCTCACCCGTGCCAGGCACTCGGCCTCCCCCCTGGGGTAGTCGTGGCTGTAGTCGACCACCTGGGTGAACAGATCCTCGTCCATCACCCCGGTGCAGCGGGCCATCTCCGGATCCAGGACGGGGATGGGGATGCCGAGTCCGAGCGCCAGGGAGCAGCCGTAGCCGACCATGCTGACCCCGATCACCCAGCGGGGATCCATCTTCTTGAGATCGCCGGTGACCATGAGGGTCCCCGCCGGAGACAGGGGCACGCCGTTGTCCCCCCTGGGGGCCCGCGGGTTGTGCTGGGTGCCCGGCCCGGTCACGAACCCCTGGGCGCCGCCGAGAAAGATCCGCGTGCCCGTGCCGATGGTCCGGTACCGGGGGTCGTTGAAGAGCGGGCTCAGACAGCCCGAGGTGGAGTAGTTGGCGTTGGCCCCCCGGGGCTTGAGCACCCCCATGTAGGTGTAGATCGTCTTCTTGGAGAGGTTGATGGCGCAGTTGTAGTTCTGGTAGGCGTTGCGCGGGTTCACCATGACCGCGTACGGCAGCTCCTCCAGGGTGATGCGTTTCTCGAGCTCCCGGTTGGGGTAGCAGTCCGTGCCGTAGCCCGTCGCCTGGAGCTTCACCTTGCGCCCCGCGACGAGATCGCCGATCACGTGGCCGCCGCCGTACTTGAACTGGCCCGGGTGAATGTGGTTGAGCGGGTCGTCCTCGGCGGGCTCGGTGGCCCCCAGGTAGAGGTCCACCGCGGCGAGCCCCCCGTAGGCGGGCACGCCGTTCAGCAGGATTCTCCCGGCCTTGATGGCGGGCTTGGCCGGACCGAAGTTCACGAACACCCCCGAGGAGCACATGGGCGCGAAGGTCCCGGTGGTGACCACGTCCACCTCCCGGAAGGCCTTTTCCGGACCCTTGGAGCGGACGACCCTTCCCATCTCGTCCGCCGTGACCACGACCACCCTTCCGGACCGGATCTTCCGGTTGATCTCCTGGATGGTCTTGGATGTCTTCTTCGGCATGGCAGTATCCTCCACGTGCTGAGTGGCCGACGGAGTCGCGAGAGGCCCGAGGCCAGGGGGTCCGCCTCGGCAGTCTCCATCGGCACATCGTTCCCGGCGGCGGGTGAGCGGTTTCCGCGAATCCGTCAATGGCCCGACATGATAGAGTCGATCTCCGGACAACACAAGAAAAAGTTTGTCCTGAGAGGGGGTTGAAGCCGCCCAAGCCGCTTCCGTAGAGTCCTTGACTTCTCCCCGGCCTTCGAATAAGCATAGGCCGTGCCCTGGGCCTGTCCGGCCTCGAGGGCGGCGAGGAGACCATGGAACGCCACCCGGTAGAGATCGGCCATTGGACGCTCGGGACGGACGGCCCGTTTTTCGTCATTGCGGGCCCGTGCGTCATCGAGAGCGAGGAGACCACCTTCCGGGTGGCGGACTTCCTGCGCGAGACCGCGGACGCCATGGAGATACCGATCGTGTTCAAGGCCTCCTACGACAAGGCCAACCGGACCTCGCTCGATTCCTACCGGGGCCCGGGCCTCGAGGCGGGGCTGGAAACCCTTCGAAAGGTCCGGGAGCGGACCGGTCTGGCCCTGCTCTCCGACGTTCACACCGCACAGGAGGCCGGCAGGGCGGCCGAGGTGCTGGACGTCCTTCAAATCCCGGCGTTTCTCTGCCGGCAGACCGACCTCCTCGTGGCCGCGGCCGCAACCGGCCTTCCCGTGAACCTGAAGAAAGGGCAGTTCCTGGCCCCCTGGGACATGGAGCAGGCGGTGCGGAAGGTGACCGCCGGCGGGAATCGGAACGTGCTGATCACGGAGCGGGGCGCCTCCTTCGGGTACAACAACCTGGTGGTGGACATCCGGGCGATCCCCGTCATGCAGTCCTTCGGGTACCCGGTGGTCTTCGACGCCACCCACAGCGTGCAGCTGCCGGGGGCGGCCGGCGGGAGCTCGGGCGGCCAGCGGGAGTATGCCGGGGCCCTGGCCCGCGCGGCGGTGGCCGCAGGGGCGGACGGCGTGTTCCTGGAGGTCCATCCGGAACCCGGAGAGGCCCTCTGCGACGGTCCCAACGCCCTCCCCCTGGCGGAGCTGCGGTCCGTCCTGGCGCTCTTGAAGGAGATCCACGGAATCGTACGAACGGGAGGGGCGGACGTCTCGTCGTGATCCGGGCCGGTTCCGTTTTCGTCCGGACCGGAGGATCCAGGCGCCATGCCCGGCTCTAGAGGCACAATCCCGCGCAGGCGGGAATATTGATGGAGTCGCAAAAAGCCTCAGGCCTCGAGATCTGCCCTAGAAATATCGACAGGTTATAGCGTTTCCAGCGGCGCGTGAGCAGGGTTTTGCGAATGCGTCGTTTTTCGGTTCGGATCGATCGGAGAGGCCCTTGACCCTGGAAGACACGGCAGCGCGGATCCGGCTCCTCGTCCTGGACGTGGACGGCGTGATGACCGACGGCCGCATCTACCTGAACGGCCGCGGTGAGGAGACCAAGGTGTTCGACGTCAGGGACGGCTACGGGATCAAGCGGGTCCTGGATGCGGGGATCGAGGTGGCGATCGTCACGGGCCGGTCCTCCGAGGCCGTGGAGCGCCGGGCCCGGGAGCTCGGCATCGCCGAGGTGCGCCAGGGGGTGGGAAGCAAGGCGCCGCTCCTGGACGAGCTTCTCCGAAGACGGAACCTGGAGCCGGCGGCGGTCTGCTGCGTGGGGGACGACCTCCCGGACCTGCCGCTGCTGGAGCGGGCCGGCCTGCCTGTGGCGGTGGCGGACGCGGCCGTCGAGGTGCGCGACGCCGCCGCCCTGATCACGAAGCGGCGCGGGGGGCGCGGCGCGGTCCGCGAGGTCTGTGAGCTCCTCCTCGCGGCCAGGGGCCTCTGGCCCTAGCGGGAAAAATCCTTTACGCGCCGGAGAGCCTTCGGTATACTTATTGCAAAAGCATCAATGAAGAGACTCGTCACCCGATACTGGCCCCTTCTGGGCATCGGCATCCTGGCCGCGGTCGTGGGGTTCTACCTCATCCGGTCCGAGGCGGAGAAAGAGCTCGTGCGCCGGCCCATCGTCACGGAGGCCGACCTGGAGGACGGGATCACGCTGAGCGACATCCACTACACTCAGGACGACCCCGACGAGGGCATGCAGTGGGTCCTGGACGCCGAGCAGGTGAAGTTCTCTCCGGACCGGACCTATTTCTCGTTCCGGTCCTTCAAGCTGAAGCTGTTCCCGGAGGACCGCCCCTCCCTGGAGCTCGAGGGAAAGCGGGGCGACTTCAACAGGGCCACCGGCGAGATCAACCTCCAGGGGGACCTCCAGGGGTTTTCCGCCAACGGGTACCGGATCTTCGCGGACCACCTGCTGTACAACCACGAGCTGGGTCTCCTGACCACGAACGAGCCCGTGCGCATTGACGGACCGTTATTCACGGTCTCCGGCAAGGGGCTCTACTTCAACCTGGAGAAAGAGTACCTGAAGATGACCTCCGGGGTGACGACCTCCATGGATCGCGAGATCCTGACGTGACCCCGAACCGAACTGGAACCCGGACGGAGATCCCGGTCCGTGACGAGAAAGGACATCGATGCGGATTCTCGCCGCTGTTCTCATCCTGGCGGGTCTGTTGATTCCGGCCCCCGCGCCGGCAGAGACGGACCCGGCCCAAGTGATCAAAGGGGGGGACGATCCCCTGGTGGTTCGATCCGAGACCCTGGAGATCGACAACAAGAACCAGACGGTGATCTTCACGGGGAACGTGGACGCCCGGAAGAGCACCTTCACCATTCAGTGCCGGAAGATGCACCTCTACTACCTGGGGGAAACCTCCGGCAAGACCGAGGGCCCCGAGGACGTGCGCGTGGACCGGGTGGTCGCCACCGGCGACGTGAAGATCCTGCGCTCCGACGGCGGGGAGGCCATGGCGGACAAGGCCGTCTACTACCAGAAGGAGGACAAGGTCATCCTCACGGGCAACCCCGTGGTGAAGCAGGGGGAGGATTTCGTGGAGGGGGCCCGGATCACCTTTTTCATCGGGGAAAAGAGAAGCATCGTCGAGAGCGCCGGGTCGGATCGGGTCCGCGCGGTCATCTTCCCGGGCAGCCGGAAGAGGTAGGGGCTCCTTGGTCGCGGACACACGGGAAATCCTGGAGGCGAAGGGGCTGGTCAAGATGTACCGCGGGAAGCGGGCCGTGGACCGGATCGACATGACCATCCACCGGAGCGAGATCGTGGGCCTGCTGGGCCCCAACGGGGCCGGGAAGACGACGACCTTCTACATGATGATCGGTCTCACCCGCCCGGACGCGGGCCGGGTGCTCCTGGACGGTGAGGAGATCACCCGCGAGCCCATGTACATCCGGGCCCGTAAGGGCGTCAACTACCTGGCCCAGGAGCCCTCGGTGTTCCAGAAGCTCACGGTCCGGGAGAACCTCCTGGCCATCCTGGAGGGGTTGAACATCCCCCGCCGGGAGATTCGCGAGCGGGCCGGGCGCCTGCTGGGAGAACTCAACATCGCGCACCTGGCGGATCAGAAGGCGTCGGACCTCTCCGGGGGGGAGAGGAGAAGGCTGGAGATCACGCGGGCCCTGATCACCGAGCCCCGGTTCATGCTGCTGGACGAGCCGTTTGCAGGCATCGATCCCCTGGCCCTCAAGGACATCAACGGGATCATCCGCCAGCTCAAGGCGAGAGGCATCGGCATCATCATATCGGATCACAACGTGAGAGAGACCCTCAAGGTGTGCGATGCCGCATACATCATCAACGAAGGCAGGATCATCGAGTTCGGGCCCCCCGACGTGATCGTGGCGAGCGAGATCGCCAGGGACGTCTACCTGGGCCGGGACTTCAACCTCTAGGTTCGGCAAGGGTCTTACGACACGACATGGCACTTCAGCTCAAGCAGTCCCTCAATCTGAGCCAACAGCTCATCATGACGCCCCAGCTGCAGCAGGCGATCAAGCTGCTCCAGCTGTCCCGCCTGGAGCTCCTCGAGACCATCAACCAGGAGATGGAAACCAACCCCATGCTGGAGGAGCAGGCCCTCGAGGACGGGGACGACGCAGCCGGGGTCGCCGAGACCGGTGAGACCGAGGAGAGCCTTCCCGAGGTGAGCGTGGAGGAGGACGCCCGGCGGGAGGACGTGGACTGGGAGGCCTACCTCGGGGAGTACAACACCGGCTGGGCCGAGACCCCCTACGACGGCCGCGAGTACCCCTCCTTCGAGAACTTCACCGCGCAGAAGCCCAACCTGACGTCCCACCTGGAGTGGCAGCTCCAGATGAGCGGGCTCTCCGAGGAGGAGCTGGGGATCGGGGAGCAGATCATCGGGAACCTGGATGCGGACGGGTACCTGAAAACCACCGTGGAGGAGATCGTGGAGGCCACCGGGAGGGGCCTGGACGAGGTGGAAGGCGTTCTGGACGTCATTCAACGACTCGATCCCGTGGGCGTCGCCGCCAGGGACACGCGGGAGTGCCTGCTCGTTCAGCTCCGCTTTCACGGCTGGAGAAAGTCGCTGGCCGAGGCGATCGTGCGCGACTACGTGGACAGGCTGGAGAACCGGGACTACGACCCCATCGCCCGGGGCCTGGGCGTCACCGTGGAGGAGGTGGCCGAGGCGGTCTCCGTGATCACGTCTCTGGACCCCAGGCCGGGTAGGAGGCTCAGCGAAGAGGAGACCGTCTACATCAGCCCGGACATCTACGTCTTCAAGGTGGGCGACGAGTACGAGATCGTGCTGAACGAGGACGGCCTGCCCAAGCTTCGGATCAACTCGTTCTACCGGGACGTCCTCATGTCCAAGGGGACCTACGGCGAGTCCACCAAGGAGTACATCCAGGACAAGCTGAAGTCGGCCGCCTGGCTCATCAAGAGCATCCACCAGCGCCAGCGGACCATCTACCGGGTGACCCAGAGCATCGTCCGCTTCCAGCACGCGTTTCTCGACAAGGGAATCGCCTTCCTCAAGCCCCTCGTGCTCCGGGACGTGGCCGAGGACATCGAGATGCACGAGTCCACGATCAGCCGGGTCACGACGAACAAGTACGTGCACACACCCCAGGGGGTGTACGAGCTCAAGTACTTTTTCAACAGCGCCATCAGCGGGCCCGACGGGGGGACCGTGGCGTCGGAGAGCGTGAAACAGCGAATTCGGGACATCATCAAGGGCGAGAACAGAAAAAAGCCTTATAGTGATCAGGAGGTGGCGGAGATCCTGAAGACCGACAGCATCAACGTGGCGCGGAGAACCGTTGCGAAGTATCGGGAGACCATGGGCATCCTGCCTTCGCGGAGACGAAGGCAGCTCTACTGAGGGGGCACTGCAACCAACCTTTTGAAACCCTGGCGGCGGATCCGCTGTTGAGGGCCTCTTGTGAGCCCCTCCGGTTTGACTTTTCCCGGGTTTTCTGTTAGACACCCCTTTTTTCCAGGAGGGATAAGGCATGGACATTACGGTGACATTCAGGCACATGGATCCGATTGAGAGCGTGCGCGACTATGCCGTAGAAAAGGTTTCCAAGATCGACAAGTACCTGGACACCGTCAGCGAAGCCCACATCGTGCTTTCCATCGAGAAGTTCCGGCACACGGCGGACGTCACCTTGAGCCTCGACGGCACCCGCATCAAGGGGGTCGAGGAGACCGAGGACATGTACTCGGCCATCGACCAGGTGATGGACAAGATCGAGAAGCAGGTCAAGAAGTACCTCAGCAAGATTCGAACGCGGAGAAGCTCGGACAGCATCAAGGACGGCGGCATTCCGGAGGAGGCGCCGGCGGGTTCGGAGGAGGCGGAGGAAGAGGAATCCATGAGCGCGGGGGAAGAGGAAGGCCTCCCCATCGAGGTGGAGAGGCGGGTGGCCATGCCCATGCACCCGGAAGAGGCGGCCATGCAGCTCTCCATGTCCCAGCGGGACGTGTACGTGTTCCGGAACCCGCGATCCAAGGAGATCAACGTCCTCTACAAGCGTTCGGACGGCCGTCTGGGCCTCATCGAGCCGTCCAACTGACGTTGCAGCGGAATGCCTGCAGGAGCGAATGGGCCCCTGCGGTTCGAACGCCTGTCCCGGCCAGGGATCGATCGTCCGCGAACCGATGACTCGCGGTGAAGATGAGCGGAATGAAGCTTTCAGAACTACTCGATGAGTCCAATATCATCACCGACTTGAATGCCAGGGACAAGAAGGGCGTTCTGGAGGAGCTCGTGACGGCCGTGATCAACCACGAACCCTCCATCGACAAGCACACCCTCGTCAAGGTCCTCCTCGAGCGGGAACGTTTGGGCAGCACGGGCATCGGGGACGGCGTGGCCATCCCTCACGGGAAATACCACGGCATCTCCCAGCCTCTCGTATCCTTCGGCCGGAGCCGGAGCGGACTGGATTTCGACTCCATGGACGGCCAACCCGCACACCTCTTCTTCCTCCTGGTCGCGCCCGAGAACTCGGCGAACGTTCACCTCAAGGTGCTTGCGACCATCGCCAGGATTCTGAAGAACAGCGCCTTTCGCAAAGCCTTGATGGAGGCCGGCTCCGAGGAGGAGATCTACCGGAAGATCGCCCAGTACGACGAGGAGTTCTAGGCAGCAGACGCGAAGAAAGCCTCTTGCGCCGGTCCCGCCACCCTGCCGGTCCGGCGCACGCGGGCTGAAGAAAGGCATGTCAGGGCATGATCGGCATACTCGTAGTCACCCACCTCGGCCTCGGAGAGGAGTTCCTCAAGGCGGCCGAGTTCATCGTAGGCCGCATCGAGTCGTCGGGTTCAGTGGCCATTGCGGACACCTCCAACAGCGAGGAAACGCGGAAAGCCATCGAGGCGAAGATCGCGCAGATCGACGCGGGTGACGGCGTGCTGATTCTCACGGACATGTTCGGGGGGACCCCGTCGAACCTGAGTCTCTCCTTTCTGGCCAAGGACCGGGTGGAGGTGCTGACCGGCGTCAACCTGCCCATGATCATCTTCATCCACCAGAACCGTTCCGGGATGAGCCTGACCAAGCTGGCCGAAAAGGCCCAGGCCGCCGGAAAGGCGGGAATCTCTCTTGCAGGCAAGCTTCTGGAGGCGGGATGGTGAAAGGGGTCTCGAGGATCACCCCGGGGAACGCCGGCTCCCACCTGGCTCGAATCCTCGAGATCGAGGCCCTTTCCTTCCGGACTCCCTGGAGCGCCATGGCCTTCTGCGAGGAGATCCGGAACCCGGCCTCGAGGATCTGGGGGTATGCCGAGGAAGGACGCCTCTGGGGCTACATCTGCTGCAGCGTCTCCGGATCGGACCTCCGGATCCAGAACGTGGCCGTCCATCCCCGGAGAAGGCGACAGGGCCTGGGCGGGATGCTGCTCGATCAGGCTTTGAAGACGGCATGGGCCGACGCAATGGCCGGGGTGTCCCTGGAGGTGAGGGTTTCCAACCGGCCCGCCCGGCGTCTCTACAACAAGCTCGGTTTTCAGGAGGTCGGACGCAGAGCGCGATACTACCGGGACACCGGCGAAGACGCCGTCTTGATGCGGGTGGCCGCCCGGGACATACCGCACACCACGCCTGTTCGGATGACCACACACTGTTCGAGGGAGGTTTGATCATGTCGGTGAAAGTCGCGATCAACGGCTTTGGGCGGATCGGGCGCATGGTCTTCCGTGCGGGTTTCGCACGAGACGATATCGAGTTCGTGGCCGTCAACGATCTCACGGATGCCGGGACCCTGGCCCACCTGCTCAAGTACGACTCGAGCCAGGGGGTGCTGGATGCGGACGTCTCGAGCAGCGAGGGCGCCATCCGCGTGAACGGCAAGGAGATCAAGCTGTTCGTCGAGAGGGATCCGGCCCGGATCCCGTGGCGGGATGCCGGCGCGGAGATCGTTCTCGAGTGCACCGGGCTGTTTCGGACCCGGGAGATGGCGGCGGGGCATCTGGAGGGCGGGGCCGGGAAGGTGATCATCTCCGCCCCCTCTCCCGATCCGGACGTCACCATCGTCATGGGCGTGAACGAGAACGACTACAACCCGGAAAAGCACCACGTGCTGTCGAACGCCTCCTGCACCACCAACTGCCTGGCGCCGCCCTGCAAGGTCCTGCTCGATCACTTCGGGATCCAGAAAGGGCTCATGACCACGACCCACGCCTACACCGGGGACCAGAGGCTCCTGGACTTTCCGCACAAGGACCTCCGGCGGGCGAGGGCGGCCGCCCTCTCCATGATTCCCACCACCACGGGCGCGGCCAAGGCCGTGGCCCTGGTGCTCCCCCAGCTCGAGGGAAAGCTGAACGGTATGGCGATCCGCGTGCCCACGCCCAACGTGTCCGTCGTGGACCTCGTGGCCCAGCTCGTCAAGCCGGCCCCGGTGGAGGAGGTGAACCGGGCGCTCGCGGCCGCCGCCGACGGCCCCATGAAAGGGATCCTCGCCTACTCCGAGGAGCCCCTGGTCTCCATCGACTACAACGGCACGACCGTCTCCTCCACCGTGGATGCGCTGAGCACCATGGCGGTGGAGGACATGGTCAAGGTGATCTGCTGGTACGACAACGAGTTCGGGTACTCCAACCGAATGGTCGATCTGGCCCGGTACGTGGCCGGGAACTGAATCGCGGGAAACAACATCACGGCGAGAGCGAGGTCGACATGGATGAGCGCAAACCGCTCATGGCGGGCAACTGGAAGATGAACCTGAAGGTGGACGAGGCCACCGCCCTCGTCCAGGCGCTGGGCGAGCACACGGCGGACCTCGAAAGCGTCGAGGTGATGGTGGCGCCCCCCTTCACGAGCCTCCACGCCGTACGAAAGGCCGCCCAGGGAACCCGCATCATGATGGCCGGTCAGAATATGCACTGGGAGGCCAGCGGCGCCTACACCGGGGAGATCTCCCCGAGAATGCTCCTGGAGGCGGGCTGCACCCACGTCATCCTCGGACACTCGGAGCGGAGGACCCTGTTCGGCGAGGGCAACGAAACGGTCAACCGAAAGGCCCTGGCCGCCGACCTGATGGGCCTGATCCCCATCGTCTGCATCGGGGAGACCCTGGAGGAGCGGGAGGCCGACCGGACCCACGACGTGATCCGGAACCAGCTCCAGGGATCGCTGGCCAACTTCATCGACGACGGCAAGCTCCCTTACAGCACCATCCTCGCCTACGAGCCCGTCTGGGCCATCGGCACCGGCCGGACCGCCACGCCCGATCAGGCCCAGGAACTGCACCGGTTCATCCGGACGTGGATCGAGGAGACCTTCAACCCCGGGACGGCCGGCCTGCTCCGCATCCTCTACGGCGGCAGCGTGAAGCCGGAGAACGTGCGCGAGCTCATGGCCCGGCCCGACATCGACGGGGCCCTCGTCGGCGGGGCCAGCCTGAAGGCCGAGACCTTCGTTCCCATCGTCCGGTTCCAGGACGGTGGTTAAAAAACGGTTGCAAATCCAAGCCTGCATGCTATGATCAAGGTTTGCAAAACGAACGGCTGCTCGAATCGGACGGATACGCCATGAGACTCGTACTGACCATCATCCACATCACCGTGTGCCTCGCCCTGATCCTGATCGTGCTTCTCCAGCGGGGTAAGGGCGCCAGCATGGGCGCCGCCTTCGGCGGCTCCAGCCAGACCGTCTTCGGAAGCACCGGGGCCACGACGTTTCTCTCCAAGATCACGGCGGCCGCGGCCATCGTGTTCATGCTGACCTCCCTGGGACTCGCCTTTCTCTTCGGGCAGGGCACCTCCACCTCGATCATGGAGGGCGTTGCTCCGACGGAGCAGCAGGCGCCGGCCCCCCAGACCGGCGGGCAGCCCCCCCCGGCGGCGCCGGCCCCGGGGGACTAGGGAGCGACACTGTGCCGAAGTGGTGGAACCTGGTAGACACGCTATCTTGAGGGGGTAGTGGGCGAAAGCCCGTGCGGGTTCAAGTCCCGCCTTCGGCACCACTCATAAGGCAATAAAAGGCAATGATTACAGGGGATTGGCCTTCGGGCCCGTCCCCTGTTTTCGTCCTGGGCCTCTTTTGGGCCTCCTTTTCCCCTGAAGGTCCGCCCTTCTCCCCGTCCAGGGGCTGGTAGACCTTCTCCATGAAGGCACTCCCGTCATTCCGTTGGTAGTTCTTGATGTAGGAGTCATACCGGTCGTGGATCATCTGAAGGGTCTCATGCCCCATCATCTTCTGAACCCAACCCGGCAATTCCCCGGCATCCAACATCAGGGGGGCGAACGTGTGTCGGGTCTCGTAAAGTCTTCTCTTCTCCACCCCGGCTTTCTCAAGAGCACGTTTAATCCTGGCGGACATCGGTCAGATCGAGCAGGTCATCATGAACCTGGCGGTCAACGCGGCCGATGCCATGCCCGAGGGTGGCCAGCTGACCATTGAAACTTCGAATGTGTACTTGGACGAAGAGTACACCAAAAGCCATCAAAGCGCAGAACCGGGCAGGCACGCCATGCTGGCGATCAGCGACTCGGGCCAAGGGATGGATGAAGTCACCCGGGAGCACATCTTCGAGCCGTTTTTCTCCACCAAAGGCGAGCAGGGGACCGGGCTCGGCCTCTCCACGGTGTACGGAATCGTCAAGCAGCACGGCGGCAATATCTGGGTTTGCTCGGAGCCGGGCAGGGGAACGACATTCAAAATCTACCTGCCCGTGGCCGAGAAATCGGAAGCCGAAGAGAAAGCCTGCCCGGAGGCAACCCAGGACCTGAAGGGCTCCGAGACCATTCTGCTGGTGGAAGACAACGACCCGGTGCGCCGTCTGGCCAAATCCGTGTTGGGCCGTAATGGATATCGGGTTCTCGATGCGAAAGACGGTGGCGAAGCATTGGGAAATCCTGGGAGGACACGACGGACCGGTGCACCTGCTGCTGAGCGATGTGGTTCTTCCCGGGATGAACGGCAAGGAGCTTTACGAGGAAGCCTTGGCAATGGGACCCTCTCTCAAGGTCCTCTACATGTCGGGGTACACCGGCAACGTGATCGCGCATCGCGGGGTGCTCGACGAGGGGGTTCACTTTATCCAGAAGCCGTTCACTGTTTACGGGTTGGCTGTGAAGGTCCGAGAGGTGTTGGATGAGAAACCCCGGAGGTAGAATCGGCTTGTGTCAGAGGAAGTCCTTCCTCCCCTCTCCCCACCCTGCCCAATCTATCCGTGGAGATTGTCGATCCACCTCAGGCTTCGAGGTCGCTTTTACTGGTCGGCTGATTAGGGGAGAACCCTAATGCGGGCTCACCCTTTCGAGTTCTTCCCGGATCACTTGTCGCAGGACGCTTTCGTGTATACCGCTCAGACCGCCATGCCGAACCATTTGAACGATACTATTGCGAAACCCGACACTGGAGATTGGAATCCGTTCCCCGGATGCGGAGGGCATTGTTGACTCTATGAGCCGGGGACGACGATCTTCATATACCCCGCCGGGAGTTGAAAAAGGTCTTTGGAAAGCTCGCCTTCCTTGATATTGCGCAGTTCGAAAACATTCCCCTCAGCTCCCTCGTTCCGCACGGTTGTCTTGAGCCGGTCATCGAACCAGACCGTATCTTTTTTGCCGTCCCAACCCTCGCAATGCCACTTCTCGACGCTGCGGCCCTGCAAGGTCTCGCGGCCGACCAGCTTGCCCTGCTTCAACTCAGAACAGGGAGTTAGAAAAGTTCCCGAGTCTTCGGGTCTGAAGGGCATCTCAAAGTACATCCCCTCGTCGACCTGGATCGTCCACGACACGCTTTGGGAAAAATTTACGAT